>NZ_JBIAQL010000007.1:0-374110 GCF_042889045.1 Streptomyces sp. NPDC002701
ACGAATTCCGGCGTCACACCCCACGACTCCACCAGCCGGTACAGCGCCACCTCGATCGCGAACAGCGCGGGCTGCGTGTACCCGGTCGTGTCCAGCAGGGAGCTGTCCCGCGAGCCCTCCTCGGCGAACAGCACCTCCCGCAGCGGACGGTCGAGCCGCGGGTCCAGCAGCGCGAGCACCTCGTCCAGTGCCGCCGCGAACACCGGGAAGCGCGCGTACAGGTCACGCCCCATCCCCGCGCGCTGCGAACCCTGACCGGAGAACAGGACCGCGAGCCGGCGCTCGACGGCACGGCCCCGGGCCACCTCGACAGGGTCGCCCTCAGCGCCGGCCAGCAGGACGACGCGGTGGTCGAAGGAGGAGCGGCCGGTGGCGAGGGAGTAACCCAGGTCGAGCGCGGACGCGTCGAGCGCGGTGACGCGCTCCAGCTGTCCCGGCAGCGCTTCCTCGGTACGGGCGGAGACGGGCCACGGCACGACGCCGGGGGTGACCTCCGGGTCCGCCACCTGCGCCTCCAGGGGCTGCGGCTCCGGCTGTTCCAGGATCACGTGGGCGTTGGTGCCGCTGAGTCCGAAGGAGGACACACCGGCCCGCCATGGGCGCCCGGTCTCGGGCCAGGCGGTCTCCTCGGTGAGCAGGCGGACCGCTCCGGCCGCCCAGTCGACGTGGGTCGACGGCCGGTCGATGTGCAGGGACTTGGGCAGCGCGCCGTGGCGCATGGCGAGCACCATCTTGATGACGCCGGCGACACCGGCGGCGGCCTGGGTGTGGCCGATGTTCGACTTGATGGAGCCGAGCAGCAGCGGCCGGTCCTCGGGCCGGTCCCTGCCGTAGGTGGCGAGGAGGGCCTGCGCCTCGATCGGGTCGCCCAGGGTGGTACCGGTGCCGTGTGCCTCGACCGCGTCGACCTCGGCGGCACCCAGTCCGGCGCTCGCCAGGGCCTGGCGGATGACGCGCTGCTGGGAAGGGCCGTTCGGGGCGGTGAGGCCGTTGGAGGCGCCGTCCTGGTTGATGGCGGAGCCCCGGACCACGGCCAGTACCTCGTGGCCGTTGCGCCGGGCGTCGGAGAGGCGTTCCAGGACGAGCATGCCGACGCCCTCGGACCAGCCGGTGCCGTCGGCGGCGTCCGCGAACGCCTTGCACAGGCCGTCGCCGGCCAGGCCGCCCTGCCGGGTGAACCCGGAGAAGTTCATCGGGGTCGACAGCACGGTGACCCCGCCCGCGAGGGCGAGAGAGCTCTCCCCGCTGCGCAGCGACTGGGCGGCGAGGTGGAGCGCGACGAGCGAGGAGGAGCACGCGGTGTCGACGGTGAGCGCCGGGCCCTCCAGACCGAGGGCGTAGGAGACCCGGCCGGAGATGACGCTGGTGGCCAGGCCGGTGCTCGCGTGTCCCTCCACGTCCTCGCGGGACGTCATGACGAGGTTGGCGTAGTCCTGGCCGGTGGTGCCGACGAAGATGCCGGTGGCGCTGCCGCGCAGGCCGGCGGGGTCGATGCCCGCGCGCTCGAACGCCTCCCAGGAGGTCTCCAGGAGGAGCCGCTGCTGCGGGTCCATCGCCAGGGCCTCGCGCGGGGAGATCCCGAAGAACCCGGCGTCGAAGCCGCCGACGTCGTGCAGGAAGCCGCCGCGGCGGGTGGCGCTGACACCGCGGTTGTCGTGACCGCCGCCGAACAGGGCGTCCAGGTCCCAGCCGCGGTCGGTCGGGAACCCGGTGATGCGGTCCTCGCCACCGGCGAGCATCCGCCACAGGTCGTCCGGGGTGGTGACGCCACCGGGCATCCGGCAGGCCATGCCGACGATGACGACCGGGTCGTCGGCGACGTCGGCCGCCACGACGGGCGTGCCGGTCTCGCCGTGCTCGTCGAGCAGTTCGGCCACCAGGTGCTCGGCGAGGCCGTGCGGGGTGGGGTAGTCGAAGACCAGGGTGGCGGTGAGGCGCAGACCGGTGACGGTGGTCAGTCGGTTGCGCAGTTCGACGGCGGTGAGCGAGTCGAAGCCCAGCTCGCGGAACTCCCGGCCGGGTTCGACGGCCTTGGCCGAGGCGTGCCCGAGCACGGCGGCCGCTTCGGCGCGGACCAGTTCGACGGCGTGGCGGACCCTGTCCTCCGGGGCGAGCTGGAGGAGGTGGCGGGCGAGGTCGGCCGCGGTGCTCGCGCCGCCGGTGGCGGTCGCGGCGGCACGACGGGTGCCGCGTACCAGATTCCGCAGCAGCGGCGGGACGGCTCCGGGTATCCGGGTGTCGCCGGAGGTGGCGCCGATGACGACGACCAGGGGTTCGTCGGAGCCGGTGGCCGTGTCGAAGAGGGTCAGACCTCGCTCGACGGGGAGCGGCGCGGCGCCGGAGGCGGCGATGCGCTGCATGTCCGCCTCGGAGAGCGTGCCGGTCATGCCGGCGGACTGTTCCCAGGCGCCCCAGGCCAGGGACTGGCCGGGCAGCCCCTCGGCCGCGCGGTGCTGGGCCAGGGCGTCCATGAAGACGTTGGCCGCCGCGTAGTTGGCCTGCCCCGCACTGCCCATCACCCCGGACACCGAGGAGAACATCACGAACGCCGCAAGGTCCAGGCCACGGGTCAGCTCGTGCAGGTGCCAGGCCGCATCCACCTTCGGCCGCAGCACGGCCGACAGCCGCTCCTGCGACAGTGATGTGACCACCCCGTCGTCGAGGACGCCCGCGGTGTGGACGACAGCGGTCAGCGGGTGCTCGGCCGGTACGGCGCCGATGAGGGCGGCGGTGGCGTCACGGTCGGCGGTGTCGCAGGCGGTGACGGTGACCTCGGCACCCAACTCACGGAGCTCTGCCGCGAGTTCGGTGGCGCCGGGGGCGTCCGCACCGCGCCGGCTGGTCAGCAGCAGGTGCCGCATACCGGCGGCGGCGAAGCGACGGGCCAGATGCCCGCCCAGAGCACCGGTACCGCCGGTGATCAGCACCGTGCCCTCGGGGTCCCAGCGCGGCGGCATGGACAGCACGATCTTCCCGATGTGCTTGGCCTGGCTCATGAACCGGAACGCCTCACGCGCCCGCCGCACATCCCACACCCGCACCGGCAACGGCCGCAGCACACCCCCGGCGAAGAGGTCCAGCAACTCGCCCAGCAGTTCACCGGTCCGCTCCGGACCCGCCTCACCCAGGTCGAAGGCCCGGTACCGCACATCCCCGACCGACTCCGGGTCACGGATGTCGGTCTTGCCCATCTCCAGGAACCGGCCCCCGGACGCCGTGATCCGCAGCGACGCGTCCACGAACTCACCCGCCAGCGCGTTCAGCACCACATCCATGCCGCGACCGCCGGTGACCGCACGGAACCTCTCCTCGAAACCCACATCACGCGACGACGCGATGTGCTCCTCGTCCAGCCCGAGACCCCGCAGGGTGTCCCACTTGCCCTCACTCGCCGTCGCGAACACCTCGGCACCCAGATGACGCGCCAACTGCACCGCCGCCATCCCCACACCACCCGCACCGGCGTGGATCAGCACCCGCTCCCCCGCCGACAGACCGGCCAGGTCACGGAAGGCGTACAGCGCCGTCAGGAACACCAGCGGCACCGACGCCGCCGTCTCGTCGCTCCACTCCGCCGGGGCGGGGGCGAGGTATCGCTCGTCGACGAGGACCTGGTCCGCGAGGCCGCCGGGCACCATGCCCGTCACCCGGTCGCCGACCGCGAGGCCGGTCACCTCGGGGCCCGCGGCGGTGACGACACCGGCCGCCTCGGAACCGAGCAGCCCGGCCTCGCCGGGGTACATGCCCAGCGCGTTGAGCACGTCACGGAAGTTGAGGCCCGCGGCCCGCACCTCGATGCGCACCTGGCGGCCCGTGGGCTCGTCCAGGGCCTCGGGGGCGGGGACGAGGGCGAGGCCGTCGATGCTGCCCGGGGCGGTGCTGTCCAGGCGCCACGGCAGTCCGGGTACGGGCAGGAGGCCCGCGCCGGTGGTGAGTCGGGCCAGCCGTGCGACCAGCAGGGCGTCGTCCCGTACGGCGAACTGGGTGTCGCCGTCCGCCAGCAGGGCCGGGAGCCGTGCGAGGACGTCGTCGGAGGGGGCGTCCGTTCCGGGGTCCAGGTCGAGCAGGGCGAAGCGGCCGGGGTTCTCGGCCTCGGCGGTGCGGACCAGGCCGTGCGCGGCGGCGGCCGCGAGGTCCCGGACGGTCCCGGGGGCCCCGGCGGCGACGGCACCGCGGGTGACGAAGACCAGGCGTCCGGCGTCGGCGTCCAACTCCAGCCACTGGCGCACCAGTTCCAGGGTGCGGGCGGTGAGGGCGTGGACGGCGGCCGGGGTGTCGCCGTCGGGGCTGTGCAGCGGGACCAGTACCAGGTCGGGGGCCGGGGTGCGGGCGGCGGCCTCGGCGAGACCGGTCACGGGGGCGGGCCAGGAGGCGTCGGCGCCGAGGGTGACCGGGCGTACGGCGGTGGTGGTGCCGTCGTCCGGGGCTGGCACCCATTCCAGGCGGAGCAGTCCGTCCTGTTCGCCGCGGTGCAGGGCGGGGGCGTGCAGTGCGGAGGGGGCGCGCAGGGTCAGCGACTCGGCGGAGAGCACCGGGGCGCCCTCGACGTCGACGGCGGCGATGGACACCGAGTCCTCGCCGACGCGGGCCACGCGGACCCGGACGACGGAGGCGCCGCCCGCGTGCAGGGAGACCCCGGACCAGGAGAACGGGACGAGCTTCTTGCCGTCGCCGAGGCCGGCGAAGCCGACGGACTGCACGGCGGCGTCCAGCAGGGCGGGGTGCATGCCGTAGTACTCGGCGTCGTCGACCTGTGCGGGCAGGGCGACCTCGACGAAGGCTTCGTCGCCGCGGGTCCACACGGCGCGCAGGCCCTGGAAGACGGGTCCGTACTCGGTGCGTTCGTAGAAGCCCTCCAGGTCGGCGGCGACGGCGCCGCGCGGCGGCCAGACGGTGGCGTCGAAGCCGGCGGTGCGCTCGCCCGTGGTCAGCAGGCCGGAGGCGTGTTCGGTCCACCGCTGCTCGGGGTCGTCGACCGTCTGGGAGTAGACGGTGACGGGGCGGGCGCCGCGCTCGTCGGGGGCGCCGACCAGGACCTGGACGACGGCGGCGGAGTTCTCGGTGAGGACGAGGGGCTTGGCGAGGGTGAGTTCGTCGATGCGGTCGCAGCCGACCTGGTCGCCGGCGCGGACCGCGAGCTCCAGGAAGCCGGTGGCGGGGAAGGCCGCCATGCCGCCGACGGTGTGGTCCATCAGCCAGGGGTGCGTCTGGGCGGAGAGGCGTCCGGTGAACAGGACGCCGTCCGTGCCGGCCAGGGAGACGGCGGCGCCGAGCAGCGGGTGCTCGGCGGAGACCAGGCCCGCGGCGCTGACGTCGCCGGCGGCGGCCATCAGCACCGGCCAGTAACGCTCGTGCTGCCAGCTGTAGGTGGGCAGGTCGGTGCGGCGGGCGCCGGTACCGTCGAAGCAGGCCGTCCAGTCGACGTCGACGCCTGCCGTGTGCAGCCGGGCCAGGGCGGTGAGGAGGCAGCGCTCCTCCGCGCGGTCCTTGCGCAGCACCGGTACGGCCACCGTGCCGTGGTCCTCGACGGTCTGCTGGACGAGGGCGGCGAGTACGCCGTCGGGTCCGAGTTCGAGGAAGGCGTTGGCGCCGGCGTCGGTGAGGGCGCGGATCCCGTCGGCGAAGCGGACGGTCGCGCGGACGTGGTCCACCCAGTAGTCGGGGCTGGTGAGCAGGTGTTCGTCGGCGAGGGCGCCGGTGACGTTGGAGACGACCGGGAGGAGGGGTTCGTGGTAGGTGAGGCTCTCGGCGACGCGGCGGAACTCCGCGAGCATCGGTTCCATGAGCGGCGAGTGGAAGGCGTGACTGACCGTCAGGCGCTGGGTCTTGCGGCCGTCGGCGGCGAACGCGGCGGCGAGGGCGAGGACTTCGCACTCCTCGCCCGCGAGGACGACGGAGTCGGGGCCGTTGACGGCGGCCAGGGCGACACCGGCGGTCAGCCGCGGCGCGACCTCGGCCTCGGTGGCCTGCACGGCCACCATGGCGCCCCCCGCGGGCAGTTCCTGCATGAGGCGGGCGCGGGCGGCGACCAGCGTGCAGGCGTCCGCCAGGGAGAAGACGCCCGCCACGTGCGCGGCGGTGATCTCCCCGATGGAGTGGCCGGCGACGAACTCGGGGGTCACACCCCATGACTCGACCAGGCGGTGGAGGGCGACCTCGACGGCGAACAGGGCGGGCTGGGTGCAGCCGGTGGTGTCGAGGAGCGCGGCCTCGGGGGTGCGGCGGCCGGCGAACAGCACCTCGCGCAGGGGGCGTTCGAGGTGCGGGTCGAGCAGTTCCAGGACCTCGTCGAGGGCCGCCGCGAACACCGGGAAGCGCGCGTACAGTTCGCGCCCCATCCCGGCACGCTGTGAGCCCTGGCCGGAGAACAGCACCGCCAGGGAGCGTTCGGCGGCGTGCGCGCGGGCCGCCTCGGTGCGGACACCGTCGACGCCGGTGAGCAGGACGGCGCGGTGCTCGAAGGTGGAGCGGCCGGTCGCCAGGGAGTGGCCGATGTCGAGGGGGGTGGCGCCGGTGAGGGCGGTGAGCCGGGCGATCTGGTCGTCGAGGGCGGCCTCGGAGCGGGCGGAGACCGGCCACGGCACGACGGCCGGTACGGCCACCGGTTCGGGCTCGGCCGAGGATTCCGGCGCCGGGGCCGGTTCGGCCTGTTCCAGGACCACGTGGGCGTTGGTGCCGCTGATGCCGAAGGAGGAGACGCCGACGCGGCGGGGCCGTCCGGTCTCGGGCCACTCGGTGCGGTCGGTGAGCAGCCGGACGGATCCGGAGGTCCAGTCGACGTGCCGGGAGGGGCGGTCGGCGTGCAGGGTCTTCGGCAGGACCCCGTGGCGCATCGCCATGACCATCTTGATGACACCGGCGACCCCGGCGGCGGCCTGCGCGTGGCCGATGTTCGACTTGACGGACCCGAGCAGCAGGGGGCTCTCCGCGGGCCGGTCCTGGCCGTACGTGGCCAGCAGGGCCTGGGCCTCGATGGGGTCGCCGAGCGGGGTGCCGGTGCCGTGCGCCTCGACGGCGTCGACGTCGGCGGGGGTGAGGCCGGCCGCGCCCAGGGCCTGGCCGATGACGCGCTGCTGCGCGGGCCCGTTGGGTGCGGTGAAGCCGTTGGAGGCGCCGTCCTGGTTGACGGCGGAGCCACGGATCACGGCGAGGACGGGGTGGCCGTTGCGGCGGGCGTCGGACAGCTTCTCCAGCAGGAGCACGCCGACGCCCTCGGACCAGCCGGTGCCGTCGGCGTCGTCGGAGAAAGCCTTGCAGCGGCCGTCGCCGGCCAGTCCGCCCTGGCGGCTGAACTCCAGCAGCGAGCCGGGCGCCGACATCACGTTGACGCCGCCCGCGAGGGCGAGGCCGCACTCGCCGGCGCGCAGGGCGTGGGCGGCGGCGTGCAGGGCGACGAGCGAGGAGGAGCAGGCCGTGTCGACGGTGACCGCGGGGCCCTCAAGACCCAGGGTGTACGACAGCCGTCCTGAGGTGGCGCTGGCGGCGATGCCGGTGCCGATGTCGCCGGTGGCGTCGCCCAGGGAGCGGATCAGGAGGTACGCGTAGTCCTGGCCGTTGGTGCCGACGAACACGCCGGTGGGGCTGGAGCGCAGCGACCGGGGGTCGATGCCGGCGCGCTCGATCGCCTCCCAGGAGGTCTCCAGGAGGAGCCGCTGCTGCGGGTCCATGGAGACGGCCTCGCGCGGGGAGACGCCGAAGAACGCGGCGTCGAAGTCGGCGACCGAGTCGAGGAATCCGCCGCGCTGGCTGACGGAGTGGCCGCGGGCGTCGACGCCCGCGTCCCGCAGCGCGTCCAGGTCCCAGCCGCGGTCGGTGGGGAAGCCGGAGACGGCGTCGGTGCCGGAGGAGACGAGGTCCCACAGGTCCTCGGGGGAGGTGACGCCTCCGGGGTAGCGGCAGCTCATCGCGACGATCGCGATGGGCTCCGAGGCCGCGGCGGCGAGTTCGCGGTTCTGCCGCCTGAGGCGCTCGGTCTCCTTCAGCGAGGCCCGGAGAGCTTCGACAACTTTTTCGCTGGGCGTGGTCATGGTAGCTCCGTCAGTCCCGCTCTTCGTCAGGGTTGCCGTTGAGTGCCGCCTGCACCAGGTCGTCGATCTCCATGGCGTCGATCGACACGTCGTACGTGTCGTCGGCGGCGTCGGGGACCGCGGTGTCCTGGCCGGTGCCGGGTGCGGCCGGGGCCTGCCCGGCGAGTTGCAGCAGCTGCTCCAGGAGGCCGCTCTCGCGCAGCCGGTCCAGGGGGACACCGGCGAGGGCGGCACGCACGGCGCTCTCGTCGGCACCGGTGCCGGTGGCGCTCGCGGCACCGGCGGTACCGGCGGCCAGGAGCTGCTGGAGGATGTGCCCGGCGAGGGCGGCGGGGGTGGGGTGGTCGAACACGAGGGTGGCGGACAGGGCGAGTCCGGTGGCGGCGTTGAGCTGGTTGCGCAGCTCGACGGCGCCGAGGGAGTCGAATCCGAGGTCACGGAAGGCCCGGTCGGGGCCGACCTGGTCGGTACCGGGGTGGCCGAGGACCTCGGCGGCGCGTTCCCGCACCAGGGTGAGGACCGGCTGGACGCGGCGGCCCTCGGGCAGCCGGGCCAGCCGCTCACGCAGGGCGGGGCCGGCAGCCCGCGCGTCGCGTTCGCCGGCGGACGCGGTGGTGAGGGCGGTTCGGACGGGCATCTCGGCCAGCAGGCTGCTCGGCCGGACGCCGGTGAAGGCGCGGACGAACCGCTCGGGGTCGACGTCGGCGACGACGGCGACCGGGTCGGTGCCGGTGACGACCTGACGCAGCGCCAGGACGGCGAGGTCCGGGTCGAGCGGCCGGATGCCGGTGCGCCGGGCGAGGGCGGCGGCGCGCTCCCCGCCGGCCATGCCGTCGCCGTCCCAGGCGCCGTACGCGACGGAGGTGGCGGGCAGTCCTTCGGCGCGGCGGCGTTCGGCGAGGGCGTCGAGGACCGCGTTGGCCGCGGCGTAGGTGCCCTGGCCGGGGTTGCCGACCGCGGCGGACGCGGAGGAGAACAGCGCGAACACCTCCGGGTCGTGGGCGCGGGTCAGTTCGTCGAGCAGCAGCGCCGAGGTGACCTTGGCGCGGAACACCGGGGCGAACCGCTCCGGGGTGAGGCCGTCCAGGACGCCGTCGTCGAGGACGCCCGCGGTGTGGACGACGCCGGTGAGCGGCGCGTCCTCGGGCAGCTCCGCCAGGACGGCGGCCAGGGCGTCCCGGTCGGCGGTGTCGCAGGCGGTGATGACGGGTTCGGCGCCGAGCGCGCGCAGGTCGGCGGCGAGTTCGGCGGCGCCGGGCGCGTCGGGTCCGCGGCGGCTCAGCAGCAGCAGGCGGCGGGCGCCGGCGCCGGCCAGCCGGCGGGCGGTGCGGGCGCCGAGGGCGCCGGTGCCGCCGGTGATCAGGACGGTGCCGGTGGGCTGCCAGTCGCGGGGGGTGCCGGGCCGGACGGCGGCGAGGCGGCGGCCGAAGACCGCGCCGGGCCGGACGGCGAGCTGGTCCTCGCCCTCGGGGTCGGCGAGGACGGCGGCGAGGCGTTCGGCGGTCCGCCCGTCGAGGGTGACGGGCAGGTCGACGGTACCGCCCCAGCGCTGCGGGTGCTCCAGCGCGGCGACCCGGCCGAGTCCGTGGACGGCGGCCTGGAGCGGCGCGGCGACGGTCTCGGCGGGCGCGACGGAGGCGGCGCCACGGGTGAGGCACCACAGCGGGGCATCGGTGCGGGCGTCCCCGAGCGCCTGGACCAGGGTGGCGGTCAGGGCGGCGCCGAGGGGGGTGCCGTCGTCGGAGAGGCCACGGACGGCGGTGTCCGCGCCGGCGGACCGTCCGGGGACGGCCTCTTCGGCTACCGGCTCTGCGTCGACCGTCTCTGTGTCGACCGGCTCTCCGGCGAGGGCGAGCAGCGAGACCACGCCGGTGAACGGGCCCGACGCGTCGAGCCGTTCGCGGACGGCGGCGGCGAGCGTGGCGCGGTCCTGGCCCGCTTCGACCTCGAGCGTCACGGCGCCGGGGCCGAGGATCCGCAGGACTCGCGCGGTCCACGGGTCACCGGCGTGGCCGGCGGGCACCGCGGCGAGCCAGGTCCCGGTGGGCGTGCCGGTGCTGGCGCGGTTCAGGGGCCGCCAGGCGATGCGCTGGCGCCAGCCGTCCACGGTGGCCTGGTCGCCGTGCTTGCGGCGCCAGTCGCGCAGGGCCGGCAGGACGCGGGAGAGCGCGTCGCCGTCGACGCCCAGCTCCCCGGCGAGGGAGTCGAACTCCTCGTCCTGGACGGCGGACCAGAAGGCCGCGTCGCCCGCGGTCCCGGTGTCCTCCGGCGACTTGGCGGTTTCGGCGGCCGGAGCCTCGTCGGGCCAGAACCGCTGCCGGCGGAACGCGTACGTCGGCAGGTCGACGCGGCGGGCGCCGGTGCCGGCCAGGAGCGCGGTCCAGTCGACGCGCTGGCCGGCGGCGTGCAGCCGGGCCACCGCCGTGATCAGGGAGCGCTCCTCGCCGCGTCCGGTGCGCAGCGCCGGGACGACCGCCGGGGCGGGGCGGTTCTCGTCGGCGAGGGTGTCCAGGGTGTCCTGCGCCAGGGAGCACAGGACACCGTCGGGGCCGAGTTCGAGGTAGCGGGTGGCGCCGCGGGCCACGAGGGTACGGACACCGTCGCCGAAGCGGACCGCGCGGCGCACGTGCGCTACCCAGTACCCGGGGTCGCACACCTGCTCGTCGGTGGCCGGTTCCCCGGTGAGGTTCGACACCAGGGGCAGCTTCGGCGGGGTGTACGACACGCTACGGGTGACCCGTTCGAAGTCCTGCAGCATGGCGTCCATGTGCAGTGAGTGAAATGCATGGCTGACCCGCAAACGCCTAGTCTTGCGGCCGAGTGCGGCGAACTCGTCGGCGAGCGCGGTCACCGCGTCCTCGTCGCCGGAGACCACCACGGCCTCCGGGCCGTTGACGGCGGCCAGGGAGAGCCGGTCGGTCAGGCGCGGGAGAACCTCGTCCTCGGCGGCGCGGACCGCCAGCATGGCGCCGCCGGCGGGCAGGGCCTGCATCAGCCGGGCGCGGGCGGCGACGATCCGGCAGGCGTCCGCCAGGGAGAACACCCCGGCCACGTGCGCGGCCGCGATCTCCCCGACGGAGTGGCCGGCCAGCAGGTCGGGGCGTACACCCCAGGACCCGAGCAGCCGGTGCAGGGCCACGCCGAGCGCGAACAGGGCGGGCTGGGTCCAGCCGGTGCTGTCCAGGAGGTCCGCCTCGGCGGTGCCCTCCTCGGCGAACATCACCTCGCGCAGCGGACGTTCGAGCTCCTGGTCGAAGTGGGCCAGGACCTCGTCCAGGGCCGCCGCGAACACCGGGAAGCGGGCGTACAGGGTGCGGCCCGCGCCGGCCCGCTGGGAGCCCTGGCCGGGGAAGAGGAACGCGGTCCGGCCGCCGGGGGCCGCACGGCCGCGCAGCACCGCGGCGTCACCGCGGTCCTCGGCCAGGGCCGTGAGCGCGTCGAGCAGTTCGTCCCGCCCGGCGACGGCGAGCACGGCGCGGTGTTCGAAGGCCGAGCGGGTGGTGCCGAGGGAGAGCGCCAGGTCCGCCGTGGTCGGCCGGTCCTGCGAACCGGCGGCGAGCAGCCGGTCGCGGAGCCGTGCGGCCTGGTCGGGCAGGGCGTCCGCGGTGGCGGCGGAGAGGGGCACGGGCAGCAGGCGTACGGTGCCGTCCCCCGTGCCCGTGTCCATGTCTGTGCCCGTGTCCGTGTCTGTGCCCGTGTCCGTGTCCGTACCGGTGGGGGTGGGGGCCTGTTCCAGGATGACGTGGGCGTTGGTGCCGCTGGCGCCGAAGGAGGACACGGCCGCGCGGCGCGGACGTCCGGTCTCGGGCCAGTCGGCCGCCTCGGTCAACAGGTGTACGGCGTCCGGGTCCCAGGCGACGTGGCGGGAGGGCCGGTCGACGTGCAGGGTGCGGGGCAGGGTGCCGTGCCGCATCGCGAGGACCATCTTGATGATCCCGGCGACGCCGGACGCGGCCTGGGTGTGCCCGATGTTCGACTTGACCGAGCCGAGCAGCAGCGGCCGCCGCGGGTCGCGCTCGCGGCCGTATGTCGCCAGCAGGGCCTGGGCCTCGATCGGGTCGCCCAGGGTGGTGCCGGTGCCGTGCGCCTCCACCGCGTCGACCTCGCGGGCGGTGAGCCCCGCGGCGGCCAGTGCCTTGCGGATGACCCGCTGCTGGGAGGGGCCGTTGGGGGCGGTCAGGCCGTTGGAGGCGCCGTCCTGGTTGATGGCCGAGCCGCGCAGGACCGCAAGGACCTCGTGGCCGCGGCGGCGCGCCTCGGACAGACGCTCCACGACGAGCATGCCCACGCCCTCGGCCCAGGCGGTGCCGTCGGCCGCGTCGGAGAAGGGCTTGCAGCGGCCGTCCGGGGAGAGCGCCCCCATCTCGCCGAACTCGACGAAGCCGACCGGGGTGGACATCACGGTGACACCGCCGGCAAGGGCGAGGGAGCACTCGCCGCCGCGGATCGCCTGGGCGGCGAGATGCAGGGCCGTCAGGGAGGACGAGCAGGCGGTGTCGACGCTGACGGAGGGGCCCTCCAGGCCCAGGGTGTAGGAGAGCCGGCCGGAGAGCAGGCTCGCCGACTGGGCGGTCTCCACGTGCCCGGACTGGCCGATGACGGGGCGGTAGTCGCCGCTGCCGCCGCCGACGAAGACACCGGTGTCGCCGCCGCGCAGTACGGCGGGGTCGATGCCGGCCCGCTCCAGGGCCTCCCAGGCGGCCTGGAGCACGATCCGCTGCTGCGGGTCGATGACCAGGGCCTCGCGCGGGGAGATCCCGAAGAAGGCGGGGTCGAAGTCGGCGACGTCGTAGAGGAAGCCGCCCTCGCGGGTGACGCTGCGGCCGCGGCCGTCCCGGTCGCCGTGCAGGAGCCGTTCGAGGTCCCAGCCGCGGTCGGTGGGGAAGCCGCCGATGGCGTCGGTCCCGGCGCCGAGTGCCTCCCACAGGTCCTCGGGCGAGCGGATGTCACCCGGGTAGCGGCAGCTCATGCCGACGATGACGATCGGGTCGTCGGCGTCCGCGCCGGGACCGGCCGTGGACCGGGCGGCGGTGGCGGCCTCCTCACCGAGGAGCCCGCCGAGCAGTTCACCGAGGAGGTGTCCGGCGAGCGCGGTGGGCGTCGGGTAGTCGAAGACGAGCGTCGCGGGCAGGGTGAGCCCGGTGGCGGAGGCGAGCCGGTTGCGCAGGTCGACCGCGGTCAGCGAGTCGAAGCCCAGGTCCTTGAAGGCGTGGTCGGCCGGTACGGAGGCGGCGCCGGAGTGGCCGAGGACCACGGCGACCTCGGTGAGCACCAGGTCCAGCAGGGCGCGTTCGCGGTCGGTCCGGTCCAGCGGGCGCAGCCGGTCCCGCAGACCGGCCGCCGTACCGGTGTCGCCGGCCTCGCCGTGGCCGCCCGCGTCGCGCAGGGCCGCACGGACCTCGGGCAGCGCGGTGAACAGCCGGCCCGGACGGGTCCGGGTGAACGCCGGGGCGAACCGGTCCCAGACCACGTCCGCCACGGTCACGGAGGCGGGGGCCGCGGGTTCCGCGGCGGCCTCGCCGACCACCCCGGCGAGGGCGGCCAGGGCGCGGTCCGGCTCCATGGCGGGCAGCCCGTTGGCGCGCAGGTGGGCGGCGAGCCCGTCGGGTCCGGCACCCTGCCAGGCGCCCCAGGAGACGGAGACCGCGTTGGTGCCGCGGGCGCGGTGCGCCTGGACGAGGGCGTCCAGGGCGGCACCCGCGGCGGCGCCCTGGCCCTGTCCGCTGACGCCCCAGACGGCGGAGATGGAGCCGAAGACGACGAACGCGTCCAGGGTCCGCTCCCCCACGGCGGCCGTCAGCGCGTCGTACGCGGCGCGCACGGCTGCCACCTCCACAAACTCCACGGACTCCACGGAGGGCTCCCCCGTGTCGCCGGTGTGGACGACGGCGGTGAGCGGCCGGTCCGCCGGCAGGGCGGCGACGGCCTCGGCGAGCGGACCCGCGTCGGCCGGGTCGGTGTGGTGGACGGTGGTCAGGACCGCGCCCGCCGCCTCGATCTCGGCGCGGAGTTGCTCGAAGGCTTCGTCCGCCGGGTCCGTAGGACCGGCCAGCAGGATCCCGGCGGCGCCCTGCGCCACGAGCCGGCGGGCGACGTGGCCGCCGAAGCCCTCCGGGCCGCCGGTGACCAGGACGGTACCGGCGGGACGCCAGACGGCGCCGGGGTGCTGGGCGGCGGCCCGCGTCAGACGCCGGCCGAAGGCACCGGAGGCGCGCAGCGCCACCTGGTCCTCGGAGGCACCGTCCATCGCGGAACCGCCTGTCGCGGTACCGGTCGTCGCCGGTCCGTCCGTCGTCGCGCCCGTCAGCACGGCGCGGAGGCGGTCGGCGGTCCGGGCGTCGTCGACGTGGTCCACGTCGACGAGCCCGCCCCAGCGCGACGGCTCCTCCAGGGCGAGGACCCGGCCGAGCCCCCAGAGCGCGGCCTGCCCGGGATCGGCCGCCTCGTCGGAGCGGCCCACGCAGACCGCGCCGCGGGTGACGCACCACAGCGGCGCGTCGATCCCGGCTCCCAGGAGCCGCAGCAGGACGTCGGGCCGGGCGGGGCCGTCGGTCTCGCCCGCGCCCCCGGTGTCGGCGGCGAGCAGGGAGAGGACACCGGCGTACGCGGTTCCGTCGGCCGCCGCGCCGAGCAGGGCGGCGGTGCCCTCCTCGTCACCGGCCGGGACGGTGAGCCGTACCGCGTCCTCGCCCAACGCCCCGGCGAGGGTCTCCGCCCACGGGTCGCCGTCGAGCGCGGCCGGGGTCAGGACCAGCCACCGTCCGCCGGTGCCGGCCGGTTCGGTGCCGGCCGGTGCCGTGCCCGTCAGGGGCTGCCAGGTCACCCGGTAGCGCCAGCCGTCCAGGAGCGAGCGCTCGGACAGACCCCGGCGCCAGGTGGACAGGGCGGGCAGCACGCCGGAGAGGACCTCGTCGTCCAGGTCGAGAGTGGCGGACAGGGACTCCAGGTCCCCGCGCTCCACGGCCGCCCAGAACGCGGTGTCGACCGGGTCCTGACCGGTACCCGTACCGGCGCCGGAGGCCGGCTCGGGCCAGTAGTGCTCGCGCTGGAAGGCGTACGTCGGCAGGTCGGTGCGCCGGGCACCGGTGCCCTCGAACCAGGCGGCCCAGTCGACGCGTACACCGGCCGTGTGCAGCCGGGCCAGCGCGGTGAGCAGGGCGCGCTCCTCGTCGCGGTCCTTGCGCAGCGCGGGTACGACGGGGCTGCCGTCGGTGTCGTCGGTGGTGTCGAGCACGCGGGCGGCCATGCCGGCCAGCACGCCGTCGGGGCCGATCTCCAGGAACGCGTCGGCGCCGGCGCCGGTGAGGGCGCGCACCCCGTCGGCGAACCGGACGGTCTCCCGGACGTGCCGCACCCAGTACTCGGGGGCGGTCAGCTGTCCGGGCTCGGCGAGCGCACCGGTGACGTTGGAGACGACCGGGATGCGCGGCTCTGCGTACTCCAGGGTCTGGGCGACGCGGCGGAACTCCGCGAGCATCGGCTCCATCAGCGGCGAGTGGAAGGCGTGGCTGACCGACAGCCGCTGCGTCTTGCGGCCCTCGGCGGCGAACTCGGCCGTCAGCGCAGTCACTTCGGCTTCCGGACCGGCGACGACCACGGAGTCAGGCCCGTTGACGGCGGCCAGCGACACCCCCTCGGTCAGCCGTCCGGCGGCCTCCTCCTCGGTGGCCTGCACGGCCACCATCGCACCGCCCGCGGGCAGTTCCTGCATCAGCCGGGCTCGTGCGGCGACCAGCGTGCAGGCGTCCTCCAGGGAGAACACCCCCGCCACGTGCGCGGCCGCGATCTCCCCGATGGAGTGACCGGCGACGAACTCGGGGCTCACACCCCACGACTCCACGAGCCGGTACAGCGCCACCTCGACGGCGAACAGCGCGGGCTGGGCGTAGCCGGTGGTGTCCAGCAGGGCCGCCTCGTCGGTGCCCTCCTCCGCGAACAGCACCTCGCTCAGCGGGCGTTCCAGGTCGGCGTCCAGCCGGGCCGTCACCGCGTCCAGCGCCGCCGCGAACTCCGGGAAGCGGGCGTACAGTTCGCGCCCCATTCCCACGCGCTGCGAGCCCTGGCCGGAGAAGAGGACGGCGAGCCTGCGCTCGGCGGCGCGGTCGCGGAGGGTCTCCACGGGTTCGCCGTCGGGCGTCACCAGGAGGACCGCGCGGTGGGCGAAGGCGGAGCGGCCGGTGGCCAGGCTGTAGGCGGTGTCGAGGGCGGGGACCCCGGGCCGTTCCTGCGTGAAGGAGGTCAGCCGGGCGGCCTGGGCGGACAGCGCCGCCTCGGAGCGGGCGGAGAGCGGCCACGGCACGACGGCCGGAACGACCGCGGGCTCCGCGGGAGCCTGCGGCTCGGTGGTGGCCGGTGCGGGCTGTTCCAGGATCACGTGGGCGTTGGTGCCGCTGACGCCGAAGGCGGAGACACCCGCGCGGCGCGGACGGTCGGCCGTGGGCCAGTCCCGGTGCTCGCGCAGCAGTTCCACCGTGCCGCCGGACCAGTCGACGTGCGAGGAGGGGGCGTCCACGTGCAGGGTGCGCGGGAGTTCGCCGTGGCCGAGGGCGAGGACGGTCTTGATGACACCGGCGACGCCGGCCGCGGCCTGGGTGTGGCCGAGGTTGGACTTGACCGTGCCGAGCAGCAGCGGCCGTCCCGGCTCGCGGCCCTCGCCGTAGGCGGCGATCAGGGCCTCGGCCTCGATCGGGTCGCCCAGGGTGGTGCCGGTGCCGTGCGCCTCGACGGCGTCCACGTCGGCCGGGGTGAGCCGGGCGTCGGCCAGGGCCTGGCGGATGACGCGCTGCTGGGCGCGGCCGTTGGGGGCGGTGAGGCCGTTGGAGGCGCCGTCCTGGTTGACGGCGGAGCCGCTGAGGACCGCGAGGACGGGGTGGCCGTTGCGGCGGGCGTCGGACAGCCGCTCCAGGACCAGCACGCCGGCGCCCTCGCCCCAGGCGGTGCCGTCGGCGGAGTCGGCGAACGCCTTGCAGCGGCCGTCGCCCGCCAGCCCGCCCTGCGCGGTGAACTCCACGAAGGCGTCGGGGCTGGACATCACGGAGACGCCACCCGCGAGGACCAAGGAGCACTCGCCGGAGCGCAGCGCGCCCGCACCCATGTGCAGGGCGACCAGGGCGGAGGAGCAGGCGGTGTCGACGGTGACCGCCGGGCCCTCAAGGCCGAGGGTGTACGACAGCCGGCCCGACATCACGCTGGCGGTGGTGCCGGTGGCCGCGTGGCCCTGCACGTCGGTGGTGCCGCGGCGCAGCATGGTGGCGTAGTCCTGGCCGTTGGTGCCGACGAACACGCCGGTGGCGCTGGAGCGCAGTCCCTGCGGGTCGATGCCGGCCCGCTCCAGGGCCTCCCAGGAGGTCTCCAGGAGGAGCCGCTGCTGCGGGTCCATCGCCAGGGCCTCGCGCGGGGAGATGCCGAAGAAGGGGGCGTCGAAGAGTCCGGCCCCGTCGAGGAAGCCGCCCTCCAGGGTGGCGGAGCCGCCCCGGGCGAGGGCCTCCAGGTCCCAGCCGCGGTCGGCGGGGAAGCCGGAGACGGCGTCGCGGCCCTCCGCGAGGAGACGCCACAGGTCCTCGGGCGACTCGACACCGCCGGGGAAGCGGCAGCCCATGCCGACCACGACCACCGGGTCGTCGTCCGTGGCGCGGCCCGGCGTGCCCGCGGTGCCCCGGCCCGCGGCCGGTTCGGGCAGGTCGCCCACGATCTCGGTGAGGAGGTGGGCGGCGAGGTCGCGGGCGGTGGGGTGGTCGTAGACGAGGGTCGCGGGCAGCCGCAGACCGGTGGTGGCGGTCAGGGTGTTGCGCAGTTCGACCGTGGTGAGCGAGTCGAAGCCGAGGTCGGTGAAGGCGCGGTCGGGTTCGACGGCGTCCGGGTCGGGGTGGCCGAGCACGGCGGCGACCTGGGTGCGCAGGAAGTCCAGGACGTACCGTTCGCGGGCCGCTCCGGTCAGGGCCGCGACCTGGCGGCGCAGGACCGGTTCGGTGTCGGCGGAGGCGCCGTTCGCGCCGCCGGTGGCGCGCAGTTCGGGCAGGTCGCCGACGAGGGTCCGGTTCGGGGCGAAGACGGCGGCGTAGCGCTGCCAGTCGATGTCGGCGACGACGAGGGCGGTGTCGCCGTGGCCGACGGCGGTGTCGAGGGCGGCGAGGGCGTCCTCGGGGCTCATCGGGGTGAAGCCGCCGCGGCGGACCCGGTCCTCGACGCCGGTGCCGTCGCCCGCCATGCCGGTGCCGGACCAGGGGCCCCAGGCCACCGAGGTGGCGGGCAGGCCCTGGTCGCGCCGGTGCTCGGCGAGGGCGTCGAGGTAGGCGTTGGCGGCGGCGTAGTTGCCCTGTCCGGCGGCGCCGAGGGCGCCCGCGGTCGAGGAGAACAGTACGAAGTCGGTGCAGGCGGGGCCGAGGTCGCGGGTCAGCTCGTGCAGGTGCG
This sequence comes from Streptomyces sp. NPDC002701, assembly GCF_042889045.1. NCBI lineage: Bacteria > Bacillati > Actinomycetota > Actinomycetes > Kitasatosporales > Streptomycetaceae > Streptomyces > Streptomyces sp. NPDC002701. Next base: position 18,438 of record NZ_JBIAQL010000007.1, read on the forward strand.
CGGCGGAGCGGGCCTTGGCGTCGAGGACGGTGGCGAAGCGCTCGGGGGTGAGCGTGTCGAGGAGCCCGTCGTCGAGGACACCCGCGGCGTGCACGACCGCGGTGAGCGGGTGTTCCTCGGGTACGGCTGCCAGGAGTGCGGCGAGCGCGTCCCGGTCGGCGGTGTCGCAGGCGGCGACGGTGACCTCGGCGCCCGACTCGCGCAGCTCGGCGGCGAGTTCGGCGGCGCCGGGGGCGTCCGGGCCGCGCCGGCCGGCGAGCAGCAGGTGCGGGGTGCCGCGCCCGGCGAGCAGCCGGGCGACGTGGGCGCCGAGGGCGCCGGTGCCGCCGGTGATCAAGGCGGTGCCCTCGGGGGCGAACGGGCGGGGCGCCGGGCCCTGGGGGGCGGGGTGGTGGGCCAGGCGCCGTGCGTAGGTGGCGGAGGCGCGGACGGCGAGCTGGTTCTCCTCGCCGGGTGTGGCGAGCAGGTGGGCGAGGCGGCGTACGACCCGTTCGTCGGTCTGCTCGGGCAGGTCGACCAGGGTGAGGCGGCGCTCGGGGTGCTCCAGGGCGGCGACGCGGCCGAGGCCCCAGAGGGCGGCCTGGCCGGGGTGGGCGAGGTGGTCGGCGCGCCCGGTGCTGACGGCCTGCCGGGTGAGCACCCAGACGGGGGCGGTGATCCCGGCCTGGTCGAGGGCGGTCAGGGCGGCGGCGGTGGGCGCGAGCGCGGCGGTGCCGGCCGGGTCGTGCGCCGGGTCGGCGGCGGTGCCGGTGAGGGCGAGCAGGGCGAGGACGCCGGTGAACCCGCCCTCGGGGCGCGGCAGTTCACGCAGGGCCTCGGCGAGCGCCTCGCGGTCGGTGGTGTCGGCGGCGAGGTCGACGGTGTCCAGGCCGAGGGTGTCCAGGACCGCGGCGGCGCCGGGGGCGAGGGGTCCGGCCGGGCGCAGGAGCAGCCAGGTGCCGTCGGGGCGGCCGGTGGGGGCGCCGTCGAGCGGCTTCCACACGATGCGGTGGCGGCGGCCGTCGGCGGCGGCCCGCTCGGTGCGGCGGCGCCGCCACGAGGACAGGGCGGGCACCAGTGCGGTCAGTGTCTCGTCGTCCAGGCCGAGGTCGGCGCCGAGCGCGGGCAGGTCGCCGCGTTCGACGGCGGCCCAGAACGCGGCGTCCGCGCCGGTGTCGGCGGGTGCGCCTGCGGTGGCCGGGGTGAAGGTGGTGTCGGGCCAGTAGCGGCTGCGCTGGAAGGCGTACGTCGGCAGGTCGACGCGGCGGGCGCCGGTGCCGTGCAGGGTGCCGGTCCAGTCGACGGTGGTGCCGTGGACGTGCAGCCGGGCGAGGGCGGCGGTGAGGGAGGGCACCTCGTCGCGGTCGCGGCGCAGCGCGGGGACAGTGGTGAGGGGCACGGTGCCGTCCGTCCCCTCGGTGTCGCCGTCGAGGACGGCGCGGGCCGCGGCGGACAGGGTGCCGTCGGGGCCGAGTTCCAGGAACGAGGCCACACCCCGGCCGCGCAGGGTGCGTACCGCGTCGGCGAACCGGACGGTGGCGCGGACCTGGTTCACCCAGTACTCGGGTGAGCGCAGTTCCTCCGAGGTCGCGAGGTCGCCGGTGACGGTGGAGACGACCGGCAGGAGCGGCGCCTCGTAGGTGAGGCCGCGGGCCACGCGGGCGAAGTCGCCGAGCATGGCGTCCATGCGCGGCGAGTGGAAGGCGTGGCTGACCCGCAGGGCGCGGGTGCGGCGGCCGTCCGCGGCGAGGCGGGCGGCGACGTCCGCGACCGGCTCCTCGTCGCCCGCGATCACCACCGCGCGGGGGCCGTTGACGGCGGCGAGGGAGACGCGGTCCGCCAGACCCTCCAGGAGGGGCAGCACCTCGTCCTCGGCGGCCTCGACGGCGACCATGGCGCCGCCGGCCGGGAGGGCGGCCATGAGCCGGCCGCGGGCGGCGACGAGGGTACAGGCGTCCTCCAGGGAGAACACGCCGGCCACGTGGGCCGCGGCGATCTCGCCGATGGAGTGTCCCGCCACACCGTCCGGGGTGACGCCCCAGGACTCGACGAGCCGGTACAGGGCCACTTCGAGGGCGAACAGGGCGGGCTGGGTGTAGGCGGTGTCGTGCAGGAGGGCGGCCTCGGGGGTGTCCTCGGCGGCGAACAGCACCTCGCGCAGCGGGCGGTCGAGTTCCTGGTCGAAGCGGGTGAGGACGGCGTCCAGGGCTTCGGCGAAGACCGGGTGGCGGTCGTACAGTCCGCGGCCCATGGCGGCGCGCTGGCTGCCCTGGCCGGTGAAGAGGAAGGCCAGGCGGCCGCGGGCCGGGACGCCGGTGAGGAGGGCGCCGTCGGGGGTGTCGTCGCGCAGGGCGGCCAGCGCGCGCAGCAGCCCGTCGCGGTCGTCGGCGAGGACGGCGGCCCGGTGTTCCAGCGCGGTGCGGGTGGTGGCCAGCGAGTGGGCCAGGTCCGTCAGCGGCAGCGCGGGGCGGTCCGTGAGGTGGTCGAGGAGGCGGCCGGCCTGTTCGCGCAGGGCGGCGGCGGTGCGGGCGGAGAGCACGACGGGCACGCCGGCGGGCAGGGCGTCCGCGTCGGCGGCGGGGGCCGGGGCCTGCGCGGGCCGGGACTGCTCGGAGGCCCCTTCCGGTTCCGGGGCCTGTTCCACGATGGTGTGGACGTTGGTGCCGGAGAGTCCGAAGGAGGAGACGCCGGCCCGGTAGGGGCGGCCGGTCTCGGGCCAGGGCACGGTGTCGGTTGCCAGGTCGATGGCACCGGAGGTCCAGTCGACGTGGCTGGAGGGCGTGTCCACGTGCAGGGTGCGCGGGACGGTGCCGTGGCGCATCGCCATGACCATCTTCATGACCCCGGCGATACCGGAGGCCATCTGGGTGTGGCCGATGTTGGACTTCACCGAGCCGAGCAGCAGCGGCCGGTCGCCGGGCCGGTCCTGGCCGTACGTCGACAGCAGGGCCTGCGCCTCGATCGGGTCGCCGAGGGCGGTGCCGGTGCCGTGGCCCTCGACCACGTCCACCTCGGCCGGGGTGAGCCCGGCACTGGCGAGGGCCTGGCGGATGACGCGGGCCTGGGAGGGTCCGTTGGGTGCGGTGAGGCCGTTGGAGGCGCCGTCCTGGTTGACGGCGGAGCCGCGGATCACGGCGAGGACGGGGTGGCCGTTGCGGCGGGCGTCGGAGAGGCGCTCGACCAGGACCAGACCGACGCCCTCGGCGAGGCTCATGCCGTCGGCGCCCTCGGCGTACGCCTTGCAGCGCCCGTCGGGGGCCATGGCGCGCTGGCGGCTGAAACCGGTGAACGCCTGCGGGGTGGCCATGACGCTGACGCCGCCGGCCAGGGCGAGCGTGGACTCGCCGTTGCGCAGCGACTGGCAGGCCAGGTGCAGCGCGACCAGTGAGGAGGAGCAGGCGGTGTCCAGGGTGACCGCCGGGCCCTCCAGGCCGAAGGTGTAGGCGAGGCGGCCGGACATCACGCTGGAGATGGTGCCGGTGATGAGGTGGCCCTCGGCGCCCTCGGAACTGGCGCCGCCCGCCGTGTAGTCCTGGTAGCTGGCGCCGATGAAGGTGCCGGTGGCGCTGGAGCGCAGGGTCGCGGGGTCGATCCCGGCGCGTTCGATGACCTCCCAGCCGGTCTCCAGGAGGAGCCGCTGCTGCGGGTCCATGGCGAGGGCCTCGCGCGGGGAGATGCCGAAGAAGCCGGCGTCGAAGTCGGCGACGTCGTGCAGGAAGCCGCCCTGCGTGGAGTACGTGGTGCCGGGCCGGTCGGGGTCCGGGTCGTAGAGGGCGTCGGCGTCCCAGCCGCGGTCGGCGGGGAAGCCGGTGATGGCGTCGCCGCCGGCGGCGACGAGGTCCCACAGGGCCTCGGGCGAGCTGATGCCGCCCGGGTAGCGGCAGCTCATGGCCACGACGGCGATCGGCTCGTCGTCGGTGGCGGCCGTGCGGCGCTCCGGTGCGCCGCCCTCGGCGGCGGGGCCGCCGATCAGGCCGCGCAGGTACCCGACGAGGGTGAGCGGGTCCGGGTAGTCGAACACCATGGTGCTGGGCAGGGTGAGGCCGGTGACGGCGGCGAGCCGGTTGCGCAGGTCGACCGCGGTGAGCGAGTCGAAGCCGACGTCGCGGAAGGCGCGCCGCTCGGACAGCACCTCCGGGGAGGCGTGGCCGAGGACGGTGGCGGCCTCGGAGCGCACCAGGTCGAGCAGGAGGCGGTCCTGTTCGCCGGCGGGCAGGGCGCGCAGCCGGGTGGTGAACTCGCCGCCCTCGGCGGCACGGGTCGCGCTCTCCTCGGTGAGCCGGCGGACCTCGGGCACGTCCTCGAAGAGGTCGGTGGGCCGCGAGGAGGTGAACACCGGGTGGTAGCGGTCCCAGTCGACGTCGGCGACGGCGAGCGCGCCCTCGTCGCCGTCGAGGACCTGCCGCAGTCCGGCCAGGGCCAGCTTCGGGTCCATGAACTCCAGGCCGCTGCGGCGGATCTGGCCGGGGTCGACGCGGCCGAGCTTCATGTCGTCTGCCCAGATGCCCCAGGAGATCGCGATGCCGTGGGCGCCGCGGGCACGCCGGTGCTCGGCGAGGGCGTTGAGGTGGGCGTTGGCGGCGACGTACGCGGCGTGCCGGCCGCTGCCCCACATGCCGGCGGTGGAGGAGTACAGCACGAACGCGTCGAGCTGCTCGTCGTCGAGGAGTTCGTCCAGGTGCGCGGCGCCTGCGGTCTTGGCGTGCACGACCTTGGCGAACGCGTCGAGACCGGTCTCGTCCAGGGACTGCAGCTCGATGACGGCGGCGGTGTGGAAGACGCTGCGCACCGTGCGGCCCTCGGCGGCGAGGCCGTCCAGGAGGGCCGCGACGGCGTCGCGGTCGGCGACGTCGCAGGCGGCGACGGTGACGGCGCAGCCGCGCTCGGCGAGTTCGGCGACGAGGTCGGCGGCGCCGGGGGCGTCCGCGCCGCGGCGGCTGGTGAGCACCAGGTCGCGGGCGCCCTGGTCGGCGAGCCAGCGGGCCAGGTGGGGGCCGAGGGTGCCGGTGCCGCCGGTGACCAGGACGGTGCCGCGCGGGGTCCAGGCGCCGGAGCCGGTGGGCGCGGGGGCCGGGGTGATGCGGCGGGCGAGGACGCCGGAGGCGCGGACGGCGAGCTGGTCCTCGCCGGTGGTGCCGGCGAGGAGAGCGGCGAGGCGTTCGCCGGTCCGCCGGTCCAGGGTGCCGGGCAGGTCGACGGTGCCGCCCCAGCGCTCGGGGTGTTCCAGGGCGGCGGTCCAGCCGAGGCCCTGGATCATGGCCTGGGCCGGGCGGGTGAGGCGGTCGGCGCGGCCGGTGGAGACGGCGCCCCGGGTGAGGGCCCAGACGGGTGCCTCGACCGCGGCGTCGCCGAGTGCCTGCACCAGGACGACGCTGAGGGCGAGGCCGGTGGTCAGCACCGGGTGGGCGGCGCCGGTGTCCTCGGCGTCGGCCAGCAGGGACACCACTCCTGAGAGGGCCGACGCCGCGGTCAGGGCGCGCAGCCGGTCCGCGAGGGCGTCCCGGTCGGTGTCGGCGGGCGTGAGGACGAGGGGCAGCACCTCGGCGCCGGCCGCGGTCAGGGCGTCCGCGACGGAGGCGGCGTACGCGGGGTCGGTGCCGTCGGCGGTGACGAGCAGCCAGTTGCCGTCCAGGGCGGTGTCGGGGAGCGTGCCGAGCGGCTTCCAGGTGGCGCGGTAGCGCCAGGAGCCGACGGTGGAGCGCTCACGGCGCCCGCGGCGCCAGGTGGACAGGGCGGGCAGCAGCGGGGCGAGCGCGTCGCGGTCCAGGTGGAGCCGGGAGGCGAGGGAGTCCACGTCCTCCTGCTCGACCTCGGACCAGAACTCGGCGTCCGCCGGGTCCCCTTCGTCGGCGCCCTGCGAGCGGTCGGCCACCGCCCACAGGTGTTCGCGCTGGAAGGCGTACGTGGGCAGGGGTGTCCTGCGGGCCCCGGTCCCGGCGTAGACGGTGCTCCAGTCGGCGCGGCCGCCGCGGACCCACTGTTCGGCGAGGGAGGTCAGGAAGCGGGCGGTGGTGCCCTGGTCGCGGCGCAGGGTGCCGACGGCGGCGACCGGCCGGCCGGTGTCCTCGGCGGTGGCCTGGACGGCCATGGTCAGCACCGGGTGCGGGCTGATCTCGACGAAGACGGTGTGCTCGGTGTCGAGCAGGGCGCGCACGGCGTCCTCGAAGCGGACGGTCTGCCGCAGGTTGCGGTACCAGTAGGCGGCGTCCGTACCGGTGGCATCGAGCGGGGCCGCGGTGACGGTGGAGTGGAAGGGCACGCGGGGCGTGCGGGGCGTCACCGGGGCGAGTACGTCGAGAAGTTCGGCCTCGATGCGTTCGACCTGCGGCGAGTGGGAGGCGTAGTCCACGGCGACGCGGCGGGCGCGCAGGTCGCGGGCGGTGAACTCGGCCTGGAGGGCGACAAGGGCCTCGGGGGTACCGGCGAGGACGACGGAGCGGGGGCCGTTGACGGCGGCGACGGAGACCGCGCCCTCGTAGGGCGTCAGGTACCCCTCGGCCTCGGCGGCGGACACCTGTACGGACATCATGCCGCCGGCGCCGGCGAGGACGCGGCCGATGGCCTGGGAACGCAGGGCGACGACGCGGGCGCCGTCGTCCAGGGAGAGCGCGCCGGAGACGACGGCGGCGGCGATCTCGCCCTGGGAGTGGCCGATCACGGCGTCGGGGGTGACGCCGTGGGCGCGCCACAGCTCCGCCAGGGAGACCATGACGGCCCAGGTGGCGGGCTGGACGACGTCGACGCGGTCCAGGGTGGGGGCGCCGTCCACCTGGCGGACGACGTCGGTCAGGGACCAGTCGGTGTACGCGGACAGGGCGGCGGCGCACTCGTGGAAGCGTTCGGCGAAGACCGGTGAGGTGTCGAGGAGTTCGGCGCCCATGCCGGTCCACTGGGAGCCCTGGCCGGGGAAGACGAACACGGTGCGGCCGTCGGTGTCGGCGGTGCCGTGGACGACCTGGGCGGTGGGCTCGCCGGCGCCGAACGCGCTGAGCGCGTCGGTGAGTTCGGTGGTGCCGGCGCCGAGGGCGACGGCCCGGTGCTCCAGCACGGAGCGCGCGGTGATCAGGGTGTGGCCGACGTCGGCGGGGTGCGGCACGGGTCCGGTGGTGAGGTGGTCGGCGAGGTTGGCGGCCTGGCCGCGCAGGGCGGCGGGAGCGGCGGCGGACAGGATCCACGGCAGGGTGCCGCCCGCCGGGAGGGCGGGTTCGGGGGCCGGTGCGGGTTCCTCCGTGACGGGCGCCTGTTCCAGGATGGCGTGCGCGTTGGTGCCGCTGATGCCGAAGGAGGACACCGCGCAGCGCAGCGGGCGGTCGTCCCGGCTCCACCCGGTGTTCTCGGTGATCAGGCGGACGGCGCCGCCGGACCAGTCGATGTGGCTGGAGGGCTCGTCGGCGTGCAGGGTGCGCGGCAGTTCGCCGTGGCGCATCGCCTGGACCATCTTGATGATGCCGGCGACGCCCGCGGCGGACTGGGTGTGGCCGATGTTGGACTTCACCGAGCCCAGCAGCAGGGGCTGTTCGGGGTCGCGTCCCTGGCCGTACGTCGCCAGCAGGGCCTGCGCCTCGATGGGGTCGCCGAGGGCGGTGCCGGTGCCGTGCGCCTCGACGGCGTCGACGTCGGCGGTGGTGAGCCCCGCGGCGCTCAGGGCCTGGCGGATGACGCGTACCTGGGAGGGGCCGTTGGGCGCGGTGAGGCCGTTGCTCGCGCCGTCCTGGTTGATGGCGGAGCCGCGGACCACGGCGAGGACCTCGTGGCCGTTGCGGCGGGCGTCGGAGAGCCGCTCCAGGACGAGCATGCCGATGCCCTCGGCGAGCGTCATGCCGTCGGCGTCCTCGGAGAACGCCTTGCAGCGGCCGTCGCGGGCGAGGGCCCGCTGCCGGGAGAACGCGATGAACGGCATCGGGTTGGTCATGACGGTGGCACCGCCGGCCAGGGCGAGCGTGGACTCGCCGTTGCGCAGCGACTGGCAGGCCAGGTGCAGCGCGACCAGTGAGGAGGAGCAGGCGGTGTCGACGGTGACCGCCGGGCCCTCAAGACCGAAGGAGTAGGCGAGGCGGCCGGACAGGACGCTGGGGCTGGAGCCGGTGACGACGTGGCCCGCGGAGCCGTCGTCCATGCCGACGCCGTAGTCCTGGTAGGTGGAGCCGATGAAGGTGCCGGTGGGCGTGGAGTGCACCGACGCCGGATCGATGCCCGCGTGCTCGAACGCCTCCCAGGTGGTCTCCAGGAGCAGGCGCTGCTGCGGGTCCATGGAGACGGCCTCGCGCGGCGAGATACCGAAGAAGCCCGCGTCGAACTCGCCCGCGTCGTGCAGGAAACCGCCCTGCGTGGAGTACGTGGTGCCGGGCCGGTCGGGGTCCGGGTCGTACAGGGCGTCGGCGTCCCAGCCGCGGTTGACGGGGAAGTCGGAGATCGTGTCGGTGTTGTCGGCGACCAGCTTCCAGAACGCGTCGGCGGAGCGGGCACCGCCCGGGAAGCGGCAGCTCATGCCGATGATGGCGATGGGCTCGTCGGTGACGGCGGCTCCGGTGGCGGGGGTGGCCGCGTCGGCGGCGGTGCCGAGGAGTTCGTCCCGCAGGTGGCGGGCGAGGGCGACGGGGCTCGGGTAGTCGAAGACCAGGGTGGAGGGCAGGGCGAGCCCGGTGAGGGCGGCGAGCCGCTTGCGCAGCTCCACCGCGGTCAGCGAGTCGAAGCCGGCGTCCCGGAAGGCGCGCTTGGCGGGGACGCCCTCGGCGGAGGTGTGGCCGAGGACGACGGCCGCCTCGGAACGCACCAGGTCGAGCAGCAGCCGCTCCTGCTCCTCGCCGGTGAGACCGCCGAGCCGGCCGGCCAGCTCGGCGGAGGAGGAAGAGGAGGAAGAGTGGGTGGCGTCCGGGGCGGCGAGGGCGCCCACGCTGTCGATGGCGTCGAAGAGGCGGCTGGCGCGGGCGGCGGTGAAGACCGGGTGGTACTGCTCCCAGTCGACGTCGGCGACGGTGACGGCGGCCTCGCCCCGTACGACGGCACGGCGCAGCTCGGTCATGGCGGTGGCCGGCTGCAGGAGCCGCAGACCGGTGCGTTCGAGGCCCTCGGAGACCGACCGGTGGGCGCTGGCCATGCCGATCTCGGCCCAGGGGCCCCAGGCGACGGAGGTGGCGGCCAGGCCGCGGGAGCGGCGGTTCTCGGCGAGCGCGTCGAGGTAGGCGTTGGCGGCGGCGTAGGCGCTCTGGCCCGCACTGCCCCAGACACCGGCGACGGACGAGACCAGGACGAAGAAGTCGAGGTCGTGGCCGTCGAGCAGGTCGTCGAGGTGGGCGGCACCGAGGGTCTTGGCGGCCATGGCCGCGGCGACCTCGGACAGTTCGGTGGCGGCGAGCGGCGCGGCCTGGCCGACACCGGCGGCGTGCACGACGCCGGTGAGGGGCGCGTCCTCGGGCACCCCGGCGAGCACGGCGACGAGCGCGCCGCGGTCGGCGGCGTCGCAGGCGACGAGGGTGACGCGGGCGCCGAGTTCCTCCAGTTCCGTGCGGAGTTCGGCGGCGCCGGGGGCGTCGGGGCCGCGGCGGCCGGTGAGGATCAGGTGGGCGGCGCCGGACCGGGCGAGCCAGCGCGCGGCCTCGGCGCCCAGTCCGCCGGTGCCGCCGGTGATCAGGACGGTGCCGGAGGCGGTGAACTCGTCCTCGCGGGGCAGGTCGTCGCCGGGGTGGCGCACGACGCGGCGGGCGAGCGTACCGCCGGCGCGGACGGCGAGCTGGTCCTCGCCGGCGCGGGTGGCGAGCACGCTGACGAGGTGCTGGACGGCCGGGGCGTCGAGGACCTGCGGCAGGTCGACCAGGCCGCTCCACTGCTCGGGCCGTTCCAGGGCGGCGACCCGGCCGAGGCCCCAGGCGGCGGCGCGGGCGGGGTGGGTGAGGGGGTCGCCGGGGCCGGTGGAGACGGCGCCGCGGGTCACGGTCCACAGCGGGGCGGTGACGCCGGTGTCGCCGAGGGCCTGGGCGAGAACGACCCCGAGTGCGAAGCCGACCGGGAGCCCGCCAGCGAAAGCGTCCGAGGGGGCGGGTGCGTCGGAGCCGACGGGAGCGTCGAGGTCGGCGGCAACGCCGGAGCTCGTACGGGTGTCGGCGGCGGGCCGGGCGGTGTCGGCGAGCGGCAGCAGGGAGAGCACACCACTGATGCCGGGGGCGCCCTCGGCCGCGGCGTCCTGGACGGCGGCGCGCAGGGTGGCGGCGAGGTGGTCGCGGTCGAGGTGGCTCCCGTCCAGGACGAGGCGTTCGACGACGGCACCGTGGCCGCGCAGGGCGGCCAGCACCTCGGCGGCCTCGTCGGAACCGGCCTCCTCCGAACCGGTGGCGTCCGAACCGGTGCCGTTGGGACCGGTGGCGTCCGGACCGGCCTCGGTGGCGGCGGTGGTGACGGCGAGCCAGGTGCCGTCGAGGACGGGGGCGCCCTCGGCGGCGGCGGGGTGCCAGGCGACCCGGTAGCGGGCGGCGTCGAGGACGGCCCGTTCCTGGCGGGCGCGCCGCCAGGACGACAGTGACGGCAGCAGCGCGTAGAGGGAGGCGTGCTCCTCGTCGCGCAGGCCGAGCAGACCGGCGAGGGAGGCGGCGTCGCCGTGTTCGACGGCGCTCCACAGTGCGGCGTCGGCCGGGTCGGTGGCCCCCTCGGCGGTGCGGCGCACGGTGGGCGCGGTGGTGTCGGGCCAGTACGTCTCGTGCTGGAAGGCGTAGCTGGGCAGTTCGACCGCGGTGGCGCCGGTGCCGGCGTGGACGGCGGCCCAGTCGACGCGGACGCCGCGCACGTGCAGGCGGGCCAGTGCGGTGAGGGCGGACTCGTCCTCGGGGCGGCCGGTGCGCAGCAGCGGGACGGCGTCGACGGATATCTCGTCGCCGAGGGTGTCCTGGGCGGCGGCGCACAGCGAGCCGCCGGGACCGAGTTCGAGATAGGTGGCGGCGCCCGCCTCGTGGGCGGCGACCACCGCGTCGGCGAACCGGACGGTGGACCGGACGTGCCGTACCCAGTAGCCGGCGGTGCGCAGGTCGTCGCCCTCGGCGGGGCGGCCGGTGAGGTCGCAGACCACGGGCACGGTCGGCTCGTGGTACGTGAGTCCCTCGGCGACCTCGCGGAAGGCGTCCAGCATCGCGTCGGTGCGGGGCGAGTGGAAGGCGTGGCTGACCCGCAGGCGGCGGGTGGTGCGGCCGAGCCCGGCGAAGTGCTCGGCGATCCGGGCGGCGGGCTCCTCGTCGCCGGAGACGACCACCGCCGAGGGGCCGTTGACGGCGGCGAGCGCGACCTGGTCCTCCTGCCCCGCGAGGAGCGGCAGCACCTCCTCCTCGGACGCCTGGAGCGACCACATGGCGCCGCCCTCGGGGAGGGCCTGCATGAGGCGGGCGCGGGCGGCGACCAGCGCGCACGCGTCCTCCAGGGTGAGGACGCCCGCGGCGTGGGCGGCGCTGATCCCGCCGATGGAGTGGCCGAGCAGCACGCCGGGACGTACGCCCCAGGAGCGGACGAGCCGGTACAGGGCGGTCTCCAGCGCGAACAGCGCGGGCTGGGTCCAGCCGGTCTCGTACAGGGCGGCGGCGCCGGGGGTGCCCTCCTGGGCGAACAGCACGTCCTTGAGGGAGCCGTGCGGGGCGCCCTCCGGGGTGTCGAGGAGCAACGGGTCGAGGCGGGCGACGACCTCGTCGAGGGCCTCGGCGAACACCGGGTACCGCTCGTACAGTTCGCGGCCGGTGCCGGGGCGCTGGCTGCCCTGGCCGGTGAAGAGCAGGGCGGTGCGGCCCGCGCCGCCGGTCTCGCCGAGGACCAGCGCCGCGTCGGGCCGGTCGGCGGCCAGCGCGGTGAGGGCGCGGCGGGCGTCGTCGGCGGTGCCGACGACGACGGCGCGCTGCTCGAAGGCCGGGCGGGTGGTGGCCAGCGAGAGGGTGAGGTCGGCGGGGGCGGCGCCGGGACGGGCGTCGAGGTGGGCGAGGAGGCGGGCGGCCTGGGCGCGCAGCGCGGGACGGGTGCGGCCGGACAGCGTCCAGGGCAGGACGGCCGCCTCGGTGGTCCCGGTGGCGGCGGAGGTGTCGACGGCGGCGGGGTCGCCCTGTTCGAGGACGACGTGCGCGTTGGTGCCGCTGAAGCCGAAGGAGGAGACGCCGGCGCGGCGCGGACGGCCGGTCTCGGGCCAGGCGGTGTGCTCCTGGACGAGGGTGACCGCGCCCGCCTCCCAGTCGACGTGCCGGGAGGGCTCGCCGGCGTGCAGGGTGCGCGGCAGCTCGCCGTGGCGCATCGCCTGCACCATCTTGATGACCCCGGCGACACCGGCGGCGGCCTGGGTGTGCCCCAGGTTGGACTTCACCGAGCCCAGCAGCAGCGGCCGCTCGGGGTCCCGGTCCTGGCCGTACGTCGCCAGCAGGGCCTGCGCCTCGATGGGGTCGCCGAGCGGGGTGCCGGTGCCGTGCGCCTCGACGGCGTCGACGTCGGCGGTGGTCAGACCGGCGGCGCCGAGCGCCTGGCGGATGACGCGCTGCTGCGAGGGGCCGTTGGGGGCGGTCAGCCCGTTGGAGGCGCCGTCCTGGTTGACGGCCGAGCCGCGCACCACGGCCAGGACGCGGTGGCCGTTGCGGCGCGCGTCGGAGAGCCGCTCCAGGACGAGCATGCCGACGCCCTCGGACCAGCCCACGCCGTCGGCCCCGTCGGAGAACGCCTTGCAGCGGCCGTCGAGTGACAGACCGCGCTGGCGGGAGAACTCGATCAGGGAGGTCGGGGTGGACATCACGGTGACGCCGCCGGCCAGGGCGAGTGAGCACTCCCCCGACCGCAGGGCCTGCATCGCCCAGTGCATGGCGACCAGGGACGAGGAGCACGCGGTGTCGACGGTGACCGCCGGGCCCTCCAGGCCGAGGGCATACGAGACCCGGCCGGAGGCGATGCTCGGCGCGGTGCCGCTGCCCTGGTGGCCCTCGAAGCGCTCGTCGGCGAGGGTCGCCGAGTAGTCGCTGTACATGACGCCGGCGAAGACACCGGTCTGGCTGCCGCGCAACGCCACCGGGTCGATACCGGCGTGCTCGACGGCGGTCCAGGACGCCTCCAGGAGCAGCCGCTGCTGGGAGTCGGTGGCGAGCGCCTCACGCGGGCTCATCCCGAAGAACCCGGCGTCGAACTCGCCCGCCTCGTGCAGGAATCCGCCGTGGCGGGTGTACGAGGTGCCCGGGTGGTCCGGGTCGGGGTGGTACAGGTGGTCGAGGTCCCAGCCACGGTTGACGGGCAGTCCGCCGATCGCGTCGGTGCCCTCGGTGACCAGGCGCCACAGGTCGTCGGGCGAGCCGACGCCGCCGGGGTAGCGGCAGCTCATGCCGACGATGACGATCGGGTCGTCGGCGCCGGCGGCGGCACGACCCTGCGGGGCGGCGCCGGACGCGGCGGCCCCGGGGGCGGCGGCCCCGGGGGCGGTGTCGGTCAGTTCCCGCAGGAGGTGGCCGGCGAGGGCGGCGACGGTCGGGTAGTCGAAGATGACGGTCGCGGAGGTGCGCAGACCGGTGGCGGCGGCCAGCCGGTTGCGCAGTTCGACGGCGGTCAGCGAGTCGAACCCGAGGTCCTGGAAGGCCCGTTCGGCGTCGATGTCGTGCGCGGAGGCGTGTCCGAGCACGATGGCCGTCTGGGCGCGGACCAGGTCGACGACGGCCTCGGTACGGGCCTCCTCGTCGAGCCGGGACAGCCGCTGGGCGAGGCCCAGGGCGGTTCCGGAGCCGGTGCGCACGGTACGGCGGGTCCGGGTGCGGACGAGGCCGCGCAGCAGCGGCGGCACGTCGTCGGCAGAGGGTCCGCGCAGGACGGCGAGGTCCAGACGGGCCGGGACGACGGTGGCGCGGGGCAGCGCGAGGGAGGCGTCGAACAGGGCGAGGCCCTGCTCGACGGTGAGCGGGGGCGTGCCGGAGCGGGACATGCGCTCCAGGTCCCGCGCGGACAGCTCGCCGGTCATGCCGCCGGTGGGCACCCAGGGCCCCCAGCCCAGGGAGAGGCCGGGCAGGCCCGCGTCACGGCGCAGGGTGGCGACGGCGTCCAGGAAGGCGTTGCCCGCGGCGTAGTTGGCCTGGGCGGGGGCGCCGGTGGTGCCGGCGAGGGAGCTGAACACGACGAACGCGGCGAGGTCCAGGCCGGCGGTGGCCCGGTGCAGGTGCCACACGGCGTCGGCCTTGGGCCGCAGGACCGCGGCGAGGCGGTCCTCGGTGAGGGATTCCACGAGGCCGTCGTCGAGGGTGCCGGCGGTGTGCACGACGGCGGTGACGGGGTGGTCGGCGGGCACGGAGGCGAACAGCCGCTCCACCGCCCGCGGATCGGCGGCGTCGCAGGCGGCGAGGGTGACCTCGGCGCCCGACTCGCGCAGTTCCGCGAGGAGTTCGGCCGCGCCTGGGGCGTCGGGGCCGCGGCGGCCGGCGAGCAGCAAATGCCGTACGCCGTGCTCGGTGACCAGGTGACGGGCGAGCACGGCGCCCAGGCCGCCGGTGCCGCCGGTGACGACGACGGTGCCGTCGGGGTTCCAGGGCGCGACGGTGTCGCCGTCGCCGGGGCGGACCCGGGTGAGGCGGGCGCCGAGCACCGCGCCGTCGCGCAGGGCGGTCTGCGGCTCGTCGCCGGCCAGGGCGGCGACGAGTCCGGCGGGCAGGTCGTCCGCGGGCGCGCCGGGGTCGAGGTCGAGCAGGCCGAAGCGGCCGGGGTGTTCGGTCTGGGCGGAGCGCACCAGGCCCCAGACGGCCGCGGCGGCCGGGTCGGTGACACCGCTGCCGCCCGCGGCGACCGCGCCCCGCGTGACGAACACCAGCCGGGAGCCGTCCGGGGCGTCCCCGGCGAGCCACTGCTGCACCTGCCCGAGGACACGCGCGGTGAGGGCGTGGACGGCGGCGGGTACGCCTTCGCCGACGAGTACGCCGTCACCGGCGGGTACGCCGTCACCTGCACCCGTGACGGGCGCGAGCACCAGCGCGGGCGTGTCGGCGCCGAAGACGGGTTCGGTTGCGGTTGCGGTTCCGGTGGTGGCTCCGGCTCCGGCTCCGGCGAGGACGCTGACCGGGGTTCCGGCGGCCGTGAGGGCGGCCGCGAGCCGGTACGGGTCGGTGCCGAGCAGGCCGACGGTACCGGTGAGGTCCTCGTCGGCGGAGCCGGAGGTGCGGGCCCAGTCGAGCGCGAACAGGGCGTCCCGTTCCAGCGCGGTCGCGGCGGCACCGCGTGCGTCGGGGGCGGACCGCAGCACCAGGGAGCCGACGGTGGCGACGGGCGCGCCCGTGGTGTCGGCGACGGCCAGGGTGACGGCGTCGTCGCCCGCCGGGGTGATGCGCACCCGGGCCTCGGCGGCGCCGCTCGCGTGCAGGGTGACGTCCTGCCAGGCGAAGGGCAGCCCGCCGCGGGCGTCCTCGCCGAGCGGGGCGAGGGCGGTGACGTGCAGGGCGGCGTCGAGCAGCGCGGGGTGCAGACCGAAGGAGGCGGCGTCGCCGGCCGGTCCGGCGTCGAGCGCGACCTCGGCGAAGGTCTCCTCGCCGCGCCGCCAGACGGCGCGCAGGCCGCGGAAGGCGGGCCCGTAGGAGAAGCCGGCTTCGGCGAGACCGTCGTAGAAGCCGTCGAGTACGACGGACTCGGCGTCCTGCGGCGGCCAGACCGCGGCGTCGAAGCCCCCGGCCTCCCCGGCGCTGCGGTCACCGGGGGCGAGGGTGCCTGCGGCGTGCTGGGTCCAGGGCCGGTCCTCGTCGCCGTCGGGGCGGGAGTACAGGCTCAGGGTGCGGCGACCGGTCTCGTCGGGGCTGCCGATCCACACCTGGACCTGGACCCCGCCGTCCTCGGGCAGGGCGAGCGGCGCGGCCAGGGTGAGGTCCTCGACGCGCTCGCAGCCGACCTCGTCGCCGGCCCGCACTGCCAGCTCCAGGAAGGCGGTCCCGGCCAGCAGGACGGTGCCGCGCACCGCGTGGTCGGCGAGCCAGGGGTGGGTGCGTACCGAGAGGCGGCCGGTGAGGAGCAGGCCGTCGGAGTTGGCGAGGGTGACGGCGGCGGCCAGCAGCGGGTGGTGGGCGGCGCCGAGTCCCGCGGACCGCAGGTCGCCGGGGAGCCCGGTGACGCCCTTGGGCCAGAAGCGGCGGTGCTGGAAGGCGTAGGTCGGCAGGTCGGCGCGGGCGGCACCGGTGTTCTCGAACCAGCCCTTCCAGCGCGGGGCGGTGCCTCGCAGGTAGAGGCCGGTCGCGGCCTCGGTGAGGGCGGTGGCCTCGGGGCGGTCCTTGCGCAGCGCGGGCAGCACGGCGGCGGGCTCGTGTCCCTGGGCGTCCAGGACGGTGCGGGTGAGGGCGGCGAGGGTGGCGTCGGGGCCGAGTTCGAGGAAGAGGCCCGTGCCGTGTCCGGCCAGCCAGGAGACGCCGTCGGCGAAGCGCACGGCGTGGCGGACGTGGTCGGTCCAGTGGCCGGCGGAGGTCAGTTGCTCGACGGTGGCGGGCGCGCCGGTCAGGTTGGAGACGACCGGGATGGTGGGCGCCTGCGGGGAGAGTCCGGCGACGACCGTCCGGAACTCGTCCAGCATCGGGTCCATGAGCGGCGAGTGGAAGGCGTGGGACACCCGCAGGCGGCGGGTGCGGCGGCCCAGGGCGGCGATGTGTCCGGCCACGGCCTCGACCGCGTCGCGCTCACCGGCGACCACCACGGCGGAGGGGCCGTTGACGGCGGCGACGGAGACCTGTCCGGCGTGTTCGGCGACGAGCGGCGCGACCTCGTCCTCGGTGGCCTCCAGGGACACCATCGCGCCGCCCTCGGGCAGCGCCTGCATGAGCCGGCCGCGCGCCAGCACCAGGGTGCAGGCGTCCTCCAGGGTGAACACCCCGGCCACGTGGGCGGCGGCGATCTCCCCGACGGAGTGGCCGGTGAGGTGGTCCGGGACGACTCCCCAGGACTCGACGAGCCGGTAGAGGGCCACTTCGAGGGCGAACAGGGCGGGCTGGGCGTACTCGGTCCGGTCGAGCAGGGCGGCCTCGTCGCTGCCCTCCTCGGCGAACATCAGGGTGCGCAGCGGCCGGTCGAGCCCGGCGTCGAGGTGGCTCAGTGTCTCGTCGAGGGCGCGGGCGAAGACCGGGAAGCGTAGCGACAACTCGCGTCCCATGCCCGGCCGTTGGGAGCCCTGGCCGGAGAAGAGGACGGCGAGCTTGGTCCGGCCGCGCAGCTGGTGGGTGGTGAGGCCGGGGGCGTCCTCGCCCGCGGCGAGCGCGGTGAGGAGCGCGACGGCGGTGTCCCGGTCGGCGGTGGTGAACGCCGCCCGGTGCTCGAAGGCCGAGCGGGTGGTGGCCAGGGCGTGCGAGACGTCCAGGGCGGGCAGTCCGGGGTGGGCGGCGAGGTGGTCGAGGAGCCGGCCGGCCTGGGCGCGCAGCGCCTCGGGGGTGCGGCCGGACAGGAGCCAGGGCAGTGCCCCGGCCTCGATCGTCTCGGCGGCCTCGGCGGTCTGGGCGGGGGCGGCCTGGTCGTCGCCCTCGGTCCCGGCGGGGCGTTCGGCCGGGGCCTCCTCGATGATGGTGTGCGCGTTGGTGCCGGACAGCCCGAAGGAGGAGACGCCCGCGCGGCGGGGGGTGTTCTCGCGGCGCGGCCAGGGGACGGATTCGGTGAGCAGCCGGACGTTGCCCTCGGTCCAGTCGACATGGCTGGAGGGCCGGTCCACGTGGAGCGTGCGGGGCAGCAGGTCGTGGCGCATCGCCAGGACCGTCTTGATGATGCCGGCGATCCCGGCGGCGGCCTGGGTGTGACTGATGTTGGACTTCACCGAGCCCAGCAGCAGCGGCCGTTCGGGGTCGCGTCCCTGGCCGTACGTCGCCAACAGCGCCTGGGCCTCCACCGGGTCGCCGAGGACGGTACCGGTGCCGTGCGCCTCCACCACGTCGACGTCGGCGGTGGTCAGCCGGGCGCTGACGAGGGCGGACTCGATGACGCGCTGCTGGGAGGGGCCGTTGGGGGCGGTCAGCCCGTTGGAGGCGCCGTCCTGGTTGACGGCGGAGCCGCGGACGACGGCCAGGACGTGGTGGCCGTTGCGGCGGGCCTCGGAGAGCCGTTCCAGGACGAGGACGCCGACGCCTTCGGACCAGCCGGTGCCGTCGGCGGCGTCGGCGAAGGACTTGCAGCGGCCGTCGCCGGCCAGACCGCCCTGGCGGGCGAACTCGACGAAGGTGGTGGGGCTCGCCATCACGGTGACGCCCGCCGCGAGCGCCAGCGAGCACTCCCCCGCGCGCAGCGACTGGGCGGCCAGGTGCACGGCGACCAGGGAGGAGGAGCAGGCGGTGTCGACGGTCACGGCCGGGCCGACGGCGCCGAAGAAGTAGGAGAGGCGGCCGGACAGGATGCTGGTGGCGTTGCCGGTGAGCTGGAAGCCCTGCACGTCGTCGTCGGGGCCGACCCGGTAGTCCTGCGGCATGGCGCCGACGAACATGCCGGTACGGCTGCCGCGTACGCCCGCGGGGTCGATGCCGGCCCGCTCGAACGCCTCCCAGCCGGTCTCCAGGAGCAGGCGCTGCTGCGGGTCCATGGACAGCGCCTCGCGGGGCGAGATGCCGAAGAAGTCCGGGTCGAAGGCGGGCGCGTCGTGCAGGAAGCCGCCCGCGAAGTCGGCCGGGCCGTCGCCGACGGCCGCCTCCCAGCCGCGGTCGGCGGGCATGGCGGTGATGCCGTCCTCGCCGGCGACCAGCATCCGCCACAGGTCCTCGGGGCTGCTGACACCGCCCGGGTAGCGGCAGCTCATCCCGACGATCGCGATGGGCTCGGTCGCCGCGGCCTCCAGCTCGCTCACCCGCTGCCGGGAGCGCTTCAGGTCCGCGCTCGCCCGCCGGAGGTAGTCCCGGAGCTTCTGTTCCTTGTCCATATCAACGCAACCCATCTGGAAGAAGACCGGCGGACGGCTGGCGGTCCGACGTGGACACCGGGCGCCCGGGGCGGCCGTACGGCACCGGTACGGCCGGGGTGTCCGGGGTGTCCGAAAGTGGGAGGACGGCTGGGGGCGGGACCGCGGCGGTCCGCCCGGAGCGGTGTCTCACGTGTGTCCGGGAGAGGGCGGGGTGCCGCGCCGCGGGCGGCGGTCCCCTGGCGATCCCCCGGCACGCGGGCGGGCGGGCAGCGCCCGGACCGCTCCTTCGGAGCACGCACCCGGTGCGCGTGCCGTGCACACAGTTCCGCTGACCATGGGCCCAGTCTGCGGCGGCCCGGCTTTGGAAATCCCTAGTGTGTGACGGCCGGGTGCGCGGCACGTCCCACCGGTGCGGTACGCGGCAGGGCCCGCCCGGTGCACCGTCGGGCGGGCCCTGCCCGTGACCGGGCGCCCAGGACGTTCCGCCGGGCCTACCAGTTGCCCATGGGACCGGTGGAGCCGGTGGCGAGGAGGCGGCTGTAGTCACGCTCGCGGGACGCCTGGCGCAGGTCGGACTCGACCATCATGCGCATCAGTTCCTCGAAGTCGACCTCGGGCTCCCAGCCGAGCTCCCGGCGGGCGTTGCCCGAGTCCGCGCAGAGCGTCTCCACCTCGGCGGGGCGGACGAGTCCCGGGTCGACGACCACGTGGTCCCGCCAGTCGAGACCGACGTGCTCGAACGCGATACGGGCGGCGTCCCGGACCTGGTGCATGGCGCCGGTGCCCACCACGTAGTCCCCGGGCTCCTCCTGCTGGAGCATCAGGTGCATGGCGCGGACGTAGTCGCCGGCGAAGCCCCAGTCGCGCTCGGCGTCGAGGTTGCCGAGGCTGAGCTTGTCCATCATGCCGAGCTTGATCTGCGCGACCGCGAGCGAGATCTTGCGGGTGACGAACTCCGCGCCGCGGCGCGGGGACTCGTGGTTGAACAGGATGCCCGAGACGCCGTACATCCCGTACGACTCACGGTAGTTGCGGGTGATGTAGTGGCCGAACGCCTTGGCGACGCCGTACGGGCTGCGGGGATGCAGAGAGGTGGTCTCCCGCTGCGGGCTCTCCGCCACCTGGCCGTACATCTCGGAGGAGGACGCCTGGTAGAAGCGGATCTGGCCGCGGGCGGTGCCACCGGAGGACTTGCTGAGGCCGGACACCATCCGTACGGCCTCCAGCATGCGCAGCACACCGGTGCCGTTCACCTCCGTCACCAGTTCGGGCTGCTGCCAGGACATGGG
This sequence comes from Streptomyces sp. NPDC002701, assembly GCF_042889045.1. Taxonomy (NCBI): domain Bacteria; kingdom Bacillati; phylum Actinomycetota; class Actinomycetes; order Kitasatosporales; family Streptomycetaceae; genus Streptomyces; species Streptomyces sp. NPDC002701. The sequence goes on from NZ_JBIAQL010000007.1 coordinate 38,523, forward strand.
GACGAAGGAGATGGCTCCCAGGTTGTAGACCTCGTCGGGCTGGACCAGGTCCACGGCCGACACCAGACTGCCCTGGTCCATGAGGTCGCCGTCCGCGAAGGACAGTTCGGGGATCAGCTTGGCGATCCGGTCCTTACGGGGGTTGGCCTGTCCCCGGCAGAGCCCCCACACCTGGTAGCCCAGGCCGAGGAGGTGTTCCGCCAGGTACGAGCCGTCCTGTCCGGTGATTCCGGTGATGAGTGCACGCTTGGACATCTTCCCTCTTTCCACCGCCACGGTGAGGACCGGTCGGGCGGATGTCCGCGCCGGTGGGGCGGACTGATCGACACCCAATGCGTCCCGTGCGTGCCGGGCGGACGGTGTTCGCCCACGTCGGAGCACGCGACGCACGGCCTGCGCTCACGAGCCGTCCTCGTCGCAGCCATGCAAGCACGGGCGGAGCTAAGGAATTTGCGAGTCTTCGAGCGCACCCCGGCCGGCCCGAACCGGCTGCAACCGACAGGTAAGCCGCACACCTGCGCACGTACCGTCGTGGTCGTCGGCCGGGTCCCTCCACTCCTCGGCGGGCCGCGTGGCGGTCGCGCCGCGCGATCAGGGCTCAGTCGACCCTGACCACGTACTTGCCCCGCACCCCGCCGGCCTCCAGCGCCCGGTGTGCCGCGGCTGTCTCCTCCAGCGGGAAGACCGTGTCCACCACCGGCCGCAGTCTCCCCTCCGTCACCTGGCGGGCGAGGTCGTCGAAGAGCGCCCGCCCGGGGTTGCCGCTGAAGAAGCGCACCCGGCGGCGGCCGTACAGAGCGCTGCCCGCGATGTAGCCCAGGGAGGCGGCGGGCCGTGTGAGGTCGAAGGCGATGGTGACCATGCGTCCGCCGGGACCGAGCAGGTGCCGGAAGGTCCGCAGGTCGCTGCCCGCGGTGTCGAGGACGACGTCGAACAGACCCAGTTGCGAGGGCCGGACGGTCCGGTGGTCGACGGCGTGGCGGGCGCCGAGCGCGCGGACGAGGTCGAGGTTTTCGGCGCGGGCCAGCGCCGTGACCTCGGCGCCGTACGCCTGACCGAGCTGGACGGCGGCGTTGCCGACCCCGCCCGCCGCGCCGCGTACGAGGAGGCGTTCGCCGGAACGCAGTGTGGCCTTGTCGCGCAGCGCGGTGACGGCCGTGGTGGCCACCGGGAGTGCCGCCGCGTCGACGAGGTCCAGCCCGTCCGGGACCCGGCCGAGCCGCTCGGCCCGTACGGTCACGTACTCGGCGGCGCTGCCGAATCCGGAGCGGCCCAGGATGCCCCACACCCGGTCGCCGACCGTGAAGCCCGTCGTGCCGGTGCCGAGGGCGGCCACCTCTCCGGTGAGGTCGAGGCCGATGCGCTGGGGGAACGTGCGGCCGGTGAGGAGGCGGACCCTGCCCGCACGGGCCGCGAGTTCGCCGCCGTTGACGCTGAACGCACGTACGCGCACGAGGACCTCGCCGGGTGCCGGTTCGGGGCGTGGTATCCGTCCCACGTACAGCACCTCGGGGCCGCCGTACCGGTCGAAGAGTACGGCTCTCATCATGCGGTCGTTCATCGTTCCCACCTTCGTCACCAGCGGTCGTGCGGGGATCTCGGCGCGAGCGTAGGCTGGGAAACGGACGACATCGTCCGTTTGTGTCGGAGGTGAGAGACAGTGGTGGGGGAATCCTCTCGGATCACGAGTCGGGACGGGCTGCGCGCGGACGCCCGGCGCAACCGGGAGCGCATCCTCGTCGCCGCCCGCGCGGTCTTCGCCGAGCACGGCATTGACGCGCCCATGGCGACCGTGGCCCGGTGGGCCGGGGTCGGCGTGGCGACGCTGTACCGGCACTTCCCGACCCGCGATGCCCTGGTGCGGGCCGCGTTCGCACGGCAGACGGAGATCTGCGGCCGGGCACTGGCCGAGGCGCTGGCCGACCCCGATCCGTGGCGGGGCTTCCAGCGGCTGGTCGAGACGGTCTGCGAACTCCAGCGGGAGGAACGGGGGTTCCCGGCGGCGTTCGTCACGGTCTTCCCCGACAGCACGGCGGAGCAGGCGCGGGTCCGGGAACAGGCCGAGCGGGACCTGCTGACCTTGATCCGCAGGGCGCAGGCGGCGGGCGCGCTGCGGGCGGACTTCCACCCCTCCGACCTCGGCGTCGCCCTGTTGTCGCACTGCGGGCTGGTCACCGCGCTGCCGCACGACCGGGCGGCGTCCCGGCGGCTGGTGGCGTTTCTGCTCCAGTCGTTCCGCGCCGAGGCGGCCCATCAGGCGCTGCCCCCGCCCAGCACCCTGTCACTGCGCAGTCTTCCGCTCGCGGCCGACGACTCCAGGAGACCGAGGGCTTCACGGGCCTGAGGCGCGGCGGCGCCCGCCGCGGAAGCGGCCCTGCCCGGCGGGGGAGGCAAGACAGGGCCGCGCACCGGGGCACCGTGAGCTCTCCAGTCACGCGGCTCTGAGCGAGCCGCCGAGATCCGGCAGCGCCCCTATGGGCGACTATCGCACTGGAACACATTCCCCTGGCATATTTCAGCCACGGTCGAAGCAGCTGGTGACACGCCCCGCCGGCTCCCACGACGGCGGCGGTGACCGAAGCGGTTACTGGGCGGGCGGGGTCTTGAGTTCCTCGACAACTGCCTTGCTCCGTACGGCGAGCAGCCGCGGTCACCCTTCGGAGCCCTTCTCGACTGGCCGGATGCGACCGGCCGGAGCGCAACGGCGGTGTCTGCGGTGCCCCTGAGGCGGAAGTGACGGGTGTTGTCAGAGGGGACCGCTAGCGTCTCGGACGACTGCCCGACCGCTTCCGCGGCGGCCGGTCTCCCCAACAACCACGAGGAGCGCCCCAGATGGCCCCTGTTCTGGTCGATTTCGCGACCCGGCCCGCCGAGTTGTCGAACGCCGTCGCCCGCCATCACCGATGTGTGATCGCCTCCTCGTACGTCGCGGTGACGGCCGGCGGCCACCTCAAGGTCGACTTCGCGGTGGACGGCGGGGAGGACACCCAGGAGTCGGTCCTGCGCGTCACGGTGCTCGGCTCGGCCGTCCCCATGGACGTCGCGCTCAACGACGAGGTGGTGACCGAGGGGTTCTCCCTGCCCGACGACGGCGATCCGGGCGGCGTGCGGGAGTACCTGCTGAGCGTGCCGGGCAAAGCCCTCCGGCAGGGAGTCAACGTCCTCCGGATGAGCAACGCGGGCAGCGCCGGCGACGGCGACGGCCTGCTGCGGATACGGACGATCACGGTGGACCCCGCCGAGGACGCCGGCCGTGCGGAGCGTGTCGTCGCGGCCAGGACGGGTGGGCGGGCCGTCTGGACCTTCGCCACCGAGCGGCGCGTCCTGGACGCGCCCACCTGGCAGCCGGGGCCGCGCCTGCTGTTCCACCTCGACCGGGGAGAGGGGGACGCCGCCACCCGGCTGTCCTGGCGTGGGACCGACGGCGCGGAGTCGGCCGTCGCGTTCCGCAGCGATCTGTCCGGTTTCCACGGCCACTTCCGGGCCGCCGACGGCGTCATCGGCGAACTGCGGGGCACGCTCACCGAGCGCAGGACCGCCGCGGAGGGCGACGGCCTCCGCGGCCATCACTTCACCACCGAGGAGGAGCGCGACGGCGTGTGGCGCCCTGTCGGCCGACTGCGTCTGCTGCTCGACGACGGCGGCGCGCCGGTGGAGCGCGTGTCGTGGAGCGACCGCCGGGGCGACGCGGCCTCGCTCACGCTGCGGACCGCTGTCACGGGAGTGTCCGGTTCGCCGGCCACCGGCGAGCGGCGGGACGTCACCGGGAAGGTGTCCAGGGTGGAGGCCAGCGAGGAGTTCGACGAATGGGGCGAGGTGGCGGCCAATCTCCTGCACCGGGCGAGCGACAAGTGGCTGGCCCACGAGGACTCCGCCGACCTGGAGTTCACCTTCGACAGCCCGGTCGCCGTCACCGCGTACAGCCTGACCTCCGCCAACGACTGCTCCGACCGCGACCCGTCGGACTGGTTCCTGGAGGGCTCCCACGACGGTAGGACCTGGGCACGGCTGGACACCCGGGAGAACGAGCGGTTCGGCAGGCGCTTCGACACCAGGGAGTTCTCGTTCCCCAACTCCGTGGGGTACCGGCACTACCGTCTGCGCATCACCGCCAACTCGGGTGCGGACGAGACGCAGTTGTCCCGCGTGCAGTTCTTCGGCGTCGAGGGTGGTGACACACCCCCGCAGCCCGGGGTCTGCGACTTCGTCGGCTACCGGCAGGGCGCCGGTGCGGAACCCGTGGGCTACCGCGGCACGAGGCTCCCCGCCCCCGTGGCGGGACCGGCGGACGAGGACGACTCGGACGGGGAGCAGTTGCTCGCGGGAGACTTCTCCGCCACCGCCCGGAGCTTGGAGGACGCCGCGCACCTCCTCGACCGGCTGACCCGGTACCTGCGCCCCTGACGTCCGCGTGGCGGCCCCGGCCCCGCTGGGCACCGAGGAGCCACACACCGAGAGAGCCGCACGCAGAAGGAGCCGCACACCGAAGTGTGCGGCTCCTTGCCGACCGGGTCAGCGGTCGCGCAGCTTGCGGGCCGGGAGGGCGACGGTGGCCGCCGCCTTGAGGGTCTCCTCGTCGTTGGCGAAGGCGGCCAGCGCCTCGTTGTCGTCGAGGTCACCGCCGGGCCACGGGCGCGTGGTCAGGACGAGACACGCACAGCCCCGCTCCGCGACGGCCTTCAGCCACTCCGCCGAGGGGACGATCTGGGCGTTGATCTGCGGCATGGTGAGGACGATCGAGCCGTCCACGACGAGCAGGCTGATCGGCAGGGCCGGGCGGGTGGAGGCGTCGACGAGACCCTCCTCCGTGGAGAGCCCGGCGTTGTGGAGCAACTGCGCGACGGAGGCCGACGAGCCCTCCGGGCCCTGCTCGCCGTCCCCGAGGGAGCAGGCGAGGATGTAGGGAACATTGCCCTGAGGGGTCTCGCGGCTCCAGGACATGGCCACGAGCGTGCCCAGTTCGGCGGAGCGCACCGGGCGCGCTTCTGTTGAGTTCGAGGTCATCCGGGAACCGTATCGACGCCACGCGGGCCGGCCCGCCCACGCTCACCCGACCGGGCGACACCCCCGCGCAGCTCCACCCGAACGAAGGACGAACGGCCGTACGGGCAAGGGCCCCACCGGTGGGGCGGCCGGGCGCGGACAGGTGCGGACGGGGGCGGGGACGAGGGTGCGGACGGGTGCGGAAAGGCGCTCAGAGACGGACTAGCCGGCGCAGGGCGAGACGCGCGAGGGGGGGGCGTAGGCGACCAGCGCGAGCAGTGGTCCCTGCATCACGAGCCGCGTCTCGGCGCCGGCGCCGGTTCCGGTGCCGCCGCGTCGTGGGCGCACGTCGTGCAGGAGCCGCACCCGCCAGCTCCAGCTGCGCCGTTCGTGGTCGACATCCTCGATGACAAAGGCGACGGCGGGACCGAGTACGGGCTCGACACTCCCCCGTGCCCCGGGCGCGATGTACGCCGTATCCGTGTGCACCGCCCGGATCTGCGGCGACCAGTCGGGCCACTGCTGGAAGTCGGTGTAGCGCCGCCACACCGTGCCGACCGGGGCGGGCCCGGCGGCCCGCAGGTTCAGCGTGGCCATGGACGGGGCCGGCAGACGGTGTGTCCGGCCGGCGGACGGCCGGCGCCGGGTGGTGCCGCACTCACCCGGCACCGTCCCGCAGGTACGAGGCCAGGGCCTTGCCCGGCCGGAAGGCGGCCGTCCCGTCTGCGCCGTGGAAGTCGCCGAAGCTGCCCAGGACGACCGTCTCCCCCGCCCTGACGGCCTCGGCGATCAGACCGGGATGTTCCACGGTCCCGAACAGCGCGTCCAGTACGCGCTCGACGTCCTGCGGTGCGAGCCGCTCGGCGTCTCCCGCCGCTCCGGTCCGGCCCGCGGTCTTCTCGATGAGCTGGTGCTTGTCCATGCGCCGAACCTGTATCCCGTCATGGTGCTCGAACGCCCGCGAACCCTGTCGTCGCGTACCCGGGTTTTCGAGGAGCGAAGTGCTTCCCCACCACGATCACGGCTGAGAGCGTTCGGCGCACCTCGCCGCGAAGGGTGTCCTCATGCTGTCACCTTCGTTGGTGATCAAGACATGACGCAGCGATGTGGGAACAGTGGCCTCGGCCGCGGGCCGACCGGGACAGGAATACCGGATTCGACGGGTCTCGAAAACGAATCAAGCACGCCGTGCTGAATTGTGCGGCGCAGCGAGACTTCGTGCTGCGCCGAACCAGAATTCCGACGTGCGAAAAGATGACTTCTTTTTTCAACCTGGATGGCTGCCGTTTCGGGTCGTTTATTCAGTCACGACACACATACGGTCACTTTCCGACCGCAAAGGAGTTCTCCGTGTCCAGTGTGTTCGAAGTGCCTAATCCGTCCGCCGACTGCGCGACTTCTTCCTTTTCATCCCATCGCTTTCTGATCCGTACGCGACGGGTTCTCTCGCTCGGTTCGGCGGCCGTGGCGATGCTGTGCGCCTCGGCGGCGTCACCGCCGTCCCCCCAGCCGGCCGACCCGCCGCCCGCACAGTCCGCGCAGTCCGCGACCGAGCGGGATTTCCCGATGCGCATCATCGCCTATGTGGCGAACAGCGGCTCGGCGAGTGTCTCCTCCTTCGACGTCCGGCTGGAGAGACCCGTCACCACCACGCCGGTCGGCAACGGCCCGACCGGCGTGGGCGCGGCTCCCGACGGATCCCACGTCTACGTGGCGAACGGCCTGTCCGACAGCGTCTCCTTCATCGAGACCACGGGTCACAAGGTCGTGGCGACCGTACCCGTCGGCAAGTACCCCTTCGCCGCCATGCCCAGCCGGGACGGCAAACGCGTGCTGACCGCGGACTGGGGCAGCGACACGGTGTCCGTCATCGACACGGCCACCCGGCAGGTCACGGCGACCACGCCGGTCGGCGAACTTCCCCACAGCATCACCACCATTCCCGACGGGAGGGCATTCGTCACCAACAGCGGAACCAATGACATCACCGTGCTGTCCAAAACCAACCAGGTGGAAACCCGCATTCCCGTGGGGGATTTCCCCAGCGGCATCACCAGCACCCGGGGCGGGGAAAAAGTATATGCCGCCAATACCGGCTCCGGCAGTATCTCGGTCATCGATGCCGCCACCGCCAAAGTGACGGCGACGTGGCCGGTCGGAAAGGCCCCACTGGGCCTTGCCGTGAGCCCGGACGGACAACGCCTCTACGCCGCCGATTCCGCGGCCGACGTACTGTTGATCATCGACACCGCCACGGGCGGAGTCCTCGCACGCGTCCCCGTGGGCAAGACACCACAAGGCGTGGCCATCAGCCCCGGCGGAAGCCGGGTATGGGTCACCAACGAGGCGTCCGACACCGTTTCCGTGGTCGATCCGGCGACGGCGAAAGTACGCACCACCCTGCCCACCGGACATCTCCCGGAAGGCATCGCGATCACTCCGCGATGAGAGCGCACTCCTGCCGGTGCACCGGCGGCTCGCCGGTCCGAGCCGCCGGGCCTTACGGCGAGGCACGCACCGCACAAGGGGCGCGGGTCGTCGTGCTCCCTGCTGTCCGCGGCCGGGGACATGCGGCGCCGCCGACCCCACGCGACTCCCGCAGGCTCAGCCGCTGCGCGCCGGGGTGGCCGGGCTGGACCGGAGACGGCGTTCAGTGGCTCCGCGTCGCGCTGATGACGTGGTCGATCGCCGTGCCGACGTCCTCGGCGACATGGGTCGGCCGGTAGGACTCATGGGACCACACCTGACCGTTCGCCACCCAAATACTGCGCAGAGCAAGGGCGTTGGCGCCGGCGATGTCGGCATGCGCGGAGTCACCGATGACCCATGCGCCGGTGAGTGGCATCCCGACGGTACGTGCGGCCGCGTGGAAGATCTCCGGTTCGGGCTTCTTGCAACCGACCTGCTCGGAGATCACCCAGCCTTCGACAAGACGGTCGAGTCCGGTGCGTCGGATCTTGGTCTCCTGCTGCGCGGTACGGCCGTTGGTGACGATCACGCAGGTCCAGCCCGCGGTACGGGCCTTGTCCAGGGCGTTGCGGGCCGCGTCCGTCAGCACGACGCGACCGGCCGCGCCGCGGTCGAGCAGGGCGTGGACGGCCGTGGCCGGCACCTGACCCCGATACCGGTCGGTCATGGCCGCGGCCACCTCGTGACGGGCGGCGTAGCCACCGGCGTCGACAGCCATGACCCACGGCAACTCCGCCTCGGGCAAATGGTTTTCGGAGAGGAAGGCGAAGACGGCGTCACGGAAGGCGCCGTCGCGGTCGATCAGTGTGTTGTCGAGGTCCAGCAGCAGCAACGGCATGGCCGGCAGTACATCACGGACGCCGAGGTCGAGCGGTCAGGATGTCCCTCGCGGGGAGGGCTCCACCGGCCGCTTCCGCGACGCCTCCGCGACGGGTCGGAGACGGGTCCTCGTCGCGTCCGTGGACAAGGTCGGTTTCCGCGGCTGATCGCCGGGCACGCGATCAATGACCGGCCGTACAGCGGCACATCAGATCCGGCGCGAGCGCCGGAGAAGAACGGAGGCTCATCATGTTGAAGGCGATCGCAGACGTTCTTCGGTCCATCGGCGGGGCCGTCGCCACCGTCGTCACCCTGCCGTTCCGGGCGGTGGCCCGGCTGTTCGGCGGCGCCTCCAGCTCCGCGCACGGCCACCACTGACACACCGGTCCGCGTGTTTGTGCGCGGACACCTTGCAGGACCGAGCCCGGCTGGACCTACCCGTCCAGCCGGGCTCACGTCTCGGTGTCCGCTGCGTCGGCTTTCGGAGGAGCGGGTGCCGGCGCGGCTGCGGGCCCTGACGCGCGTGCCGGTGCGGGGGCGGGTGCGGACAAGGCATCGGTGTCGTCGATGACGTCCCGGGCGACCTTGCTGAGCAGGATCCGGTGGTGCCGGGCGTGACGGCGCAGGGAGTCGAAGGCATGGTTGAGGGTGATCTTGTGGCGGGCGGCGAGGATACCTTTTGCCTGCTCGATGACGATGCGGCTCTGCAGGGCGGTGTGGAGCTGCTCGTTGACGGTGTGCTGCTGGCGGATGGTGCGGGCCTGGATCAGACCGATGGTGGCGGCGTCCGCGAGTGCCTGGGCGAGGGCCAGGTCGTCGGCGTCCAGTGGCCGGTCGCGGGTGTGCAGCAGGAGGAGGCTGCCGATGTTGTCCTGACGCAGGCGCATCGGCAGGGCGGTGGCGCGGAGGTAGCCGGCGCGCTGGAGGTGTGGCGTGAACCGCGGCCAGCGGGCGGCCGAGTCGGCCGGGCCCTGCGCGGTGACCAGCCGGGCGGTGTGGTGGGCGTCCGCGGCCGGACCCTGGCCACAGGCGGCCTCCAGCACCTGCTGCAGGCCGGGGCCGGGATCGCAGGGCGCGACGCTGTGCAGGCGGGGACCGGGGTGGTCCAGGAAGACCGCGGCGTCGGTGTCCTCCAGGAGCTCCTGGCAGCGCACCGTCATCTGGTGCAGGAAGTCGATGACGTCGAAGTCCTCGACCAGGGTGTCGGCCAGTTCCACGAACGTGCGGAGGATGTGCTGCTGCCTGCTCATGCTGTACTCCTAGGCTCCCGCGCAGAACGTGGTTGGTGCGGCCCAGCGGGTCGGCTGGTCGAGGTCATCGCGGCAGCTCCCGCCGGATGACGGCGTGGGCGGTGTCCGTCAGGGACATGCCTGAGGTGTATGCCTGGGCGCGCAGCCGGTCCAGGGCTTCGGCGAGCGGGATCCGGAGCTTCTCGCTGAGGACCCCGGTGGCCTGGTGCACTTCCGTGCGGTGCAGGTCCACCGCTCCCGCGTGGCCGGGTCCGCTGCCGTGCTCACTGCCGGCCGGCCAGTGGTTCAGGACGTGCTGGGCCAGTGTGTCGGCGACCAGCCAGCCTTCGGTGGACTGCTGCGGGGTGAGCGGGCCGGGCGTGCGCCGGTAGCCCGTCATCGTCCCGACCAGGACGGCGCCGATGTGAACGGGCCAGACGAACAGGGCCTCGATCCCCAACTGCCCCGCCTCCGCCGCGTACTGCGGCCACTGCCGGGCCAGCACCCGCCCGAGATCGGGCACTTGCCGTACCGCCGCCTCGTCCTGGAGGAACAGACCGGGGCCCTGCCCCAGGACGAACTGCAGATCTTCCAGGCGCTCGCTGGTCGTGTCGCTGAACCACACCAGCTCCTGACCCAGGGAGACGGCCATCCCGCCCAGGCCCAGTGCCTGGGCGCAGGCGACCGCCCACACCCGACGCTGCTCGTCGTCAGCCGCCCCGTGCAGGCTGTCCAAGAGTTCCTGGACCGTAGAGCCCATGTCCGCACACGCCTCTCGTCGGTGCTCCTCGGTACGGCCCGACCGGCGTCCGCCGCACCCTGCCACCGTAGCGGTCGAGCTACGCCGCGTGACGACTCGTCAACAGAACTGCGCCTTTGTAGCCGCAGGAGCGTCCGGGTCGGACGCGAAGGCAGTACGCTGCTGCGCCCCGAGGGCCTGTCGAGGGCACAGCGTTTCAGCGTGAAGATGAAGTCGCCGGAGTGCTCCGATCCGCCGGTGTCGAGGCGCCAGGCGCCGTCCCAGCCGAGGGCGATGCGATTTCGGCGCTGCACGACCGGATTCGGCAGCACGGTCATGGCGTACGGCGACGTCGCCCCACCGGTTTTCGCGCGTCCCGCGCCACGGCCGAGCCCGTTGGAACAGGAGTGCGGGTGTGACAACCGCGTTCGGCGACAAAGGGGTTCCAGTCAGGCATGTCGTCGTTTTCGTTTCGGGCACATCTCCGGGAAGGGAGTCGGCCGCACCGACATGCCCGTATGGAGCGACGGCCCACCGGTCGCGGGCGGTCGGCCCAGGTGGAGGCGGTGTCACCGGTGCGCCATGACATCGCCGTCGGCACGCCTCGTGGAGCAGTGCCCGATCGAACGGTGTGTGGGGTTGGATTTCCGCGTCGTCGCGTTGCACAACAGCCCCTCGCCGCACGCCTTTCGAGGCAGAGGGTGTGCAGAGGCGTCCCCTCCGGGTTCCGGCGACGGAGCCCGCCCATTCACGAAAGGGGCAAGGCTTGTGCCCTTGCGACTGGTTGGCGATGTGGTCCTCGCGGTGGTTCCCGTGCGGACACCGGGCAGCGGCGAGCACAGGGACGGGCGCACGTGACGCGCGAGGTGTCCGGACGTCCCCGCGACGCCACGTCCATGACGCAGCTGCCGCTGGACTTCGAGGCGTTCCACCGCATACACCGACCCGTGTACGTGCGGTGGGCCCGCATGTACTTACGGCACCGAGCCGATGCCGAGGAGGCCGTCGACTGCGCCTTCGAGCAGCTGCTGGTGTCCTGGCCCGCCGTGCTGGCCAAGGAGAGCCCGGCCGCGTACGCCTGGCGGGTGATGAAGAACCGCACGATCGACGCGGCGCGAGCTCGCGGACGCCGCGCGTACCCGGTCGACACGAACGCGTTCGAGACCACCGCGCTGCGTCAGGTGGTGGATCCCATAGGCCAGCTCGAGGAGAGCATCAGCCTGTACCGGGCCATCTGCGACCTGCCCGAGCGGCAGCGGGACGTCGTCGTGCTCCTCTACAGCTACGGGTTGTCCCCGGCCGAGGCGGCAGACCATCTGGGCATCACACCGGCGGGTGTGCGCTCCACCGCCCGTCACGCACGCCGCCGGCTCCGGGAAGCGCTGGGACTGACCGAGGAGGGACCCGCCGATGACGCGCATTGACCAGCTCCTCGCCCGAGCCCGCCTGGTCGACGAACCGTACTCGTCGAAGGACATCGATGCCGCCGCCGCCCGCATCGCCGTCCGCGCCGCCCGCCGCGCCCTCCCGCAGAAGGCGGGTGCGGGCCGGGAGCAGCCCGACGAGCGGCCGGAGCCGGCCGACGGCGCCCCGATGGGCGCGGCACGGGATCTGACCGTCCTGTGCGAGACCGCGGTGGCCGACACCGGAGCCATCGCCCACCTCGGACGTTTCATCGGTTCCCTGCCCGAGCCACGTGGCGCCCGGGTGCTGGGCTGCATCCTCCAGCTCACCGACCAGGAGGACTCCGCACGCTTCTGGTGGCAGTACGCCGCCGGCGCGGGAGACCGCGTCGCCACCTACTGCCTGCACCTGCAGCACCTCGTCCACGGCGAGCGGCCGGAGGCCCGCTGGTGGCACGAGCAGACCGGTGCCGATCTCCAGCCCACCCCCGACGGTCCCCGGGACGACGTCGCCACCATGTTGCGCGTGCTGCGCGTCCTGCACACCCGGCGGGCGGGGGAACACCTGTCCGGACTGCTCACCCGGCTGTCGCAGGCGGGCGCCGTCTTCGACTACATCCCCGCCGCCCTCTCCTACACCGGCGACGCCATCGACCTGCCCCTGCCCGACCCGGACTTCACCGACCACATCACCACCCTCACGGCCCGGCCCTCCCCCGGCACCACCCGCGAGCGCGCCGAACCGCCCTCTCCCCCGCTGCCCGCCCGCGTCCGCCCGGCCCGCCGCACCCCGCCCTCCCGTACGCCACCCTCCCGTACGCCGGTGGCACCGGCCCCCTCATCCGCGCCCCGGCGGTGGCACGACAGCGGCGGCCCCTACGGTCACGTCCAGCGCACCGGCGACATCACCAGTGTCTGGCGCCGCAGGCTGGCCTGGCAGATGTTCTTCGACCACTGCGACACCTGCCGCGCCTGCGACCCCTCCGGCGTCCCCTGTCCCGCCTACCTCTGTGTCACTCCCAGCACCATGATCGACGTGATCGTCGCGGGCGGCCCGCCCCCCACCGGCATGAAGCGCCACCCCATCCGGTGCGCTCCCGACCGCCGCGCTCAGGACTGACCGCGTCCGTGCGCCCCGTCGGTGGCGCGCACCTCCGTCACCGCCGGGAGGCACTACGGCGTTCCGCTCCCGGGGTGGCCCGGCGACGCCACGGTCAGGAATCCGCGCAGGTACCCGGCCACGGTGTCCAGGTGACTTTCGAGCAGGAAGTGTCCGCCGCCGGGAACGAGGTGGATCTCCGCGTTCGGCAGGTCCCGTGCGAAGGCGCGCGCTCCGGCGGGGCCGAAGATCTCGTCCGCCGCGCCCCAGACGGCGAGGAGCGGGACCTGGCTTTCCCGGAAGTAGGCGTGCACCTGGGGGTAGAGGGGTGGATTGCTGGCGTAGTCGCGGAACAGGGCCAGCTGTACGAGGTCGTTGCCGGGCCGGTTGACCTCGCGGTGGTCGGCGGCCCAGGTGTCGGGGTCGACCAGTTCGGGCCGGTCCACTCCGTGCAGGTACTGCCAGCGGATGGCGTCGAGCGAGAGGGCGGTACGGACGCCCGGTTCGGTCCGAGGACCCGGGTCCTCGCAGTACGCCCAGAGGGGCTTCCAGAAGTCAGGTACGAAGCCGTCCTCGTAGGCGTTGCCGTTCTGGGTGATCACGGCGGTGATCGCTTCCGGGGTGCGCAGGGCCAGCCGCCAGCCGATGGGCGCGCCGTAGTCCTGGACGTAGATGGCGTAGCGGGTGACGTCGAGCTGGTCGAGAAGGGCTTCGGTGATGTCGGTCAGGGAGTCGAAGGTGTAGGTGAACTCCTCCACGGAAGGGGCGTCGGAGTTGCCGAAGCCGAGGTGGTCGGGGGCGATGACGCGGAAGCGATCGGCGAGCGCCGGGACGAGGTTGCGGAACATGCGGGAGCTGGACGGGAATCCGTGCAGAAGGACGACCGTGGGCGCCTCGCGTGCCCCTGCCTCGCGGTAGAAGACGCGATGTCCCCGCACTGTCGCGTACCGGTGACGTATCTCGACCATGACTAACCCCTTCAAAGCCCTTTGGTGGTTACCTGTCGACGTCCAGTAGACCGTCCGTGAGGTAACCTGTCAAACACCTTGATGGGGTTAGCTGGGAAAGGGGAGGTCCGTGCTCCACGACGACGTCCTGATGCAGGCGCTGAACAGCACTCCTGTGGTGGACGGCCGACGCCAGGACCTGTGGCGGGGCGACGACGAGCTGGACAGGTGGGCGCGGGAGCACGGAGGTCTCGGCGGCGACGAGGAGCGCCGCTGGCTGCGCACCGCGCGGGACGCCCTCCAGGCGGTGGAGACCGGCACAACCGCGGAACCGGGTCTGGACGGGGTCCTTTCCGGCGTACGCAAGGTCCCGCAGCCCAGCACGTCCGGAATCGAGTGGCGCCTGGAGGCGCCGCCGGAGCGCAGGCTCGCCGTGGAACTCGTGCTCGCGTGGGCGGACGTCAAGGAGCGCATGCCCGGCCGTCTGCGGCCGTGCGGGAATCCCGAATGCCGCCTCTTCCTCCTGGACCGCAGTCGCGCCAACACCGCACGGTGGTGCTCGATGCAGACCTGCGGGAACCGGCTCAAGGCCCGTCGGCACCAGGCGCGGGCACGCGAGACGCCACGACCCGAGTGACCCGTCGGTTCACCGCTGCGTCTGCGCCAGGGCGACGAGCCCGAGTGCGCGTGCCGTACGTTCGCAGATCTTCGCCGCCAGCACCCCGTCCCGGGCCTGCTCGGGTTGGCCGCGGTCGCACCCTCGGCGAAGAAGCCGCCACCGGGAGCCGGGGCGGCCGGGGCCGTGGCGAGGAGGACCACCGACGCCGGCCGCCTTCTCCGGCGTCTGGGCGAACAGGACGCCGGCCACGGACGCGACCTTTTGTCGTACGCCCACCGCGCACCGGCACCCAACGAGGTGGACGGACACACCGGTCTCCGGCACGGCGGGCCGGCGGGTACGACAGGCAGGCACAGCGGGCACGGCAGGCGCGGCGACCAGATCGATACCCAAAGCCGGCAGAGGCCGATGCTCTGTGCCCGCAGAGGCCGATGTCCCGTGCCGGCGGGTGTCAGCGTCCGGTCGTCGAGGAACCCCGCTGTTCCTTCAGCCCTTTGCCGCTCTCGGGGCGCCGGGTGAGCACGAGCGGACCTGTCTCCGTGATGGCGACCGTGTGCTCGGAATGAGCGGTGCGCGAACCGTCGGCCGAGCGGATCGTCCAGCCGTCCGGGTCATACACGATCTTGTCGGTGCCGGCGGCGAACCAGGGCTCGATGGCGATCGTCAGGCCGGGACGCAGCTTCCAGCCCCGCCCCGGGCGACCGTCGTTCGGGATGTGCAGGTCCTCGTGCATCGTGCGGCCGATACCGTGACCGCCGAACTCCAGATTGACCGGGTAGCCGTACTCCGCGGCGACCGCGCCGATGGCCGCCGAGATGTCCCCGAGCCTGTTCCCCGGCTGGGCGACCTCGATCGCGGCCTCCAGGGCGACCTCGGTGGCCTCGATCAGCCGCAGGTCGTCCTCGGCCGGGGTGCCGACGACGACGGAGTGGGCCGAGTCCGCGGCCCAGCCGTCGATGGTCACCGCCATGTCCATGGTCAGCAGGTCCCCGTCGCGCAGCTTGTAACTGTGCGGCAGGCCGTGCAGCACGGCGTCGTTCACCGACAGACACACCACGTTACGGAACGGGCCCTTGCCGAACGAGGGCTCGTAGTCCCAGTAGCAGGACTCGGCGCCGCGCTCCTTGATCCGGCGCCGGGCATGATGCTCCAGGTCCAGCAGATTGACCCCCACCTCGGCGAGGTCGGCGAGCTCGGCCAGCACCTGACCGACGAACTGTCCCGTGACATGCATACGCTCGATGTCTCTGGGAGATTTGTGCTCGATCACTGCGATCCTCGATTCCCGGTGCGGTCGACCGGTATATTTATACCAGAGGGTGGACTGGTTGCCCGCCGAACACCCGCGGCCCTAGCATGTGCGCATGGTTCGCCACCCGCTCGCCCCCGAACAGATCGAGGCGGGCCGACGCCTCGGGGCCGCACTGCGCTCCGCCCGAGCCGGACGCAGCCCCGTCGAAGTGGCCCTGGCGGCCGAGATCTCCCCGGAGACGCTCCGCAAGATCGAGACCGGCCGGCTGCCGACACCCGCGTTCGGCACCATCGTCCGGCTCAGCGAGGTACTCGGCGTACCGCTGTCCGAACTCGCCGCCATCTGGCGTACCGCCCCCGCCCTGAGCCAGGCTTCCTAGCCGCACGCCCGGCCACCGGACCACCGGGCACGAAACCCTCCAAACGCGCAACCGATGGTTGCGCATCACGGCGGCGCGCCCTACAGTCATAAGCAACCAAAGGTTGCGATTGTTGAGGAGGGCGGAATGGACTACGCCGGCATCGAGCGCGAGATCCACATCGAGGCCACGCCCGAGGTGGTCTACAAGGTCATCAGTACACCCGAACACCTGCGTGAGTGGTGGCCGGACGAGGCGGAGCTCAAACCGGTGCCCGGAGCCACCGGTGTCATCTCGTTCGGGGACACCGCCACGCCGGACGCGAAGGTGGTACCCCTCACGGTGCTGGAGGCCGATCCGCCCCGCCGGTTCTCGTTCCGCTGGGCGTACGACGAGGGTGAGGTCGCCACACCGGACAATTCCTTCCTGGTGGCCTTCGACCTGTTCCCGTCGGGTGCGGGCACACGACTGCGCTTCACCGAGACCGGGTTCAGGGAGAAGTGCGCGCCGGCCGTGCTGGAGCAGCAGTACGGCGAGCACGTCACCGGCTGGGACCACTTCCTGCCCCGCCTGGTCACCCACGCGGCCCGCGTGGTGTCGACGGCGTGAGCGACACCGTCGACGACGAACTGTGGTCGGCGGTGGGCGACCCCACCCGGCGGCGCATGCTGGACCTGCTGCTGGCCTCCGGCGGCGGAACGGCGACCGCCCTGAGCGAGCACCTGCCGGTCACGCGGCAGGCAGTGACCAAACACCTGCACCTGCTCGACCGGGTCGGGCTGGTGCACGCCACCCCGTCCGGCCGCGAGCGCCGCTACCAGGTGGACGAGACGCGGCTCGCTCTCGCGATCGCGCAACTGTCGTCGGTCAGCGCCGCCTGGGACGCCCGGCTGCGCCGCATCAAGCGGATCGCCGAAGCCATCCAGCGCAGCCAGGACGAGACCGGCTGACCACTCCACGAACGACCGCCGCCGCGATCCGTGGCGGCGGGTGACGCAGCGCGCCCGCAGACGGGCGCCCCCACGAGAAGAGGCAGTGACATGGTGGACATCCTGCACAGGATCGGGGTCACGTCGACTCCCGACTCCGTCTACACGGCTCTGACCACGATCAGCGGTCTTTCGGGCTGGTGGACCGAGGACACCGACGGCAGCGGCGACGTGGGCGAAGTGATCCGGTTCCGCTTCCGGGGCGCGCCGGCCCCTGGCGGGTTCGACATGAAGGTCCTGGAGGCCGAGCCCGCCGAGCTCGTGCTCTGGGAGGTCGTCGACGGCCCGGCGGAGTGGATCGGCACACAGGTCCGCTTCGAGCTCAAGCAGGAGGACGACTACACGATCGTGCTGTTCCGGCACGGAGGCTGGAAGGAGCCGGGGGAGTTCATGCACCACTGCAGCACCAAGTGGGCCACCTTCCTGATGAGCCTGAAGAAGCTCGTCGAGACCGGTGAGGGCGAGCCGGCGCCACACGATGTCAGGATCAGCAACTGGCACTGACGCGAGTCCCGGACCGTCCGCCACCACCGCTCTTGACCTGGAGCGCGCTCCAGATACGAGCATGTTCGGCATGAACACCACTGACCCTCAGATCGTCCTGGGGACACCTCAGATCGTCCTCGGGACGATGGACTTCGGCACCCGCGTCGACGCCGACCGGGCCTTCGCCCTCCTCGACACCTTCGTCGCCGGCGGCGGTGTCTGGCTCGACACCGCGAACTGCTACTCCTTCTGGGCCGACCCCAGCGGCGTCGGCGGCGCCAGCGAGCGCGTCATCGGCGCGTGGCTCAGGGCACGCCCGGGTGCGCGCGACGCGGTGCGGATCGCGACGAAGGTCCGGCAGAACCCACTCGTCGCGCACTCCTGGCCGCAGAGCGCCGAAGGGCTGTCCGCGCGCGCCGTCCACGCCGGCGTGGAGGAGAGCCTGGGACGCCTGGGAGTCGATCACGTCGACATGCTGTGGGCCCATGCCGAGGACCGGGGCGTGCCGCTCGACGAGACCGTCGGCGCCTTCGGCGAGCTGGTCGCGAAAGGGGTGACCGCGCGGGTCGGAGCGGCGAACCACGCCGCCTGGCGCGTCGAGCGGGCCCGGTCACTCGCGCGGGAGCAGGGCGTGGAGCCGTGGACGGCCCTGCAACTGCGCCACTCGCTCGTCCAGCCGCGACCGCTCACCCCCCTCGCCGAGGCCGGCCATCGCATGCTTGCGGCCGAGGACCTGGACCTCGCGCGGTCGGAAGGGCTCACCGTGTGGTCGTACAGCTCGCTGATGTGGGGTTCCTACGTACGGGCGGACAAGCCGCTCCCGAAAACCTATGATCACCCCGGAACGACCCGGGTGCTCGCGGTCCTGGACGACGTCGCGCGCGAGCTCTCGGTTACGAGGAACCAGGTCGTCCTGGCCTGGCTGATGCGGCAGGGGATCGATCCCATCGTCGGTACGAGTCAGGTCGGGCAGATCGAGGAGGCGCTCGACGCACGGCGGGTGCGGCTCACCGACGAGCACCTGGCGCGCTTCAGCGAGGTGCGATGACACGGCAGTCGGCGAGGGAACCCATGACCACCCACACCCCGGCAACGGCCGCGGACCGCACCGGTGTCTCCATCGACACCCTCCGCTACTACGAGCGTGAAGGGCTCATCGGCCCGATCCGGCGCACCGCCGGCGGGCGCCGGGAGTACACCGAGGACGACCTCTTCTGGATCGGCCTGGTCACGTGCTTCCGTGAGGCCGGCCTCGGCATCGCGGACCTGCGGGGATTCGTCGCCATCCTGCGCGCCGAGCACCCTCCGCAGGATCGGGTCGCCTTCCTGCGCGAGCGCCGTACCGCCCTGGAAGAACGGGTGACGGCGCTGGGCAAGGCGATAGGGATCCTGGACGAGAAGATCGCGTACTACAGCTGAGTGCCGGGGAGCACGGCACGCGTCTCGCTCCCCGGCCACGACGTCACGACTTCCCGACTTCCCGGCAGGGTGCCGGGGTCACCAGGGGATGACACCGTCGTCCTCGAAGAAGGAACCGGTCGGGCCGCCGTCCGGGAGCGTGGCGAGCCGGATCGCGGTGGCGGCGCCCTGCTCAGGGGTCCGGGGTCCTTGGAAGCCGGTGAAGTCGGTCGCGACCAGGCCCGGGCAGGCGGCGTTGATCAGGATGTTCGTATCGGCGAGGTGTCGGGCGTACTGCACGGTGACGGCGTTGAGGAAGGACTTCGACGGCGAGTAGGCCGCCATGACGGGACCGATCTCGATGTCCGGGTCCGCCTGCCGGGTCAGGGAGGCGACGGCACTGGAGACGTTGACGATGCGTGGCGACGTCGAGCGCCGCAGGAGCGGCAGCATCGCGTTGGTCACCCGGATGACACCGATGACGTTGATCTCCACGACCGAGCGGACCACGTCCAGGTCGAGCGTGGTCGGATCCTGTACCCACCCCGGGCCCGTCGGTCCTGAGATTCCGGCGTTGTTGACCAGCACGTCCAGGCGTCCGGCCTGCCGTTCGACGAGTGCGGCGGCATCCACGGCACTCCGGTCGCCGGTCACGTCCAACGGCACCCCGAACGCGTCCACCCCGGCGGCGCGCAGCTTCTCCACGGCCGTCCCGCGCCGCGTCTCGTCACGGGCTCCCACACCGACGCGGTACCCGCGGGCACCCAGCCCGGCCGCGATCTCGTATCCGATTCCCTTGTTCGCGCCGGTCACCAGCGCGATCTTCGTTTCGCTCATGTCGTTGATGTTCACTCGCGGCCGGGCGGCGCATCCAACACCGATACGGTGCTCTGTCATACCCGGTGGGTATCACTGACGTAGGCTGCGGTGATGGACGCCTTGGAGACCCGCGAGCTGAGGTACTTCATGGCTGTCGCGGAGGAACTGCACTTCGGCCGTGCCGCCGAGCGTCTCGGCATGACGCAGCCACCGCTGTCCCGGGCCATACGGCAGCTCGAGCGGCGTCTCGGCGTCACCCTGCTCAGACGCAACCGCCGCGGTGTCTCCCTGACCGGCGCGGGGGAAGTCCTGCTGCACGAGGGCCGAGCGGCTCTCGACGCGACCACCGCTGCCGCACGCCGCACCCGGCGCGCGGGCGGCGCCGACGGCCCGGGCGCTCCGCGCAGCCGCCTGGTGCTGGCGGTGAAGGCCGCCGCGTCGCACGAACTGCTGCAGAAACTCCTCGACGCCTACGCGGCCGAGCCCGGGGCCGCCGAGATCGAGGTGCTGCCGTGCGGGCTGTGCGACCAGGAGGAGTTGCTGCGTGACGGACGCGCCGACGTGGCGCTCATGCACGCGCCGTTCAACACGCTCGCCGGGTTCGACAGCGAGGCGCTGCTGACCGAGGGACAGAGCGCCGTCCTGCCCACCGGGCATCCCCTCGCCGCACGGAAGAGCCTGTCCCTGGCCGAGGTCAGCGACATCCCCGGTCTGCCGCTCGCCCGCTGGCCCCGCCACGGAACGTACGCGCCCGGCCCGGGCCCCGAGATCCGCGACCAGACGCAGCTGGCCCAACTCATCGCCCTCGGCCGCACCGTGGCCGTCTACCCCGACTCGGCCTGCTCCTGGCTGTGGGCCGAGCACACGGCGGTCCCCCTGACCGACGCTCCCCCCGTCGTCACCCACATCGCCTGGCCCGCCCACAGCCGCTCACTCGCCCTCGCGGCACTGATCCGCACGGCGACACAACTATGATCACGGCCACGGGGAGACCGAGCGGCGGACGCCGAACGACACGCCTGGCGTGTCACTATGGGGACAGCCGTGGGGCAAGAGGCCATGTACATACGGCAGTTGGGGCGGGACCATGTCGGCTGGGATCCCCATGTGGGCGGCTGGGATCCCCATGTGGGCGACGCCGTCTGTGCCCGCCGGCCGGCGGGGAACTCCGTCGCACAGGAACGGCTGCGGCGCCGTCCCGGCCGAGCGGCCCGGCTGCGCGGGGTCCGACGGTGGTCCGATCCCGTTCGTTCTTGAGGGCGCGGGCGTGCTGATGCGAGAGTAGGGCGCCGTGCCCGTGCCGAGCGGGCAGGTCCCGGCGGGCTGCCGCAGACTGGCACTGTGTCCTTCGGGTCCGGCGCTCCCCCACGGCGGGAGCACCCCGCTCCGGAGCCGCGACGTCCCGCCGGTGCCTCGCACAGCCGTGGGACGCCCCGTGGAGGGTCTGCGAAGACTGCGCGCGCAGGTGCTTGCAATGATCCAACCGGGGTACTGCAACAGATTCGTGTTCAGACCAAGGAGGGACATGGACGGCCTCGCCGCTCCCGGCACGGGAGACAGACCCATGCTCGGGCAGCAGGAGCTGTCCGGGGTCCTGCTGCGGGAAGCCCTGGAGAACGTGGCGGCGTCCGCCGTCGTCGTCGACGACGACGGGCTCATCGTCGCCGCCAACAGCGCGGCCCAGAGGCTGCTCGGCAGAGCTGCCGCGCAGCTGATCGGGCATGACTCCCACGACCTGCTGCACCGCAACAAGCACGGGCACTCCGTGCCCCGTACCCGCTGCGACATACGGAACGCTCTCCTCACCCGCGCGACCAGGCACGGCAACGCCGAGTGGTTCGTCCGCGGGGACGGGGTCCTCGTGCAGCTGTCCTGGCTGATCACGCCGTACACGACGGCCGCGGGCGTCACAGGCGCGCTGGCGCTGCTGTACGAGCAGGAGAAGACGTACAAGAGCGACGACAGGCACTCCGCGCCGCTGACGGAACTGGACCGCCTGGCCCTGCTGGCGGAGACGACCACGCAGCTCACCTCCACCCTGGACGTCGACGAGGCACTGCACCGGCTGGCGGCCCTGACCGTGCCACGGCTGGCGGACTGGGCGGTGTTCGACCTCCTCACCGAACACGACGAAGTACGGCGTGTCCTGGTGATGGAGTACAAGGACGGCATCCTCATCGAGCGCGAAGACCTGCAGGGCCCGATGCCTCCCGTGCCGTCACAGTCCCCGATGCCGCTGTCCCGGGCCCTGCGCGGCGCCGCCTCCTCCCTGGCCGGGCCCGCCACCTACCAGGGCCCGCCCGACTCGGGCATCGCGGTCGAGCAGCAGCGCCTGTTCACCGAGACGGGCATGCACTCCGCCGCCATCGCCCCCATCCGGGGACTGCGTGACGTACTCGGCGCCCTGACCCTCGGCCGGGCACAGCGGCACGATCCCTTCACCCCCTCCGACCTGCCCCTGCTGGAGGACCTCACCCGGCGGACCGGCCTGGCGCTGGACAACGCCCGCCTGTACCAGCGCCAGCGCAAGGTCGCCGAGACCATGCAACGCCACCTGCTGCCCCAGCTCCCCTCCCTGCCCGGCCTCGAGATGGCCGCGCGGTACCTGCCCGCTCCGGACGCCTCCTCCGTGGGCGGCGACTGGTACGACGCCTTCGCTCTCGCCGGCCCTGCCCACGCACTGGCCATCGGCGACGTCGTGGGCCACGATCTCGACGCCGCCGCCGGTATGGCGCAGGTCCGCAACATGCTGCGCGCCTTCGCCTGGTCCCATCCGCAGGCCGCCCCGAGCGACATCGTCACACGGCTGGACGAGGCCGTGATGCACATCGCCGAAGTACCGATGGCGACCATGATCCTCGGCAGGCTCACACCGGGCGAGGACGCACTGTGGCGGCTGCACTGGACGAACGCGGGCCACCCGCCGCCCCTGCTCGTCACCCATGACGGTCAGGCCGGCTACCTCGACGAGGCCCACGGCATACTGCTCGGGACCGGAGTGAACCGCCCTCGCCCCGACGCCGTCACCGTCCTGCCGCCCCTGGCCACGCTCCTGCTCTACACCGACGGGCTGGTCGAATCACCGCACCACTCCATCGACCACGGGCTCGACCGGCTGCGCCGCCACGCGGCGTCCCTCGCCCACCGCCCTCTGGACTCCTTCTGCGATCTCCTGCTGGACCAGGTCCGCCCCAGCGACAACGACGACGACGTCGCCCTGATCGCGCTGCGCACGCCCTCTCTCGCCGAGGAGTGACAACTGGCCCGGGGCGGCCGCCCTCGGAACAACCGGACGAAGAGCGATGAGTCTCGCCGTGGTCACCGGTCTGTATCCCGGATACACGACGCACGACTGACGTGCGACCGCACCCGAGGAGACCATCATGACCGCTCCCTACACCTTCGACGTCTTCTCCAGCCTGGACGGCTTCGGTGCCGCCGGCGGCGACTGGACCGGCTACTGGGGCAAGCAGGGCCCCGAACTTCTCGACCACCGCCTCGCCCAGTACAGCGAGCAGCAGCGGATGGTCTTCGGGGCCAACACGTACCGGGCGTTCGCGCGGATGCTGGCCGAGAGCACCGAGGAGTCCGAGGTACGTGACCCCTGGGTCACGCGGATGCGGAACCTCCCGGCAACGGTGGTGTCGACCACCCTCGAAGGGGCCCTCGACTGGGCGGACGCGACCCTCGTGCACGGCGACGCCGTCGATGTCGTCGCCCGGCTCAAGGAGGAGTCCGAGGTGCCGTTGCGCTCGCACGGCAGCCTGTCGATGAACCGCGCCCTGCTGGCCGCCGGCCTGGTCGACCGCGTCCAGGTGACGCTCTTCCCGGTGATCACCGGCCGGACCGGGCTCGACCCGATCTTCCGGGGCGCGGCCGACTTCGACCTCGAACTGATCGAGCACCGAACCCTCGACAGCCACATCCAGGAGCTCGTCTACCGGCCCGCCCTGCACACCTGAGTCCGGCCTCGCACTCCGCCCGGCGAAGGGCTGGGAGGCCGGAAGGCGACCTCAGCCGAACCGGAGGATGCGCGGGGCGAAGGTGCCCTCGGGACCGTCGGCGCGGCCGACCGACCACACCGTGCCGGTGCCCGGCACCGGTGCCAGCCGCAGCGCCCAGGACTCACCTTCCCCGGCCACCGCCGGTTCGCTGTGCCCGGTGAAGGACTGGCCGTCCCAGGCAAGGAAGTCCGGCCCCGGGACGAGCGGCGGATAGCTGCCGGGCGGGCCCGCCTTCTGCGAGCGGGCCACCGCGACCCACCCCAGCGCGCCGGACGTGGTGGGTGCCAGCGAGCTGATCGAGCCGTAGTCGGTGGGCACGGTCACCCGGCTCCACGTCTGCCCGTCCCAGCGGACCAGCAGTGGCGGTATCGGCCGGCCCACCGGGCCGCCGACGAACCCGGCCGTGCCACCCGCCCACACCTCCGTCGGTGAAACGGCCAGCACACTGCTCACGGCCGAGCGCGGGAACCCGTCCACGATCGTCTGCTGCCACGCGGTGCCGTTCCAGTGCGACACGGCCGCACCCGAACCGGTGGCGCCCGCGGCCCATACGTCGTCGGCCGCCAGGATGTGCAGGCCGTACACGTGTCCCGGCGGTACCGGCACGTCCCGCCAGGCCCGCCCGTCCCAGCGCAGCAGTGCCTGCGCGCCGTCCCGCGAACCGGTCAGCCAGATCTCGCCCCCGCCGGCGACGACTCCGGTCGGTACGACTCCGCGCGGCGACCGGCTCTCGTACCAGGAGCTGCCGTCGAAGCGCAGCAGGCGGGCGCCGCCGGCCGAGTCGCGGCCGACCGTCCAGACAGCGGTCGGCGAGGTCGCGGCGATGGACAGCAGCTCGCCCTGCCAGTCGATCCCGGGCAGACTCTGCCGCTGCCAGGCGGTTCCGTCCCAGCGCAGGAGCAGCGGGAAGCCCGGCCTCGCGACCGACGGCGTCCGCGCCCACCGCCCACGCCCGGTCCGGTCCCGACGCCACAGCCTCGTACAGCGCGGCCTGCGGGCGTACCTGTGCCGGCACCGGAACGTGTTGCCAGGACCGGGTGTCCGCCGCGGCCGAGGTCATCACGGTCACCATGGTCATGACAGCAGCGAGGGCGGCGAGGAGAAGTCGGCGTGCCATGGTCAGCCTCCCAGCCGCTCGCTCATCAGGTGGGGTTTCGAGCCGTAGATCTCGGCGGTCCCGAAGGACAGCAGCGAACGCCCGGCCCGCGCCAGGGCACGCGGCTTGACGTCGATGCCGCCGGTGCGCTCCGGGCCGTAGGAGAAGGTGGTGCGCGGGCCGTCCACCCGTGCGTACTTCGACTGGAACGCGCGGTCGCTGCGCACCGGCAGCCACAGCGCGCCGTCCGGGCCGCGCACCATCGCCTCGGTGTAGGTGTCGCCCAGCGGCGGGTAAGTGGTGCGCCAGGCGCGTCCGTTCCAGGTCAGCAGGTAGGTGCGGGCCACGCCGTCGGTGTACCGGCTGCCGCCGGCCGTGACCCGGCCGGACGGTTCGAGCACGATCGTGTGCACGTTGCTGTCCGGGGGCAGCGGTACGTTCGCGTCCCGCCACTTCGTGCCGTCCCAGCGCAGAACGGTGGTTCCGGTGCTGGTGTCCGCCCATGCCCAGGCGTCGTCGGCGGTCCGCGCGGTGATCCCCATCAGGTAGTGCACACCGTCCGGGGTGGACTGTGCCGTCCAGCCGGAACCGTCGTAGTGCAACACCTTCAGCCCGGTGTCGTCCTCACCGACCACCCACGCGGCACCCGGTACGGCGGCGAAGTCCTGGTACACCCACAGTGTGTGCGGCAGCGGGACGGTACTCCAGGATCCGGCCGACCGGCGCAGGATCTCTCCCTCGTCGGCGTGCTGATGAAAGATCCACACCTCCTCGCCGACGAACTGCACCGTGCCGAGCCACCCGGGCTCACCGGCGCCGGGGAAGGTGGTGTCCCGGCTCCACGCCACGCCGTCCCACCGGTACAGCATCGGCCGCAGTCCGTCGGCGGCGTGCTCGTACCCGGTCGCCCACGCCTCCCCCGGCCCGCGGGCGGCCAGGTCGGACACCGTCACCGGCGGGGCCGCCGCGGGTACCGGCAGCGCCGACCACGCCGGCGTCACGGCCGCGGCCGGCGACATCACCGTGACACACGCCATGACCAGGCAGACGACGACCGCACGGAGACCGTTCACGAGCCCCCCAAAGCACGAAGGTCGCACAGCCTACGGCCGTCACGCCCCCGCGGACAGACGGCATTCGGCCGATCACCGACGGTCGCCGCGAGGGTGGTCCCACGCCGCGTTGCGCGAAGGGTTGACGGCTTGTCATGGCCGCTCTAACTTTTCTGACGTCCGTTCGAAGTACAGGACTACGTTCGAAATATCGGACACGCATCAGGGTGCGCCCCACGCGTCGCCCGACCGCCGCCGCACCCCGAACGACCGCTGCCGCACCGCCCCGGACGACCGGCGGGCGCTCCCCGGTCTCAGAAAGGGCCGCATCATGTCCCCCTCGGTCAACAGACGGCGCCTCCTCCAGCTCACCGGTGCCACGGCCGTCGCCTCCGCCGCCGGATCCCTGGGCGGCGCGTCTCCCGCCCGGGCCGCCCTTCCCCCGGTCCGGGCCGACATCGGGGTGTCCGCGCATCCCTTCGACGCCGGCCAGGTGCGGCTCACCGCGAGCCGGTGGCTGGACAACCAGAACCGCACGATCAGCTACCTGCGGTTCGTCGACACCAACCGGTTGCTCTACAACTTCCGCGCCAATCACAGGCTGTCGACCAACGGGGCCGCACCCACCGGGGGCTGGGACGCGCCGGACTTCCCCTTCCGTACGCATGTCCAGGGCCATTTACTGACCGCCTGGGCACAGGTGTACGCCGTGACGGGGGACACCGTCTGCCGGGACAAGGCCACCCACATGGTCGCGGAGCTGGCCAAGTGCCAGGCCAACAACGGCGCCGCCGGGTTCGGCGCCGGATATCTGTCGGGCTATCCCGAGTCGGAGTTCACCGCCCTCGAACAGCGGACCCTGACCAACGGCAACGTGCCGTACTACACCATCCACAAGACCCTCGTCGGTCTGCTGGACGTGTGGCGGCTCATCGGCAGCACCCAGGCCCGCGACGTGCTGCTGGCGCTGGCCGGCTGGGTGGACCGGCGCACCGGACGGCTGAGCGCCCAGCAGATGCAGGCCATGCTGGGCACCGAGTTCGGCGGCATGAACACCGTACTGGCCGATCTCTACCAGCAGACCGGTGACGCACGGTGGCTCACCGCCGCCCAGCGCTTCGACCACGCCGCGGTGTTCGACCCCCTGGCCGCGGGCCAGGACCGGCTCAGCGGGCTGCACGCCAACACCCAGGTGCCGAAGTGGATCGGGGCCGTCCGGGAGTACAAGGCCACGGGGACCACGCGCTACCGGGACATCGCCACCAACGCCTGGAACATCTGCGTGGACGCGCACACCTACGCGATCGGCGGCAACAGCCAGGCGGAGCACTTCCGCGCGCCCGACGCCATCGCCGCCCACCTGAACCAGGACACCTGCGAGAGCTGCAACACCTTCAACATGCTCACCCTCACCCGTGAGTTGTTCGCCCTGACCCCGGACAGGGCGGCCCTGTTCGACTTCTACGAGCAGGCGTGGCTGAACCACATGATCGGCCAGCAGAACCCGGCCGACGGCCACGGCCACGTCACGTACTTCACCCCGCTCAACCCCGGAGGCCGGCGTGGCGTGGGCCCCGCGTGGGGCGGCGGCACCTGGAGCACCGACTACGGCACCTTCTGGTGCTGCCAGGGCACCGGCCTGGAGATGCACACCCGGCTGATGGACTCCGTCTACTTCCACAACGGCAGCACACTGAGCGTGAACCTGTTCGTGCCCTCGGTGCTCACCTGGTCGCAGCGCGGGATCACGGTCACCCAGACCACGTCGTTCCCGGTCGGAGACACCACGACCCTCCAGGTCACCGGCAGCGCCGCCGGCACCTGGACGATGCGCATCCGCATCCCCGGCTGGACCAGCGGGGCCACGGTCAGCGTCAACGGCGTGGCACAGACCGTCGCCACCACTCCCGGCAGCTACGCGGCCCTGACCCGCTCCTGGGCCGCCGGCGACACGGTCACCGTCCGCCTGCCCATGCGGATCGTCCTGCGAGCGGCGAACGACAACGCGAACGTCGCCGCGGTCACCTACGGGCCGGTGGTCCTGTCCGGCAACTACGGCAACAGCGCGCTCGGTTCCCTCCCGGCGCTGGACGCCTCCTCGATCACCAGGACCAGCGGCGGCTCACTCTCTTTCACCGCCACCGCCAACGGCTCCACCGTCGGCCTGGGGCCGTTCCACGACGCGCACGGACACAACTACACCGTCTACTGGAACACCAGTGGCACCGGCACGGTCCGCCTGGTCAACGTGGGCAGCGGGCTCGTGCTGGGAATCCAGGACATGTCCACGGCCGACGGGGGCCGTGCCCTGCAGTGGAACGACTCCGGAACAGCCGATCACCACTGGGAAGTGATCGAGGACGGCACCGCCGTCCGCTTCCGCAACGCCCACAGCGGCAAGGTGCTCGGTGTGCAGGACATGTCCACGGCGAACGGCGCGGCCGTCCTGCAGTGGTCCGACAACGGCACCGCCGACCACCGGTGGACGCTGCTCGACCAGGGTGACGGAACCTTCAGGATCCGCAACGTCCACAGCGGCAAGCTGCTCGCCGTCGCGGGCAACTCGACCGCGGTCGGCGCCTTCGCGGTCCAGGACGCGGACGACGGTACCGCCGACAACCGGTGGCGCCTCGTGCGCGGTTGACCCTGGGGCGTCAGAGGTGGCCGTCCGGGTTCCGCGGATGCCCTGTGAGGAGGAAGCGGGCCAGGTCGACGACGGGCATGTTCTGCGCCTGTGCCATGGTGCGCGCAAGGGGTAGGCGAAGGCGGCACTCACCCCGATGTCGGCCGCGGCCTCGCCGAACTGCGGCCACGCGGCGCCGGACCGGTCGAGGGCGGGCACGAGGGTGCCTTCGCCGGTGTCGAACGCGGTCAGGGACGGGCCCTCCCCGGTGAGGTACTGCAGTTCCTCGGCGCGCCGGCCGCAAGGAGAAGTGGCTGCGAGCTGCAGATGCTCCGGCCCGCTGCCGTGCAGCGTGATCACCGCGGCATCGGTCACGGGCAGTTCCCGGACCGCTGCCGCGCACACCGCGGCGGCACACCCGCCGTGACCCGACCGGCGGGCGGCATGGAGGATCGCGTGCCACAGCGCATCGCGCCGAGCCACGGCCGCCGGCGTCACGCCGGCCGTTCCCGCCAGGTCGCCCGGGGTCGCCCGCCCTGCGGCGACCGCCCGGGCGGCACGCTCGTAGCGGGCGCGGGCCACCATCGCGCGCCCCAGCAACGCGGGCGGCGGACGCGCCGCCTCGCCCACGTCGCCGCCGCGTGCGCGGCGCAGCGCCTCGTGGACGGCGGTCACGTCCTCGACGTGGTGCAGGGCGCCCACGATGCGGCCGTCGGCGGCCAGGGTGAGTCGACCGGGTTCCATGCCTTGCGGCGAAAGGCACCGAAGGCGCCGGGTTCGGGGATGTCGTAGCGCTGGATCCCCATGTCGTCGGGTGCCCCCAGGCGCAGCACCCGCTCCAGGGAGGCGGTGAGGTTGCGCACGCCGGTGGCGGTGGCGTCCGCGGGGTCGTCCGGGAACGCGTCGAACATGAACGCGCCGATCAGCTCGTCACGCAACCGTCCGGTGGCTCGCAGTACCTCGTGCACCGGCACTCACCTGCCGGACTCCGGGACCGGAACGGAGGTCTGCCCGCAGAACAGCCCGCCGGCGAGGTCCCTCGGCAGCCGTCGCACTAGTGCGCGCCCGTCCGGCGTGCCGTGTCGCTTCGTGAGAGTCGCATGAGACAGGCCGGGCCGGGTACCTCAGCCGAGTACGCAATTGCGAAGGTGGACAGAGACATTGCAGTCGATCGACGGTGACAGCGAAGACAGGCCGGACGCTCCGCAGGGCATCTCCACCGCCATGCCCTTGAGCGGCGACGCCTCCTGCATCGCCGACGCACGTCAGTTCGCGGCCGCCTTCCTCGGCCGCGCACGGGCCGAGCACGGCGTGGCCGTGTCGGCCCGTGCCATGGACGTCACCCAGCTGGTGGTCAGCGAGCTGGTCACCAACGCCCGCAAACACGCCCCCGGCCCCGCCCTCGTGGAACTGCGCGTCACCGGCGCCCTGGTCGAGGTGACCGTGCGGGACACCGTCCGGGTCCGGCCCGCCGTCGGCGCGGTCGATCCCGAGCGGATCGGGCGGCACGGTCTGGAGATCGTCCAGGCCCTCGCCGAGGAGTTCCACATACATCTCGAACCGGCCGGAAAGCGGGTCACCGCCCGCATCGCGCTGGCCGACCCCTCCGACAGCGGCCCCGACGACACCGGCCGCCTCCCACGGCCCCCCGGCGACACCTGTTCCGCCTGACATTCCCGCGCGTGTACGGTCCCCGCCGGTGTCCGGCACACACGCCCTCGACGGACCTGCCCGACTCCCCCGCCCGAAGCCCTGCCGTCAGCCGCCGCTGCGCAGCCGGGGTGCCACGGGGCAGGTGTTTCCGGTGATGTGCTCGCGCGGGTCCCGGCAGGCAAATATGCGCTTCCGGCGGGCGGACAGGCCGCTCGCACGGTGGCACGCTGGTAGGAGTCGGCCGCCGCCGCGCGGGCAACGGCGGCCGGGGCGCGAGGGATCGGGACTCCCCCTTCGATCGGTTCCTCGCGCGAGGTGCCCCCCTGGCGATGCGAGACGGCGGGAGTCGCCTCGCTGGGCGCGCCGGAGGGCGGAGGCTGGAGCCGCGTTGTCGGCGATGCGGCTCCAGCCGGCCACGAGTGTTCGGTCACGGCTCGGGGGCTGGGAGCCGGCGGTGCGGGCTTGAGCGCCCGACGTCGCCTGTTCGGAGAGTAGAAGGAAACCGGGGCGAGCGGAAGCTGCCGGTACCGGCGGGCCCCGGGCCGCCCTGGCCCACGACGTGTCCAGGGACCCGACCCCGCCCGACCGCCGTCCCCGACCGCCCGTCGGCGAGGAAGCCCGCCGCGATCCGTGGGTCACTCGTGTCCGGTGAACATGTCGATCAGGCTGTGGGGCGTGCCGGGACCGTAGAGCACCTCGTGGAGCTCCGTGCCCTCGGCGGCGGCCGCGGCGCTGCGGGGGAACATGGCCTGCTCGTAGGCGGTGAGCGCGGTCTCGATGTCGTCGGGGTGGGTGGCGAGGGCCGCGCCGAGTTCGGCGCCGTCGTACATGGCCAGGTTGGCGCCTTCGCCGTTCGGGATCGAGAGGTGCGCGGCGTCGCCGAGCAGGGTCACTCCCGGCACCCGGTCCCACCGGTGCTCGACGGGCAGCGCGCTGACCGGGCGCAGGACCGGTGTGGTCTCGCCGTCGGTGATCAGCGCGGTGAGCTCCGGCGCCCAGCCGTCGAACTCCCCCGCGACGCGAGCGGTGGCCGCGGCGGGATCGGTGAGATCGAGGGCGGCGAACCACTCCTGTGACCGGGTGAGCATGACGTAGGTGTGCAGGGTGCCGCCGCTCTCCCGATGGGCCAGCAGCCCCTTGCCCGGCGCGAGTGCGAACAGCGACCCGCTGCCGACCGCCTTCGCGGTGGCCGGGTGCCTGGTGTCGCCGTCGAACAGATAGGTCTCGACGAACGACATCCCGCTGTACTCGGGTGTCGTGGCGGAGAGCAGCGGCCGGATCCGGGACCACGCGCCGTCCGCGCCGACGAGCAGGCTCGTGGTGACGGTGGCGCCGTCGGCGAAGGTCACCTCGTGGCGGCCCTCTCCCAGGGCACGGGTGCCACTGACCTTGTGCCCCCACCGGACGGTGCCGGGCGGCAGCGAGTCGAGCAGCAGCTGTCGCAGCTCGCCGCGCAGCACCTCGGGGCGGCCGCCCGTGCCGTCGTCGGTCTGGTCGAACAGGACGGCCCCGTCGTGGTCGAGGACCTGTATCGCCTGGCGGCCCTCCAGGACGAGGCCACGGAACTGGTCCAGCAGGCCCGCCGCCCGCAGGGCCCGCTGGCCGTTCTCCTCGTGGATGTCGAGCATCCCGCCCTGGGACCGGGCCCTCGGCGATGCCTCCGCCTCGTAGACCGCGGCCCGGATGCCGTGGACGTGCAGGACGCGGGCCAGGGTCAGCCCGCCGAGCCCCGCGCCGATGATCGTGATGTCAGTGGTCATGGTGGTTCCTCGCGTGTCGCGCTTCCGCCAGGAGGACACCTGGCCGGCCATGTCTGGAACGTCGTTCCACCATTTAGACTGGAACGACGTTCCAGAGTTGTCAAGCTGGAACGGCGTTCCACGCCTGTGTCAGGATGGGCGCATGGCAGCCAGGACACGTCGTGCGGAGCGACGGGAGGAGCCGCTCTCCCGGGAGCGCATCGTCGGGGCCGCGATCGAGCTTCTCGACGCGGCGGGCGAGGGAGGACTCACGTTCCGGGCACTGGCGGCGCGTCTTGCCACGGGCCCCGGCGCGATCTACTGGCACGTCACGGGCAAGGACGAGCTCCTCGGCGCCGCCACGGACGCCGTCGTCGCCGACGCGATGGCCGCCGGTACCGCCGACGCGACGCCGCAGGAGGCGATCCGCGCCCTCGCGCTCGGCGTGTTCGACGCCATCGAGGCCCATCCGTGGATCGGCACGCACATCGCCCGCGCCCCGGCGCAGTCACCCATGCTGCGGGTCTTCGAACACATCGGACGCCAGATCCAGGCGCTCGGCGTACCCCATGCCGCCCGGTTCACGGCCGCCTCCGCGCTGCTGAACTACATCCTCGGCATGGGCGGACAGAACGCGGCCGAGGCCCGCACCCACCAGGCGCACCTGCCGGACACGAGCCGCACCGAGTTCCTCGACACCGTCTCGGCCGCCTGGAAAGAGCTCGATCCCGACGAATTCGCGTTCATCAGGACCATCGCGGACCAGCTGCGCGATCACGACGACCGCACCGAGTTCCTCGCGGGCATCGACCTCATCCTGACCGGCATCGTCGCCGGCCTGGAACCGGCCGACCGGGCGGGGTCCTAGATCGCGTCCGCACGCCCGGGGATCCGCGCCCTCGGTCCGCCTACTCGGCGCGCCCGACGACCCTCTCGAGGGTCTCCTCGGTGAGGGTGTCCGGGACGTGGATGCCGGGGGCCGGCTCGTACGCCTGGCCACGGACGGCGCCGCCGGGGAACTCGGCGGTGTGGAGGTTGAAGTACCAGTTCCGCGGGTTCGCCTTGATGCCCTCCAGCAGGTCCTGATCGGCGACCGTGACCGTCCCGTGGGCGAACTTCGTGCCGTCCTCCAGCTTCTCCGTGAAGAACGGGATCTTCACCTCGCCGTTGACGCCCTTCGCACCCTTGTGCAGGTGGCCCAGGGTCGGCGTCCCGGTCCCGGTGAAGGTGAACGCGTAGGAGACCTGGTCGCCCTGGATCCGCATGAGGGCGAGCGCGCGGCCGTCCTTGTCACCCACGGCCGGACCGCCCTCGACCGGCACCTCTGCGGCTCCGTCGAGGACCGAGCCGAAGAAGGCCGCGTCCGGCCTGTTCTTGTCCCACCGGCCGGCACCCCGCGCCGCGTCGCTCCCGGCGCCGTGCTCCGTACCGGCCGACGCGTGCCCACCGGCGGGCGAACCCCCGGTGCCGGTGCCGACACCGGTCGCGGCGTCCTCACCGTCACAGGCGGTCAGAAGAAACGCGCCGACGACGACTGACGCGGCGATCATCCCAAAGCGCTTGCTCTGCATGGCGTTCACGGCCTCTCGGGTAAGGGACCACGGCTGTCGCGCGGTCCGTCACCCTTCACACGGACGGCCCGCACGGCCCCATTCACCCGATGACACGCCTGAGACATGCCCGGGACGACGTACGGTCACTCGGTACGCGATCCCGACACGGCAACCGCGTCGAGCGGCCCCGCACGGCGAGTTGCGGACCCCGGAGTCGACGCGGGGCGCCGCCCGCCCGGGCCGTCAGGACCGGCGGCAGCCGGTGTGTCCTACGCCGCGCCGGGCCCGTCGAGGAGGCGAAGCAGCACGGCGGCCTCCGCACGCAGCCTCTCGGCCCGGTCGGCGTGCACGGGCGCGGTCAACTGCGCGGCGGCATCGAGTCGTTCGGCGGCCTCGGCGCGCACGACGGCCACCACGGCGTGCTCGCTCAGCTCACGCCGCTCCGCCTCGGTGGTTCCGGCACCGGCCGGCGACTCCTCGATGGCCTGCCCGCGGAGTTCGGCCTCGCCCACGGGCACCGCCTCGGCGTTGTCCAGCGCGGCCAGAGTCGCGCGCAGGGCACTCACCGCGACCTTGTCACGGGAGCGCATCGCTTCCGGCAGTGCTTGACGCATACGAAGACGCAAAGACATGCCCGTGACCTTATGGCGGCGAGCCCGGCCTTCTCAAAGCGACAACCGCCCGCACGACCGCCGCCGGAGCGCGGCCCCGCGCCGAAGCACACCGAAGCGATCCCCGCTTATTGACAGGGACACGCCCCCACGAGACTCTCGGGAGAGCGCTCTCCAAGCCGAGCCGCATGAGGTCGGCCTTCCCCCGCCCGCCAGGAGCACCCGTGTTCAGACCTTTCCCAGCCGTGTCCGGCCGTCCACGGGCCGGGCTCCTGCTCACCGCTGTCGGCGCCCTCCTGGCGTCGTCCGCCGGCCTCGCCGCGGCCGTCGAGGCCCCCACCGCCTCCGTGGCCGAAACCCTGCTGTCGCAGGGGAAGACCGCCACCGCCTCCTCCCACGAGGGTGACGGCCTCTCCGCGGGTGCGGCCGTCGACGGCGACCGCACCGGCACGCGGTGGGCCAGCCGGTGGAGCGATCCGCAGTGGCTCCAGGTCGACCTCGGCAGGACGGCCGACCTCAGCCGCGCCGTCCTGACCTGGGAGTCCGCCTACGCCACGTCGTACGAGATCCAGGTGTCCGACGACGCCGCCGGCTGGCGGACCGTGAAGACCGTCGCCCAGGGGGACGGCGGCACCGACGAACTCGCCCTCTCGGGCTCCGGCCGCTACGTGCGGATGCTCGGCACGGCGCGGTCCGGCGGATACGGGTACTCGCTCTGGGAGTTCCAGGTCTACGGCACCACCGAGGGCACTCCCCCGCCGGCCGGCGGCGCGGTCGAGGTGACCGGCACACAGGGGAACTGGCAGCTCCAGGTGGGCGGGCAGCCCTACACGGTGAAGGGGCTCACCTGGGGACCGTCCGTCGCCGACGCCCCCAGGTACCTGCCCGACCTGCGGTCCATGGGGGTCAACACCATCCGCACCTGGGGCACCGACGGCTCCACCAGGCCCCTGCTCGACACCGCCCAGGCCAACGGCATCCGTGTCGTCAACGGGTTCTGGCTGCAGCCGGGCGGCGGCCCCGGCAGCGGCGGCTGCGTCGACTACGTCACCGACACCACGTACAAGACCAACTCACTGAACGAGTTCGCCACCTGGGTCGACACCTACGAGACCCATCCGGCCACGCTGATGTGGAACGTCGGCAACGAATCCGTCCTCGGCCTGCAGAACTGCTACAGCGGGGACGAGCTGGAGCGGCAGCGCAACGCCTACACCACGTTCGTCAACGACGTCGCCAGGAGGATCCACTCCATCGACCCCGACCACCCCGTCACCTCCACCGACGCGTGGACCGGCGCCTGGCCCTACTACAAACGCAACGCCCCCGACCTGGACCTGTACGCGATGAACTCCTACGGCCATGTCTGTGACGTACAGAAGGACTGGGAGGCCGGCGGCTACACCAAGCCGTACATCATCACGGAGACCGGGCCGGCCGGCGAGTGGGAGGTCCCCGACGACGCCAACGGCGTCCCGGACCAGCCCACCGACGTGCAGAACGCCCAGGGGTACACCAAGGCGTGGAACTGCGTCACCGCCCATCGAGGGGTCGCGCTCGGCGCGACGATGTTCCACTACGGCATCGAGCACGACTTCGGCGGCGTCTGGTTCAACCTGCTGCCCGGCGGACTCAAGAGACTCTCGTACTACGCGGTCAAGCAGGCGTACGCCGGTTCGACGGCCGGTGACAACACGCCTCCCGTGATCTCGGGCATGACGGTCGCCCCGGCCTCGTCCGCGCCGGCCGGCCAGGAGTTCGCCGTACGCGCCGACGTCCGCGACCCCGACGACGACCCGCTCACCTACAAGATCTTCCTCAGCGGCACCTACGCGAACGGTGACAAGGGCCTGGTGGAGGCCAGGTGGCGGTCCACCGGCAACGGCACGTTCGCGGTCACCGCGCCGGACAAGCTCGGCGTGTGGAAGGTCTACGTCCGCGCCGAGGACGGCCACGGCAACGCCGGCTTCGAGACCAGGTCGGTCCGGGTGGTCGCACCGCCGGTCGTCGGGACCAACGTGGCCCTGAACAGACCGACCACCGCCTCTTCCTACCAGGCCGAGTACGGCGACTGCCCCTGCACCCCGGCGAAGGCCACCGACGGCCGGGCCGACACCCGCTGGGCCAGCGACTGGAGCGACCCGCAGTCCCTCCAGGTGGACCTGGGCGCCCGTACCGCCATCCGTACGCTGCAACTCCAGTGGGACCCGGCGTACGCCAAGTCGTACCAGGTGCAGCTGTCCGACGACGGCAGCACCTGGCGCACCGTCCACTCGACCACCGGCGGCAACGGTGACGTGGACACCGTCGACATCGGGCAGACGGCCCGTCATGTCCGGCTGCATCTGACGGCGCGCGGCACCGGCTGGGGCTACTCGCTGCACGAGTTCGGCGTCTACGCCTGACCGCGGGGACGTGACCCCGCCGACACCGGCCGTCCGCCACGTCACGCGCTGTCAACACCCCCGCCACCCTTCACCTTCCCCCCACCATTTCAAGCAGAGGGGTTCTCCATGAGAGGCACGACAGGCATGAGAGGCACGAGAAAGTTCTCGGCACTGCTCATCAGCACGGCGCTGGCGGCGACCGCCCTCGGCGTGGGCTCGATCGTCACGGCCGCCGCCCCGGACGCGGCGGCCACCACCGTGGCGGCGCAGGCCCCGCACTCCGGTCATTCCATGGCCGCGTCGACCCGCGCCTCGGGCGACGACCCGGACGGCGACGGCTACATTCCGGCGAACCCGCCCGTCACCGGCGTGACACCGTCGGACCGGACGCCGACGCCCCGCTACTTCCACGAGTTCCAGGCCAACTGCTCCGTCACCCACACCGCGCCCGACGACCCCATCGTCTACCCCGGGCAGTCCGGCAGGTCCCACGACCACACGTTCATGGGCAACACCTCGACCGACGCCCACAGCGTCACCGCCTCGCTGTACGGCGGCGACACGGTCTGCAAGGCGCCCGGTGACGCCTCGGCGTACTGGATGCCATCGCTGTTCAAGGACGACACGAAGGTCCTGCCGACCGGCCCCCAGGTCATCTACTACAAAGCGGGGGTCACCGACTACACCAGCGTCCGCCCGTTCCCCAAGGGGCTCCGCTACGTCGTGGGCAACCCGACGCAGAGCGCGGCGGAGTTCCGGGCGCACAAGGGCTGGGTGGAGGGCTGGGAGTGCGGTGACAGCTTCCGCAATGTGGACTTCCCGGCCAACTGCCCGGCGGGCACCCAGCTCAACCTGCGTATGCAGGCGCCCAGTTGCTGGGACGGCCGGTATCTCGACACCCCCGACCACCAGAGTCACATGGCGTATCCGCAGGTGAAGCCCGGCACGAACGACAATGTCTGTCCCGCGAGCCATCCGGTGGCGCTGCCGATGATCGAGTTCAAGATGGCGTTCCCGGTCGACGGGGACATGTCCCAGGTCAGGCTGGCGAGCGGGCGCGGTCACTCGTTCCACTACGACTTCTTCAACGCGTGGCACGAACCGACGCTCAGAGCCCTGGTCGACCACTGCATCGTCGGCGGCCTGCAGTGCGACGCGCGCGGGTACGACCAGACCCACCCGGAGGCCGGCGCCGCCCTGAACGCGGACTACCGCCTGCCGTGACGCCCTCCCCCCCTCGGATCCCCGGTCCGTCCCGTCTCCAGCCCCGGCGGGACGGGCCGGGTCCGCCGGTGCCCGCACGCCCGAGGGGGCGAAGGGATGAAGGGACGAAGGGGCCGAGGTTCTGAAGGGCGGACGGCGCTACGCCGACGCGCGGACGACGAGTTCGGGATCGAAGATCACGGCGGTGGGCTCGGTGCGCGTCCCCTCGATCTCCTCCTGGAGCAGGCGCGCCATGTCGGCCGCCATCTCCTCCAGCGGCTGGCGCACCGTGGTCAGTGGCGGGCCCGGGGCGAGGGCCGCGCTGGAGTCGTCGAAGCCGATCACCGCGACGTCCTCGGGGACCCTGCGCCCCCGCTCCCGCAGTGCGTCGCAGACACCGCGGGCCATCAGGTCGTTGGCGGCGAACACCCCGTCGATGTCCGGGTGTTCGTCCAGCAGACGGACGAGGGCCGACGCCCCGCTGTCGGCGGTGAACCCGCCCTCCGCGACGGGCACGTACGGACGGCCGTTGCGTTCCATCGTCTCCCGGAACCCGGACAGGCGGTCCTGCGCGGCAGGCAGGTCGAGCGGCCCCGTGACGGTGGCCGGGCGCCGGCAGCCGCGCGCCAGCAGGTGTTCGGCGGCCAGCCGTGCCCCTTCCCGGTGCGCCAGGTCCACATAGGTCACGGGAACCGGCACGCCCGGCCGCGCGAAGAGCACGCACGGCAGCCGTTCGGCGACCAGCTTCGCGGGCAACGGGTCCTGCGCGTGCGTGGAGAAGACCAGCGCGCCGTCCGCGCTGCCCTGCCGCAGATAGGCCACCACCTCCTGGCGTGCCGTCGCGGTCTCGGCGAACATCAGCACCGGGTACATCGACCGCGGACGCAGGAAACCCACGACACCGCTCACCACCCGGCCGAAGAACGGATCGGCGAGCGCTCTCGCGGCGAACGCGTTCTGCTCGGCGTCGGAGTCGTCCCCCGCTCCGGAGACCACCAGGGCGATGGTCTGGGCGCGCCGGGTCACCAGGGCACGGGCGGCGCTGTTGGGGGCGTAGCCGGTCCGTTCGATCGCGTCCCGCACCGCCTGCCGGATCGCGGGGTCGACGTTGCGGATGCCGTTGACCACCCGGGAGACGGTGGCGCGGGAGACGCCCGCCTCCCGGGCGACGTCCTCGAGTCTCGGGGCGCGTCTGGTCATGCCGGTACCCTACCGGCGTGCTCCGGGGCGTGATCAGCCGCGCGGCAGACGCTCTCCAGCAGCACGCGGACTCCCTTCCGCGGGCACTTCGACGGACGCGGTCAGGGGCAGTTCCCCGGCCGACGGACCCACGTGCACCTCGTAGCCGCCCGGCTCGGTACGCCAGCCCCGCTCCTCCGTCGACCAGTGGCGCAGTGCGCGGTCCGGTATCCGGACCACCGCGGTGGCCGTCTCCCCCGGTGCCGCCTCGACCGCGGCGTAGCCGGCCAGCCAGCGGTACGGCCGCTCCACCGCCGAAGCGGGCCTGGCCAGGTAGACCTGGACGACTTCCCTGCCCCGCCGGCGCCCCGTGTTGCGGACCCGTACGGAGACGGTACGGACGCCGCCTTGCGCGGGAGCGGACACGGCGGCGGCCCGGTAGGCCCAGGTCGTGTAGCCGAGGCCGTGTCCGAACCAGTACGCGGGCCGGCGTCCCGCGCGCAGCCAGGCACGGTGTCCGATGTGCAGGCCCTCGCCGTAGCGGAGTACACCTTCCTCGGGACGGGTCGTGGTGACCGGCGTGTCCGCGAGGCAGGTGCCCCAGGTGGTCGGCAGGCGGCCACCCGGCTCGGTCCGGCCGAACAGCACGTCGGCCAGGCCACTGCCCGCCTCCTGCCCCGGCAGCCAGGTCAGCAGCACGGCCGCGGCGTCCGCGCGCCACGGCATCTCCACCGGGGCACCGGAGTTGACCACGACCACCGTGCGCGGGTTGGCGGCCGTCACCGCCCGTACGAGCGCGTCCTGGTGGCCGGGGAGCGCGAGTGTCGTACGGTCGCGGCCCTCGGACTCGCTGTCCGGGGTGGTGCCCACGAACACGAGTGCCACGTCGGCCGTCCGGGCGGCTTCGGCCGCCTCCCTGATCGCGGCGGCGGGGTCCGGGCGGGGCGGGGCGGCGGTCACCAGGGTGGCTCGTCCGGTGCCGTCGGCGAGTTCACGGCGGGCCAGGACCAGCACGGGCCGGCCGGCGGTCAGGCGGGCCGTCCCGTAGTGGCAGGGCGGGCTGACGTGCACCACGGCCGGGTCGTCCGACACGCACGGGAACACACCGTCGACCACGGGATGTCCGTCGACCGTGAGTGTCATCCTGCCGAAGCCGCCGACGCCGAAGGTCCACTCTCCGCCGGTCCCGGGGTGCAGCAGGGCGCTGATCTCCACCGTGCGGGCGCCCGGCGGCAGGGGCGGTTCGAGCCGGCGGCCGGTCCGGTGGTGTCCGGCGTACAGTTCGCGTCCGTCGCCGTCGAGCACCCGCAGCCGTACTCCGCCGCGACCGGTGTGCGGGTCGCGGCAGGCCGGTGCGGACAGGGGTGGTGGCGCGGTCAGGGCCGGGCCGGGAGCGTGGACGACGCGTGCGGTGCCGGCGAGGTCGGCGCGCAGGGCGTCGAGCGGCGTCGTCACGCGGTGCGGGTGGACGGCGGCGCTGCCGCCGCCCTGGACCCGGGGCTCCGCCGCGTGCGCGCCGATCACCGCGACCGAGGTCAGCGTGGCCGGGTCCAGCGGCAGTACGCCTCGGTTGCCCAGCAGCACCGAACCGGCGGCCACCGCCCGGCGCAGCAGGGCGCGGGCCTCCTGCCGCGGGGGTGTGGGGAGCGTCGTGGGGCGGTGGAGTGCGCCGACCCGGTCGGCGAGCCGCAGCAGGCGGCCCGCCTTGTCGTCGACGACGGCCGACGGAACCCGTCCGTCCTCGACCGCCCTGACCAGCGCGTCGCCCCAGGGGCCGGCGGGTCCGGGCATGACGAGGTCCTGTGCGGCCCGGGCGGACGCCTCGGTGGAGCGCACCGCGCCCCAGTCGGAGACGACGACACCGTCGAAGTTCCATTCGTCCTTGAGCGGCCGGGCGAGCAGTGGGCTCTCCGTCAGCGGGACGCCGTCGACCCGGTTGTAACCGGACATGACCAGCCATACGCCCGCCCGTACGGCGGCTTCGAAGGGTGCGAGGTAGACCTCGCGGAGCGTGCGTTCGTCCACCTTCACGTCGACGGTGAGCCGGTCCGTCTCGGAGTCGTTGGCCACGTAGTGCTTGGCGGTGGCGGCGGCGCCGTGTGCCTGGATGCCCCGGACGAGGGCCGCGCCGGTGCGGCCGGTCAGTTCCGGGTCCTCGGAGAAGCACTCGAAGTGGCGTCCGCCCAGGGGTGACCGGTGGAGGTTCAGGGTGGGGGCCAGGACGACGTCCACGCCCTTGCGGCGCGCCTCCGCGGCGAGCACGGATCCCAGTTCCCCGACCAGATCGTCGTCCCACATCGCGCCGATCGCGGAGGCGCAGGGCAGCAGCAGGGAGGTGTCGGTCTCGTCCCAGGTCGGCCCTCGCACTCCGGCCGGCCCGTCGGACATCGTCATGCCGCGCAGTCCGACGGCCGGTTCGTCCGCGGTGCGCCAGTTCGTCGTACCTGTGAGCAGACGGACCTTCTGGTCCAGGTCCAGCTTGTCCAGCAGTCGCGTGAGTTCCTCGTGCGTCACGGAGCCCCCTCGTCACGCGCCCGTCCAGGACTCGGGAGAGCGCTCTCCGAGAGCATCGTCAAATGCGGGTCATGTGTCAACGCGGCGGGGGGCGGAGCTGTCGACGCGACGGGACGCTCAGCTGTCGACGGGAGGAGCCGTGGGCGCGGCGGGGCGCGGAGCCGTGGGGGGTGACATGGCGACGTGGCGTCTGCGATGACCGCGGTGACCGTGATCATGGTCGGCGGTGCCCTGGCCGGAACTCGTTCTCGCGCGGAGGCGCCGACGGTCGTCGTGGCCCATGCCGGACAACCGTTGTGGGCCCCCGGCCGTCCTACGGGACGACGCGGGTGCCATCGGTTCGTCCCAGTGCGCCGAATGCCGCCCGAGTGATGATCCGGGGGCCCGGTGGGACGGCGTGACCGGTTCTTCCCGGCGATCGTGACCGGCCTTTCCCGGCGATCGTGGAGGCGGCTGATGGGGGACGAGAGCGCGCGCAGGGCGGGCAGGCCCGAGCGGCCGCTGGATCCGGAGTCGGGTCCGGTGGCGCGCTTCGCCTGGGAGCTGCGGCAGCTCCGCGCGGAGGCCGGCTCCCCCAGCTACCGAGTGCTGGCCCGGCGGGCCCACTACGCGCCGAGCACCCTCGCCGAGGCCGCCCAGGGGAACCGGCTGCCCACCCTGGAGGCCGCCGTGGCGCTGGCCACGGCGTGCGGCGGTGACCGGGACGAGTGGACCGCGCGCTGGCGCGCGGTGGCCGCGCTGGTCGAGCCGGGCACCTCGGCCGGGCACCCGAGGAATCGAGAGGCGGCCGGCTCCCAGGAGTGCCCCTACCCCGGGCTGGCTTCCTTCGAGGCGGCGGACGCCCGTTACTTCTTCGGCCGTGACGCCCTCGTGGAGCAGTTGACACGACAC
The DNA here is from genome assembly GCF_042889045.1 of Streptomyces sp. NPDC002701. NCBI lineage: Bacteria > Bacillati > Actinomycetota > Actinomycetes > Kitasatosporales > Streptomycetaceae > Streptomyces > Streptomyces sp. NPDC002701. Next base: position 80,637 of record NZ_JBIAQL010000007.1, read on the forward strand.
GTGACGGGGTCCGGCCCGACCGGTGTGATCGCCCTGTTCGGCGTCTCGGGCAGCGGCAAGTCCTCACTGGTCCGCGCGGGTCTGCTGCCCCGACTCGGCACCGCGTGGCAGCACATGCTCCTCACCCCCGGTGCCGGCCCCCTGGACGGACTCGCCGCTGCCGTCGCCGCACTGACCGGCGCCGACAAGGGGGCTCTGCGCGACGCGTTCGCGACCGATCCCAAGGCCCTGCGCCTGGCCCTGAGCGACTGGACGAGCGGCCGCCCGTCGCAGTCCCGCGTCCTGCTGGTCGTCGACCAGTTCGAGGAAGCGTTCACCATGGGGGCGTCCCCGCAGGAGCGTGACCTCTTCCTGGCCCTGCTCGCCGACACCGCACAAGCCGCCGACGACCGGGTCCGCCTGCTCCTGGTGACCCGCGCCGACTTCTACGCCCACTGCAGCAGACACCCCCGTCTGGTCGCCGCTCTGCGTGACGGCGTCCACCTGCCCGTCGGCCCTCTGAGCGACGAGGAGCTGACCTCGGTCATCGCCGGTCCGGCCCGGCTCACCGGCCGCACCGTCGACCCCGCCCTGGCCGAGGCCCTCCGGACGGACACCGCCGAACAGCCCGGCGCTCTGGCGCTGTTGGCCCACGCCCTGCGGCAGACCTGGCTGCGGCACACCGGGAACCAACTGCGGCTCGCCGACTACCAGGCCGGCGGTGGCGTACGGGGAGCCGTCGCGCAGAGCGCCGAGCAGGTGTACGCGAGCGGCACACCGGCCCAGCAGCGGCTGCTGCGCGCGGTGTTCCTGCGTCTGACCGTGCTCGGTGACGGAACGGACGACACCCGCCGCCGGATCCGCCGTGCCGAGCTGCACGGACTCGCGAACCCGGCCGAGACCGACCGGCTGCTCGACGAACTGGCCCGGGCCCGCCTGGTGGTGCTGGGCGAGGACACGGTCGATGTCGCGCACGAAGCGGTCATCGCCGCCTGGCCCCGCCTCCGGCGCTGGCTGGTCGACGACCGGGACGCCCTGCGGGCCCACCGGCGCCTGACGCAGGCGGCCGGCGTCTGGCACGAGTCGGGACGCGACCGCAGCACCCTCTACCGCGGCAGCCAACTGCGCACGGCCACCGCCTGGATGGGCGAACACCCCGGCCAGCTCAACGAACAGGAGACGGCCTTCCTCACCGCCGGTCTCGCGGCCCACCGGCGGCGCCGGTGGGTTGCGAGGTCCTTGACCGCCACGGTGACCGTGCTCGCTGTACTGGCCATGGTCGCAGCGGTGCTCGCCGCCCATGGCCAGCGGGAGGCCGGCCGCCAGCGGGATCTGGCGCTGTCGCGGAGCGTCGCGGCGCAGGCGTCCGCGGTACGGCAGGCCGACCCGGCGCTGTCCGTCCAGCTGAGCCTGGCCGCCCATCGGCTGGCGCCCACGGTCGAGGCCCGCAGCAGTCTGCTCAGCGCCTTCGCCCAGCCCTACGCGACCCGTCTGACCGGCCACCGTGACCACGTGAACACCATGGTGTTCGCGCCGGGTGGCGCTCTGGCGGCGACCGCGTCCCGGGACGGCACGTCCGTCCTGTGGGAGACCCATGACCCTCGCCGTCCGCGCAGGGTGAGCACGCTGCGGGGGCACACCGCGAATGTGTCCTCCGCCGCCTTCGCCCCCGACGGACGCACTCTGGCCACCACCGGCTGGGACGACCTGACGCTGCTGTGGGATGTCACACGACCGGCCGCGCCCCGCCTGCGCGCCACACTGCCGGGACACGGCAACGACGTGAACACGGCCGCTTTCTCCGCCGACGGCCACCTGCTGGCGACCGGCAGCACCGACCGCACGGTACGCCTGTGGGACGCGGCGACGGCCGGCAGCACCACGCGGCCCCTCGCCGTGCTGCGGGGGCACAAGGACGCGGTCATCGCTGCCGCGTTCGCTCCGCGCGGCCGGATCCTCGCGACAGCCGACTGGACGGGATCGGTACGGCTGTGGGACGTCTCCGCGCCGGCCGGGCCGCGCACGCTGAGTGTCCTGCCCCGGGCCGGCGGGCCCGTCACCGCCGCGTTCGCACCCGTCGGACATCTGCTGGTGACGGCGGGCCAGGACCGGACGGTGCGGCTGTGGGACGTCGGCGATCCGGGCCGCCCGCGGCGGACCGCGGCCCTGCGCGGGCACACGGACGCCGTCCGGGCCGTGCGGATCAGTCCCGACGGCACCCGCCTCGTCACCGCGGGCGCCGACCACTCGCTCCTGCTGTGGAGGGTGCGGGACGGACGCGTGCCGGGCGGACCCAGGGTCCTGGAGGGTCACACCGATGCCGTCGTCTCGGTCGACTTCAGCCCCGACGGACGGTTCCTCGCGTCGTCGAGCGACGACCGCACCGCCCGGCTGTGGGACCTGTCCGGTCCGTGGTTCACCGGACACACCGACTCCGTGTACGGCGTGGCCGTCCGTCCGGACGGCGGTCTGGCGGCCTCGGCCGGCTACGACCGCACCGTACGCCTGTGGCCGGTCACCGGTTCCGGTCGGCGCCGGGCCGGCGAGGTCCTGGCCGGGCACGGGGAAGCCGTGAACAGCGTGGACTTCGACCGGACGGGTACGGTGCTGGCCTCCGCCTCCGCCGACAGGACCGTACGGCTGTGGAACGTCACCGATCCGGCCTCTCCGCGGGCCACCGCCGTGCTGCGTGACCACACGGACGCGGTCAACATCGCCGTCTTCGACCGCGGCCGGGACAAGGTGCTGCTCACCGGTGGTACCGACCGTGCCGCCCGGCTGTGGGACGTCGGCGACCGACGGCACCCGCGCGTCCTGTCGAGGCTCACCGGTCACACCGACGCCATCAACTCCGCCGTGCTGCGCGGGGGTCTGGCGGTCACCGCCTCGGCCGACCACACGGCGCGGCTCTGGGACGTCGCCGACCCGCGCCGGCCGCGGCCCGTGGCGATCCTGCGCGGGCACACGGACGCGGTGAAGTCGGCCGCGCTCAGCCCTGACGGACGCCGGCTGGCCACGGCCTCCGCGGACCGCACGGTACGGCTGTGGGACATCGGCGACAGGGCCCGTCCGAAGGCGCTGCGTACCCTGACGGGGCACGTCAACACCGTCCACGCCGTCGCCTACAGCGCGGACGGACGCTTCCTGGCCTCGGCCGGAGCGGACCATGCCGTACGGGTCTGGAGCCTCGACGGCGCCGCTGTCCCGAAGCCCTACGCGACACTGACCGGCCATCGCGACACCGTCGACACGCTCGCCTTCACCGCCCGCGGCCACACCCTGCTCACCGGCAGCCTGGACTCCGACGCCCTGATGTGGACGCTCGATCCGGGGCGCGTCTCGCGGCAGATCTGCGAGAAGGCGGATCCGCCGCTCGGCGCGGACGAGTGGCGCACGCATCTGCCGGGCACACCGGTCCAGCGCCTGTGCTGAGCCGGAGATCCGTTCCCCGACCGGCTTGCGGACAAAGCTCCGGACAACCTCGTGCCCGCTGGAAAGCGCAGGTCACAGCTCTGTGCGGGGGCGGAACACCGGGCAGCCGAGGCTTGACCGCCGCCACGCGCCTTGGCAGCCTCTCGGCTCCGGCAGCACTCGCCCGGAGCTGACATGCGTGTGACGACAGGAGAAGCGTATGACCGAGTGGATCCTGGCATTCGATGCCGACTGCGGTTTCTGCGAGGAAGTGGCGGAGCGCACCCGAGGATCCGTGGGCGCGAGGCTCACCACGGCGGGGCTCACCGAGCCGCGGATCCGTGGCCTGCGCGAACGCGCGCTGGGCGGAACTCCCGTCTGGGCCCCGACCCTGCTGGCCGTCGACGGCGACCACGTACGCGCCTGGACCGGAACCGCGCTCTCCGTCCGGTTGGCACGGCTGCTGGGGCCCGTGGACTCGTTACGGGTCGTCCAGGCACTCCGGGAGATCGAGGGCCTGGGGCGGCCGAGCCGCCGAGGTGTCCTCAAGGTCGTACCAGGTCTGGCTCTCGGAACGTTCCTCGTCACCGGGGGCCTGGCGGCGTCACCCGCGCAGGCGGTGGCCCACGCCACGGGCAGCAGGGCGTCACGATGGGTGAAGGCCCACCGTGACCGGCTGCCCGTCGGTTACGCGGAGTTCGTCTCCCATCCCGTCGAGTACCGGCGGGCCATCTACGGCGCACTGCCCGTGCCGGCCCGCAGTGATCTGTGGGCGGCACACTTCGCGCACCATCGCAGGACGCACCCCGGGCTGTCACCCGCGCAGTCGGCCGTACTGGACGACGCGACCCGCTCGGTGGCACGGCTCGTCTCGGGGCGCGCGGGACAACCGGACGCGGCGTCCCTGGAGAGGTCCGCTCTGGCCGTCTTCTCCCATGACGAGGTCCACGCCATCCTCGGCACACTCGGCCCCGTCGGCACGCAGGACGCCGCTCCCCGGCGCGCGCGGGAGGTCATGGACTGCAACTCCCGGTGCGGGGGCAGCGGCCACTGCGACATGGTGTGCTACTCGGGACCGCAGTGGTGCAACTGGACCGATTTCGGCTGCGGCCCGCTCTGGCTGGCACCGTGCAGCGGCGTCTGCGCGCCATGAGCGACCTGTACCAGTCCCAGTACCAGCACCGGCGCTCCGCGTCGCTGACGCCCACGAGGACCGGCTCCTGACGGAACCGGGCAGGAGCGGGGCATTCGATGGGGAACGGTGGGAACACGCACCCCATGACACAGTCCAATGACGAAAAGCCCACGTCCCACACCCCCGGTTCCCAGCCGAGCGTCCACCCGGGTTCCGATGATCCGCAGACGATCACGGCGCCGACGCCGCCCGTCGCGTGGAGCAGCAACCCGCCGGACGAAGCCGACCTCGTGGACGAGGAGGACGAGTCGCAGCGGTCTCGTACCGGCGAAGAACCGAGGACGACGTCTCAGGACGGCTGACCCCGCCGGGGATGCGCCGGACACCACTGATACGCACAAGGGCCGGGCTCAGTTCCGTGTTGCGGAACCGGCCCGGCCCTCACCCGCCTCCGGCGCCGGCCGGCACGAGGTCACCTGCCCCTGTCGGCCACCCGTGCGAGGCCGGTACGGCTCATGGCGTGCGGAACTGCTCCACCAGGGCCGCGTATCCGTCGGCACCGTGACCGGCGGCCGCCGCTCGCTCGGCCAGTGCCCTGACGAGCTTCGGCAGTTCGGCGTTGACACCGAGTGACTCGCTCTCCTCGACGACGTGCGCCATCGCCGCCAGGTGGGTGTCGACGGTGCCGTCGTCGGCCGGGTAGACCCCGGCGTCGACCTGGCGCGCGTAGCCCGGCAGCCAGCCGGCCACCGAGCCGATGGCCGTCTGCGCGAGGGGCAGGTACGCCGTGGCGGACACACCGGCCGTACCGAGGATCGCCGCGCCGTTGAGGAAGCCGTCGAGCATGCCCCACATGAGGACGAGCGTGGCCATCTCGTGCGTGGCCGAGAGGCCGGGCTCCTCGCCGAGGTGGAGGCCCGTGCCGAGACCGGCCAGCGTCCGCTCGTGGGCGTCGTACAGCGGTCGCGGTCCGCTGTAGGCGAGCAGCGCGTCGGCCGTGCCGACGGCCTCGGGGACGGCCATGATCCCGCCGTCGAGGTAGCCGCCGCCGCGGCGCGCCACCTCCGCGGCGAGCGCCCGGGCACGCGAGGGCGTGCCCGAGGTCAGGTTCACCACGACGCGGCCGTCGAGCGGTCCGTCGAGGACGTCCGCGACGGCGTCGTAGTCCGACACGCAGACCACCACGAGCGGGGCGGCCGCGATCGCGGCGGCGGGGGACTCGGCGAGCGTCGCGCCCCGGGTGACGAGGTCGTCCGCCCTGGACGCCGTGCGGTTCCACACGGTCGTCGGGTGCCCCGCGCGCAGGAACGCCCCGGCGAGGGCGCCGCCCATCAGTCCGAGACCCAGAACCGTGACGGGTGTGCCGGTGTGCATCATGTGCTCCTTCTCTCTTCGGTGGCACAATCGTCAACGTTCACACCGGTATGAAGGTCAAGTGGTCAAGGGGCCGGGAATCAAGGGGAGACGCGGGTGCTGATCGGGGAGTTGAGCCGGCGGACCGGGGTGAACCCGCACCAGCTGCGGTACTACGAGGCGCAGGGCCTGCTGGTGCCCGAGCGCGGGGACAACGGCTACCGCGAATTCGGTGACGACGCCGTGCTGACGGTGGCACAGATCAGGAAGCTGCTCGACGCCGGGCTGTCGACGCAGGAGATCGGGTATCTCCAGCCGTGCGTCACCGGCGCGGCCCCCGATCTGAAACCCTGTCCGGAGACCCTGGACCTGCTGCGGGCGCGCATCGCGGGACTGGACGAGCGGATCGACACGCTCGTCCGGTCCCGGCAGACGCTGAGGGAGTACCTGGCGGCCACGGAGCGGCGACTGGCCGGCCAGTGAGCCGTGTCGGCCCGCGCCGCGGCCGGTGATCCCCTCCGCCCGCTACAGCTCGTCGGCGAAGACCTCCGCCAGTTCGCGCCACTCGGGGCGCGGCAGGCCGGCGCCGCCCTCCTCGGCGGTCAGTACCTGGAGAGCGACGTGGTCGGCTCCGGCGTCGAAGTACTCGCGGGTCCGCGCCCGCACGCGCTCGGCGTCGCCGAGGGCGAAGAGGCCGTCGAGCAGGCGGACGCTGCCCCCCTCCTCGAAGTCGCTCTCGGAGAAGCCCAGACGCAGCAGGTTGTTGGTGTAGTTGGGCAGCTTGAGGTACAGGCTCAGCATGTTCCGTGCGGTGGTACGAGCCCGGTCGAGGTCGGTGTCGAGCACGACGGAGACCTCCGGGGCGAGCAGCGCGTCGGGGCCGAGCGCCTCGCGTGCCTCCGCCGTGTGCTCGGTGGTGACGAGATACGGGTGCGCTCCGGAGGCCCGGTCGGCCGCCAGCTTCAGCATCTTCGGGCCGAGCGCCGCCAGTACCCGGCGTCCGCCGCCCGAGGACGCGGTGGCGGCGTCCAGGGCGTCGAGGTAGGCCACCATCGCGCTGTACGGTTTCGCGTACTGCGGCGCCAGCAGGCCGTGGCTGACGCCGAGGCCCAGGACGAACCGCTCACGCTGGCCGGCGTCCAGCGCCGCGATCCGCGCGGCCACCTCCTCGGCCGTGTGCTCCCAGATGCTCAGGATGCCGGTGGCGACGGTGACCGTACGGGTGGCGGCGAGGACGGCCGCGGCGTCGTCGGGTGACGGGTTGCCGCCCAGCCACAGCGTGCCGTACCCGACCTCTTCGAGTTCGGCGACCGCCTCCGCGATCGCCCTCCTGCCGGCGTCGTCCGTTCCCGAGCCGCGCAGGGCGCCGCTCCAGATGCCGATGCGTCCGAGTGTCTGCCGAGTCTCCGAAGTCATGCCGTGGTCAACGGTGGTCCCGTGCCCCCTGTTCCCGGGCCGGCGACGATTCGCCCGGCCGGCCGTCGAAGATCAGCCGGCCGACGCCGGGTTTGAAAACGCCGGCGCGGAACACCCGGCTTCTTGACAAGACTTTTATACGACCAGGTAGGAGACACTCATCATGGGCATCATCGCGTGGATTCTCATCGGTCTGCTCGCGGGCCTCATCGCCAAGGCGCTCATGCCCGGCAAGGACCCGGGCGGCATCATCATCACGATGCTCATCGGTATCGCCGGCGGTCTCCTCGGCGGCTGGCTCGGCAAGGTCCTCTTCGGCGTCGACTCCATCGACGGCTTCTTCGACATCTCCACCTGGATCGCCGCCATCGTCGGCTCGATCATCCTCCTCGCCCTGTACCGGGTCTTCACCGGAAACCGTCGCCGCAGCCACGCCTGACCCCACCTTCCACATCCTGCAGAAACGGCTCCGCCCTCCCCCGAGGACGGAGCCGTTTCCCGTACCCGGCGCGGGCCGCCCTCCGGCCTCGGTGGCCAACCGTCGTTCGACCTCGTCCGAGACGGGGCATCGACGGGGGGACCGGGATCGGCCACGAGTACGGGAGAACGCCCATGAGGATCGTCATCACCGGCGGCTTCGGCTTTCTGGGACGGCGGGTCGCCGACGCCCTGCGCACGCGGCGGACCCTGTGCGGTGCGCCCGTCGAACGGCTGGTGCTCGCCGACCGGTTCGTACCGGCCGGGACGCCGGTGGCACACGACCCCTTGGTTGAGGTCGTCCAGGGCGACCTGCGCGAGCGCCTCGACACCGTCTTCGCGCAGCCCGTGGACCTGCTGATCCATCTGGCGTCGGCCGTCTCGGCCGAGTGCGAGAGCGACTTCGACCTCGGTATGAGCGCCAATCTGGACACCACCCGTGCGCTGCTGGACGCCGCCCGCGCCCAGTCGGCCACCGGCGGGCCGACGCCCCGGGTGGTGTTCTCCAGCAGCATCGCGGTCTACGGCTCCGACCCCGCGCTGCCGCTGCCGCCCGTGGTCAGCGAGTCGACGCTGCCCACGCCGCAGTCCAGCTACGGGACGCAGAAGCGCGTCTGCGAGCAGCTGATCGCCGAATACACGCGCCGGGGTTTCGTCGACGGACGCGTGGCGCGTCTCATGACCGTCTCGGTGCGGTCGGGCAGGCCGAACGCGGCCGCCTCCGGCTTCCTGTCCGGCATCGTCCGTGAACCCCTCTCCGGCCTGCCCGCCGTCTGCCCCGTCGATCCCCGCCTGCCGGTCGCCCTTGCCTCGCCGCGGCGCACCGTGGAGGGCATCCTGCGTATCGCCGAGGCCGAACGCGGCACCGGCCCCGGCGAGTTCACAGGCGGGCTTCCGGTCAATCTGCCGGCCCTGACGGTCACGGTCGCCGAGATGCTGGACACACTGCGCCGGGTGGCGGGTGACTCCGTCGCCGACCTGGTGACCGTCGTGCCCGATCCCGCCGTGGAGGCCATCGTCGGCTCCTGGCCCGCCGTCTTCGATCCCACGCGCGCCACGGCGCTCGGCCTCCGCCCCGACGACAGCTTCGAGTCGGTCCTGCGGGCGTACGTCGAGGACCACCCCGAAGCCGTCACGGCCGCGACGACCGGGCCCTGACGGACGGGCGGACGACCACCACCCCCTTTCTTGAGCAACCGATCCAGATCGATTACGGTGGAGCCATGGCAAGGACCCGGGAGTTCGACACCGAGGCGGCGGTGAGCCGCGCCATGGAGCTGTTCTGGCGGCGCGGCTACGAGGCCACCTCGGTACGCGATCTGACCCAGCACCTGGGGATCGGACAGGGCTCCCTGTATGCCGCGTTCGGCGACAAGGAGGGCCTGTACCGGGCGGCGCTCGACCACTACCGCAGCACCCTCGCGGCGGCCGCCCTGCGCAGTCTGGAGGAGGGCGCCGACGCCCGGTCCGCCATCCGCACGATGCTGGTCGAGCGGGTCCGGATCGCCGTGACGGACGACGGCCGGGGCTGCCTGGCCGTCAATGCCGCGTGCGAGCGCCTGCCGGAGGACGCGGCGACCCGGCGCACCGTCCGGGACATGCAGGACGCCAGCCGGGACGCGCTGGCCGAGGTGTTGCGGACCGCACTGGAGCGGGGCGAGATCACGGCGCGGCACGACCCGTACACACTGGCCGGCTTCCTCGTGACGTTCCTCAACGGACTCCTGGTCTCTTCGAAGATCACCCCCGACGTCCACGCCGTCGAGCCCTTCGTGGAGGTCGCCCTGGCCGCCCTCGACTGACTTCTTCACGCCCTCAAACTGTATCGAGCGATCCATAAAAGGCACCGGAACCCGTACGAAGGAAGCAGTCATGCCCCTCGCACCCGCCCCGAGCACACCCGCCCTCGACGGCAGCCGCTGGAACACCTTTCCCACTGCCGGCACCACCCTGACCGCCCGTGGGCTCCTCACCGCCACGGAGCCGCTGCTGCGGGGCGTCATCGATCACACCGTCCTCACCGGCGCCGATCGCGAGGTCCTGGAGGAGCAGATCCGCGCGACACTCGCCCTCGGCACCCGCGAGACCTCCCTGCCGCTGGCCGTCGGCCCGGACAGCGCCTCGACGGCACGCGAACTGGGCGCGCGGGCGGGCGACGTCACCCTGGACGCCACCGGCCAGGACGATCTCGTCGTCCTCGCCCTCCTCGGCCGGCTCTACCCGGAGAACGTCTCGCTGCGCCCCGCCGGCCGTCCCGCTGCCCGGACCGCCCCGCAGGGCACCGGACCGAGCCGCCTGGTGACGCTCGTCGACCCTCCGCGCACCCACTGACCGCGACGTACGACAGAAAGGTGCCAGACATGATGTTCGACCATGCCGGAACGCCCCTCCGTACGGGCCGGGCCGCCGTCAACGGCACGAGCCTGCACTACCGCACGGCCGGGTCCGGCCCCGCCGTGGTGCTTCTGCACGGGGTGCCGAAGACCGGCTACCACTGGCGCCACCTCGTCCCGCGGCTGACGCCCCACCACACCGTCGTGGTGCCGGACCTTCGCGGTCTCGGCGACTCCGCCCGGCCCGCGGACGGCTACGACTCCGCGACGATGAGCGACGACATCGCCGAGCTGATGGCCCACCTCGGGCACGCGAATTACACCGTGGCGGGCGAGGACTGGGGAGCGGTGGTCGGGTACCAGCTCGCCGCCCGCCACCGCGACCGTGTCACCGCCCTCGTGTTCGCCGAGGCCCTGTTCCCCGGTTTCGGCTTCGAGGACCACACCGCCCTCACCCCCGAGAACGTCTCCAGCGGCATGCATCTGTGGCATCTGGGCTTCTACTTCCAGCCGGACATCCCTGAGATGCTGATCGCCGGACACGAGCGCGAGCTGATCACCTACATGATCAAGTTCGAGCGCAGCCACCCCGACACCGCCACCCCCGACGCGGTCGACGAGTACGTGCGCTGCTACTCGATGCCGGGCGGCATCCGCGCGATGCTCTCGATCTACCGGGCGATGCTCGTCGACGCCGAACAGAACCGGCGGGCCGCACAGCAGAAACTGGACATCCCGGTCCTGGCACTCGGCGGCTCCGCGTTCATCGGCGACCGCAACGAGTCCCAGATGCGGCTCATGGCCCACGAGGTCACCGGACACGTCTTCGACGCCGGGCACGACCTGGCGGAGGAGGTGCCGGACGAGCTGGCCGACGTCGTCCTCCCGTTCCTGGCCGCACACCGCTAGCACCCATGCAGAGCGGTGTCCGTCGGTCGTCCCGCTCGTTGCCCCTGCCGTGAGAGAAGGTCGATACGGAGAGGCGTCCATGTTTGCGGCGGAGCGGGAGCCGCGCCTGGTGCTGGACGGGGTCCACCGGTCCTACGGGAGTCGCGCCGTTCTGCGGGGCGTCGACCTGACCGTCCGCGCGGGCTCCCTGGTCGGGATCGTGGGCGAGAACGGGGCGGGCAAGAGCACCCTGCTGCGGGTGGTGGTGGGCGAACTGAGAGCGAGCCGCGGTGAGGTGTGGCGTGCGGGCGAGGTGGGCTACTGCCCCCAGCGGACCGTACTGAATCCCCTGTTGAGCGTGGCCCAGCACCTGCAGCTGTTCCGGGTCGCCTACCGGCTGCCGCACGTCCGCCGGGCGCACGCACTGCTGGACACGCTCGGCTGCGCCGACCGGCTGGCGGACCGGGCCGGAAGCCTGTCCGGCGGGACGCAGCAGAAACTCAACCTCGTCCTGGCCCTGATGCACGATCCGCCGCTGCTCGTACTGGACGAGCCGTACCAGGGTTTCGACTGGGACACGCATCAGCGCTTCTGGCGGCTCGCGCACACCCTGCGGGACGGCGGCCAGTCCATCGTCGTCGTCTCCCATCTGATCCACGACCTGGACCACTTCGACGCCGTGCACCGGCTGAGCGACGGCGTGCTGCACGAGGGAGGAGCGACCGCATGAGCAGGCGGGCAGCGGGATTCACGACGGCGCTGCGCTTCACCCTGGCCGCACACGTCCGCAACCGGCTGGCCCTCGTGCTGGCCGTCACCTTCATCCCGCTGTGGATCCTCGTGGTGCGCGAGACCGCGTACCACGCCGGGCTGCACTTCCAGAACCACCCGGCGGGCGGGTACCTCACGGCCGACAACAACCGTGCCACGCAGGTGAACTGCGCGCTCAACGCGGTGACGGTGATCGTCGGCTTCATGATGTTCATGGAGACGTTCCAGTCCGGCCCCCTGGACCGCCGCCTGGTCCTCGCCGGCTATCCACGGCGGCACCTGACGGCGGGCAGAGTCGTCTCCCTGCTCGCCGTCTCCGGGGCCCTGGCCCTTTACACCGCCCTGCTGCTGCACCTGTCCTTTCGGCAGGAACAGTTCTGGCGGCTGGCGCTCGCCGTCCTGATGGCGAACCTGGCCTACGGCGGCATCGGGATCATGCTGGGCACACTCCTGCGCGGAGAGCTGGAGGGCTTCTTCGTGATCATCATGCTGAGCCTGATGGACGCCGCCCTGCAGAACCCGGGCATGAACCCGCTGGCCGATCAGCCGGGACTTGAGCTGCTGCCCATGTACACCTCCTCCCAACTCGCCTACGCCGCCGCCTTCGACACCGCGTACGACCACACGTACCTGCTCGGCGGTCTCGTGTGGTGCGTCCTGACCACGGCCACCGGACTGCTCTTCTTCTCGCTGCGCACCCGTGGGTATCGCCGGGTCCGCGCCCCGGCGGCACCCGCGCCGTCTCATGACGTTCCTCTGCGGGAGTGAGGACTTCGCCCCGCGTGCGGCGTATCTCCGGCGGTCATCCGTCGTTGACCGCTACGTGAACGAGGGATGCCCGACCGGCCAGGCCGCCACCGACACCCATACCCACGAACCGGGCAGACTCGGCGAACCCGATACGGAAAGGTGGCAGCGGGAGATGGCAACCCGCCTGGAGGAGCACCTCGCGTGTCTCTACGCGCCGACGCCGCAGCATCCGGAGGCGTGGATCCCCGCAGGGGTCGTGGCCGGTCTCGGCGCCGACGTGTGCGACCGCATCGGTCTACGCCTCCACCAGGCATTGGCCGAGCCGGTACGGCATCTCGTGGACGCGGGCGGCCGGCGGTGGCGCCCCGGGCTGGTGGCCGAGGCCATCGAGGTGCTCGGCGGGGACAGCGAGCGGTACGGACCCATGTGCGCCGCACTGGAGCTGGCCCACACCGGCTCACTGATGGTCGACGACGTGCAGGACGACTCGCCCCTGCGCCGCGGCCTGCCGACCGCGCACGGCGTCTTCGGTGTGGCGACTGCGCTCAACGCGGGAACGAACGCCTACTTCGCCATGGACCGTGCCATCAGGATGACCCTGGCGGACGATCCCCTCCTGGGCGGCGCCCTGCGGGACGCCTTCCTGGCCGCCCTGCGCTCGGCACACGCCGGGCAGGCGCTCGACATCACGGGCCACCACACGGAGATGGAGCACGCGGTGGCCACCGGGGACGCACGCCAGGTCCTGGAACTGGTCCGCCTGTCGCACCGGCTCAAGTCGGGCGCCATGCCGGCGGCGGGGTTCGAGTTCGCCGCCCTGCTCACGGGGGCGGGCGAGGACCTGCGCCAGGCGCTCGTCGCCTTCGGTGAAGCGGTCGGCACCGCCTACCAGATCACCGACGACGTCGCCGACCTCACCGGTGTCACCCACCACGGCAACAGCACCAAGCAGGTCGGCGAGGACGTGCGCAACGGCAAGGTGACGATGCCGCTGGCACACGCCGTCACCCGGCTTCCCGCCGACCGCCTCCGCGACCTGTGGGACGTCGTCCGCACCCCGACGGCGAGCGAACAGGAGCGCGCCGACGTGCGGTCGGCGCTCCTCGACTGCGGCGCCGCGACGGTCTGCGCCCAGGAGGCCGACGCCCTGCTGCACCGGGCCTGGGACCGGCTGGAAGCCGTTCTGCCCCGCTCGCCCCGGGTTCAGCGGCTGCGGGACATGGCCTGGCGCACGGTCCACGGCAGAACGGTCGCCTGACCACCTGCGCCGGGACGAGGGCGCGCCGCGCCCGCCCGCCCGCCCGCCCGCCCGCCCTCTGATGATCACATCGCGAGACAGCCTTGCGTCACGGCCCTGACCAGGCGTTGTCTCGCACGGTGAGTAAGGAACAGCCTCAGCACCACGACAACGGCGCCACCCCGGACGACCGCTCCGCCCGCCGCGCCGTCACCGTCTTCCCCGTACTCGTCCTCGTCGCCGGCGCCATCGGCCTGCTGCTGCCGGACACCTTCGCCGGCTGGGGCGAGTCGGTGCCGTACCTCCTGGGTGTGGTGATGTTCTGCATGGGCATCACGATGACCCCGCAGGACTTCCGCGGTGTCGCCGCACGACCCTGGGCGGTGGCCCTCGGGCTGGTCGCGCACTACGTCATCATGCCGGGACTGGGCTGGATCATCGCCCACCTGCTGCAGCTCCCGCCGCAGCTCGCGGCTGGCGTCATCCTCGTCGGCTGTGCCCCCAGCGGCACCGCCTCCAACGTGGTGACGTACCTGGCGCGCGGCGACGTCGCGCTGTCCGTCTCGGTGGCCACCGTCTCCACGCTCGTGGCACCGCTGGTCACCCCGCCGCTGACGCTGCTGCTGGCGGGTGAGTACCTGCCCGTCGACGCCGGCTCCATGGTCGGCGACATCCTCAAGACCGTTCTGCTGCCGGTCCTCGCGGGGCTGGCCGTACGGCTCCTGGCAGGCCGTCATGTCCAGCGGGCCCTGCCGGTGCTGCCCTGGCTGTCCGCCGTGACCATCGGCGTGATCGTGACCGTGGTGGTGGCCGGGAGCGCCGACGTCATCAAGTCGGCGGCACTGCTGGTGTTCGTCGCCGTCGTGCTCCACAACGGCCTCGGTCTGGCACTGGGCTACGGCGCGGGACGGCTCAGCGGGATGGGCGAGCCGGCCAGCCGCGCCATGGCCTTCGAGGTCGGCATGCAGAACTCGGGGCTGGCGGCCTCCCTGGCCACCGCCCACTTCAGCCCGCTGGCCGCGCTGCCCGCCGCGGTCTTCTCCGTCTGGCACAACATCTCCGGCTCCCTCGTCGCCGCCTGGCTGTCGCGCCGCGGGCGCTGACCCGGGTCGGCGGGGCGGACACGCGTCTGCGGATGCGCGCACGGGTGTCCTGGACGAGCCTGGAGTCATGACAGATCCGCGCGTGCCCCCAGAGGAGACGCCGCCCGTCGAGGGCTCGACCGCCGAAGCGCACGAGGAACGCGCGGACGGAGGCGTGTGGGAGCACCCCGGCGTCTGGGTCTGGCTGATCGTCTTCGGCGCCGTGATCGTCGCGGCCTACTTCGTCGCCCGCGTCTTCTATCTCTAGGTCGTGCAGGGTGCGCGGGTCGCACAGGTCGGGCAGGTCGCACAGGTCGCGTGCGGCTGTGCTCGTCTACGACGGGGACTGCGGGTTCTGCACCACGGCGGTGCGTGTCATCGAGCGGCGCGTACGTCCGCGCTGCGAGACCGTCCCCTGGCAGCGGGCCGACCTCGCCGCGTTCGGCGTGCCCGAGGAGCGTGCCCGGCACGAGGTGCTGTGGGTGTCGCCGAACGGAACGGTTCACGGCGGTACCCGGGCCGTGGCGAAGCTGCTGCTGAGCGCGGGCGCCGGGTGGCGCCTCGTGGGGGCGGTCCTCACGCTGCCGCCGGCGCGTTGGGTCGCGCTCGGCGTCTACCGCCTCGTGGCGGACAACCGTTCGCGGCTGCCCGGACGAACCGAGGCATGCGAACCGCTCGACCGGCGGACACCCCGCACGTAGTCCGGAGCTGTTCCGGCCTCCCCGCCCGGCCGACACGGCGGACAACGAGCTACGCGGCCGCTTCGCGGCCCGCTCGGGTCGGCGGACCTCGTGCTCGCCCCGCAGGGCGTCGGCGACCACGTCGACCACCTCCTGACCGCCCGAGCGGTCGCCGCCGTCGCGCCCGCCCCGCGCACAGGCTGGTGGCGCGACCTGCCGTACGCCGCCCGCACTCCGCGGGCGGACACCGGATCCCGGCACGGCGGGCGCGAGGGGACCGGCGAGGTGACGGTCGGCATCGACACGGTCCTGCCGGTCAAGACCGCGGCGGCGGAGTGCTACACGACTCAGCTCGCCTTCCAGTTCGGCGACGGCCAGCACATCGGCGAGGCCCTGTCCGCCATAGCCCGGGCCGAGGCCCGCCGCACCGGATCGCCCCACCCGCAGGGCGAGACGCTGCGGGCCGGCCGGCTCGCCCGCCGCGTGCTGGAAGAGCCGATCCGGTCTTTGTGACGTGTGAACCAGGGCGGTTCGCTGCCCGCACCCGGCGACATGAAAGGATTCCCCCATGTCTACCAACGTCTACTTCGACATCACCATCGACGGCACGGCCTCGGGCCGGATCGTCTTCAAGCTGTACGACGACGTCGTCCCCAAGACGGCACAGAACTTCCGTGAGCTGGCCACCGGCCAGCACGGCTACGGGTACGAGGGCTCCGGCTTCCACCGTGTCATCCCGGAGTTCATGCTCCAGGGCGGCGACTTCACCCGGGGCGACGGCACCGGCGGCAAGAGCATCTACGGCGCGAAGTTCGACGACGAGAACTTCAAGCTCAGGCACGACAAGCCGTTCCTGCTGTCCATGGCGAACTCCGGCCCCAACAGCAACGGCTCGCAGTTCTTCATCACCACGGTGCTCACGCCGTGGCTGGACGGCAAGCACGTGGTCTTCGGCGAGGTCGTCGAGGGCCAGGACCTGGTCAAGAAGATCGAGTCCCTGGGCTCGCAGTCCGGTACCACCCGCGCGAAGATCGTGATCGCCTCCTCGGGCGCCCTGGACGCGTAACACCTGCGCTTCGGGGGCTCTGGGCTTTTCGGCTCAGCCCGCCCGAAAGGTTCGGCTCGGACGCATCCGGTCGACCGGGCGGCCCAGCGGGAAGCTGTGGCCGCCCGGTCGCGTTCGGCGCCGCGATCGCGGGCGCGAGCGCGTCCGGCTCAGGCGTTCAGCGCCGCCAGCACCGTGGACCTCGCCTCCTCCTGCACCCGGCTCAGGTGATCCGGGCCGAGGAACGACTCCGCGTAGATCTTGTAGACGTCCTCGGTGCCCGACGGACGGGCCGCGAACCAGGCGTTGGCGGTGGCGACCTTGACCCCGCCGAGGGCAGCTCCGTTGCCGGGCGCCTCCGTGAGCACCGAGGTCACCGGCTCGCCGGCGAGGGTGTCGGCGGTGACCTGGCGCGGCGACAACTTCGCCAGCAGCGCCTTCTCCTCGCGGGAGGCCGGCGCGTCGACGCGCGCGTAGGCGGGGGCGCCGAAGCGCTCGGTGAGCCGCGCGTAGTGCTCCGAGGGCGTCCTGCCGGTGACGGCCGTGATCTCGGAGGCGAGCAGGGCCAGGGTGATGCCGTCCTTGTCGGTGGTCCACACCGAGCCGTCGCGGCGCAGGAACGACGCGCCCGCCGACTCCTCGCCGCCGAAGCCGAGCGTCGCGTCGGACAGGCCGTCCACGAACCACTTGAAGCCGACCGGGACCTCGACCAGCTGCCGGCCGACGTCCGCCGCGACCCGGTCGATCATGCCGGACGACACCAGGGTCTTGCCGATCCCGGCGTCCGCGGGCCACTGCTCGCGGTGCGAGAACAGGTACGAGATCGCCACGGCCAGATAGTGGTTGGGGTTCATCAGGCCACCGTCCGGCGTGACGATGCCGTGCCGGTCGGCGTCGGCGTCGTTGCCGGTGGCGATGTCGAACCGGTCGCGCTGCTCGATGAGCGAGGCCATGGCGTACGGCGAGGAGCAGTCCATGCGGATCCTGCCGTCCCAGTCCAGCGTCATGAAACGCCAGGTGGGGTCGGTGAGCGGGTTCACCACGGTCAGGTCGAGCCGGTGCTGTTCGGCGATCCGTCCCCAGTAGGCGACGGAGGCGCCCCCCAGCGGGTCGGCGCCGATCCGCACGCCGGCGGCCCGGATCGCCTCCAGGTCGAGCACGTTCGGCAGGTCGGCCACATAGGTGCCGAGGAAGTCGTACCGGCCGGTGCCGGGTGCGGCGAGGGCGCGGGGCCAGGGCATGCGCCGTACGTTCTTCAGGCCGCCGGTGATGATCTCGTTGGCACGGTCCTGGATCCAGGACGTCGCCTCGGAGCCGGCCGGGCCGCCGCTCGGCGGGTTGTACTTGAAGCCGCCGTCGGCCGGCGGATTGTGCGAGGGCGTGACCACCACGCCGTCGGCGAGGCCGGACGTGCGGTTCCGGTTGTGGGCGAGGATGGCGTGGGAGACCGCCGGGGTGGGCGTGTAGCCGTCGGCCTGGTCGATGAGGACGGTCACGTCGTTGGCGGCGAACACCTCCAGTGCCGTGACCCGCGCGGGCTCGGACAGGGCATGGGTGTCGGCCCCGAGGAAGAGCGGGCCGTCGGTGCCCTGGGCGGCGCGGTACTCGCAGATGGCCTGGCTGGTGGCCGCGATGTGATCCTCGTTGAACGCCACCGCGAGGGACGAACCCCGGTGTCCCGAGGTGCCGAAGGCCACCCGCTGCCCCGGCTCGGCCGGATCGGGGTGCAGCGCGTAGTACGCCGTGACCAGGCGGGCCACATCCACAAGGTCCTCGGGCCCAGCGACCTGCCCCGCTCGCGCGTCCTGCATTTCCCCGCTCCTCCGTAAGTGTCGACCGTTACCGACATCTGCCCACCGTACGGCGCGTCACGCCGACGAGGACGGGATGCCGCGCACGGGCGCGGCCGGGGCGGCGCTTCCGTCCGCCTCCCCCGCCGCCCCCGTCGTCGCGCGCAGGTGCTCGATGCCCGTGTCGAGCGCCGCCCTGAGATGAGTCGAGTCGCCCGTGGACATCATGACGACGACGCCTCCCTGGACGCCCGCCAGCAGCGCGGCGGCGGTCCGGTCCACGTCCAGGGACAGCGAGACCAGGCCGTTCGCCTGGAGGGCGCGGATGCCGTCGGCGAGCTGTCGCTGCCACTGGCGCATCAGCTCCGTGACGATCGCCCGGGCACCGGGGCGGGACCTCCCGACCTGGAGGAACAGGGCGCCCAGCTGGCAGTGGTCGCCCTGTCGTTCGTAGCGTTCCACCACGACGTCCCGCCACCGCTGCCAGGACTCCCACGAGTCCAGGCGACCGAGGTGGGGCTGCTGGTCCTCCAGGACACGGTCCGCCTCGTACCGGGCCACGGCCAGCAGCAGTTCGTCCTTGCCCTCGGGGAAGTAGTGGAAGAGCTGGCTCTTGCTGGTGCCGGTACGGCCGCGGATGTCATCGAGCGTCGTGAGGGCGACTCCCTGCTCGCGCAGCACCTCGGCCGCCCCCTCGACGATGCGGGCCCGGGTGGCACGGCCCTTCACGGTCGGCGCATCGGGCATCCGGCCTCCTTCTCTCGCGTCCCACGGTACCGCCATTCTGGACTTGCCGGTCCATTTTCTGCGACGCACAGTGGTCCGCACACCGCGCAGACAAGGGAGATCGCGTCATGAACGGACGACTGCGGAACAAGACGGCGCTGGTCACGGGTTCGACCAGCAACATCGGACAGGCGATCGCGGAGGCGTTCGCGGCCGAGGGCGCTCACGTCATCGTGTCCGGGCGCAACCGGGAACGGGGAACCCGGGTCGTCGAAGGGATCCGCGCGGCCGGCGGCCGGGCCGACTTCGTGGTGGCGGACCTCGACGGCAGCGCGCGGGCCTCACGGGAGCTGGCCGACCGGGCCCGTGACTCCCTGGGCGGGCGGATCGACATCCTGGTGAACAACGCCGGCATCTACCCGTCCTCCGACACCGCCCACACCGACGAGGCGACGTTCGACTCGGTCTACGCGGTGAACGTGAAGGCACCGTTCTTCCTCACCGCCGCCGTCGTCCCGATGATGACGCGGTCCGGCGGCGGGACGGTCATCAATCTGGGGTCGTGGATCGCGCGCCTGGGCGTCCCCTCCGCCGCCCTCTACAGCTCCACCAAGGGAGCCGTGGAGACGCTGACGCGGGCCTGGGCCGCGGAGTTCGGCCCCCTGGGCGTCCGGGTGAACGCCCTCTCGCCGGGCGTGATCCTGCCTCCGGCCCCGGAAGGCAGCGAGCCGCACCTCGGCGAGATCATGATGAGGGGCACCCCGGCCGGCACCGTCGGCACACCCGACGCGGTCGCGCATGCCGCGGTCTGGCTGGCCGGCGACGAAGCGGCCTTCGTCCACGGAACCGTGGTGGACGTCGACGGCGGCAGGACGGGAGCCGCGGTCGTCGCCGCGTAGCACGGGCGCGGTCGGTGACGCCCCTGCGTCCCGACGGGAGGCGGACGTGCCCCTGCGGCCTCCCGCGGCCGCAGGGGCACGCGTTCAGGCGTCGCTCAGCTGGAGGCTCTGCGTCTCGTGCCAGCCGTGCGCCGCGAGGCGCCCCGGGAGGTCGAGGTCGGGTCCCGCCCGCAGGGTCAGCCGCAGAGGGGGTGGCAGCGTACGGGCAGCGCCGACCAGTGTCTCCAGTGCGCTCTGGGAGAGGTAGTGGAGACCGGTGAGATCGACGGTCACGTCTCTGTGCCGCCTTCGGCAGGCCAGCAGCGCCAGGTGCAGGGGGATCTTGTGCGCTCCCATGACCTGGCCGTAGAGCTTGATGCCCGGCTCGGGGCCCAGGGGCATGATGAACATCAGGTCGTCGGCGAAATACTTGGACATGGCCGGATTCCTCAGCATGATGCACCGTCAGGGGAGGACAGGGCGACCGGGTCCGGGACCGGGCCGCGGCGGTCCCTCGCGCGATATCGGAGAAGCGGGCTCAAGGTCCCGCGGAACACAGCCGCTGACGTAGGGGCGCCCCTCGGACCCCGAGTGATCGCCGGACCACGGCGCCGTAGCAACGGACAACCGCCGGTTCACGGACTGCCGTCAGCGTAGGCCCGAATATGCCGGTGGCGACAGCCTGTTTCAGGGCGAACACGTATGGCCGTTCACGGCATTTCGGTACGTGCCGCCGCGTCGCGTCGATCCGGTGCGCACTCGGTGTCGATGACTCCCTGGGCGACTCCGCTGAGCGGCCCGTGAGGAACTGCGTCCTACCGTCGCCGGGTCACCGCTCCAGGGCCTGTTCCAGCGTGGGGTAGCACGGGATGATCGCGTCGAGGCCGACCATCTTCATCACGCGCAGCACGGGCACCTGGGCGCCGGCCACCCGTACCCAGCCCTCGGTGGCCGCGGCGGCCTTGTAGGCGACGATCAGCAGGTTGATGCCGCTGGAGTCCATGAAGGGCACGTCGGAGAGGTCGGCCACGGTCCGCGACGGCCTGACGCCGGCGGGCGGCGCCAGGATGTGCTCGACCCGGTGACGTGCGTCGTGGTCCAGGTCACCGCGCAGGGTGACGACGTGCACGCCGTCGTCGGTGAGGTAGCTGGTGGGCAGGGGGTCGGGCGGTGCTGCGTGCGACTGCGTCACGGTGTCCTCGTACTGCGTTCGCTGGTACGCGCCCGGGCCCGGGCACGCGCCGCGAGCCTGCTTCGAGCGTGCCCATGGACTCGCTCGACCGGTCGGCCCGATGCTGTAAGGGTCGCACGGGGCGGACCATGTCGGGTACCGCGGCGGACACGCGATCGCGAAGGTGGACACAGACGTGCACTCGGTCAACGGCGGTGGCGGTCCGGACGCTCCTGGCATCTCCACGGCCATGCGGCTCCGCGGCGACGGCTCCTGTATCTCCGCGGCACGTCACCTCGCGGCCGACTTCCTCAACCGCGCGCACGCCGACCGGGACGTGCCGGTCTCCGCCCATGCCCTGGACCTCACGCAACTGGTGGTGAGCGAACTGGTCACCAACGCCCGCAGACACGCTCCCGGCCCCGCGCAGATGGAACTGCGGATCGCCGGTGCCACCGTGGAGGTCACCGTGCGGGACAGCGTCCGCGCACGGCCGGTCGTCCGCTCCGCCGATCCCGAGCGGATCGGCGGTCACGGCCTGGAGATCGTCCGGGCCCTCGCCGAGAGCTTCCAGGTCCGCCTGGAAGCGTCCGGCAAACGCGTCACCGCCCGCATCGCCCTGTCCGACACGTCCCAGGCAGCCGCGGACCCGAGCTGATCCAGAAGAAACGCCCTAGGCCGGCCCGACGGGTTCCAGGCGGACCACGACCGCCTTCGACGTCGGCTGGTTGCTCTTGTCCGCCACGCTGTCCAGCGGGACCAGGACGTTGGTCTCGGGGTAGTACGCGGCCGCGCACCCCCGGGTGGTGGGGTAGGGGACCACGCGGAAGTTCTCGGCGCGGCGCTCGGCGCTGTCGGCCCACACGCTCACCAGGTCGACGTGCTGCCCCTCGGTGAGGCCCAGTCCGGCCACGTCCTCCGGGTTGACGAGCACCACCCGGCGGCTTCCGTGGATGCCCCGGTAGCGGTCGTTGGACGTGTAGGGGACGGTGTTCCACTGGTCGTGGGAGCGCAGGGTCTGCAGCAACAGG
This sequence comes from Streptomyces sp. NPDC002701, assembly GCF_042889045.1. Classification (NCBI taxonomy): domain Bacteria; kingdom Bacillati; phylum Actinomycetota; class Actinomycetes; order Kitasatosporales; family Streptomycetaceae; genus Streptomyces; species Streptomyces sp. NPDC002701. The sequence continues at coordinate 102,790 of NZ_JBIAQL010000007.1, forward strand.
TGCCCCTCGGGCGCCTGCAGCATCGCGAAGTCGTTGGTCGTGAACAACGCCTTGCCGACGTCGTTGTGGTAAACGCCCTCGTTGACCGGGTTCGGCAACTGGATGCCCCCGGGGCGCGTCACCCGCCGGTTGAAGTCGTGCAGCCCCGGGACGATGCGGGAGATACGGTCACGGATCGCGCCGTAGTCGGCCTCGAACTGCTCCCAGGGGATGTCGCCCGTACCGTCCAGGGTGTGGCGGGCGAGCCGGCACAGGATGGAGATCTCACTGAGCAGCAGTGGGGAGGCGGGCTGCAGGCGCCCTTGGGAGGTGTGCACCTCGCTCATCGAGTTCTCGACGGTGACGAACTGCTCCCCGTCGGCCTGGACGTCCCGTTCGGTGCGGCCGAGGGTCGGCAGGATCAGCGCGGTCTCGCCGCACACGGTGTGGGACCGGTTGAGCTTGGTGGAGATGTGGGCCGTGAGACGGCAGTTGCGCATGGCCTCTTCGGTGATCTCGCTGTCCGGGGCGGCCCGGACGAAGTTGCCGGCCAGGGCGAGGAAGAACTTCACACGGCCCTCGCGCATCGCCCTGATCGCGTTGACGGAGTCCAGCCCGTGGGCGCGCGGCGGGTCGAAGGCGAACTCCGCCTGGAGGGCGTCCAGGAAGTCGTCCGGCATCTGTTCCCAGATGCCCATCGTGCGGTCGCCCTGCACGTTGCTGTGCCCGCGTACGGGGCAGGCGCCGGTGCCGGTCCTGCCGACGTTCCCGCGCAGCAGCAGGAAGTTGACGATCTCCCGGATGGTGGGGACCGCGTGCTTGTGCTGGGTGATCCCCATCGCCCAGCAGACGATGACGCGTTCGCTGCGCAGCACCTCGTCCCGGACCTGCTCGATCTCCTCGCGGGTCAGGCCGGTCGCGGCGAGGATGTCGTGCCACTCGACGGTGCGGGCGTGCTCGGCGAACTCCTCGAAGCCCTTGGTGTCGGTACGGATGAAGTCGTGGGCGAGCACCTGGCCCGGCCGCGCGTCCTCGGCCTCCAGCAGCAGCCGGTTGATCCCCTGGAACAGCGCCAGGTCGCCTCCGTTGCGGATGTGGAGGAACCGGTCGGCGATCTGGGTGCCCTTGCCGATCACCCCGCTGGGCTTCTGCGGGTTCTTGAACCTCAGCAGTCCGGCCTCGGGGAGGGGGTTCACCGCGATGATGCGGGCCCCGTTCCGCTTGGCCTGCTCCAGGGCGGACAGCTGGCGCGGGTGGTTGGTTCCGGGGTTCTGTCCCACCACGAAGATCAGGTCGGCGTGGTGCAGGTCGTCGAGGCTGACCGTTCCCTTGCCGGTGCCGAGCGTCTCGTGCAGGGCGAAGCCGCTGGACTCGTGGCACATGTTGCTGCAGTCGGGCAGGTTGTTGGTACCCAGCGCCCTGACGAACAGCTGCAGGAGGAACGCGGCCTCGTTGCTGGCCCTGCCCGAGGTGTAGAACACGGCCTCGTCGGGGGTGTCGAGCGCCTTCAGTTCCGCGGCGAGCAGGTCGAAGGCGTCGTGCCAGCTGATCGGCTGGTACGAGTCGGAGCCCGGCCGTTTGACCATCGGCTCGGTGAGCCGTCCCTGCTGGTTCAGCCACTGGTCGGAGCGGCGGCCCAGCTCGGAGACCGTGTGCCTGCGGAAGAACTCGGCGGTGACCCGCCGTGACGTCGCCTCGTCGTTGATGTGCTTGGCGCCGTTCTCGCAGTACTCGTTGCGGTGCCGGTGGCCCGGCGAGGGATCGGCCCAGGCGCACCCGGGACAGTCGATGCCACCCACCTGGTTCATGGTCAGCAGCGTCTCCCCGGTACGCCGGGGGGAGGTCTCCTCCAGGGAGTACTCCAGGGCGTGCACCACCGCGGGCACGCCTGCGGCCCACTTCTTCGGCGGGGTCACGGTCAGAGTCTCGTCCGGTTCGTCGCCGGGCGCCTTCTTCATCGGGTCTGCCTCTCGCTCACGCTGCTGCCGTACACGTACACGTACACGTACGCGGCCGACGGGCCGACGCGGGCCCCGGCCCGGGATCAGCCGACGGGCCAGCGGGCCACCCGGCTCCTGTGCGGCTTCGGTTCGTCGGGCCGTACGCGTCCGTCGCTGATGGTGCCCCGCCAGGCCCCGCTCTCCGCGCCGAGCCCTTCGATGTACGTCTTGAAGTGCCGGAGCTCTCGGCGTACGACACGGCTGACCAGCTTGGGGAGGCCACCCAGCACGCCGGTGGCGGCGTGCGGACCGACCTCGATCTCGATCCGGACCGTGACCGCCGTACCGTCCTCCGCGGTGGGCCGGAAGGACACCTCGCCGCTGTGGACAGTGTGCCGTTCGAGACTTCGCCAGGTCACGTGGGAGTCGGGTTCCTGTTCCACGATCTCGGCCTGGAACTCGCGGCGCAGCGGTCCGGCCCCGAGCGTCCAGGTGAGGAGCGCGGGCCGGACCTGATCGACCTTCTTCACCACGGTCATGAACCGGGGAAAGCTCTTGAACTGGGTCCACTGGTTGTACGCGGTACGCACCGGGACCGCGACCTCGATCGTTTCCTCAACGCTGTACATGGCCCACCCATCGTCAGGCGCCGTTCGCCTCAGTCTCGTCGCACGTCCGGCAGGTCGCCACACGTCGCTCCCGCCCCTGGCGGACCGACGGCCCGCCGCCGGCCGGCCTCGGCACGCGCCCCGTCCTCGCCGCGCACCCGGGTACCCGTCATCCGGATTCCCTAACGAGGGACGGGACGCGCCTCGATCGTCAGGACTTCCCCGGTCAGCGCCTGGGGCCCGCGAGGGCGTAGGCGGCGGTACCGACGACGGTGAGCGTCAGGGCCGTCCAGGTGCCCGCGGCCGTGCCGGGCGGCAGCAGCATCCAGGTCGCCACCTGCATCGGCACACCGGTCGAGGGCGGGGCGAAGAACGAGAACGCGAGCCAGGCGAACGGCAGCGTCCACGCGTAGTGGCCTCCCGAGAGCGCCGCGCCCAGGGCGGCCAGGCCCATCAGGCCCGCGCTGTCCCGGACGACGAACGCGGTGGTGGCCATGGACTCGCCCAGTGTCTGTACGGTCAGCAGCGTCGCGGCGACGACCGCCCCGGCGAGCAGCACGTGCGCCGCTCTGCGGGGCACCCAGCGGATCGCGGCCGTCCGGTCCAGCGCGGGGTCCTGCCCGCTGAGTCCGACCGAAGCGGCCATCGCCCCGGCAGCGAGGACGAGTGCGGGCAGCCGCGGATCGGCGGGCTCCCCGCCGCCGTCCCGGGTGAGTGCCCACACCGTCACCGCGCTGATCAGCAGCGCGGCGAGCGACGCGGGTATCTGCCGTGAGCGCGCGTACAGCGTCAGCCATCTCATCGGGACTCACCGCCCGTCAGGGCGCCGAGCACGTCGCTCTCGCAGGAGAGCGCGGCGGCGCGCATCGCGTTGATCCGTGCGAGCTGTTCGTCCTGCGGCAGGGCTTTGAGCTTCTGCCAGACGGGACGGGCCTCGGCCAGTTGTTCGGCCGGGCGGCGGCCGGTGCCACCGAGCGGTTCGAGGCCGTCACCGGTGACCCAGCCCACCGCGATGATCTGCGAGGCGGCGTCGGTGGTGCCGCTCCAGCCGACGGGGATGCACGCCGGCACCATGCTCTGGGCGATCAGGGCCCGGGTCAGTTCCTCGCCCTTCGCGGCGGTGATGATGCCGTCGTCGAAGTCGAAGAGGACGGTCTCGCGGGACCACCGCGGCATGGAGCCCTCGGGCAGCACGGCGGCGTTCTCCCGGACCGAGACCGGCGCCCGGTCGCCCAGGGCAGCGTGCAGCAGGCGCAGCGCCTTCTTCCCGGGACCCGCCAGGCCGGCGAGCCGTGCCTGCTGTGTCTTCGTCACGCACACCGGTCCTTCGCACACCAGCTCCGCGGCGGCCTCGTCGACGACGTACATCCGGCCCGGGTCGGAGGGCAGCACGAGCAGGGCCGTCACCGCGCCCGCCAGGACGGGTGTCAGGGCGATCAGCCGGGCGCGCCAGGTCGCGGCGACCAGCAGCGCGAAGCCGGTCGCGGCCATACCGAGCAGCCAGACCGTCTGCCCGAGGTGTACGGAGGCGGAGAGTGTGACGAGTGCGTCACGCACCTCCTCCAGCGTCGGCGACAGCAGCGAGACCCGGTTCGGCTCCGTGTCCGTGAACCCGTCCGCCGTGGTCGTCTCCGTCCGGCCCAGGGACATGTGCATGAGAGCCGTGAACACGAAGGCGCACATGGTCAGTGCGGGCGGGGTGAGCGGGGACGGCAGTGCGCGTCCGGCCCCCATGCCCAGTACGGACCCCGCGACGAGGAAGAGCGCCCCCACCAGCGAGATCGGCAGCCAGCCGAGATGCGTGTACTCGGTGTTGCCGAGCACCTGGACCCCGCCCGCCAGGACCAGGAGCGCGAAGGCCCCGGCCAGCGTGCACGCCGTCGTGCCCGTCAGTGCGGCGGCGCGGTGCCAGGCGGGCCGTGGCGTGCTCGTCAGCAGGTCGTACATCTTGGAGCGGTGGTCGCGCAGGCCCTGCAGTGCCCCGAGCCCCACGGCCAGCGGCCACAGGTAGAACAGCAGGGAGCGGGTCCACATGGCCAGAGGTGTCCACTGGGCCGTCCACGCCGCGGTGCCGTTCCACCACGCGGCGGTGTCCAGCAGGTACAGGAAGGCCAGCGCCGGAACCAGGACCACGGCGCCGGCCCACGGGGCGACGGAACGCCTCAGTTCGATGCGCAGAACGCGGCTGTTCACCAGGTGCCTCTCTCCTGAACGGGGTTCTGCAGCAGCGCCGAGTAGCCGCGCTCCAGAGGGCTGTCGCCCACGTGCTCGGGGCCGCCCGCCGCCGCCAGTTCGTCCGGGGTGCCCTGGAAGACCAGCCGGCCCTCGGCGAAGAGCACCACGTCGGTGCAGGCGATGGCGACGTCCTCCACCAGATGGGTCGAGACGAGCACACAGCTGTCCGTACCCAGCTCCTGCAGCAGCTCGCGAAAGCGCAGCCGCTGCGCCGGGTCCAGGCCGACCGTGGGCTCGTCGAGGAGCAGGACCGTCGGGTCGTTGACGATGGCCTGGGCGATGCCGACCCTGCGCACCATGCCGCCCGACAGGGTCTTCATCCTGTCGTCGGCGCGGTCCGCCAGACCCACCCGCTCCACGGCGCGCTGCACCGCTGCGGGGATGTCCGTCTTCGGCACCTCCTTCAGCCACGCCATGTACTCGACGAACTCGCGCACCGTGAAGCGCTTGTAGTAGCCGAACTCCTGCGGCAGATAACCGATCCGGCGGCGCAGCGCACGGTGCTCGCCCCTGCCGCCCGCGGATTCGCCGAGTATCTCCAGGGTGCCCTCGGTGGGGCGCAGCACGGTCGCCAGTGTCCGGATGAGGGTGGTCTTGCCCGCCCCGTTGGGACCGAGGAGTCCGTGTACGCCGGTGCCGAGCCGCAGGTCGAGGCCGTCGACGGCCATCCGTTCTCTGCCGACCTTGACCTTCAGCCCGGTTGCCTGGATCTCCCAGGCATAGGCAGTCGGCGCGATGTCGGCCGCGCTCACCGCGGATGTCATGTGGTGTTCCTTTCCTGTGGTCATCGGTGGGCTTTCAGTCCGGCGTACGCGCCTCTGCGGGCGATCACGACACCGGTGCCGAGGGTGAGGAGCAGCGCCCACACGGGCAGCCCGTCCGTCTGCAGCGTGACGGCCGTACGGCTGGTGGCCAGGGTCGGCGCCACGACGACGGCGGCCCACACGGCGGCCAGCGCGACGGCGGCGCGGGTCACCCCGACGACACCGCCGAGCGCCAGGGTCGCCGCGGTGAAGGCCAGGCAGGGCAGCAGCCACTGAGCCACCATCACGCCCGTCGCCCAGCCGCCCACCAGCAGCGCGGGGACGACCACGCCGAGCACGGACGCGGTGCGCCGCAACACCAGGTAGAGCCCGGCCCTGGGCACCGAGGCGGTCAGTTCGTACGCCGGGTCCAGACCGCGCGACCAGGACGCCGCGACGCCGAGCACGGGCAGGACCGGCGCGAACAGCAGCACCAGTGACACCTCGCCGGAGCCGGTGCCGGCCAGGTCGAGCAGCAGGGCCAGCAGGGTCACCCCCAGGACCATGGCCAGCCACGGCACCATCGTGGGCGTCAGCCACCTCGACACCCGGGCCGTCCAGCGCCGTCCGCGCGGCATGGTGGCGGTGACCGGCAGCCTGGCTTCGAGGCCGGACCACACGGTGTCCACCAGTGCGGCGACGGCGGGCACGTGGGCGGCGACGGCGGCCGCCAGCCGGTCGCGGCAGACCCGGCATGCCTCCAGGTGTGCCTCCACGGCCCACACCTCGTCGGCGGCGAGGCCGGTGCCGCCGCGCGCGTACCCCTCGATGATCCGTGCCGACGCGTGTTCCCCGCTCATGCCAGCGCCCTCCGCATCGCGATCCGGGCCCGGCGGGCACGGGTCTTGACCGTGCCTTCGGGCAGTCCGAGCAGGACCGCGGTCTCCCGGACGGACAGCCCGTCGAGCACCATGGCCTGCAGTACCTGTCTCAACTCCGGGGCGAGGCACCGCAGCGCGTCCCCGACCTCACCGCCGACGGTCGCCGCCATGGCCTCTTCCTCGGCGGCGGGCGCCGCGTCGGGCACGGCGGCGGCCGGGGGCGGCTCCGCGTGGTGGGCCCTGCGCCGGAAGGCGTCGACCAGGCGGCGCGCCGCGATGGTCCACAGCCAGCCGGTGGCCGTCCCTCCGACGCCGGCCCCGGCGAACGCACCCGCGGCCCGCCACACCGCCAGGTAGGTCTCCTGCATGACCTCCGCGACGATCTGCTCGTCGACGCAGCGGCGGCGCAGCCGCACGGCGATCCACGGCGACGTACGCCGGTACAACTCCTCGAACGCGGCACGGTCGCCCTTGGCCACCAGCCGGACGAGACGTTCCTCGTCCAGCTCGTGCGGCGCTGCCTTGACTGATCTCACACCCGCTAGACGCCGGGGCCGGGCCGCAGGTTTTCGTTCCGGCGTGATCCGCGTCACATGCCCGTCGGCGCCCGATCCGGAGATCCGGGCGCCGACGGTGGACGATCCCGGCCCGAGCCTGTCGCGCCCCGGGCGCACGGAAACGCCCTGGGCCGCAGAAACGCCCTAGGTCCGCAGACCTGAGGAGGTCACCGGCAAGGGGTTCCGTCGTCCTCGCGCCACGTCACGTCGGTGACGGACACGGGCACGGTGAAGTAGCTTCCCTGGTGCCTGCTGACACACGCCGTGTACGCGGGTCCCTGCCCCTCGTCCTGGACGAGGACGTACGTCATCGTGACGTCGCGGGACGTGTTGTTGTAATAGATGTGGCCGCGTGCACTGCCGGACCATTCGGCGTCGGTCGCCAGCGACGGAGCCATATCGGTGTCGCCGTACCACCAATCGGGCCAGACGCAGAACGTGCCTTCCTGGCAGTTGCCGGGAGACCAGGCCGACGCGCTGGGCGCCGAGGCCATGACTCCGAGGAAGGCGGCGGGTATTGCCGCGAGGGCCATTGCTCTTAACCGCATGGAAACTCCATTCGTGAAGGATCACATTTACGCTAACGCGAAAAAGAGCTTCTTCCGGGCTAAGGAGAAATTGTCCGGTAAACCGTACGGCCGAGCGATCTGCTCACTCGATCGTGAGTTCTTCCCTTTTCACGCGCGGTGTCCCGCGATGCTCGAAAAGGCGGCGTGTGACCGACGTCGTCCCGGATGAACGCAGGTGGGGAGAACGCATGTCGCAAGAAGCGCAACGGCGCGGGAGCCTGGACGGTCAGGGACTGCTCCTGGCGGCCGGGCTGGCCGACCTGGCGGTGAGCACGCTGGGTTCGGCCCTCGGGACGGTGCGGGGGCTGCTGCGCCGCGCGGACGCCGCGGAGCTGGCCGACGAGGCCGAGCACGAACTCACGGCGCGCGGACGCCTGCTGCTGGACCGGTACGCGGTCGTACCCCCGGCCCATCTGGAGATCCTCGCCCGGCACGCCCTGGCGCGGAAGGCCGCCGATGACGGCTGACCGGTGGGAGCCGGTGGCGTTCAAGGCCCGTGTCGACGAGGTGCTGCGCCGGTTCGTGGCCCAGGAGGCCGACGAGTTCGCGGCGATCGATCCCGTCCTGGACCCGGTGGCCGGGCAGCTGGAGGCAGCGGTCGCGAACGGCAAGCGGCTGCGCGCGGCCTTCTGCTACTGGGGGTGGCGTGCGGTGGGCCAGCCGGACAGCGACGCACTGGTGCGGGCCGCCGCGTCCATGGAACTGGTGCACGCCGCCGCGGTGGTGCACGACGACCTCATCGACGACAGCCCGCTGCGGCACGGACAGCCCACGGCCCACATCGCCCTGCGCGACACCGTGGTCCGGCGCCCGGGAGCCGATGCCGACACCGCCGCGCGGTCGCTCGCGATGCTGGTGGGCAATCTGCTGATGGCGCTGGCCGGTCAGCTGTTCGCCACCAGCGGTCTGCCCGCCGCGTATCTCGTCCGGGCCCGCCCGCTGTGGTCGGTGATGGCCCGCGAACTGATCGCGGGGGAATGCCTGGAGATCCTGCGCACCGGGGCCGGTCCGGACACCGGGGCGTCGCTGAAGGTGATCCGGTACAAGACCGCCAAGTACACGGTCGAGCAGCCGTTGCTGATCGGGGGCGCGCTGGCCGGGGCGAGCGGGCGGCTGCGCGAGGGCTACTCCTCGTACGGGCTGCCGCTGGGCGAGGCGTTCCAGCTCCGGGACGATCTGCTCGGCCTGTTCGGGGACGCGGAACTCACCGGCAAGGCCAACGCCGACGACCTGCGCGGCCAGCGGCCCACGGCGCTGCTGGCAGAGACCTGGCGCCTCGCCGGCGACAGTGAGCGGAAACTGCTGCGCGCCCTGCTGGGGCGGGGCGACCTGGACGGAGACGGGCTGGAGGCGGTGCGCGAGGTGATGCGCCGGCTGAGGGCGCCCGACCGCATCGAGGACATGATCAGGGCACGGGTCGACGAGGCACTGGACGCCCTCCGGGGGCTGGACGTACCGACGCAGGCCGCCACCGCCCTGACCGTGCTCGCGCACTCGGTGACGGCCCGCCTGTCCTGATCGCGCACCGCATGCCGCGGACCGGACCCACGTCCTTCCGTGATGCCGTTGCCCGCCACCGCCGCAGCGGACCGTCCAGCGAAACCGAGGAGCCCTGTCATGACCTACACCGAGGCATCGATGAACGCCCTGCGGCAGGAGGGCGACGAACTCGCCGACGCCACCGTCGCCGAGCTGTTCGCCCGCGGGGAGGTGGGGAAGTTCAACACCCTGATGCGTTACGTGTCCACCGTCGGCGCTCCCCTGCCGGACGGACTGCCCGACGTGGCGCGCGAGTACCTGGAGGCCACCAGCACCCCACCGGCGTGGGTGGACTGGTCGGAGATGGAGAAGGCCCGGCTGTTCTTCATCGACAACAACGTGCACATCTCCACCGCGCTGTCCTTCGCCTCCATGCCCGCCTGCTACGTCGTCCCGCACGTGGCGAAGCTGCTGTCGGCCACCCACGGGCTGAAGTACCCCTCCAAACGCCTCGCCGAGACAGGCCAGTTCACCGTCTACCTCATGCAGCCCGACGCCTTCGAGGCCGGCAGCCGCTTCATCCCCGCCGCCCAGAAGGTCCGCCTCCTGCACGCCTCCATCCGCCACCACCTGCGGCGCGAGAACCGCTGGGACACCGGGGCCGACGGCACGCCGATCTGCCAGGAGGACGTGATCGGCGGGCAGATGTTCTTCTCCCTGCTGGTACTGGACAGCCTGCACCGCCTCGGCGTCCACATGTCGGCGGAAGGCGCGGAAGCCTACTACTACGCCTGGCGCGTCGTCGGGGCCATGCTCGGCGTCGACCAGGACGCCGTCCCCAAGACCCTCGACGACGCCCGCGAGTTCCTCGACCTGTACATGATCCGGCACATGGGGCCTTCCCCGGAGGGCACACACCTGACCAGGCAACTGCTCGACCTCTACGAGGAGGTGGTGCCCGGCACCTTCTTCGACCCGGTCGTCGGCGCCCTCATCCGCCATCTCATCGGCGACACCTGCGCCGACTGGCTCGAAGTCCCCCGCACCCCGTGGGACACCGCCGTCAAGGCCGTGCCCCACCTCCTCGGTGTCCTGGAGACCATCGAGGACAGCTCCCCGCTCGGCGCCTGGGCCCTGGACCGCCTCGGCCACCTCACCACCGTCCTCGAACTGTCCTCGCTGACCCGCGGACGCGTCATGCACTACGCCATTCCCGAACAGCTGAAGAAGGACTACGGCTACTCCACCACGGTGCACCGCACCCGCCGGTGGACCCCGCCGGCCGCCACGGTCTCCTGACCACCGCCCCCATCCCGTGCCCCGCGGACCGCAGGTCACCAGCAGTCGGTAACCGCCCGCCCGTCAGGGCAAGTTCTACGCTTTCACTCGAACGTCGACAACGACGGTGTGCGGCACGCTCTTCACTGCGCCGCACGCCGGCTCGGGTGCAAGGGTGGGTCAGAGTGGCCGATACGGTCCATGAGGTCGGTACGCGCGTGGTGCTGATAGAGAGCATTCCCCTGATCCTCGGCGGCTTGCGTTCCGCGCTGGAGGAAGGGGGGATCACCGTTGCCGCAGGGACCCACGACCCGCACGCCGGTGTGCGGGCGGCACGGGAGGAGAAGCCCGACGTGGTCATCGTCGACCTCGACCTGCCCGCCCGCGCGGGCGTCGGGGCGCTCCAGCAACTGCGCCGGCAGGACCCCGCACTGGGACTGATCGCCTCGGTGTCCCCGGAGCGTGACGACGACAGCCTGCTGCTGACCACGCTGCTGGCGGGGGCCACCGGCTACCTGCGCAAGGACACGGAGACGGCGGACCTCCTGCGCACCGTGCGGGCCGTCCAGCGGGGGTACCTCACGCTGGGTCCACGGGCCGGCGGCGACTTCTCCGCCCTTCTGGTACGCCTGGCGGAGGCCGACAGGACTCTCCCGTTCCCGGCGTTGACGGACCGGGAACGGGAGGTGCTGCGGCTGGTCTCGTTCGGCTACGGAAACCGGCGCATAGCGCAGGAGTTGTTCATATCGGAGAAGACCGTGCGCAACTACGTCTCGGCCATCCTTCCGAAGATCCAGGTGTCCAGCCGGCTGGAGGCCATCGTGTCCGCCCGGCTGGCCGGCCTGGAGACGGCCGGCCCCGGCACGAGTTCGGCAGGTGTGTAGGCCCACCGGCGGAACACCTGAACGGTGTGAACGGCCCGCTATGTGCCGTGCGTGACGAGGCCCGCGGCCACCAGGCCGCGCACACTGTCGCCCACCTGCCGGCCGGCGTCCGCCGAGCCGGGGGGAAGACCGGCCGCCCTGGCATACGCCGTGTGCAGCGAGTCGAGGTCACGGCCGTCGCACAGGGAGTAGACCGTCCACGAGCGCGCGTTCAGCCAGTGCATCCGGGCCGATTCCGCGGGGCTGACGACGAGTTGCCCCAGACCGGGCAGCGCGCATGCGTCCACGGGTGCGACGCGCCGGAGGGCGCCTCCCGCGGGAACCTCCGGTGACTGCCCTGGCTCCGCCCGTCCTTCGGTCGCCGTGGTCCGGTCACGGGGCAGCGGCGCGTCGTCGTCCACCAGCCGGAGCGCGGTGAGCAGCCAGCGGGCGAACCGGTGCCCGTTCTCGGTGAGTGCCTCTTCCGGCAGCGAGAGCATGCACTCGGCGAGGTAGCGGGCCCGTTCCGCGCTGGTCCGGTACCGGCCGCTCCGGGCGGCGGGGGTGCCGGGGCTGGGCTCGTCGAGGTCCTCGGCCGTCGGAGGCGCCCCGAACCTCTGCCGGACCGCCGCACTCGCGCCGGACGCGGCGGCGCGGAAGACCAGCAGATGGACGTAGAAGTGGAGGGCGACGATCACCCGGATGACCGTCCAGGAACCGATCCGCCAGGGGATCGGGACGCGCTCGGTGGCGTTGTTGACCACGGAGCCGGTACGGAGCGCGTCGAAGAGCTTGAGATGGGCGCCCTCGTGCAGCAGGCTCTCGGCGGCCAGCCACGGGGACGCACAGCGTTCGGGTGCCAGCAGCACGGTCGAGGGGAGCGGGTCGCCGCCCGACATGGACTGCAGGGGGCCTTCCTCGCTCTCCCTGTGGGTGAAGCCCACCATGGTGACGTGTCCCAGTACACCGGCTCCCGCGGCGGGCAGCAGCGTCGCCAGAAGCTCCGCGCCCTCCGCGAGGACGGCACGGACGTCGTCCGTCGGAGTGACCGGGCCTGCCGCCCCGCTGTCGCCGAGCGCGCCGCGGTACAGCTCCATGAGGCGCTCGGCCAGCTTCTCCTGGGAGCGGCCGTGCGGCGCGGGTTCGGTGAGTGTCCAGGCGTCTCCCAGCCCCGGCCAGGCACGCAGGTGCGGATCGCTGAGTGCTTCACACGGCCCGGTGGGAGACGGGGTGTCCGCCTCCGGACCGGCCATGTGGTCCCGTACGAAGGCGCCAAACGAACTCCGCCCGGACCGGCCGCCCTCAAGTCGTGCGAGGTCGACCTCGAAGCAGTTGCGCAGCACCGGGTCGTACAGCAGCGGCCGGAGGCGTTCGTCGCTCGCCGCGGCCGTCGTCCGCAGCACGTCGGCCGCCGCGTCGTCCTGCCGCGCCAGCATGGTCAGGCCCAGGCGGAACCGGGCGAGGTTGCGCTCGCCGATGGCGGCGGAGTCGCCGAACTGCCGGTCGGCGCAGAGCATGGTGTCGGCCTGTGCCACCCGGTCGGTGACCGGCTCGGCGGCGGAAGGTGAAGCGGGCAACGGCAAACCGTCCTTCGGGGGCGGGCAGCGGACAGGGACGTGACGCGACGGCGCCGGGCCCGTGCAGGGCCCGGTGCCGCGTCGGACGCGTCGCGGTCAGGCGGTCCGGACCGCCTGGTACGACGGGAGCCAGGCGCGCTCCTCCGGTGCGTCGACGGCAACGTCCGGTGCCTCGTCGTCGAGGTACGTCTGCGGAGCCAGCTCGGGGGTCTCTATGAGGTCTACCAGCATGTCCGGTCCCTTCGGTCGTCATGGGGCGAAGCGGGCCCGGCAGGAGGACACCCGGCCCGGAACATCATCTTCCGCTGCTCCCCGTCCCGCACCGATGGGACCGATGTCCCGAATTTTGTCCCACACCCCGTCAGGACGTGCGGAAATCCGGCCGGTCTCGTCCGACCGGTCCCCCGGTCCGGCCGTGGGGCCTGCCGAGCTGCGTGCTGCCTGTCACCACCGGTCCCCCGTGGCCAGTGGTGTACGGACACCGTAGGTCCGCCGGTCGGCCCGCGGTCCCCGACATAGGTCAGGGGGCTCAAGGCGCCCCACGGCGGGAGCCGCCGCGTACCCCGTCACCGGTGCCTGTCGCCCAGTTCCTCCGGGCGGATCCCGGCCCGGTCGGCGCATCCGCCGACCCGCAGGCCGGACCGCGGGAACGGCGCGGCCACGGGTGGCCGCGTCCGCGTGCGACCGGGCCAGCCGGCAGGTTTCGTACCCTGGTGGCATGCGCACGCGTCCCACTCTGAGCTGGACCCCGACCAAGGACCTGCCGCCCGGCACCACGGATCCGCAGCCGGTCGCCGACGCGCTGCGCACCGGCGGTGTGCTGGTGCTCAGCGGGGCCGGCATCTCCACCGAGTCGGGCATCCCCGACTACCGGGGCGAGGGCGGAAGCCTGAGCCGGCACACGCCGATGACGTACCAGGACTTCACCGGCGGCCCCGGGGCGCGGCGCCGGTACTGGGCGCGCAGCCATCTCGGCTGGCGTACCTTCGGCCGCGCCCGTCCCAATGCCGGACACCGGGCGGTGGCCGCACTCGGAAGGCACGGCCTGCTCGCGGGTGTGATCACCCAGAACGTCGACGGCCTGCACCAGGCGGCCGGCAGTGCGGACGTCGTGGAACTGCACGGGGCCCTGGACCGGGTGGTCTGCCTCGGCTGCGGCGCCCGCAGCCCGCGCCGCGAACTCGCCCGTCGTCTGGAGGAGGCCAACGCGGGGTTCGAACCGGTGGCCGCCGGCCTCAACCCCGACGGTGACGCCGACCTCACCGACGAACAGGTCGAGGGCTTCCGCGTGGTGCCGTGCACGCTCTGCGGCGGCATCCTCAAACCGGACGTGGTGTTCTTCGGCGAGACCGTGCCCGCGGCGCGGGTCGAGCACTGCCGCGAACTGGTCCGGGAGGCGGCCTCACTGCTGATCCTGGGGTCCTCGCTGACCGTGATGTCCGGACTCCGGTTCGTCCGCCAGGCGGCCCAGGCCGGTAAGCCGGTACTGATCGTCAACCGTGACCCGACCCGGGGCGACGAGTACGCCGTCACCCGGGTCGCGCTCCCCCTGGGACAGACCCTCACCACCGTGGCCGGCCTGCTGGGCGTCCCCCTCGATCACGCCGGCTCCTCGCTCTCGTCACCCTGAGCGGTGGGGCCGGCGGTCACGCGAGGGCCGGCCTGCCCCGCACGGTCGTCAGCCGGCGGGCCGCCGGCCGCGCCGGCTCCTCGGTCGCGCTCCACGTGCCCAGGGTGATCTCGGCGGTGATACCGGGGCCGAACCCCGCGATGACCCCCTGCGCCGCGTGGTCGGCACCGCCGTCGTCGAAGAAACGCTCCAGGGCGTCGAAGATGACCGCGCTCGCGATGTTGCCCCGCTCGGTGAGGGTGGCCCTGCTGTAGCGGAACATCGCCGGCGGCAGGTTCAGATGCGTACACAGGTCGTCCAGGATCCTGGGGCCGCCGGCGTGCACGATGTAGAAGTCGAGCTCGGAGATGTTCCACTTGCGCAGGGAGGCCATGTCGCGCAGGGCGGGGGCGAGGTCGGCCATGGTGCCCGGGACTCTCTTGTCGAGCATGAAGTGGAAGCCGGTGTCGCGGACCGCGTAGGAGATCCAGTCCTCGGTGCCGGGCACCAGGTGTGAGCCGTTGTGGTCCAGTCGTACGCCCGTGCCGCCCCGTCCGCGCACGACCGCGGCGGCGATGGCGTCGCCGAACAGGCCGTTCGACAGCAGGTTGCCCACCGCCAGGTCCGTCGGCTGGTAGCACAGCGAACAGAACTCGCAGCACACGATCAGCACGTTCGCCTGCGGATAGGCGGTGCAGAAGTCGTGGGCCCGGTTGATCGCGGCGCCTCCCGCGGCGCAGCCGAGCTGTGCGATCGGCAGTTGTCTGGTCTGCGGCCGGAAGCCCATCGTGTTGATGAGCCAGGCGGTCATCGACGGCATCATGAACCCGGTGCAGGACACGTAGACGATCATGTCGATGTCCCGGGGGGTGAGTTCGGCGTGGGCCAGTGCGCGGCACACGGCCTCGGGCACCCGGGTCTTGGCCTCCGACTCGTACCGGGCGTTGCGGGCGGTGAAGCCGGGGTGGCGCAGGGTCTCCTCGATGGGCCGCACCAGATGGCGGGTCTGTACGCCGGTGTTGGCGATCAGGCGCAGGGCGAGCGGTAGTTGGGGGTGGTCCGCGTGCAGTTCCCTCGCCAGGTCGAGGGTCTGCTCGCAGGTGATGACGTGTTCGGGCACGGCGATGGCCGGCCGGCACAGCGTGGCCATGTCCGCTCCCTACCAGCTCACCGGGAGGGCGAGTGGATAGCGCCAGATCGACACGGTGTTCCACCGCACCTCGTCCTTGGGCACGGCCAGCCGCAGGGTGGGGAACCGGGTGAGGAGCGTGCCGACGGACACCTGCAGGACCATGCGGGCGAGGTGGGAGCCGAGGCAGTGGTGGCTGCCGTACCCGAAGGCCATGTGTCCCGCGGGCGCCTGCCGTTCGAAGTCCAGCTCGTCGGGCCGGTCGTACACCAGACCGTCGCGGTTCGCGGTCAGGTACGACACCTGCACGGTGTCGCCCGCCCTGATGATCCGGCCGCCCAGTTCCACGTCCTCCAGGGCCACTCTG
Source organism: Streptomyces sp. NPDC002701 (assembly GCF_042889045.1). Classification (NCBI taxonomy): domain Bacteria; kingdom Bacillati; phylum Actinomycetota; class Actinomycetes; order Kitasatosporales; family Streptomycetaceae; genus Streptomyces; species Streptomyces sp. NPDC002701. The sequence continues at coordinate 118,604 of NZ_JBIAQL010000007.1, forward strand.
GGAATGCCGACGCCCTGCCGGAAGGGGATGTACCGCAGCAGTTCCTCCAGGGCCTGGGGCAACAGCTCGGGCCGTGCGCGCAGTTGGGCCAGGTGGGAGGGGTGGGTCAGCAGGGTGTAGACGATGTTGCTGATGTCGTAGGTGGTGGTGTCGTGTCCGGTGACCACCAGGAGCATGGCGAGTACGGCCAGTTCTCCCTCCTCCAGCATCTCGTCGCCGATGCGGGCGGTGGCCATCGCGCTGATCAGATCGTCACCCGGCGCGCGGCGCCGCGCCGTGGTCAGTGCCGTGAAGTAGGCGCGCAGCGCCGACTTGGCCTCGACGGCCGAGGACCGGTCGTCGGCGCTCATCGACATCATGGCCATCGCCCAGCGGCGCAGCTGCGGGCGGTCGGCCTGCGGTACGTCCATCAGCTGGCTGATGGTCATCAGGGGCAGTTCGTTGGCCAGGTGGGCGGCGACGTCGGCCGGCGCACCGTGCTCGGCCATCGCGTCGAGGAGCGTGTCGGCGGTCCGTTGGGTCCACGGGCGCAACGCCTCGACCTGGGGAGTGGTGAACGCCTTGATGACCAGCCGGCGCACCCGGTTGAGCGCGGGCGCGTCCATCAGGTTGATGGCCTCGGACTGCGCGATGGGCACCGGAGTGATCCGGGGGAAGTCCCGTCCGACCAGCGCGGCCCGGCTGAACCGCCGGTCCGAGGTCACCTTCTGCACGTCCTCGTAGCGGGTCACCAGCCAGCAGGGACCCGTCCCGTACGGCATGCGGACTCGGGCCACGGGCTCCTCGGTCCGCATCCGCGTCATGAACGGATCGGGCTCCAGAGCGTCGTCGTGGCGAAACGGACACACCTTCTCGGTGTCGGTATCCGCAATGGTCATCGCGGTGCTTCCCCCTCTGTCGCGAGGCCCGCCGTGGCGCGTGCCTCCCGAGCCGATACCCGCCCCGGCACGGGACGACCTCGACAGGGGGTAAACCCGCTCTTATGAGGGTTTTTCACCCCCCTGCGACACCTCACTCGGAGGGGCCACCAGCCGCCGGGCCCGGCCGTCGCCGTCCCGTTCGATCTCCCTCAGCGCGACGACCGCACCGCGGTTCACGGGTCCGCGGATCCGCGGCACCAGCACCGCGGACGAGGGCGCGCCGACGGCCGCCTCCCAGCTGACCGGCGCGTCGAGCCTCGTCTCGTCGATGAGCAACGCCAGGAGCGGGCCGTCCACTTGCCTGAGGAACCGGGACACGACGGCCAGCAACGCCTCTTCGCTGGCGGAACAGTGCACGGTCCCGTCGGTGCGCAACGTCGCGGCGCTGTAGGGCCGGTGCGGTTCGGCGAGCCAGTTCTGCAAGGAGACCGCGTGATAGAGCATGCGCCCGTTATAGCGGGGTGGCGCGAAGACCGGACACGGCCAAACGGGTGATCGGACGTCGGCTGCCGCCTCAGGCCGGTGTCGCACCACCGTGCTGGACGCTCACACCGCCCGTTGCATGGCGTGCCGCACCCGGTCGACGGACCGTGGCGGTGCCGTGGGTTGCTGCGCCCCGGCGGGCTGGTGTCCCTGGAGCAGGGCCTGACCCAGCGGAGTCACCGTGTGCCGCACGGTGTTGGCGACGCGGTGGGTGGAGATCAGGCCGGTGCTGCGCAGGACCGCGGCGTGCTCGCTCGTCGACGCGGCCGACATACCGAGTCGTTGGGCCACCCCGCCGCCGGTCGTGGGGCCGGACACGGCGATGTCCTGGAGGACGGCCGCTCGGCTGCGTCCCAGTAATCGGGCCAGTCCCGTGCTCGCGAGGTGCTCCGACGCGGTGGGCGGCACCAGCGGCAGCAGACCGCGGTTGGCGGGGTAGACCAGCACCGGCGGCAGCTGCGGGTCGCGCAGCGTGATGGGATTGCCCCAGCAGAAGTACGAGGGGATCAGCAGCAGTCCCCGGCCTTCGAGACGTATCTCGTGCCGCACCGGATAGGCGACCTTCAGCACCGGCGCTTCCCACCGGATCCCGGGATGGATGCTGCCGAGGAGTCGCTCGACGCCGCCTTCGAGGAGATCGCGGACCCGCATGGCCTGTTCCGCCATGGTGATCGTCCGGATGCGGCCCCAGTGACGGACCAGCGCCTGCTGGTGGTACCGGCGCAGGGCCGCGCCGAGGTGGCGCAGGGAGTCCAGGTCGCCGTCCGCGAGCGACCGCATCCAGGTGGGGGGCCTGCGGGCGCCGGCCAGCAGCGCCAGTTCGGTACGGATCCGGTCGCGGTCGGTGCCCAGGACGGCGTCGGTGAGTGAGGACGCGTCGCCGACGCCCGCCGGGGTGAGGAAGTCCGGTGAGTAGCCCCGCGGTGGGGCCAGGGCGAGCAGGTGGCGGGTGGCGGGGTCGGGGCTCCTCGCGTGCTGGTCACGCCAGGAGCCGAACACGGCGTGTTCGGAGGGAGCCCGCAGGGCGTGCAGGCTCAACAGGAGTTCCCAGGCCGGATCGGGCTCCGCCGCCACGCGTACCCGGCCGATATCAGCTGCGGAGAAGTGGATGTGCAGCACAGACAGCCCCCTTGATCAACCCGCTGTCCATAAAGGGTCCCATGAGTCCCACTTGAGGCAGCCGTCTCTTTTGCGCCGTGCCGGAAGTGGCGCGCCTTTTTCGGCTGAGCCCGAAAGTGACTGCGCGCTCCACCCCGGTCGACGAACCTGGGGAGCGCAGCGGATGTGGCCTGCGAAGCGGCTTCCCGGCCGTCAGGGACGGGAGTACATCCCGGTCGGCCGCGAAGGCATTCCCGCCTGGAGTGGCGAACTCCGCTTTTCCGGCTCATTACTTCCTTCTTCGCAGTGAACCAGTTGTCCGTTGACCACGTCCTCAGTGGCGTCAGGAAACCCTTCGGCACCTCGTTGCCAGCCGTAACGGAACACATGAAAGAGGATTTGTGAAATATCGTATGCGTGTCATGGCACCGGCAGCACTTCTCGGTACCGGCGCGGCTGCGGCGCTGTCGTCGCCGGCCGCCCACGCTCTGGGCGCCGGCTCCCCCGCCAAAAGTGGCCCCGGCGGGGGCAGTCTGGGCGACCCCGTCTTCCCGGTCCTGGGCAACACGGGCTATCGGGTGTCCGCGTACGCACTCGACTTCACCTATCTCGCCGACACGAAGCTCGTGGAGGCGAAGGCGGCCGTCACCATCCGGACCACCCAGGACCTGTCCAGCTTCTCGCTCGACCTGCTCGGCCCGGAAGTGCACGAGGTGTGGGTGGGCAAGAGAAGGGCGGCCTTCGAGCAGCAGCCGGAGAAGCTGGTCGTCACTCCACGGACCACCCTGTACGACGGAACGCGGGTCACCGTACGCGTCCACTACAGTGCCGACCCGCGCAAGCTGAGCTTCCCCTACAACGGCTGGGTACCGACCGACAACGGTTTCGCCACCGCCCCGCAGCCCGACCTCGCCCGGACGATCTTCCCTTGCAACGACCACCCCAGCGACAAGGCGGATTTCACGATCCGCGTCACCGCCCCGGACGGTCTGCTGGGTGTGGCCACCGGCTCACTGGTCCGCACGGACAACAACGCCGGCACCACCACGTACACGTACCGCTCGAAGCATCCGGTCGCCACCGAACTGATCCAGGTCACCGTGGGCGACTACAAGGTGGTCCAGAGAACGGGCCCCGGCGGGATGCCGCTGCGTGACGTCGTACCGGTCGCGCGCGCCGAAGCACTGGAACCGGCCCTGTCCCTGACGCCCGGCCAACTGGGCTGGATAGAGCGCCATCTGGGCCGCTTCCCGTTCGAGACCTACGGCATCCTGCCGGCCGACACCGATGCCGCGGACGCCTTCGACTTCACCGGCCTCGAGACGCAGACGCTGACCATCTACAAGCCGAACTACCTCCTGCAGAAGGAGAGCGCGATCGGCTCGCACATGATGCACGAACTGGTCCACAGCTGGTTCGGCAACCTGGTCTCCCCCGCCACCTGGGCCGACCTGTGGCTCAACGAGGGCCACGCCGACTACTACGGTCTGCTCTACCGCTACGAGCGCGGCTGGCCGGACAGCCTCGGCCTGACCAGCCTGGAAGCACGGATGAAGGACGTGTACTCGCGCGGCGACCAGTGGCGCAAGGACGGGGGCCCGGTCGCCTCCCCCACCGCCGCGAACCTCTTCCACGGCCAGCGCTACACCGGCGGCGTACTGGTTCTGTACGCGCTGCGGTCCCTGGTGGGCGAAGAGGTCTTCCAGCGCATCGAGCGCGCCTTCCTGGACCGCTACCGCCACTCCTCCGCCTCCACGAGGGACTACATAGCGCTGGCCACGGAGGTCTCCGGCCAGGATCTGTCCGGCTTCCTCACCGAGTGGCTGTACGGCACGAAGACCCCGCGGATGCCCGGTCACCCGGACTGGACCGTGACCCCGCCGACCCAGGCCGCCCGCCGCGAGGCGTCCGGCGCGAAGGACGGGGCGAGCGCGACCCTGTGCTGCTCCTCCCACGCCTGACGGCACCGGGTGTGCGAGGCGGAGGGCGTGCGGGGTCGAGGGGGGCCTGAGCGGGCGCACCCCTCGTCATGAGGACCGCCGGCCGGGGGCGTCGCCCCCGGCCGGCGGGAATGTCTCGCCCTGCGGGTCAGCAGGCGATGGCGTACCAGACCGGGGTCCAGTTCACCTCGCCCTGGACGGGTGCGTTGATGGAGAACATCCAGTAGCCGTCCTCGTCGTAGAAGTGCGCCCAGGTACCCGGCGTCTGGTTGTTGTTGACGGGGCCCCAGCCGACGAGGTTGGGCAGCGTGTAGACCGTGTCGCACACGGTGTAGTCGAACCTGTTGCCGTTGCCGCCCTGTCCGCACACGTAGGTGTAAGAACAGTTCAGCGCGGCGGCGGACTTGGCGCCGGACCTGGCTTCCTTCGGCTTGACCGCGTTCCGCATCTGAGCCTTCGTCAGGGGTGCCTGCCGGGCCTCCTCCGAGGTGACGATCGTGCCGGTGGCGTCGGGTCCCGCGGCACCCGCGGGCGAGGGAGCGAGTCCCACTCCCGCGGCGGCGAGGACGGCCACCGTCGCGCTGGTCAACGTTGCTCTCATGCTTCGTCGCATTGTCTCCCCCTGGTTCGGTCATCGGTCCGGTTCGGTCGTCGAACCGGACGAAGGCCGGCGGGCGCAGCTGCCGAGGGCGGTTCCGTCGTAGGCCCGAACTCGGCGACGAGCGCTGCCTGGCCCTTCATTGCAGTGTGCCGACCGGCCAGAGTATTCGCACACCCTTTCGGGCTGAGCCGAAATCACGGCGCGGGACCGGGTCCCGCCGCCGACGAGGGGGCGAGTCCGTGCGCCGTAACGGCGCCCTCCGCACAACCGCGGTGTGCGAGCGTCCGGCGCACTCCCGCCTGCGGAAAGGTGGGGTACTTCGGCTTCTCGCGGGTACTTGCGTCCGCGGCGGCCGGCCACGGCTCGCCCGGGGCATCCGTCCCTTGACGTTGACGCGGTGGGAGAGGGAATGAGGCTTCGTGAGTCGGCCCGGGCCGTGGTTTCCCGGTCTTCCACAGAGATACTGGGCGGCCGGTACCGGCTGGACGCTCTCCTCGGTTCGGGCGGCGCCGCGGACGTCCATCGCGGGTTCGACCTGAGGATGCGGCGACCGGTGGCGGTCAAGTTCTTCCGGCCGGACACCGGCTTCGATCTTGAGGAGAATCTGCACAGCGAGGCCGTGATCCAGGCCCGGCTGCACCACCCCGGGCTCGTCACGGCCTATGACACCGGGCGGCACGACGGACGCGCGTTCCTGGTCATGCAGCTGGTCGAGGGCAACACGCTGCGGGACCTCATAGCCGGCGGCCCTCTGTCACCCGGCACGACTGCCGCGCTCGGCGCCGATCTCGCCCAGGCGCTGGCGCACGCGCACGACGCGGGAATAGTCCACCGGGACGTCAAGCCGTCCAACATCCTCCTCGACGCCTCCCGGCGCCCCTACCTGACCGACTTCGGCATCTCCCAGGTGCTCGACGCCACCACGCGCACCGCCACCGGCACACTCATCGGTACCGCCGCCTACCTCTCCCCCGAGCAGGTCCTCGGCCGACCGGTCGGGCGGCCCGCCGACGTCTACGCCCTCGGCCTGGTGCTCCTGGAATGCCTCACGGGCAGGCTCGAGTACGACGGCGGTCCCCTGGAGGCCGCGATCGCGCGACTGCACCGCCGACCCGTCGTGCCGGACGGCCTGCCGGGACAACTGACCGGCCTGCTGCGGGACATGACGGCGCTGGACGAGCAGATCCGCCCGACGGCCCACGACTGCGCCCGCGTCCTGGCGGCGTCGGTGGAGGCGGCGGGCGAGGCGGCCGGCGGCGAAGTCGGCCCCTCCGTGCCCGCGACGAGCCTCGTCGTCCCCGTCGGCTCGTCGCGGACGGCCGGCCGCACGCACCTGAAACCGCTGTCCCACCATGGACGAGCCGCTTCCCGCAGCATGCCCGCGCGAGGCCGCACCCTCGTGCTCGGCGCGAGTGCCGCCCTCGTCGCCGTCGTGGCGACCGGCCTCGCCCTCGACGACAGTTCCACCTCGCCGGGTGACGACCGCAACGCGACCCGGGCGACCAGCGCCCCCACCGTGGAGGAGACCGACTCTCCTGACGACGCGGGGCGGCGGAGGGCGCCGGCGACATCCGCGACTGCGCCGTCCTCGGCCCATGACGCCTCTGTCGGCACGCTCTCCGACGACGCGTCCGGGCGGGGCGCCCACCCCGCCCCCGGTCACCCGAACCGTCGGTCGACCGTCGATACGGCCACGACGGCACAGGCCGCACCCGTCGACAGGGGTACGTCCGCCCCGCCCTCCGCGGCACCGCGGAACGGAACGGCGCCCACCACACCTGCCCTGCCGCCCGGCCTGTCGGAGAAGACGGAGCCGGCCGAGAAGGCGAAGAAGGCGAAGGACCAGGCTCAGCAGAAGAAGGTCGGCAGGACGATCACGGACCGCTGACCGCTGGCCTCTTGCTCAGCTCCTGGCCTCTGACCCTGACCGGCGGCCTCACGCCTGGACCTGGACGGACGACCGCACAGGTGTGGACTCGCAGGACCGTGTGGGTGGCACCGCCGGCGCGAGGCGTGACGCGGCCGCGTCGCCGGTAGGAAAAGTGCGCGGCACGTCCCGTGTGCCGCCCGGCCCGTGACCGGACCGGCTCCTCCTGCACGAAGGACCTCGTCATGCGCGTCTCCCCGACCACGAAGGCCGCGTCACCGCGCGGGGCCGGCGCTGTCGTCTGTGCTCTTGCCTGCGCTCTCGTCTGTGCCCTTGCCTGCGAAGGACTGCTGTTCGCCGACACCGCGAGGGCCGAAGAGGGGCGGACCTTCGACTGCCGGTTGGTCCACCTTTTCGGCGACGGCTCCATGGAGGGCCACGAGTGCGGCGAGCCCACCACGTACGACGGGCCGGGGACGATCCGGGTCCTCAACGGTGCGGGCGGCTGGACGTGCAGGACCATCAGCGCGCGGCCGGACCCCGAGAAGGGCGGCGCGTCGTCGTTCCTCAAGGCAACAGGCTGCACGTCTGCCCAGGCATCCCACTGAACCGGCGCGACCGGCTCGTGCGCTTCGTGCGGCGCGACCGGCTCGTGCGGCGCGACCGGCTCGTGCGGCGCGACCGGCTCGTGCGGCTCGGTCGGCTCAGCCGGCCGCACGCGTGAACGTCACATGCGTGACTCCGCTGGGTGAGGGGGCGGTCTCGACCGCGTACTCCTTCTCGATGCCCTCCAGCCCGTCCCACAGGCGTACGCCTCGGCCGAGCAGGATCGGGACCACCACGACATGCATGCGGTCGATGAGCCCGGCGGCCAGGAAGTCGCGGACCACGGTGGGCCCACCGCCGATCCGTACGTCCTTGCCGTCCGCGGCCGCACGGGCCGCCTCCAGCGCCTTGTCCGGCGAGGCGTCGAGGAAGTGGAACGTCGTGCCGCCCTCCATCTCGACCGACGGGCGCGGATGACGGGTCAGGACGAAGGTCGGTGTGTGGAACGGCGGGTTGGGCCCCCACCATCCCTTCCAGTCCGCGTCCTCGTGCCAGCCGGGCGGGCCGAACTTCCCGGAGCCCATGATCTCGGCACCGATCCCGGGCTCGAACCGCCGCGCGAAGGCGTCGTCGAGGCCACCGGTCCCGCCGGGCCGGCCGGTCATCTCGTGCCAGAACCCGGTGGTGAACATCCATTCGTGCAACCGTTCGCCCGCGTGGCCGAAGGGCGCGTCACGGCTCAGACCGTCACCGGTGCCGAAACCGTCGAGGGAGACGGAGAAGTTGTGGACGCGGGCGAGTGACATGGCTGGCGTTCCCTTCCACCGGCCGAGCTCCGTCGGATGGGCTCGGTCATGAGGTGATGATGGGCGTCCCGATGTCATGACGTCCAATGCCAATCCCGCGTGTGTCCCATAGATAAAATCGATCGATGCTGAACCTGACGCACCTCAGAGTCCTGGAGGCGGTCGCCCGCCATGGATCGGTGACCTCGGCGGCGAAGGAACTGCACTACTCCCAGCCGTCGGTCAGCCACCATCTGGGACGGCTGGAAGCGGCCACCGGAGCCCAGCTCGTCCAACGGGTGGGCCGCGGCATCCGGCTCACCCCCGAAGGCGAACTCCTGGCGCAGCGGGCCACGGAGATACTCGGGCGAGTGGACGCCGCCTCCGTCGAACTGGCCGCCCGCGTGGGACTTCGGGCCGGGCGCGTGCGACTCGCCGGTTTCCAGACCGTCCTCAGCACCCTGGTGCCGAAGGCGGCCGTCGAGCTGTCCAGGACGTACCCGGGAATCGAGTTGAACCTCGTCGACGCCCACCCGGTCGAGGGCCTGCAGATGCTGCGTTCCGGGCACGTCGACATCGCGTTGGTCTTCCGGCACGCCGACACTCCGCTGGAGGAGGAGGGTGTGCGTCTCACCCATCTGCTGGACGACCCCCTCCACCTCGTCAGCGACCGGCCCGGTCAGCGTCTCGAGGACCACCGTGACTCCGCCTGGGTGGGCGGTTGCGAGCGCTGCCGGGCCGCCACGACCACGGCGTGCGAACGCGCCGGCTTCGCACCACGCATCGCGTACTCCTGCGACGACACGGTGGTGGCCCAGGCGCTGGTGGCCGCCGGTATGGGGGTCGCCATCCTCAACGGCCTGGCGCTGCGGGCCCACCGGGCACCGGGCATCCACACCACACAGCTCGCGGGCAACGTCCGCCGGATCTACGCCGCCACCTACGGCAACCCGCCGGACCCGCCCGCCACGACCGCACTGCTCGGCATCCTGGCAGCACAGTCCCGTGGGTCCGGACGGGAGTGACGCCCGTCCAGGTCGTCGGCCGGGACCCGGCGGAACCCCGTCGTCCCCGGATCCTGCGGACCGGCGCCGCCGCGCGGTGGCACGCGGGACGGCCGCCGCCCGGCACACATGCCGGGCGGCGGCCGCCGTGAACGGAGGTGCGGTGGGTCAGCGGGTGAAGGTGACCCGGTTCTCCTTCAGCGCGGCGCAGTTGGAGCCCGTCACCTGTACGTACGTGTTGTTGATGTGGCCGCCCCAGTCGACGCAGTGGCCCTTGCCGTACACGTAGGCCGGGCCCGCGAACGACGTGTACTGCCCGTAGTCCTCGGCGCCCTCGTCCGTGTCCGGGATGTAGATCCAGGTGGACATGTCCACGGCCGTGCCCGGGTTCTTGCGGATGGTCGCGACGCAGTTCTCGCCGTTCGAGGCGTTGTACGTCAGGTAGACCGTGCCCAGCGAGCCGACGGGAGTCGAGTTCACGGTCTTGTAGGCGCTTCCGCAGACCTTCTGCGGCGTGGTGTTGGGCGCGGCGGAGGCGGGCGCCGCCAGGGCGGTCGTGGCCCCCACCGCCAGCGCGGCGAAGGCGGCGGCGGTCAGGACAGATCGGTTGAATCTCATATTTCCCCCTTGTGATCTTTGGAGTCGGTTGCTCCTGTCTGGTGTGACACGCGGGACGCCGGAACGGTTGTGCTCGTCCGTAGAAGTGATGTGGCCCGAGAAGCCGGGCGGCACGGTGGGCACGGGCCGTCCGGCGAACCGCCTCCGGGGCACAGCGGAGAAGGCCCCGCCGTCCCCCGGGTGATCCGGGTGACGGCGGGGCCTTCGCGCGATCAGGTGCCGGTGATCGCGGCCTGCGAGGGCTGCTCGGGTGGTCAGTACGAGGAGCGGTCGCCCTGGAAGTAACCCTTCCAGTGGGCCTCCGCGCAGCTGGCGCCGTAGTTGGCCTCGCCGTCGCCGGCGCTGGCGGACTCGGCGCACACCCGGAAGCCGCCCTCGTGGCGGTTCTCGTCGTGGTCGTCGGCGAGCGCCGAGCCGGCGCCGCCCAGGACGGCGGTGACGGCGAAGACGCCGGCGGCAAGAGTGGTACGCATACGCATGGTTGCTCCCGATGAAGAGGTGATGGAGACATGAGCGGGAGATTCGGCCACGCGATCGCGTACCCTCGCCGCCCTTGCACTCATGATCACGGCGGTCGGCGTCGTCGGCGAGCGGTCATCACCCATCCGTGGGTGCCGCGCGGGATGCCCTCGCGGCAGCCCCTCACGTACGGCTTCTCGTTACTCCGGTTGTGTCACGGTCAACGACCACCGGATCTCCTCGGAGGAGGCGTCGACCCCGATGGTGAACGAGCCGGGCCGTACCACGCCGGGATCCATGGTCACCGAGCCCACTCCGGCACTCCCCACCGGGCACTCGACCGGGAACGCGGCCACCTCCGTCCCCTGCGACTGCATCGTCACCCGCACGGCGCCTCCGCCCTCACAGGCCACCGTGAGGACGGTCGGCAGCCTGTCCCATGCGCCTCCCGACGCGACTCCGCCGTCACCGGTCCGTTCCTCCACCCACACCAGTCCGTCCGGGCCCGGGTGGGGCAGCAGCAGCTCTCCCGTCGCGGCGGCGGTCCCCGCTCCGGCGCCCGCCAGCACACAGGCCGTCAGTACGGTGACGGCCAGGGTTCTTCTCGTCCGGTCCACGTCTGCTCCTCGCTGGTCTGTCATGGACGCCACAGTCTGCCGGGGTGATCGTCCCCGGACCTGAGTACGCGTACTCACGACGGCCGGTTCGGCCGAAAGCCGTCCGGAACGGCTGCGGGCGGCGCCCACGCGAGCGCGGGCCGTGCGCCGTTCGAGTCGCGCTCGATCGGGCGAGGAGACGATGGGAGGTGCGGCGGAACTCCTGCTCCACACCACGTCACCGAAGAGGAGGCTGTCCCATGGCCGCACTTCCCCTGTGCAAGCATCAGCCGCTGTGCCCGTCGGCGGACCGTCCCGACCACGAGGCCGCGCAGATCGTCGCCCACCACCCCGAGCAGGGCTGGTCGCTGCTGTGCAACGGCGTCCTGGCCTTCGAGGACACCGGCGAGCTGCTGCCGGACGGCCGCGCCATCGCGCCGCACCGGATGCTCGGCACCGAGTACGTCACCACCGCCGCCTGACCCTCGCCGACTCCCGCTGCGTCGGCGTCCTGAACCTTCTTTCGGCGTTTCCGTCATCTCCGGGGCCGTACCGCGTACGCCCCGGCCGGTGACCGGGCAGGACCCGGGCGGCGGGTCGTGCGCCCGGCAGGCAGAGACGTGAGCGACAGGGCGGCCGGCTGCGTCGTACGACGGCCGGCGGGCACAATCGCCCTTGCACACCGCCGCTCGCACGGAAGGCCCCCATGCCCCACATGACGCTGCGCCCCCACCAGGCCGAAGCCGTGGACAGCGTGGTCAGGCACCTTCAGTCCCCCGTCGACGGCCGCCTTCCCACCGAGGGCCTGCGAACGCAGGTGATCGCCGCCACCGGGTCCGGGAAGACCCTGATCGCCGTGGCGGCGGCACGCCGTCTGTCCGCGCGGCGCGTGCTGGTCCTGGTGCCGACCCTGGACCTGTTGACGCAGATGGCCGGCGCCTGGCGCGAGGGGGGCCGGCGGGGAGCGATGGTGGGGGTGTGCTCGCTGCGGCCGGAGGACAGCGAGGGCCTCCCCTGCACGACCGATCCGGACGAACTGGTCGCGCTGACACAGGATCTGGAGACGGTGACGGTCTTCGCGACGTACGCCTCGGTCGGGTCGGGCATCCTGCAGCGGGCGCACGAGCGTGGCCTGCGGGTGTGGGACCTCATGGTGATCGACGAGGCACACAGGACCAGTGGGGACGGGGCGAAGCCGTGGGCCGCCGTGCACGACCAGGAGCGGGTGCCCGCGGCGCGCAGGCTGTACATGACCGCCACCGCCCGGATCTGGGAGGCCGGGGGGAACCGGCCGCGGCTGGTGGCGAGCATGGACGAGGACAGTGCGGTCTTCGGGCCGGTCGCCTACCGGCTGAAGCTCAGTGAGGCGATTCGGCGGGGTCTGGTCGCGCCGTACCAGGTCGTCTGCCTCGACATCCGCGATCCCGAGCTGTGCGCGGCCATGGCGACGGAGTCGGGGGCCTCGGACACGGTACGGGGGGCGCGGCTGGCGGCCCTGCAGACGGGGTTGCTGACCGCGGCCGCCGACGAACGCCTGCGCCGCGTCCTCGCCTTCCACAGCAGGGTGAGTGAGGCCGAGGCCATGGCCGCGGGTGTGCGGGGCGTGGCGGCGGAGCTCGCGCGGGCCGAGCCGGAGCGGTTCCCGCCGGCGTCGCGGGTGTGGGCGGACTGGTTGTGCGGCGAGCACTCCGCCGGTCACCGCAGGCGGGTGCTGGCGGAGTTCGCGTCCGATTTCCTCGGTGGTCCCGATTCCGAGGTCCCGGCCGCGGTGCGGGTCCTGGGATCCGTGCGCGTACTCGGAGAGGGGGTGGACACCGCGCGGTGTGACGCGGTCGCCTTCTGTGACGCGCGGGGTTCGATGGTGGACATCGTGCAGATGGTGGGCCGCGCCCTGCGGATGCGCCCCGGCGAGGGGAAACTGGCCTCGCTGGTGGTGCCGGTGTTCCTCGGCCCGGACGGGGACCCGGACGAGATGCTGACCTCGCCTGCGTACGGGGCTCTGGCGAAGATCCTGGCGGCGTTGCACGCGCACGACTCGGACACGATCGAGGCGCTCGCCGATCCGCGGCTCCGCAGCGGCCGCCCCGACCCCGGCGAGGAAGGCGGACCGGATAGGGCCGACGGGGAGTACGGGGACCGGGAACGGGGTGCGCACGGCGCCGAAGCGGTGAGCCGGCCGGCCGCCGGGCTGCTGCGGTTCAGTGCGGACCGCGATCCCGCGGTGCTGGCGCGGTTCGTGCGGCTGCGGGTCATCGACCCGGAGAACGCGTACTGGCGGCGCGGCCTGGAGGCCGCCACGCGCTGGCTGCGCGAGACCGGGAGCGGTGAACTGCGCGTGCCCTTCACGTACGTGGTGCCGGCCGACCGGCCGGGCGGCGTGGGCGGGTATCCCCTGGGGGTGTGGCTGGCCGACCAGCGGCGCCACTACAACGCCGGGACTCTCGGGGCGGACCGCGTGAAGGAGCTGGACGCGCTCGGCATGGTGTGGTCCGCCCACGACAACGCGTTCGAGGAGGGGCTCGCCGTCGCGCGGGCGTGGGCGGCCTCCCACGGCGGCATGTTCCTGCCACCGGCCACCGCCGTCGGCGAGGGCGGGTTCCCGGTCGGTGTCTGGGCGAAGAACCAGCGGGCCGCGGCCCGGCGCACACTGCAGAACGCCGAGCGACGTGCGGCCGGGGAGAGCGTGCCCAGTACCGGGGAGCTGCCGGAGAGTCGCATGGAAGCCCTGGAGGCCATCGATCCCGGCTGGTGCCCGCTCGGCTGGGACGTCGCCTGGCAGCGCGCGTTCCGTCTCGCCCTGGCCCATGTCCGGGCCGGCGGAACGCTGCCCACGGACGCGGGCGAACACGTCGTCCAGGGCGAGGACCTCGGCGCCTGGACGACGGCACAGCGGCTGAACTGGGACAACCTCCTGCCCGCCCAGCAGTGGCTCCTGGAGAGCGCACTCGGGCTCGGGCCCGGCGGGGCGGAGCGGCCCGTGCGGCGCACCCAGGACGACAAGTGGGCCCTCAACCTGCTGGCGGCCCGCCAGTTCCACTCCCGCGAAGGACATCTGACGGTGCCACGCAAGCACGTCGAGACGATCACCCTGGACGCGGGCGACGGCGGCGAGGAGATGTCCGTGAAGCTGGGGTCGTTCGTGGACAACGCACGCCGCCGCGCCGCCAGGCTGAACGCGCGGCGCCGCGCGGACCTCGACGCCCTCGGCATGCGCTGGTAGGACCGTGTCGGACTCGCGCCAGAACCTGTCCGGGGGATCGGTCGTGCGCGCGACAGCGCACGCTCTAATGTCCTCGCTCATGACGGAACCTCTCTCGCACCTCAGTCCGACGGCGGACGCCTACGACTCCGTGGCCGTCCTCTACGCCGACCTCGCCCGCGACGCGCTCGACGCCTTTCCGCTCGACCGCGCGGTGCTGAGCGCGTTCGCGGAACTGGTGCGGACCACCGGTGCCGGGCGCGTCGCCGATCTGGGCTGCGGTCCCGGTCAGGGCACCGCGCACCTCAGGGACCTGGGGCTGGACGTCTTCGGCGTCGACCTGTCGCCGGTGATGATCGGTCTCGCCCGCGAGACCTACCCGGACCTGCGGTTCGAGCTCGGCTCGATGGACGCCCTGAACCTGCCCGACGGCGAACTGCGGGGCATCGTGTCCTGGTACTCGATCATCCACACCCCGCCGGAGAACCTGCTCCCGTACTTCGAGGAGTTCGGGCGGGTGCTCGCGCCCGGCGGCCATCTCCTGCTCGGGTTCTTCGAGTCGGAGGGCGGACCGGTCACGGCGTTCGACCACAGAGTGGTGACCGCCTACCGCTGGCCCGTCGACGACCTCGCGAGGCTGGCCGGCGAGGCCGGATTCGTCGAGATCGGCAGGATGCTGCGGGAGCCGGGCGAGGACGAACGGTTCCGCCGCGGGCACCTGCTGATGCGTCTGCGCCCCGCGGACGCATCGGCCACAGAGGACGCCGAAGCGGCCGAGGACGCCGAAGACGCCGTCGGAGCAGTCGGCTGACGCACCGTGAGCGTGCGGCCCCCGTGTTCGTCACGGGGGCCGCACGGACCGGCGGTGGATCGCCGCCGGGCGCCCCGGCCGCGGAGGCCGTCAGGCCGTCAGGCCGTCAGGCCGTCAGGGCCGGATCACCGGCCTGCCGTGTGTGAAGTCGAGGCCGGCGAGGTGCATCGGGCGTCCGGTACGGTCCGCGTTCCAGGCGTGGAAGACCATACGGTCCCGGCCGTCCGGACCCCTGACGACGTCCTGGCCACCGGGGCCGATCACCTGCCCGCCGAAGAAGGCGGTGGTCATCAGCGGTTCGGCCGCCTTGGTGTACGGACCCTGGAGATCCTTGGCCACGGCGTAGCCGGTCTTGTACCTTGTGCCGTCCTCGATCTCCCTCGCGTAGGCGTCGGCGGAGTAGAGGAGTACGTACCGGCCGTCCCGCTTGACGAGTGTGGGTGCCTCGATGAGGTCGCCCTCCCAGTCACGGTCCTGCTTGATCAGGCCGACGGCTGGTCCGGTGAGGGAGGTGCCGTCCGAGGAGATGGGCTGCAGATGGATCCAGGTGTCCATGCGACAGCAGTTCCCGTCGCTCTTCCACAACAGGTGGCGGCGGCCGTTCTCCGTGTAGCCGGCCGCGTCGATGGCCCCGCCCTGTTCGGTGGGACAGACCAGCGGACCGTCGCCGACCGGCCTGAACGGTCCGTCCGCCGAGGCCGCCAGCGCGACGCCGATGCACTGCTTGCCGCTGGCCCGGTCGTGCGCGGTGTAGTGCAGGGTGTATCCCCGACCGTTGTCGTACACCTCGGGAGCCCACACCCGCGGGCGCTCCGAGTCGACCCAGGCACCGAGCTCGGGCAGTGGGTCCGTCGCCGCGACCGACCAGTGCGTCAGGTCGGTCGAGGTCGCGTGCTGCACGTTCCTGCCGATGTCGCTGGTCGCGTAGGCGTGATAGGTCCTGCCCACTTTCACGATGTCCGGGTCGGGGAAGTTGCGGTCCAGGACCGGGGCCCGGGCCGGGGCCCGCACGGCGGCACCGGTGGGAGCGCCGGCCGCCGGGGCGGCGAGATCGCTCTGGATCCCTGTCGAGATGACGACCGCGAGAAGGCATCCGAGCAGACTCGCGATGCGCGTGTTACGCATGAAGCGGTACTCCTTGTCGGCAGGTCAGCGGTTGGTCCACAGGACCCAGAACGATTCCGGCACGCACTGGTACTGGTCCCAGTCGTCCCGTTCGATCCCGCGTGGGCCGGCCTGTCGGCAGGCCCACGCGGAGACGTAGGTGCCGCGCCGGACACCGTCGGCCGCCGTCGCCGCGGCACCGGCACCGGCGTCGAGGACGGAAGCGGAGACGGCCTCGGAAGCGGCGACGGCCGCGGTCGCGACGGCCGGAACCACCGGCTCCAGACCGACGCCCGCCACGGCTGCGGCGGCGAGCGCGGTGAGGGCGGTGCGTGCACGGGACATGAGGGGCCTTTCGACGTGTGGGTCCTGCTGGTCCACGTCGGCCGCACGCGGCTGCGCCGCAGGCCGGACGGTGACCGGAGCGCTCACCGATGACGGTGGGGAGCGGGCCGGTGACAGGAGCTTGCGCCGGGGCCGGAGCGCGGCGCAATCGCGTCCCGGCCGCTTCACCGAGGACGGGACGGACACCTCGCTGACCTGCGGGGACGCGGCTGTCCCGGGACGGATCGAAGCAGCGGCGGGACGCGGTGGCGGGCACCGCGGCCGGAGCGTCGCCCGGGGCCCGCGTCAGGGCTCGGCGGACGCGGCGGATTCAGGGGTCAGCGGACGCGGCGGATACGGATCGGTCCGCGGGCCTGTGCCGGCTCGACGGGTACGCCGCCCTGGGTGATCTCCACTTCGCCGGCCGTCACCAGCCGCCGGGCGGCGCGGCGGGCCGGTTCCATGAGGGCGCGCCAGCCGTCGTCGTCCCCCGTGTACACCGCCCGTGCGGCGTCGGAGGGACAGATCGTCGCGGTCGGGCCACGGCGGTCGAGCAGTTCCAGGATGGTTCGCTCCAGGCGCCGGTCCGTCTGCCGTTCACTGTCCGTCACTCCGCCAGTGTCGCACCGGCGGAGTGACCGGGCCGAGCACACTCCGCGGCCCCGGTGCCCCGGGCCGTCGGTAGGACTCGCAGTACCACTCTCTTCGCCGGTGCGGCGGCGATACTGCGGGAGTGACCAGGGAATCGAACCAACTGGGTACGGCACTGCGCCGCTGGCGTGACCGGCTCGCACCGGCCGACGCGGGCCTGCCGAGCACGGGGATCCGCCGTACCGCCGGCCTGCGGCGCGAAGAGCTGGCCACGCTGGCCGGGCTCTCCGTCGACTATCTCGTCCGCCTGGAACAGGGACGGGCCAGCCGCCCGTCCGAGCAGGTCGCCGCGGCGCTGGCCCGTGCGCTGCATCTGGAGGCGTCGGAGCGGGACCACCTGTACCGTCTCGCGCACCTTCCGCTGCCGGGTGCCGGACACGTCGCGACCCACGTTCCGCCCAGCGTGCAACGGCTGATCGCCGCCCTGACCGATCAGGCGGTGGCCGTCTTCGCCGCGGACTGGACGCTGATCACCTGGACTCCGCTGTGGTCCTCGCTGGTGGGGGACCCCGCCCTGCTGCCGGCGGACCGGCGCAACCTGGTGCTGGACACCTTCCTGTCCGACTCCCCCGTCGGCAGGTGGGCCGTCCGGGCGGAGCGCGGGCAGGACGCCATGGAGGCCGCGCTCGTCGCCGACCTGCGCGCGACCCGCGGTGTGTTCCCGGACGACCCGCGCCTGCACGCGCTCATCCAGGAATGCACGACCCGCAGTGAGCGCTTCGCGCGGCTCTGGTCTCAGGACGCCGCCGCGGGAGTGCTCGGGCACGACCGCAAGACCGTGGCGCACCCGCTCGCCGGGGACATCACGCTCGACTGCGACATTCTCACCGTCCCCGGATCGGATCTCAGGATCGTCGCCTTCACGGCGGCCGCCGGGACACGGTCCGCGCGGCAGCTGGACTTCCTCAAGGTGAGCGCGATACGCGCGCCCTTTTCGGCCGGCCCCCCTCACCGTCCCGGCACGGGCTCGTAGCCCTGTCCTTCCAGGATGCCCCCGTGACCACGGTGCAGGAAGGTGGACACTGGGGACAGGGGCACTCTGTGCGGGAGCAGCGTGCGGACCCTTCGATGAGGACGGGACGCTGTCGATGAGTGACCGATGCCGGGACGCGCAGGGCCGGCGGATGCTGGCGGGGCTGCTGACCGCGAGCCATCTGATGCCGCTGGAACTGCTGCCGTCCAAGGCTGCTGAGCACGCGTCAGCCGTGGGCTTCAGCCAGGTGCTCATCTACCTGGCGGACCTCCAGCGCAATGTGCTGCGCCTGCTGACCGGTGAGGGCATGGACGCCGGCCGGCACGCGGCCGGCGAGGAGGCCGAGCTGAACATCGAGGGCAGCGTGGCGGGACGCGCCTACCAGCACGGCCGGATCGTCGCCGGAGCGCCGGCCGGTGAGGAGGGACAGCACTGGTGGGTGCCCCTCCTCGACGGCACGGAACGCGTGGGCGTGTTACGCGTCACCACCACGGAGGCCGACGCGCGGGCCTGGGAGGACATGAACCTGCTGGCCGCCATGATCGCTTTGATCGTCGACAGCAAGCGGCGCAGCAGCGACTCCCATGCGCGGCTCACGCGGACCCGGCCGTTGAACATCGCGGCCGAGATGCAGTGGCACCTGATGCCGCCGCGTACCTACGCCGACGGCCGGGTGGTGATCTCCGCGGCGATGGAGCCCGCCTACACGATCAGCGGGGACGCGTACGACTACGCCACCGCCGGGGATGTGGTGCATCTGTCGATCTTCGACGCGATGGGCCACGACACCGCCGCCGGGCTGACCGCCAACCTCGCCATGGGTGCCTGCCGCAACTCCCGCCGTCAGGGCGCCGGGCTCGTCGAGATCACCGAGACGATCGAGGAGGTGTTGATCGAGCAGTACGCGCGGCGGCGCTACACCACGGGCATCCTCGCCGCACTGGACACCCGCACCGGTGTGCTGACCTGGGTGAACCGGGGTCACCATCCGCCGGTGATCATCCGCGGTGGGCGCTGGCACACCCATCTGAACTGCCGCCCCGCGCATCCGATGGGTACCGGCCTGGGGCTGCCCGTCACGCTGTGCCGCGATCAGCTCGAACCCGGGGACCGGCTCGTGCTGTACACCGACGGCATCACGGAGGCCCGTGGGGCGAACGACGAGGAGTTCGGCCTGGAGCGCTTCAGCGACTTCCTCATCCGTTGGCACGCGGACGGGCTGCCCGTGCCCGAGACGCTGCGCCGCCTCGTCCACGCCGTGCTCGACCATCACGACGGCCGGTTGCAGGACGACGCCACCGTGCTGTTCTGCGAATGGCTCGGACCGGTGGCCGCCCCCACCGGCCAGGCCGCCGCCCTGGCCGGATTGCCGCCCGACGAGCCCACCGGACCGACCCACGAAGGCAGGAGCGTCAGCCGATGAGCACCGACCTACAGGTGACCGTCCGTGACGACCACGAGGACCTCGTGGTGGTCACGGTGGCCGGCGCCCTCGACTTCCGTACGATCGCCACCCTGCGGGAGCGGGCGACCGACGCCGCCACCGGGCACCGGCACCTGGTGCTGGACATGTCCCGGGTCACCTTCTGCGACTCCTCGGGCCTCAACACCCTGCTGCGCCTGCTCCGGCACGTCCGGGACAACGGCGCCACCCTCACGCTGACCGGCGTCCCCGCCCAGACGAAGAGGCTGCTGACGATCACCGGTGCGGACGCCGTCTTCACCATCCGCGACAACCTCGGCGAGGCCCTTGAGGCCCTCGGCGGGACAGAGCACCGACAGCCCCCGCCCGCGCCCACCGCCTAGGAGCGGGTGACGTGGACGACGGGGGCGCTGCTGCTCGCGCCGTCGGTGGGCTCTCCGGCGTGCCGGTGGTACGCGACTCCACACGATTGACATGAACACGACTTGAACCGGGAATGCATGCACCGGCCGCCCGCGCAGATCCAGGCCGTCGGAGCGGCACACCTGCGCGCGCTCTTTCCCCAGAGAGGCGATACGTCATGGCAGCACGCCACCACCCCCTCCTCGGCGGACTCCTGGCCCTGTTCCTGGCACTGACCGGCCTCGTCGCCCTTCCCACCCCCGCCCGTGCCGCACCAGCGGTCTGCGCCCTGGCCTGCGACACCCTCGACCCCGCGAAGGCGCGACAGGAGACGTTCCCGGTGCCGGACCGGACCATCGGCGGCAGGACCCTGCGCCTGCACGTCTCCGACCCGGACAGCATGGCCTGGGCGAGCATCGACGACGGCGTGGCCGGCGACTCCGTCTGGCTGGACCGCTCCTGGGACCGTGGCGCCACCTGGGAAGGGCTCCTCGGCAGGGCGAGCGTCCCCGGTTCGTGGACCGGCACCCGCACCCTCATGTACAACATCACCGACCCGGTCGGGCACCGGCGCGGCTGGATCCGCGCCTGCGCCGACGCGGGCGCTGTGGCCTGCACCGACTGGGTCCATCCGCGGGTGTGCGACGGCACGTCCTGCGACGGCGCCGATCCCGCCACCGCGGCCGGCGACGCCACCCCGGTCCCCTCCACCACCCTCTTCGGACGCACCATCAGTCTGCACGTCGACCAGCGGGGCGGCATGGCCTGGGGCGTCATCGCGGGCGGCGGCGCGGGCGACGAGATCTGGCTGGACCGTTCCTGGGACGGCGGCGCGAGCCATCCCGAGGGCTCCTCCCTCGGCCGTACGAGTGTGCCGGCCGGGGCCGCCTCCACCCGGACCGCGATGTTCGCCACCCGGGATCCGCGCGGCCTGCTGTACGGCGGGGCCGTGCGCGCCTGCGGCCGCGAGGCCGCACACCAGGAGGGCAGCTGCACGGCCTGGGCCAGGCCCGCGCCGACCCGGGCCCGCGCCGCGGCGGACGCGCTGATGGCCTCGTACCACACGAACGAGGGCTGGTGGCGCAGCAGTTGGTGGAACTCCGCCGTCGCGCTCACCTCGGTCATCGACTTCGCCGAGCGCAGCGGCCGGCACGACTACGACTGGGTGATCGCCCGTACCTTCGAACAGAACCGGGGTGTCTTCCCCGCGGGCGGGCGCGGCTCGGACCCCATCGAGGGCCACTTCATCAGCCGGGCGATCGACGACGCGGCCTGGTGGGCGGTGGCCTGGCTGGCGGCGTACGACCACACGGGCGAGCGGCGTTACCTGGAGGAGGCGGTCACCATCACCGACTACGTCCACCGGTACTGGGACACCGGTACCTGCGGTGGCGGTGTGTGGTGGGACCGGGAGCGCACGTACAAGAACGCGGTGACCAACGGGCTCTATCTGTGGCTCACGACCTCGCTGCACCAGCGGATCGGCGGCGACACCGTCTGGGGCGGCCGCGCGGACACGGCGGCCACCTGGTACCTCGGCAGTGGAATGATCAACTCCTCGGGTCTGGTGAACGACGGGATCACCGCCGGCTGCGCCAACAACGGCCAGACCGTGTGGAGTTACAACCAGGGTCTCGCCATCGGTGCCTTCACCCAGTTGTGGCGGTCGACCGGGAACAGCCGGTACCTGGACACGGCCGAGCGGCTGGCCGACACCGCGATCTCCTCACCGGCCCTGACCCGTGGCGGTGTACTGACCGAGTCCTGCGACGTCGGCACCGCCTCCTGCGACGACAACCAGAAGCAGTTCAAGGGCATCTTCGTGCGGCACCTCGCCGATCTGGCCGACGCCACCGACTCCGCCGCCTACCGGGCGTACCTGGCCCGGCAGGCCGACTCGATCTGGACGAGCGACCGGGACCCGCTCAACCGCCTCGGACAACGCTGGTCCGGCACCGGACCCAACCCCTCGGACTGGCGTACGCAGGCCAGCGCGCTGGAGGCTCTCACCGCTGCTTCACAGCCGCTCGCCGAGCCGGACGTCCGCTCCCGGCGCGTCCGTGTCCCGACTTCACCGTGAGCGAGCGAACCCTTACCCTGCACATTCCTCCTGGCCACGACTCTTCGAACCGGGGCGACGGGTTACTCGGACCACATGACAAAACGGCACCTTCCTGGACGAAACCCGCATCCGACGGCGCAATCGGCCGATGATCACCCGCCGCCGCCGCCGTCGCCGTCGGAGCGGGCGGGTCCGGAACCGGAGGTCGAACGGGCGGCCCCGGACTCACCCACGAAGCTCCCCTCCGGCTCGTGGGGCGCGGTGCTCAAGGGCAGCCTGCGCGAGTTCAAGGACGACGACCTCACCGACCGCGCGGCGGCACTGACGTACTACACCGTCCTGGCGCTGTTCCCGGCGCTGCTGGTCCTGGTGTCCTTGCTGAGCCTGACGGGCCGGTCCACCACGGACAAGCTGCTGGAGAACGTCGGCCAACTCGCGCCCGGGGCGAGCCGGGACATCATCACCAGGGCCGTCGAGCAGTTGCAGAACAGCGCCGGCACCGGCTCGATCATGGCGATCGTCGGCGTGGTGCTGGCCCTGTGGTCCGCCTCGGGGTACGTGGCGGCGTTCATCCGGGCGGCCAACGCGGTCTACGACATGCCGGAGGGCCGGCCGGTGTGGAAGATCCTGCCGATCAGGCTGGCGGTGACCGTCGTACTGATGGTGCTGGCCGTCGTCAGCGCGCTGATCGTGGTCTTCTCCGGCGGACTGGCCAGGCGCGCCGGAGACGTCCTGGGGCTCGGGGACACCGCTCTGACGGTGTGGTCGATCGCCAAGTGGCCCGTCCTGGTCGTCCTCGTCGTCCTGATGATCGCGATCCTGTACTGGGCGACCCCCAACGCCAAGGTGCGCGGCTGGCGGTGGGTCACCCCGGGCAGTTTCCTGGCCCTGGTCATCTGGCTGCTCGCCTCCGCGGGCTTCGCGTTCTACGTCGCCAACTTCGGCTCGTACAACAAGACGTACGGCGCCATGGCGGGCGTGATCATCTTCCTGATCTGGCTGTGGATCACGAACCTGGCGATCCTGCTCGGTTTGGAGTTCGACGCCGAGACCGCACGTCAGCGCGCCATCGCGGGCGGGCACCCGCCGACGGCGGAACCGTACACGCAGCCGCGCGACACCCGCACGTGGGACGAGCAGGACCTGCGCCGGCTGGACCGGACGGACGGGACCTGAGCGGGTGCGGCGCGGTCCTCGGGCCACCGTCCGCAACGGACGCCGCCCGTTCGGCGAACTTCGCCCATATCGGGGTACTCGCGCTCATCAGATGGTCGGGCTCCACCGGGGAGGCCCGGCCGGCACACGTACGAGACGGGTTGAAGGTGGTGATCGCTGTGTCGAGTCAGCAGCCGTACCTCACAGGTTCCAGCCGCAGCCACAGCGCCGGGGACGAGCCGGTGGGCGAGCTGGTGCAGCGCGCCTCGCAGCAGCTGACGGAGCTGGTGCGCGGTGAGATGCGCCTGGCGCAGGCGGAGATGAAGGAGAAGGGCAAGCGTTACGGCAAGGGCGGCGGTCTGTTCGGCGGCGCCGGCCTGGTCGGATGCCTCGCCCTGCAGGCACTGGTCGCGACCGCGATCGCCGCGCTGGCGGTGCCGCTGCCGGTGTGGGCGGCGGCGCTCATCGTCACCGTGGTGCTGGGTGTAATCGCCGCGGTGCTGGCCATACGGGGAAAGAAGCAGGTCAAACAGGCCACACCGCCGGCACCTGAGCGGACCATCGACAGCGTGAAGGCCGATGTGGCCGAGATCAAGGAGAGTGCGAAGCGATGACCCAGCCGCCCCACGACGATCCCCCCGCGGAGAGCCCCGAGCAGTTGCGGGAGCAGATCGAGCAGACCCGTCAGGAGCTCGGCGACACCGTTCAGGCGCTCGCCGAGAAGACCGATGTCAAGGCGCGTGCCCAGGAGAAGGCGGTCGCCCTCAAGGACCAGACGGCCGCGAAGGCCGCTGAGCTGGGCGGACAGGCGAAGGACAAGGCGTCCCAGGCCGCCCAGCTGGTCCAGGAGAAGCTGCCGGACCCGGTCAAGGAGAAGGCCGCCGTGGCCGCCGAGCAGGTCAGGGCGAAGGCCGGGCAGGCCGGACAGCTGTGGCAGGACAAGGCACCCGAGCCCGTGCGCGACAACCGCAAGGCGCTCCTCGCCGCCGGCGCGGCGCTGCTGGTGGTCTGTGTGCTGCTGCGCCGCAGGAACAAGTAGGTGATGCCGGCAGTGGTCGTGCGGGGCGTGAGATCCGCCGAGGCATAGGCCGTGGCCGACCCGGGCGGTGCGCCGTCGCACGCCGGCCGACCGGCGTCCGGCGCGGACGCGGCGGCCGCGCCGGACGCCGCTGCCGCCACCGCGCGAAGGAGAGAACCCATGCCCGCTCGCCATGTGACACCCGCCCTGATAGCGGGCGGGACCACCGGCCTGGTCCTCCTGTTGCGCTGGACCGCCACCCGTTCCGCGCGCCGCGGGAGCCGACGCCAGGACGCGAGTTCGGCCCGTGCCCCGTGGCGCCGGACGGCGGCCGTCTGTGAACCGCTGTCACCGCACTTCTCCGTGCACGAGCGCGCCGCTCTGGAAGAGGCGGAGAAGCACGTGTACCGGTACTGGAACCGGCTCCGCAGACAGCTTCCGCCCAGCACCTGAGGGCCGCGGCCACACCGCGTGAGGGGCGGGGGGGCCCCCCGCCCCCGGGGGGGCCCCCCCCCCCCCCCCCCCCCACCCGGCCCCCCCCCCCCCCCGGGGGCCGGCGGCCCCCCGGGGGGGGGGGGGGGGCCCCCCCCGCTCCGGGGGGCCCCCCCGCCCCTCACGCGTTCCCTCAGGTGTCCTCCTGCCGCGGGGGCGACGCCGTCCGCAGCCGGTCGAGGCGACCCACCACCGGTCCCGCCGTGACACCGTGCAGGACCACCGAGACCAGCACGGTGAACGTCACCACCGCCCACAACTCCCGCTCCGGTACCGGGAAGTCGTGCTGTCCCAGCGCGTACGCGAGGTAGTACAGCGAACCGATGCCGCGGATGCCGTACCCCGCGACCACCCAGCGCTCCCACTTGCCCAGGCGGCTCCCCAGCAGCCCGGTCCACCCGGACAGCGGCCGGATCACCAGGAGCACCACCAGTGCGGTGACGGCACCCTGCCACGTCAGGGCCGCGAGGCCCCCGAGAGCGATGAAGGCGCCCAGCAGGAACAGCACCGCCGCGGTGAACAGGCGCTCTATCTGCTCCACGAAGTCGTGCAGGATGTTGTGGAAACCGTGGGCACGTTCGGCCGCCCGGATCGTGCACGCCGTGGTGAACACGGCGAGGAAACCGTAGCCTCCGGCCAGCTCGGTCATCCCGTACGACAGGAAGGTGGCGCCCAGGGCGACGAAGCCCTCCCGGTGCTCGGACAGGCGCAGCTCCGGCGAGCGGGGCCGGAAGAACAGCCAGCCCAGCAGGCGGCCGGCGAGCAGCCCGCCCAGCACACCGACGACGCACTTGAACACGACGTCCTCCAGCACCCAGGAGCCGGCCCAGTCGGTCGACCAGCCGCTTCCCGCGGCGGCGGCCAGCGCCACCGCCGCGTACGTCAGGGGGAACGCGAGCCCGTCGTTGAGTCCCGCCTCGCTGGTGAGGGCGAAGCGCACCTCGTCCTCGTCGTGCTCGTCCTCGGTGGGCTCGCCCACCCGTACCTCCGAGGCGAGCACCGGATCGGTGGGGGCGAGGACGGCGGCCAGCAGCAGGGCGGCGGCCGGCGGCCAGTCCAGCAGCCACCAGGCCACGAGTGCGGTGACCACGACGGTCAGGGGCATGGTGATGCCCAGCAGCCGCCAGGTCGTGCCCCATCTGCGCCGTCCGACGGGCCGGTTGAGGGCCAGCCCGGCACCCATCAGCGCGATGATCACGCCGATCTCGGTGACGTGCTCCGTCAGCAGCCGGTCGTCCACCGGGTCGACCTCGGGCAACGGCAGGGGCAACAGATACACACAGATGCCTCCCACCAGGAACACCAGCGGCAGCGAGAGCGGCCGTCCGGCCACCAGCCGCGGCAGCACCGCCGCGCCCAGCGCGCCCACTCCCACACACGCGAACAGTCCATCGCCTATCGTCACTGCGCTGCGCCCGTCCTTCCACCCACCACCGAAGGGCTCCGCACGCGCCGCGCGGAGCCACGGCCAGCACCGCAGGAGCGATCTTGGCTCACGCCCGCGTACCCGTCGGCGGCCCGGTGATGCGAAGCCGGCACAGTCGGCATGGCCACACGACGGTTCAGGTGCGTGCCAGCGCCCGGCGCCAGTGTCCGGTGACGTGCGTCCGCAGCACCTCCGTGTCGACGCGCCCGGGGTCGACCAGTCGCTGCATGCCGACTCCGCGGAGCTGCGCGACGATGGCGAGCGCGGTCGGGTCGGGTGCCACGTCGTCGCGGATCGTGCCGTCGGCGATACCGGCGGCGAGGTCTTCCCGCAGGTCCGCGAGGAACGCCTCGTCGCGCTCGCGGAAGATCGGGGTCAGGTCCGACGGTGTCGCGGCCTCGGTCCACAGTTTGAGGAAGACCCTGTTCGGCACGCCCATGCGGCCCAGTTCCCCGATGTACCCGTCGATCAGGCGCAGGAGACGGTCCAGTCCGGGCGGCAGGCCGTCGAGGCCGGGCACGAAGCCGGCCTGGGCCGCGCGCGCCAGGCGTTCGACGAGGGCCCGCTTGGAGCCGAAGTAGTGGGTCACGAGCCCTCGGCTGTAACCGGCGCGCTCCCCCACGCGGGCCAGCGTCAGCGCCCCCGCTCCCTGTTCGTCGACCAGCTCGGCGGCGGCGGCCAGCAGCGCGGCCTCGGCTTCGTCACGGCGCTGCTTCTGGGTGCGGCGAACGGTGGTCATGGGACGGACCCTATCAACAAACTTGTCAGCCGACCAACAAGTGCACAAGAATGGCGGCGTCGGCGGCGCGGTTCCGCGTCACCCCTGCGGTGACGGCCGCGGCGTGCGCGGACGCGCCCGGCCGGCATACCGCGGGACCGGAACGGAAGGCATCGGATGCGATCTCCTCGACGTGCCCCGCGATCGGACGCCCAGGAGAACCGCGCCCGCATCATCGAGACCGCGCGTGCCGCCTTCACCGCCGAACCCGCGGTGAGCCTCCAGGCGATCGCGAAGGCGGCCGGCGTCGGCCAGGGGACGATGTACCGCCACTTCCCGCACCGTGAGGCCCTGCTGCTGGCCGTCTACGAGGAGGAACTGGACGCACTGGTCGCACGCGCCGCGCGCCTGCTGGACGAGCACGGCCCCCTGGAAGCGCTCCGGCTCTGGTTCGAGCAGGTCGCCGCGGACGGCCGCAGCACCCGCGGAGCGGCCCAGGCCGTGGACGCCGCCACCCGCGCGGGCCGCCACCACCCGCCGGTCGTCGCCGCGCTGGACCTGCTGCTCCGGGCGGGAAAGGAGGCGCGGCAGGTGCGACCGGACGCCGAAGCCGACGAGATCCTGCTCCTGGGGACCTGCCTCTGGAGGGCGGACGGCGGCCCCGTCGGCCCGGACCGCAGCCGGCGCCTGCTCACCGTGATCATCGACGGCCTGCGCGCACCCTGAAGCGGCCGCCGGCCGCCCGGTCCCGGCCGGCGCGTCGCGGGCACCCGGACCCACGACCTGCCGGGCCGGGCCGGACTCACCGGTTCTCGGCGCCCCCGTCCGGCAGCGTGCCGGTACGGGCCACGTCGGCGTACCACCGCGCGCTGGCCTTGGGGATGCGCCGGCCCGTCGGGTAGTCGACGTAGACGGCGCCGAAGCGCTTGCTGTAGCCGTAGCCCCACTCGAAGTTGTCCAGCAGCGACCACAGGAAGTAGCCCCGCACGTCGGCGCCGGCACGGATCGCCCGCTGAACGGCCGACAGGTGGCCGTGGAGGTAGGCGATGCGCTCGGGATCGGCCACCTCGCCCTCCGGGTTGACGTAGTCGTCGAACGCGGCCCCGTTCTCGGTGATCATCAGGGGCATCGCGGGGAAGTCCGCCTTGAGCCGCATCAGCAGGTCGTACAGACCGCTGGGGTCGACCGCCCAGCCCATCGCGGTGGTACTGCCCGCGGGGCGGTGGAAGGCCACCTCGTCGGCGCCGGGCCAGGGGGTGTGCTCGCTCACCCCGTGGCCGTCGGAGCCGTGGCTCGCCTCGCCGTCGGTGGCGGAGACGACGGTGGGCGTGTAGTAGTTGACGCCCAGGAAGTCCAGCGGCTGGTGGATCGTGGCGAGGTCGCCGTCCTGCACGAAGGACCAGTCGGTGAGCCCTGCCGTGTCCTGGAGGAGATCCTGCGGGTACCGGCCCTCCAGCATCGGGCCGGTGAAGACGCGGTTGGCCAGGGCGTCGATCCGGCGGGCCGCGTCCAGGTCCTCGGCGGCCTCGGTCAGCGCGCGGACGTGGTGGATGTTCAGGGTGACGGACGCCTGCGCGCGGGCGGGCAGTTCGGCACGCAGCGCCTGAACGGCCTTACCGTGGGCGAGGTTGAGGTGATGGGCCGCGCGCAGGGCCGCGACCGGGTCGGTGCGCCCGGGGGCGTGCACACCGGAACCGTAACCGAGGAAGGCGCTGCACCAGGGCTCGTTGAGGGTGATCCAGGTCTTCACCCGGTCCCCCAGCGCCCGGGCCGCCAGGGTGGCGTAGTCGGCGAACCGGTCGGCGGTGCCGCGCTCCGGCCAGCCGCCCGCGTCCTCCAGATGCTGCGGCAGGTCCCAGTGGTAGAGCGTGACGACCGGTTCGATGCCCTTCTCCAGCAGGGCGTCGGCCAGGGCCCGGTAGAAGTCGAGCCCCTTCTGGACGGCCGGGCCGCGGCCGGTCGGCTGCACCCGCGGCCACGACAGGGAGAAGCGGTACGCGCTCACGCCGAGGTCGGCCATGATCGCGACGTCCTCGCGCCAGCGGTGGTAGTGGTCGGTGGCCACGTCACCGGTGTCGCCGTTGCGCACCCTGCCGGGCGTGTGCGAGTAGGTGTCCCAGATCGAAGGGGTGCGTCCGTCCGCGGCGGCGGCCCCCTCGATCTGGTAGGCGGCGGTCGCCGTGCCCCAGGTGAAACCCTGCGGGAACCGGACGGCGGTGGTGTTTTCCGGGGCGGGCGCGACACGTCGGGTAACGGTGGTCACGAGAGTCCTTCCAGAGGTACTGCGGGGCGGGGAGGCGAGGTGAAGAGGCGGCGGACGTCGGAGGGCCGCGGCAGACGGAGGCCGGCGGGCCACTCATCCCTTGACCGCTCCCTGCATGATGCCGCCGACGATCTGACGGCCGAAGACGATGAACATGACGAGCAGGGGCAGCGTGCCGAGCAGTGCGCCCGCCATGATCAGCGACTGGTCGCGTACGTATCCCGCGCTGAGCTGGGTGAGCGCGACGGGGACCGTCGGATTGGTCATGTCGAGCACGATGAACGGCCAGAAGAAGTCGTTCCAGGCGTGCACGAAAGTGATCATGAACAGTACGGCCATCGGCGGGCGGGCGATCGGCAGCACGATGCTCCAGAAGATGCGCAGGGAATGCGCGCCGTCCACCCGTCCGGCCTCGACGAGTTCGTCGGGCAGCGCCTCGCTCAGGTACTGCCGCATGAAGAACACGCCGACGGCGCTGACGAGCGTGGGGAAGATGACGGCGGGCAGCTTCTGGCCCCAGCCCAGTTCCGTCATCATCATGAACAGCGGGACGACACCGAGCTGCGGCGGCACCATCATCGTGCCGATCACCAGCATGAGCAGGATGTTGCGTCCCTTGAAGCGGAGTTTCGCGAAGGCGAAGCCGGCGAGGGTCGCGAACAGCACGGTGGACAGCGCGATCACGCCGGCCACGATCAGGCTGTTGAGCATCGCCTTGCCCAGCGCGGCGTCCTGCCATGCCTTGCCGAGGTTGTCCAGCAGGTGCGGCCCCGGCAGGAACGGGGGAGGCGTCTGGGTGACCCGCGTGTTGTCGCTCGACGCCGCCACCATCGTCCAGTACAGCGGGAACAGCGAGAACAGCGCGGCGATCCCCAGCAGGATGTAGGCCACGGGGCCGGCGTGGTGCTGGCGGCCGGCACCGGGGTGCCGGAACAGCTGCTTGCTGCGCTTGCCGGGCGGCGGGCTCTTGCGTGCCGTGTGCGCGGCCTCGGGACCGGCGTCCTCGGTCCGGACCGGGATGCTGTCTGTGGTCATGGGGATCTCCCGGTCAGGCCCGGCGCGCCAGGACGCGCTTGACGACTTGTTGGACGACGAACACGACGATGAGCAGCAGGAACATGGCCCAGGCGACCGTGGCGGCCCGGCCCATCTGGTAGTTCTTCCAGCCCTCCTCGTACAGCAGCAGTCCCAGCGTCTGGTACTGGTTGTCCGCTCCCCCGGTGATGCCGTTCGGGCCCTGGCCGAAGATCAGGGGCTCACCGAAGAGCTGGGTGGCGCCGATCGTGGACAGGACGATGGTGAACACGATGGTGGAGCGGATGCCCGGAACGGTGACCTTCAGGAACTGCTGCCACCGCGAGGCGCCGTCGATGGCCGCGGCCTCGTAACGATCGCGCGGGATCGCCTGCATCGCCGCGAGGTACAGCAGGGCGTTGTAGCCGGTCCAGCGCCAGATGACGATCGTCGAGATGGCCGTCTGCGCGGCCCACTTGTTGTTCTCCCAGTCGATGTTCTCCACGCCGACCAGGCTCAGCATCCAGTTGATCATGCCGAAGTCGCGCTCGAAGAGCATCGTGAACACCAGGGCCGCGGCACCCACCGACGTGGCGTAGGGCGTCAGGGCGGCGACGCGGAAGAACGTCGAGCCGCGCAGCTGGTAGTTGAGCAGGTGCGCGAGGCCGAGCGCCATCAGCAGCTGCGGCACGGTCGACAGGACACCGATGGTGAACGTGTTGAGCAGCGCGTTCCAGAAGCGCTCGTCCTCCCACAGAGCCGTGTAGTTGTCGAACCCGACCCACTCCATGAGGTTCAGGGTCGACAGCTCGACGCGGTGCAGAGAGATCCACGAGGTGTAGATCAGCGGGTAGAAGCTGAAGGCGGCGAAGACGACGAAGAACGGGGCGACGAAGGCGTAGGGGGCGCCGCGCACGTCGAGACGGTGCAGCAGCGCGCTGCGGCGCCGGCGCTCCGCGCCGGTACCGGTCCCGTCCGACGGGGCGGGGCCGGGGCCGCCGCTGGGGGGTGTCGAGGTGGAGATGGCCACCGGAAGGGGTCCTTCCTGGAGGGTGGGAGGGGCGGGCAGGGGCCCGGCGGCCCCGCACGGGCGGTGTGCGGGGCCGCCGGGCTGCCGCGGAGGAGGGCGACGGGGCCCAGGTCAGCCGGCGGCCTTCTCGATGCGCTTGTCCGTGGTCTTCCACGCCTCGTTCGGGCTCTTGTTCTGCGCCTCGATCAAGGTCAGACCCTGCGAGAAGATGTCCTTGATCGTGCCGTCCTTACGGCCGAGGACCTGCTCGTCGGGAATCTCCTTGGCCGCGGCCCCGAAGATCTGTCCGATGGGTGCGCCGCTGAAGTAGTCGGACTTGGCGTCCACCACCTCGGGCGTCTCCAGCGCGGTCTGCGACGACGGGAAGTTGCCGATCTCCTTGAAGAGGAACGCCTGCTGCTCGGGAGCGGTCAGCCAGGCGACGAGCTCCTGCGCCTCCTTCTTGACCGGGCTCTTCTCCATCACACCGAGGAACGATCCGCCCCAGTTGGCACCCTGGGGCGCCTTGGCGACGTCCCACTTGCCCTTGTTCTTCGGCCCCGCCTTCTCACTGATGTGCGCGAGCATCCACGCCGGGCAGACGGTGGTGGCGAAGGTGCTGTTGGCCAGGCCGGGGTCCCAGCCGGGCTGGAACTGGCGGAGCTTGGCGGTCAGATCGGACGTGGCGGCTTCGGAGGCCAGCTTCCACGCGTCCTTCACCACAGGGTTGGTCTCGTAGATGAGCTCGCCCTGCTTGTCGTAGAACTGCTGGGAGTTGCCGTAGATCATGGCGTTGAACAGCCCGCTGGAGCTGTCCATGTAGGCCACCTTGTCGGCCTTGGAGTTCTGCTTGAACCGCTTGCCCGCGGCGACGTACTTCGACCAGTCGCCCTCCCACAGCTTGGCGACCTCCTCGCGGTCGGTGGGCAGACCTGCCTGCTCGAACAGGTCCTTGCGGTAACAGACCGCCATCGGGCCGATGTCGGTGCCGAGGCCGATGACCTTCTTGTCCGAGGTGGTGACCTGGTTCTGCTTCCACGGAAGGAAGTGGTCGGTCCCGGCCGCGCCGGACAGATCGACGAACTTGTCCTTCTGCGTGTCGGACAGCTCCTTGGCCCTGCCGATCTCTATGCCCTGGATGTCCTTCAGCCCGCTGCCGGCGGCCAGGTGGGTCTGCAGGGCGGTGTAGTAGGTCTGCTCGTCGCCCGCGACGTCCGCCTTGATGACGATGTCCGGGTGCTCCTTCATGTACTTGTCGAGCAGACCGGTCTCCTTGAAGCCCATGACGCCGAAGAGCCCCATGGTGATGGTGGTCTTGCCGTCCTTCTTCCCCCCGCCGGTCCCGCCGTCGTCACTGCCTCCGCAGCCCACGACCAGGCCGAGAGCCGACACGGCCGATACGACGGCCACGGCTCGTGTGCGCAACTTCCTTCGGGCCTTGCCCATTTCGTCCTCCTAGCGGCGGCGCTGACGCACCGGAGTTCGAGCCCCCACGGTCCGCTCCGTAGGTCACGATTTGTCTGTTGGGTACGTTCCCAAATGATGATGGGAACGTACCCATTCAGAGGCCCGAAGCCTGACCGCCGCGAAAGGGTCCTGTCAAGAAGTTGAAACGACTTCGTTGCCGGAAGATGTCACGTCCCGGTGCCGGACGGGGTCGCGCCCGCGCACTCGGCCGCTGCGGACGCTCCGCGGAGGTCTGGCACAATGCGCAGGTGGCAGCCGTCGGGGCACCGCACAGGCGAGGAGGCGTCATGGGGGGCAGGCAGCGCCCGACCATCAAGACCGTGGCCGCGCGCGCCGGTGTCGGACGGACCACGGTTTCACGAGTCATCAACGGGTCGGAGCTGGTCAGCGAGAAGGCCAGGACCGCCGTGCTCGCCGCCATCGCCGAGCTGAACTACGTGCCGAACTCGGTCGCCCGCGGACTCGTGACGAGCCGCACGAACTCCGTCGCCCTGGTGATCCCCGAGTCGGAGAGCCGGCTGGGCTCCGAGCCCTACTTCTCCGCGGTGATCCGCGGGGTCAGCACCGCGCTGGCGACGACCCGCATGCAGCTCCAGCTCGTGCTCGTACGCGACCAGGCCGAGCGGGACCAGCTCACCGCGTCGGTGGCGGAACGACGCGTCGACGGAGTGCTCCTGGTCTCGGTGCACGAACACGACCCGCTGCCGGGCCTGCTGGAGGACATGGGACTGCCGACGGTACTGGCCGGGCGCCGCTCCCCCGCCGAGTCGCTCAGCCACGTGCACTCCGACAACACGGGCGGAGCCACGACGGCCGTCGAGCACCTGCTCGCGCGCGGGCGGCGCACCATCGCCACGATCACCGGACCCATCGACATGGACGTGTCGCACAGCCGGCTCCAGGGGTGGCGCGAGGCCCTCGAGAAGGCGGACCGCGACGCGGCGGACCACCTCGTGGCCTCGGGTGACTTCACCGAGGAGGGCGGAGAGGCCGCGATGCGTTCACTCCTTGAACAAGTCCCCTCGCTGGACGCCGTGTTCGTCGCCTCGGACGTCATGGCGGCGGGGGCACTGGTGGAGTTGCGCAGACAGGGTCGCAGTGTCCCCGGCGATGTGGCGGTGGTCGGGTTCGACGACTCCATCATCGCCCGGCACACCAACCCGTCCCTCACCAGCGTGCGCCAGCCCGTGGAGGAGATCGGCAACATGATCGCCCACATCCTCCTGGAGGAGATCGGCAACCCGGAGGAGCCGCGTCAGCACGTGGTCCTGCCCACCGAACTCGTGGTGCGCGAATCGTCGTAGTGTCGTCGCAGTGCGTACGCGTGGGTGCCGCTCAGGGGCGTTCTGTCCGGATGCGTTCTGCTCGCGTGGCTCTCTGCCGGGGTGCGTCCCGCCCGTGGGCGTTGTGCGGTGGGAGCCGATGGTCAGGAGACGCGCAGGAGTGCGGCGGCGGGGCCGATCACGCCCGGTCCGAACTTGTCGCGGATGCGGTCGCTGACGGCCTCGGCGGCCAGGCGGTCCTCGCGGGCCCGGTCGAGGCTGATCTGCTCGGCCACGCGGTCCGCGTCGACGAGATCCTCGCCCTTGAGAACGAGGCCGGTCAGGCGGCCGCGCTGCAGGCCCGCGGCGTCGATCAGCCGGTAGGCCGTGGTGCGCAGGTCGTCGTCGTGGGCGGATGCCTCCGGCATGCGGCGCGTCTTCTCCCATGCGGTGCCGCCTGCGAACCGCAGGGTCAGCGTCAGGCCGCGCGCCACCTGACCGTGCCGGCGCAGCCGGAGACCGAGCCGCACGACCAGGTCGAGCAGGGCCGCACGGACCACCGCGCCGTCCAGGGTGTGGTCGGCGAACGCGTGGCGCACGGCCGCGGAGGCGGGCAGGGCGCGCGGGGCGACGGGCCGGGGGTCGATCCCGCGAGCCCGTTCCGCGGCGGTCCGTCCGGCGCGACCGCCCAGCAGACGCTGCACGGTGGCGGGCGGAACTGCGGCGAGCAAGCCGACACTGTGCACGCCGTAGTCGCGCAGCGCCGCCGCCTGTTTCGGGCCGATGCCGTGCAGGGCCTCGACGGGCAGTGGTCCGAGCCAGTCGCCGACCCGGTCGGGATCGACGGCGAGGATGCCGCCGGGGGCGTCGACCTGCCCTGAGGCGGTGGCCGCGACCGTGATGGTCGGCCCGATCCCGACCCGTACGTCGACGCCGAGGCGCGAGATGGTCCGCACGCGCAGCACCTCCCCCAGCCGACGGGCGTCGCTGCCGTGGTACCGCAGAGCACCCCTCAGCTCGACCAGCGCCGCGGACGGGGGCAGCGCCTGGACGACCGGGGACAGCTCCGCGAGCTCTTCCAGGACCTGCCGGAAGGTGTCCTCCGGCAACCGGTCCGGGCAGCGCACATGCATCACACTCGCGCTCGCCATCCCTGCCTCCTCTTCCGCCGCCATGGCAACCACCTCCACCTCACTCACATTATCGAACTATTATTCGAACACGCGAATGAGGCGTCGGCCCGGCGGAAGCGGCGGCGGGTGGGCCCCGACGTGCCGATCGAAGACGTGGCGGGCACCGTCGGGGAGCTGGCGCGGGCCGGGAGGGTGCGGCACTTCGGGCTGTCCGAAGCGGCGGCGGCGATCCGGCGGGCACACGCGGTCCACCCGGTGACCGCGGTGCAGAGCGAATACTCGCTGTGGACCACGTCGAGGCCCTGGCAGGGGCGAAGAACGCCGGCCCGGGTCAGGTCGCGCCGGCCTGGCTGCTCGCCCAGCACCCGTCGATCGTGCCGATCCCCGGCACCCGCCGTATCGAGCAGGTCGAGGAGAACGCCGCTGCCACACACGTGGCTCTGTCCGCGGACGAGCGGGCGGATCCGGATGCCGCAGCAGGCCGTCCGGGCGTCCACGGCGACCGCTACGGCGAGACCCATATGGGCCTGGCCGGCAGGTGAGCAGGCCACCGGTCGCCACCCGCCGCCGCCTGCCCGCTACGTCAGGTCGCGGTGGAACAGCGACGTGGACCAGACGTAGCCGAGCACGGCCAGGGCCAGGCACCATCCCACGGCCAGCCACCCGTTGTGGCCGATCTCGCTGCCGAGGAGCAGCCCGCGCAGGGTCTCGATGGCCGGGGTGAAGGGCTGGTACTCGGCGACGGGCCGGAACCAGCCCGGCATCGCGTCGACCGGGACGAAGGCGCTGGAGATGAGCGGCAGGAAGATCAGCGGCAGGGCGTTGTTGCTGGCCGCCTCGGCGTTCGGGCTGACCAGGCCCATCCCGACCGCGATCCAGGTGAGGGCCAGGGCGAACAGCACGAGCAGCCCGAACGCGGCGAGCCACTCCAGGACGGTGGCATCCGTGGACCGGAAGCCGATGGCCACCCCCACGGCCCCGACGAGCAGCACGCTCATGACGCACTGCAGGACGCTGCCGACGACATGCCCGAAGAGCACCGAACCGCGGTGGATGGCCATCGTGCGGAAGCGGGCGACGATGCCCTCGGCCATGTCCATGGAGACGGAGACCGCGGTGCCCACCACGGTGCCGCCGATGGTCATCAGCAGGATGCCGGGGACCAGATACGCGACGTAGGCGGCCCGGTCCGCCCCGCCGTCCCCGATGCCGGCACTCATCGCGTCCCCGAAGATGTAGACGAAGAGCAGCAACAGCATGACCGGCGTGAGCAGCAGGTTCAGGGTGAGGGACGGGTAGCGCCGGGCGTGCAGGAGGTTGCGGCGCAGCATGGTGTTCGCGTCGCGCACGGCGAGGGAGACGGAGCTCATCGGACGTTCTCCTCGGACTGGTCGGGCCGGCTGGAGGGGCTGGGTCGGCCGGGCGTGTCGGCGCCGGCGGTCAGGGCGAAGAAGACGTCGTCGAGGTCGGGGGTGTGCACGGTCAGTTCGTCGGCCTCGATGCCGGTGGCGTCCAGCCAGTCGAGGAGGGAACGCAGTTCGCGCTGGCTGCCGTCCGAGGGGATCTGCAGGGCGAGGGAGTCGTCGTCCCGCGTGCTTTCGTGCAGGGCGAGGGTGGCGGACCGGTAGGCGTCGGGGTCGGAGAAGCGGAGCCGTACGTGTCCGCCGGGGATGAGCCGTTTCAGTTCTTCGGCGGTGCCTTCGGCGGCGATCGTGCCGTTGTTGAGGACGGCGATGCGGTCGGCGAGCTGGTCGGCCTCTTCGAGGTACTGGGTGGTGAGGAAGACGGTGACGCCGCCGGTGACGAGTTCGCGGATGATCTGCCACATGGTGTGGCGGCTGCGGGGGTCGAGGCCGGTGGTGGGCTCGTCGAGGAAGATGATGCGCGGGTCGCCGACGAGGGTCATGGCGATGTCGAGGCGGCGCTTCATGCCGCCGGAGTAGCTCTGGGCGGGCTTCTTCGCGGCGTCGCTCAGGTCGAAGCGTTCCAGGAGTTCGGCGGTGACCCGCCGTCCCTCCGTTTTGGACAGGTGGTGCAGGTCGGCCATGAGGAGCATGTTCTCCTCGCCGGTGATCAGGCCGTCGACGGCGGAGAACTGGCCGGTGACACCGATGGCGGCGCGCACGGCCTGTGGGTCGGTGGCGAGGTCGTGGCCGCCGACCCGGACGGTGCCGGCGTCGGCGGTGACGAGGGTGGAGAGGATCTTGACGGCGGTGGTCTTGCCGGCGCCGTTCGGACCGAGCAGCGCGAAGACGGACCCGGCCGGGATACGCAGGTCGACGCCGTCGAGGACGACCTTGTCCCTGTACGACTTGCGCAGACCGACGGCGGAGATGGCGGCCGGTGACGCGGGACCGTCACCCTGTTTGGATGTGAGCATGACAGAAGACGACATGTAACCCTCCCATGCGGGGGATCGAGTGAATGGCCGAGGAGTGAGGGGCCGAGGAGTACGTGACAGGTGGATGAGTGGCAGGTGAGCGAGCTGAGAGGTGCGTCCGGGGTCAGGTCCTGGCGCGGCGGACGTCGATGTTGCCGTGCCGGGTACGGGCTCGGATCCTGACGCTGTCCTCGGTCACCTCCGGGGGCTCGGACGAGGCGAGCGTGTTGCGCACCTGGCCGAAGTTCGAGCTGATGTCGAGCCAGGCGGCCGTGCCCTTGCGGACTCCGACCTCGATGGCGCCGTAGGAGGTCTCCAACTGGACGGTGCCTCGCGCCACTTCGTCCACGTGCAGGGCGCCGTGGGCGGTGGTGGCGGTGACCGAGTCCTCGGCGCGCCGGATATCGATGTCGCCGTTGGCTCCGCGCACGCGCAGTTCACCGGTCGCGGCGCCGACGGTCGTGGTGCCGTGCGAGTTCTTGAGGACGGCGGGGCCGTCGACGAGACCGATGCGCAGGCTGCCGGAGCTGGTGGTGATCTCGGCCATGCCCTCGACCCGGTCCACGGTGATCGAGCCGTGCGACGCGGTCAGTTGCAGTGGACCGGTGGTGTCGAGACGGACGTCGCCGGACGAGGTCTTCACCCGGACCTCACCGAGCCGGCCCTCACCGAGCACCTGGGCCCAGGAGCCGGTCACGTCGACGCGTGAACGCGTGGGCAGTTCGACCGTCACATCGACGGTACCGGTGCGGCCCAGCAGATTCGCCTTGGGCGTCCTGACGGTCAGCGCGCCGTTCGCGTACGTGACATCGGTCTGGTCCGCGGTCCGCACGTCCAGATCCTTTTTCGGGTCGCGTGGCCGCACCTCGACGACGGTGTCGGCGCGGTCGCCCGCGGTGAACCGGATGGAACCGGCCTGCACGTGCGCCGTGGCCGCGATCGGTTCGGGAGTGTCGAAAGAAGGCATGGCTGTCCCGTCCTCATGGGTCCTGGGGCCGTCCCCGCTGGTGGGACGCGGTGGGTGTGGAGTGGTGCGGGCAGGGGCAGGGGCGACCGGGTGTTGCCGGTGCGTTCCCGGACGACAGGGGTCAACGCACCCAGCCGGTGATGCTCCGTCCGATGCTCTGGGTCTTCTCCGTCGTACGCGGCGGGGACCCGCCTTCGACCGCGGCCGACACGACACGGACCAGCCACGCGTTGACCGACAGACCCTCGTGGGTCGCGGCCCCTTCGGCGCGGACCTTGAGGTGGGACGGCAGGCGCAGGTTGACGCGGGCGGTGCCACCCTCGTCGCCGTCGGCCGGTACCGCTGTCCTGAGCGGTTCGGCCGGCGCGACCGGCTCCGCGGGGGCGCCACCCTCGGTGGGCGGCAGTGTCACCACGAAGTCGGGGTCGAGCCCGCGCAGCCGCACGTCGACGGAGCCGGGGGCGAGTTCACGGGTGACCTCGTCCATCGCGGCGGACAGCACGTTGAGCATGGTCAGCCGGGTGGCCGACTCCAACGGGGCGGTGAGCCGCTCCGCGAGCGCGCGGGCCTCGTCACCACCGGCCTCGGCGGCCACCGCGAGTTCGCGGCGAAGGATGTCGACATACGGAGTGAGGTCCATGGCGTCATCATGGCACCACAATGGCGCCACACGCAAGGTGCGCCGACACCTCGCGTGCCGTGGATACGCGATGACTGCCCTGAACTGCGAGAACAGCACGGGAGCACCCGCCGCGCCTGCGTCGGCGAAAGCGGCCGAGCCGCTCCGAAGACATGAAATGGCACCGAGTGGCGCCAACCGGAGCCACGCGGCGCCGGACGGTGCCATGCGGTGCCGTACGGCAGCATGCGGCGCCATCGACTACGACTCAGCACCACCGGCGCCGACGCCACCCCCACCCATGCCGTCACATCGATCGCTCGTCACATCGATCGCGTCGTCACATCGATTTTGTCATGTACCTGTACAGACGTTCCTCGCCGTGCTGTCATGCCAACTACCGTCCTTTCCAACGTTGTACAGCCCGAGGCGGCCAGCCGCCAGCCTTCCCGCCCTCCGGTCGGCGGCGTCCCTCGGCCGGCCCTCTCCGTACGTGCGCGTCCTTGCCCGCACCCACGACGTTCCCCCGACGTTCCCCGACGTTCCAAGGAGTCACGATGCGCAGAACCCCGGTGCCACGCCCCTGGGCGGCTTGGCCGAGACGGCGGGCGAGGCGGATCACCACCGCGCTCGTCACCCTCGCGCTGGTGTGCACGGCCGCCCTGACCGCCACGGGCACCGTCCAGGCCGCTCCGGCCGCGTGGACCCCCAAGCCCTCCCCCATGACCACCCCGTGGACGAACCAGGTCCCGGTCGACAATCCGCTGCCGGAGTATCCCCGCCCCCAGCTCACCCGTCCCGACTGGGCCAATCTCAACGGCATCTGGGACTTCGCGGTCACCTCGGCGGACGCGGGCCAGCCCTCCTCGTTCTCCGAGCAGATCCGGGTGCCCTTCGTCGCCGAGTCCGCGCTCTCCGGCATCCAGCGCAAGATCACCCAGAACGACAAGCTCTGGTACAAGCGCACGTTCACGGTCCCGGCGAACTGGAACGGCCGCCGCGTCCAGCTCAACTTCGGTGCCAGCGACTGGCGTACGACCGTCTGGGTCAACGGCACGCAGGCCGGCGGCACGCACAGCGGCGGTTACGACTCCTTCTCGTACGACATCACCGGCCTGCTCAACGGTGGTACCAACACGGTCGTCGTGTCCGTGTGGGACCCCACCCAGACGGGCGGCCAGGCGGTCGGCAAGCAGCGCATCAACGACGTGACGCCGCATCCGGGGGGCGGCATCTTCTACACCGCCGCCTCCGGCATATGGCAGACGGTGTGGCTGGAGCCGACGGCCCCGGCGCACATCACCCGGCTGGACATGGTGCCCGACCTCACGAACAACACCCTGAAGGTCACCGTCAGGGGCAGCGGCATCTCCGGGCAGAGCGCCAGGGTGACCGTGTCCTCGGGCTCGACCACGGTGGGCAGCGCGACCGGCGCGGTCGGCGGCACGATCACGGTGCCGATACCGAACCCGCGCCTGTGGACGCCCGAGGACCCGTTCCTGTACGACGTGCGGGCGGACCTGCTCTCCGGTTCGGCCGTGGTCGACTCCGTGGGCAGCTACACCGGTATGCGCTCCGTGGGCATCGCCCGGGTCGACGGCGTCCTGCGCCCCGTCCTCAACGGCAAGTTCGTCTTCCAGACCGGCACCCTCGACCAGGGCTACTGGCCGGACGGCATCTACACCGCGCCGAGCGACGACGCGCTCAAGTACGACCTGCAGAAGCACAAGGACCTCGGCTTCAACATGGTGCGCAAGCACATCAAGGTCGAGCCGCAGCGATGGTTCTACTGGGCGGACCGGCTCGGGCTCCTCGTCTGGCAGGACATGCCGTCGATGGACACCCGCACCCCGGACGCCGCCGCCCGGACGCAGTGGGAGGCCGAGTACGACCGCATCATCGACCAGCACCGCAGCTCACCGTCCGTGGTCATGTGGGTCAACCAGAACGAGGGCTGGGGGCAGTACGACCAGGCCCGCATCGCCGACCGGGTGAAGGCGTACGACCCCTCGCGGCTGGTGAACAACATGAGCGGCATCAACTGCTGCGGCGCGGTCGACGGCGGCAACGGCGACGTCATCGACCACCATGTCTATGTCGGTCCCGGGACCACCGTGCCCAGCGCCACCCGCGCCGCGGTCCTCGGCGAGTACGGCGGCCTGGGGTACAAGGTCGCCGGCCACGAGTGGTATCCGGGCGGCGGCTTCAGTTACGAGGACCAGCCCAGCCAGGCCCATCTGAACAACCGCTTCATCGGTCTCCTCGACGCCCTGCGCGAGGTGCGGATGCCGGCCGGTCTCTCGGCGTCCGTCTACACGGAGATCACCGACGTCGAGAACGAGGCGAACGGCCTCCTCACCTATGACCGCCAGGTCGTGAAGGTGGACACCGCCCGTGTCCAGGCCGCCAACCGCGCGCTCATCGACACCTCACGGGCTCCGGTCACCCCGGTCACCCTGCCGGCCGGTCAGTTCAGGTCCCTCAGGGTGACCACCCCCGGCCACACGAACCGCTATCTGCGGCACCGGGACGGGGCGGCCTACACCGACGTGGTCGACGCGAACAGCGCCGGTCTGCTCAAGAGCGACGCCACCTGGAAGGTCGTGCCGGGCCTCGCCAACAGCGCCTGCTACTCCTTCGAGTCCCGCAACTACCCCGGTCAGTACCTGCGGCACCGCGACTTCCGCGTCTACAAGGAGTCCGGCAGCGGGGCCGTGTTCCATGCCGACGCGACCTTCTGTGCCGTGCGCGGCGCGGGCGGCGGCGTACGGCTGTCCGCGTCGAACTTCCCCGAGCAGTATCTGCGGCACTACAACGCCGAGTTGTGGCTGGCCACCCCGGGCGGCGCCCACGCCTGGGACAACCCCTCCTCGTTCACGGAGGACACCACCTGGGCCGTCGATGCACCCTGGGCACCCTGACGACCCCAGGTGACCCGATCGCGTGACTGCGCGATACGCCATCACGGGCGAGGGACGGCACCCACCAGGGGGCCGTCCCTCGCTCTTCGTTCCTCGCTTCTCCTGCGCGGCCAGGACGCGGGCCCGGGCGTGGGCCCGGGCCCGTCGCACTCAGGCGGTCGCGCTGTCGTCGGACCGGAAGGTGAAGACCTGGTCCAGGCCGACGATGCGCAGGATGCGCAGGGTGTCGGCGGGGACGTCGACCAGGACCGCCTCGGCACCGGCGCCCTGGGCGCGCTGGCGGGCGGCCAGCAGCACGCTGATGCCCGTCGAGTCGCAGAACTCCAGCCGGGACAGGTCGAGGAGCAGGCTCTGACCAGGGTGCAGGACGAGACGTTCGAGGCACTCCCGCAGGCCGGCGGCGTGCTCGTAGTCGAGATCGCCGGATACGTGCAGTACGGGTCCGGCGGCGGTGTCGCTCCGGGTGATGTTCAACGGGCTCGTCATGCGTGATCCGTGGCCGGGTGGGCTGGGACGCCCAGTGCGAGCAGGGCGGTGTCGTCGTCCAGGCCGTCGCCGAAGCTCTCCAGCAGCCCGGTCAGCCTGGCGATCGTCTCGTGGGACGTGGCGGGAGCGTTCTCGTTGGCGAAGGCGTGCAGGGCGTCCTCGCCGAAGAGGCTCTCGCGGGTGGGGCCGGTACGGGCCTCGGTGAGACCGTCGGTGTAGAGCAGGAGGGTGTCACCGGGGGCGAGGGTGGTCTCCGCGGTGCTGAACGGTACGGCGGGCAGGGCACCGACGAGCAGCCCGCCGGGAGTGCGGAGGTAGTCGGCGTGACCGTCGGCCCGCATGATCAACGCCGGTGGGTGACCACCGGAGGCGAGCCGCACGGTGACGTGCCCGTGGTCGGCGCCGGGTTGCACGACACCGAAGATGACCGTGCAGTAGCGGGGGTCACCGCTCGCGGCGTACCGCTCGTGCAGGACGGAGTTCAGTGTGGTCAGGGCCACGGCCGGCTCGGCGTCGTGGAGCGCCGCGGCCCGCAGGGTGTAGCGGGTCAGGGAGGTGAGGGACGCCGCTTGGGGACCCTTTCCGCACACGTCCCCGAGGAAGAAGGCCCACCGGCCGTCGCCGAGGGCGAACAGGTCGTAGAAGTCGCCGCCCAGGCGGTCGGGGGACGCGGTGTGGTAGTAGACGGCCGCCTCAAGGCCCGGCACGGCGGGCAGCGAGGTGGGGACGAGGGACTGCTGCAGCACGGCGAGCGAGTCCGCCAGCCGTGCCCGGTCGGCCTCGGCCCGCCGGTGTGCCCGTTCCGCCTCCGCCCGCGCACGCTCGGCCTCCGCTCGCGCGCGTTCGGCCTCGGCGCGTGCCCGCTCGGCCTCCTTGCGGCGGCGCAGGAGTTCCTGCTCGTAGGCCCGCCGGTCGGAGGCGTCGAAGACGGTCGTGCGGATCAGCAGGGGTTCGCCCTCGCTGCTGTGCTTGATCGCGGAGGAGACCATCACCGGCAGACGGCGTCCGTCGGCGTCCTTCATCTCCAGCGCGATACCGCGCAGTTCCCCCTGCATGCGCAGCAGTGGGGCGAAGTGTGTCTCGTGATAGAGCTTTCCACCGACGGTGAGCAGGTCGGCGAAGCGGACCCTGCCCACCACGTCTTCGCGCCGCAGGCCGAGCCAGTTCAGCAGCGTGGCGTTCACCTTCGCGACGGTGCCGTCCATCAGCGTCGACAGGTACCCGCAGGGGGCCGCCTCGTACAGTTCCTCGGCGCTGTCCTCCAGCAGTGCGGTGAACGCGGCGTCCATGCCCGCGGCGTCCCCGATCCCCATCGGCTCCGGCTCGTCGCCGGGGTGGCACATCACCGGCGCGCCGCCAGGAAGTCGAGGATCGCCCCGTTGGTGGCCTCCGGCGCGCTCAGCTGCGGGCAGTGCCCCGTGGCGTCCAGGGTGACCAGGCGGGACGAGGGGATCGCGGCGTGCACGTACGCGCCGACCTCGCGGGGCGCGATGACGTCCTGGGAGCACTCCAGCACCAGGGTCGGTACCGTCACGCTCTTCAGGTCCTCGCGGCTGTCGGACAGGAACGTGGTGCGGGCGAAGACCCGGGCGATGTCCGGGTCGGTGGCGCAGAAACTGTTGGTCAGCTCCTGCCCCAGCTCCGGCCGCTCCGGGTTGCCCATGATCACCGGGGCCATCGTGGAGGACCAGCCCAGATAGTTCGACTCCAGCGAGTCCAGCAGCTCG
The DNA here is from genome assembly GCF_042889045.1 of Streptomyces sp. NPDC002701. Lineage (NCBI taxonomy): Bacteria > Bacillati > Actinomycetota > Actinomycetes > Kitasatosporales > Streptomycetaceae > Streptomyces > Streptomyces sp. NPDC002701. Next base: position 162,527 of record NZ_JBIAQL010000007.1, read on the forward strand.
TCGATGTCCTCCGCCGTGAAGCCGCCCCGGTAGCCGTCGTCGTCGACGTAGCAGGGCGAGGGGGCCACCATCACGAGCGCGCCGATCCGCTCCGGTGCCGTCCGTGCCGCCAGCACACCCACCATCGCGCTGACCGAGTGCCCGACGAACACCGCCTTCCGCAGATCCAGTTCCTCGAGGACGTCCACCACGTCCTGGGCATAGCCCTGGAGCGAGGAGTAGCGCTCCTGGTCCCAGGCCGACAGGTCCGAACCGCCGGAACCCACGTAGTCGAAGAGCACCACCCGGTACTGCTTCGCCAGGTCCGGCACGGTCAGCCGCCACATGTTCTGGTCACAGCCGAATCCGTGGGCGAGCACCACCACCGGTGCTTCCTCCGGACCTATGACCGTCACATTGTTCCTGCTGCGGATATCCATACCGGCCATCCTCCCACCCGCCCCAGGAGACTCGGACGCGGTACCGGCGGCGCGGTCCTCGCAGGCCGGAGCACACCATGACGGGGGGCGGCGTGCTCCGCGACGAGGCGCCGTGCCGCACGACGGGGCGCCGTGTCCGCACGCGCCGCCCGCCCCGGCCATGGCACCGCCCGCCCGGACCATGGCACGGTCCGGGCGGGCGGCAATGCGGGTCAGCGGGTCAGGGAGTGATCCGCCACTGCTTGATGTAGCCCACGTCGATCGCCGCCACGTCACGCACCCGCAGCTTCCAGGTGCCGTCGACGGGCTGGGCCGAGGCGTCCACCGTGAAGGTCTGGTTCACGTTGTCGGCTCCGCCCCCGCTGCGGTTCAGCAGCACGTACACGGTCCCGTCGGGGCCCACCAGGTCGACCGTCAGGTCTCCGCGGTAGGTGTGGACGATGTCGACGTACACCTCCGTGGTCGCCGAGGCGTTGCCCGGGCGGCCCGTGATGGTGACGGGTGACTCGACCGCGGCGCCGTTGTCGGGGATGTCGACGCGGGTGGAGTTGGCGTAGATGTACGCCACCCGCCACTCGAACGTGTCCGACACGCTGGAGCCCGTGCTGTCGGTGACCTTCACGGTCACCTCGCCGGTCCCGGTGGTGGTCGGGATCCCGGATATCAGTCCGCCCTCGCCGAGGGTCAGCCCGTCGGGCAGGCCGGTGGCCTCGTAGGTCAGGGTCGCGTCCGCGTTGGTGGTGTACGCCTCGATCTGCAGGGACACCTCCTGGCCGACGCCCGAGGTCTGGTCGGCGATCGGGGCGAGGTTGGCGCCCACCGCGATGCGGTCACCCACGTTGATGCCGGCCCAGGCCGCGGCGACGGCGAGGTAGGTGTCGCTGTAGGCCCCGAAGAGGTCGCTCGCGGCCTGCAGGGTGGCGACCCTGGCACCCGCGTAGTTGGTCGACGAGGTCATGTACGTCGTCAGCGCGCGGTACCAGATGCTCGCCGCGTTCTCGATGCCGATGCCCGTCACCGGCACGCCGTCGACGGTCGGGCTGTCGTAGTCGACCCCGTTGACGGTCTTCGCTCCGCTGCCCTCGGACAGCAGGTAGAAGAAGTGGTTCGCCGGGCCCGAGGAGTAGTGGACGTCGATGCTGCCCAGCGAGGCGTCCCAGTAGTCGCGGGACCGGTTGTCCTTGGAGGGCTTGTCCATGTACCGCAGCGGGGTGCCGTTGCCGTTGATGTCGATCTTCTCGCCGACCAGGTAGTCGGGGACGTCCGCGGCCAGGTCGGCCTCGAACTCCACCGCCGCGGCGAAGATGTCCGAGGTCGCCTCGTTGAGGCCGCCCGACTCCCCCGAGTACGTCAGGTTGGCGGTGGCGCTGGTGACGCCGTGGCTCATCTCGTGGGCCGCCACGTCGAGCGACGTCAGCGGCTTGGCGTTGCCTGAGCCGTCGCCGTACGTCATGCAGAAGCAGGAGTCCTGCCAGAAGGCGTTGACGTAGTTGTTGCCGTAGTGGGCGCGGCTGTAGGCGGCGACGCCGTCGTTGCGGATGCCGTTGCGGCCGTGCACGTCCTTGTAGTAGTCCCAGGTGGCCGCCGCGCCGAAGGCGACGTCCACGCCGGCGGTCTGCCGGTTGCCCGGAGTGCCGTCACCCCAGACATCGTTGTCATCGGTGAACAGTGTGCCGGTGCCGGAGGTCCCCTGGTTCAGGTCGTACGTCCGCTGGCCGGCGCGGTCGCCGTCGACGAGCTGGTACGACGAACCGGACGGCGTGCTGCCGACGGACACCTCGCCGTTGTACTGGCCGGTGCCCGTACCGGTGTGCACGCCCTCGTACCGGGAGGCGACCTTTCCGGTGGTGGCGTCGGTGACGACGTGCAGTTCGCTGGGGGTGCCGTCGTCCTGGAAGCCCTCGACGACGGTGTCCCAGGCCAGGACCGGCTTGCCCGAGGCGGCCCAGACGACGAGACGGGGCTTGCCCTCGACCTCGGACTTGGCCACGTCGGCCGCCTTGCCGATCGCCAGCGCCCGGTCGGCGGCCCGGGCGGCCGAGATCTTCGGCGTGGTGGTCGGGACCGTGAGGGTGGCGCGGGTGCCCTTGGTGGTCGTGCTCCGGCCGTTCTTGCGGTGCAGCACGAGGTCGCCGCCCAGGACCGGGAGCCCCGCGTAGGTGCGCTCGTACCGGGTGTGCGTCGTGCCGTCGGCGTCCTTGACGACGTCCTTGACGAGGAGTTTCTCCCGCGATCCGAGACCGAGTTCCTTCGCGGTGTCACCGGAGTCGGCGGTGGCGCTCTTGATGAGCGCGGTCCGCGCGGCGGGCGACAGGGCGGGCTGGGCGGCCCCTGCGCGCGGTGTGGCGACGATCTTCGAGGGGCCGGGGTCGGCGGGCGCGGCGGACACGGGTCCGCCCTGGACTCCGAGGGCGAGCAGCGAGCTCGCGGTCGTGAGGGCCAGGACTGCGGCGCGTCTGCGGCGGCGGGCGGAGCGTTGGTGCCGGGACAAGGTCTTCTCCTCCTGCGACGGCCGGCCCCTGGTGGGGGCCGACGGTGGGCGGGCCGGCCGGGTGGGGCGGGTCCGCGACGGGGTGGAGCGGCAAGGAGCGCAGCACGAGGTGGCACGCGAAGGCGCCGGAGGACTCGGCGGCGCGTGAGACGTGAGGATGCGGGGGATGTGTGAGTGGGAGGGGTGGCGCGTGAATGAAGAGTGAACGTTCGACAGCAGAGTGACACCGGGCACACTGGGTTGTCATGGATATGACAAGACAACGGCTTGAATTGACCATTGCCTGCTGCGGGTTCGGCACGAGCGGCACATGTTTTCGGCCGTCGTGCCCTGTGGGGCGGCCCGGTGGCACCGAGCCGTCATGGGGGCCGTCCTCGGTCCCGGGGAGGGTGTCCGTCTGAGAGGGTGTCCGTCCGCGGGCATGGCGGACCGGGCTGTCCTTTTGGGGCATGACAGATCGTCATCGGCGTGGTTACGATGCGCGGGATGAAGAACTTCTCCTCTTTCGGAACGGGGGAATCTTTCGCGCAAGGTGAGTGCTGATGGCACCTCACTTCGCGAACGCGATTCCGGCCCATCTGTCGATGTGGCAGCGCGTACGTGCGTACGCCGTGCCACCGTCCATGATCGAGAAGGCGTCCGCACGGCGTGCCGTCGGTGACTGGGCGGGGGCCTGCGCCGCCGCCCGTGTCTACGTCGATCTCGATCTCCGCGCCGTGCGCCTGCGCCACGGCACCGAAGTCACCACCCGGCTCCGGGCGGATCTGCGCCGGCTGGCGCCGGATCTGCTCCGCTGGCACATGCCCCGGATCGCCCCGGACGGACGGCTCCGCCCCGGACTCACCCTCTCGCTGGCCCGTTACGGGACCGGTCAGGGGAGTTCAGCCGGTCCGCCGCTGCACCTGGTGGTGCGGACACCACCGGCCTGGGCGGACGCGGGGCAGCACTTGTCCCTGGCCCTGTGGGAGGGGCCGCGGGACGCGGTCCGCGGACACCACCCGCATCCGCATCCCGACCGGCGGTTCCGGCTCGACCTCCACCGGCATCTGTGGGACGCCGACCGGAGCGGCGAGCTGGCATCCCGGTGCGGTGCGCGGGGGGCGCCGGCCCTGACACCGTCCGACCAGAGCTCCGTGATCCCCCAGCCTGTCCCGCCGGGCGAGGCGGGCCGGCCCGCCGAACCGGTCCTGCCCGACGGGGTGGCACGGCTCGCCTGCCACAACACACCCTTCGCCGTGGGGAATTGGGCCGTCGAGGCGGAGTTGCTGCTGCGGGCGCAGGGCCTCTCCCGCGGGGCCTTCACCGTGCGGCTCGGCGCACGCAGGCGCGCCCTGCTCGAACTCGTCGCCCCCGACGACCGTCATGTCCCCACCCTGCGGCCACTGGACGAGGACGTACTGCCGGCGCAGGAGATCGCGGCGCTCCCCGTGCTGCCGGAGGCCGCGACCCGGGTCCTGGCGGACCTGGAGCTGCTGCGGACGGGACTCGTCCCGCCCGAGCGGCTGCATCCGCTCGTGGCGGCGGCACTGAGGGCCGCACTGGAGGTGGCCGGGCCGGCACCGGTGCCCGGTCCTGTCTCCGCGTCAAGTGATCCGCACCGCGTGGAGTGCCGGGGCGAGAGCCACCGGATCGCGCTGCGGGACGGAGTGCTGACGGCGGTCGACCACGACCCCGCCCAACTGCGGCGGGAGGAACTGCTCGTGGCACTCGGCGGGCCCGCGCTGCCCTGCCTGCGCGCCATCGACGCGGTGCACCGCGATCCGGAGGCGCTCCCCGCGGTCCGGGAGCGGCTCCGGCACGGGGACGTCACCGGGGCGCTGGCCGTGGTCGAAGGACTGCTCGGTCCCGCCGCGGTCCTGCGCGACGGGCCGCTCCGCGACGAACTGGAGTCGGCCACGGCCCGCCGCGTCGACCACGGCCTCTTCCGCTCGGGGCTGAGCACCGTGCGATCCGGTATCGGTGCGGGGACGGTCGAGGGTGAGAACACCTCGGACGTGGGGCGCGCGAAGGCGAGCCGTCGTCCCCGGATCGACCGCCTCACACCTGTCCCGGTACGACGCAAGCTGAGCAGCCGGTCCCGGCCGCGCACCGGTCTGGCCTGCTGACCGGCGATCCGCCCCCTCTCCTCGCCTTCCTGGGATCCGCCGGGATCCCTTCCTTCCCGGAATCCGCAGAGGGCTCCCGCCCTCCTGGGATCCGAGACTTCTTTCCTTCCCGCAAGGCGCGTTGCGCGCCATCTCCCCTGCCCTCCGGGACCGGTTCCGCCGTTCCCCCCTCCTCCTTGACAGGTGATGCCCATGACCACCAGCACGCTCCCGTCCGCCACCCCGGCCCCGAGTTCGGCCCCGGCCGCAGCCCCGCCCGTGTCCCTTCGCGCGCCCGGAACGGGTGCGGACCTCGCCCTCGCCGACGACCTGCTGTCCCTCCTGCGGACGACCACCACCGAGCCACGCCCCGACGAGCAGCTCGAAGCGCTCACCCTGGCCGTGGCGGCGGACCTGCCCGTGCTGCTCTGGGGTGAGCCGGGCATCGGCAAGACCGCGGCCCTGACACAGCTCGCCGCCTCCCTCGGCCTGCCGCTCACGACCGTGATCGCCAGCGTCCACGAGCCGTCCGACTTCTCGGGGCTGCCCATCGTGGGCGAGGACCCCGCGGTGCAGGGGGTGCCGATGGCGCCGCCGCAGTGGGCCGTGGAACTCGTCCGGGCGGGACGCGGGCTGCTCTTCCTGGACGAACTCTCCACCGCCACCCCGGCCGTCCAGGCCGCACTGCTCCGGGTCGTCCTGGAGCGGCGGGTGGGTGCGCTGCAACTGCCGCCGGGCGTACGGATCGTGGCCGCCGCCAATCCGCGCGCTTCCGCGGCGGACGGCTGGGAACTGAGCCCGCCGCTGGCCAACCGGTTCGTGCACCTGTACTGGGTGCACGACCAGGAGGTGGTGGTGCGCGGGCTGGGCGGTGTCTGGCCGAGGGCGGAGCTGCCCCGGCTGATGCCGGAACGGCTGCCGGAGGCGGTGGCGTTCGCCCGGCGCGCGGTCTGCGGTTTCCTGACCGCCCGGCCCACCCTGATCCACCGGCTGCCGAACAGTGAGACACGGCGGGGCGGTGCCTGGCCCTCGCCCCGGAGCTGGGAGGCCGCGTTGACGCTGCTGGCCTTCGGCACGGCGGCCGAGGTCTCGCGCGAGGTGCTGGCCCTGCTCGTACGGGGCGCGGTGGGCGACGGGCCGGGACTCGAGCTCCTCGCCCATCTGGACCGGATGGAGCTGCCGGACCCGGAGTCGCTGCTCGCCGATCCGGCCGCGGCCGACCTGCCGCAGCGCGGTGACCTGCGGCAGGCGACGCTTGAGGCGGTGGTCGCCGCCGTGGGTGCCCGTCCGGAGCGGGAGCGGTGGGAGGCGGGCTGGGCCGTGCTGGTCCGGGCGCTGGAGACCGGTACCGCGGACCTGCTGGTCGCCCCGGCGACGGCGCTGGCCGCGCTGCGGCGCGACGCCTGGGAGGTGCCGGAGACGATGGAGCGGCTGGCCGGGGTGATCGGTCTCGCCCGGCAGGCGGACCGGTCGGTGGGGCGGGTCACGGCCGCGACCGCCGCCAGGCGTGCGGGCAGGGTGCACCCGTGACGGGGCCCCAGGAACGCCGGGCGCCGCACCCGCTGCCGCGTCCGGTCCCGCGCCCGCTGCCCCGGCTCGCGCCGCCGCGCCCGGTGCGGGCCACCCTGCCGCAGCCGCCGGCCGGTTCCGGCGAGACGGTCCCTGGGCCCGTACTCCCGCTGGACATGGAGAAGTTGCTGGCCGCCCGGCTGCACGCGGTGAAGGTACGTCCCTACCTCGCCGGCGCGCTCTTCGCCCTGCACGTGGTGGAGGACCGGTCGGTGCCGACGATGGCGGTCGACGCGCACTGGCGCTGCTACGTCTCCCCCGCGTTCGTGGCGCGCACCCCGGTCGGGGACCTGGCCGGCGTCTGGGTGCACGAGGTCTCCCACCTGCTCCGGGACCACCACGGGCGGGGTGAGCGGTACGCGCGGCAGCACGAGGAGGACGGGCCGGGCGAGCGGCTGCGGCGGAACATCGCGGCGGACTTCGAGATCAACGACGACATCTACGGGGACGGGTTGCCGCGGCCTGCCGGGGCGGTGCTTCCGTCCCTGCTGCGGCTGCCCGAAGGGCTGCTGATGGAGGAGTACCTGCGCCGGGCGTCCATGTCCGGACTCGCCGCCGATCTGGCCTGGCTGGACTGCGGCAGTGGTGCCGACGGGCAGCACCGGCCGTGGGAGCTGGGGCCCGACGGCGCGCACGGGCTGACCCCGCAGCAGCGCGACGCCGTCCGCTTCCGGGTCGCGGAGGCGATCAAGGGCCGGCCGGGCGACGCCCCGGAGGGCTGGCGCCGGTGGGCGGACGAGGCGTTCCATCCGCCGCAGCCGTGGCGGCAGTTGCTGGGGGCGGCGGTCCGCTCGGCGGCGGGGGCGCCGGGCGCCGGCGAGAACCACAGCTACCGGCGCCCGTCCCGGCGCTCGGCGAGTGTCCCCGGGGTGCTGCTGCCCAGCCTGCGGCGTACACCGCCCAGGGTCTGCGTCGTGATCGACACCTCCGGGTCGGTGAGCGACGCCGAACTGGGCGGCGCGCTGCTGGAGGTGGCGGCGGTCTCGCGGGCGGTGGGCGGTCGCCGCGACCTGGTCTCGGTGATCTCCTGCGACGCGGCGGCCGGGATCGCGGTACCGCTCTGCCGCGCCGAGCAGATCGAGCTGGTCGGCGGCGGGGGCACGGACCTGCGCTCCGGTTTCGCCCGGGCGCTCCGCTCCCGGCCGCGCCCGGACGTGATCGTCGCCCTGACGGACGGCCAGACGCCCTGGCCCTCCGCCGCACCGCCCTGCCGTACGGTCGTCGGGCTGTTTCCCCGGCCCGCCCATGGTGGGGACTCGGGGGACCCCGACTACGTCCCGGACGCTCCGCCGCACTGGGCGCGCGTGGTCACCATCGGGTGAGGGCCCGGTCCGGTCGCCGGGGAGGTGGCGCGGCTCCGGTGGGTTCGCCGGACGACGGCACGGTCTTGCGCAGCATGTCGGCGAGGGTGGTCTCGCGCAACGACCGGCACAGGGCGTCGGTCGCCTCCCGGTAGACGTCCGACAGCGCGGACTCGATGCCGGCACCGACGTCGCACTCCGGGTCGGGGGCCGAGGCGGGCATCCCGAAGACCGGTTCGTCGGGGAGCGACCGGTAGACGTCCAGGAGCGTGATGTCCGCCGCGGGGCGGGCGAGGTTCCAGCCGCCGCTCCTGCCATGGGTGACCGTCACCAGTCCGCCGTCCTTGAGCTGCCCGAGGCAGCGGCGGATGACCACCGGGTTCGTGTTCACGCTGGCCGCGATGCGCTGGGACGTCGCGGCCTCCTTGCCGGTCCCCCGGCAGTTGTACGCCAGCCAGGTCAGGATGTGCACGGCCAGACTCATACGGCTGTTGGCGCTCACGCCGCGCGCCCCCTTCCGGGCCCTCCCGCTGCGATGGCGGTGACGTCCCCCGCACCACCGAAGCTCGCAGTGTAACCAGTTCCACGCGGCACGGGCTCTGCCTTTCCGTGGCGTCAGAAGCGTTCCGGCGCGGTCGCGTAGGGGAGGTCGTCGAGCGGGAGGTCGGTGAGGAAACGCAGGACCAGATCGGCGTATTCGGCTTCCCGTTCGAGGTGCACCATGTGGTCGGCGTCCCGGATCAGCAGGAACACCGAACCGGCGACGGCGGCTGCCACGGCCCGGTTCTCGTCCGGCGTGCTGACGTCGTCGTGCTCGCCGGTGAACACCAGCGAGCGCACCGCGTCGATGCGCGCGGACGGGAGCGGATCCGCGGTGCGCAGACGCTGGTGGCAGATGGCGTGGCGGCGGGCCTCGGCCGGAGTGATGCGGGTGAACTGCCGGTGCAGCATCCTCGCCACGGCGGGCGACTGGGCGACCCGGTCCTGGCGGGTGGTGTTCAGCAGTGTGGCGACGGCGCGGTCCGCGATCTGGTACGAACCGGCCTCCGTCAGCGCTCCCCCGGCACCGTCCGCGAGTGCGGCGCGGGCCCTCCACACCTCCTCGCAGTCGGACACCAGGCGCGGGTTCATCCGGTGCGTGGCCCCGGCGAGCACGAGCCGCGCGATCCGCGCCGGGCGGCTCAGGGCCGCGTGGTAGGCGATCGGCGCCCCGTACGACGCCCCCAGCAGGTTGATCCGGTCGAACCCGAGCCGGTCGGCGACGAGCAGGGCGGCGTCGGCGAGGGCGTCGAAGCCCTGTTCGGCGGGCAGGTCGTCGGCCGTTCCGACACCGGGCAGGTCGACGAAGACCAGCGGCATGTGGCCGCTGAGCCTGCGCTCCAGGCGGGGCCAGGCGTACATGTCCTGCAACGCCCCGCCGAGCAGGAGCAGGGGTTCGGTGACCGGCGGCCGGTCCGAGGTGACGACGCGGCAGGTGTAGCGCAGGCCGCGCCACTCCAGGGCGACGAGTTCCTCCCTGCTCTGCTCGGGTGCGGTCCACTCGGGCGGGTCCCACTCGGTGGGGGCGGTCGGCATCACCGGTTCCCGGCGGCCCGGCTCGCGATGAGGTCGGCCAGGGCGTTGACGGTGGGGGCGCGCGAGAGTTCGTCCTCGGTGAGGAAGAGGTTCATGCGGTCCTCCAGTTGCATGGACAGCACGGTCACGGCCATGGAGTCGATGCCGGCGTCGGCCAGCGTGGCGTCGGCGGTGATGGGCTTGGGGGGCAGCCCCGCCTGTGTCGTGAGGATGCCTTTGAGTTCTTCCAGCACGTGCTTCGTTTCCTTACGTTCCTGGGCGGGTGGATCTCTACAGCTCCGCGGTGACGCCCGGCGGCCACACGAGGGTGGTGGCGGCCCAGGCGAGTCCGCTGCCGAAAGCGACAACGAGCACGCGGTGCCCGGGTTTCAGCCGGCCCTCGTCCGCGGCGTGCGCGAGGAGCAGCGGGACGGAGGCCGCCGCGGTGTTGCCGACCTGGGCGATGTTGGACGGCGTGCGCTCGGGCGGGATGCCGAGCGCGTCGGCGACGGAGGCACCGATACGTCCGTTGGCCTGGTGGACGATCAGACGGTCGACCTCGTCCAGCGTCCACCCGGCGGCCTCCACCGCGTCCCGGGCGGCCCGGCTCATGCGGCGGACGGCGTGGCGGAAGACCTCGTTCCCGCGCATGTGGACGAAGAAGTCGCCCGCGGGCGCGGTGTCCCGCCGCTCGCGGGCACGGGCGCCGCCGGCCGGGATGACGATGGCGTCGGCGAGCGAGCCGTCGCTGCCCCAGACGAAGGGTCCGAGGCAGCCGTCCTGTTCCCTGACGCCTGCCTCCAGGACCACGGCTCCCGCGCCGTCGCCGAAGAGGGGCGCTGTGGAGCGGTCGTCGGGGTCGATGATGGCCGACATCGTCTCCGCGCCCACGACCAGGACCTTCCGGGCGCTTCCCGCGCTGATGAGCCCGGCCGCGACGGCCGAGGCGTGCACGAACCCCGCGCATCCGGCGGTGACGTCGAAGGCGACCGCGTCGCGCAGTCCGAGCCGGTGGGCCACGGCGGGCGCGGTGGCCGGGCAGTGGTGGTCCGGGGTGGTCGTGGCCAGGACCAGGGCGTCGACGTCCGTCACGCCCGCGGACCGCATCGCCCGTCGCGCCGCCTCGAGGGCCAGATCGCCCGTGGAGACGTCCGCGGCGGCGCGCCGGCGTTCCTGGATGCCGATCCTCTCCCGGATCCAGGCGTCGCTGCTGTCCAGAGCGGAGCACAGCTCGTCGTTGGTCACGCGACGGGGAGGAAGATGGCACCCCACCCCCGTCACCACGGCGGCCGGCCCCGGCGGTTCACGGAGTGCCGCGCTCGTAACGTTCATTGACCAAGCGTACTTGAGTGACGTCGGAGAGTTATGTGTGTCTCCTGAGCGCTCGGGGGTGCGCGCATTCGCGCTGTCGTGCGGCAGTTCACCCCGCAAGGGCGCTCAAACCATGATGAACGGGTTCATATAGGCTGCGTACGCTGTCCTTTGCAGCCTTGTCCTTCTCCAGGAGAGTCTCCCGTGACCGTAGTGACCTCGCAGCCCGAACCGGCCGTCCCTCCCGTGGACCAGGTGCCCGGACAGGTGCCCGGCCAGGCGACCGCGGAAACCGGGGAGTTCTGGGTCGAGCCCGCGTCGGCCGTCGACAGTACCGCGTCGGTCGACGAGCACGACGAAGAGCGGGCGCCGCAGGAGACGCACGCCGAAGTCGCGCAGGACGCCCGCGACTTCGGGGCGTACGTGCGGGCCGGCGGGTGGGCGTTCGCGCTGAAGGTGGCGCGCAGCGTGCGGCCCGGGGGTGAACTCGCGGGAGAGACGTCGAAGGTCTCGGCGAAGGGCTTCGCCGAGCTGGCCGGGTGCTCGCCCGAGCGCGTCATGCGTTACTACAAGGCGTGGGACAGGGCGGCGGACGACGGTCTCGTCCCGTACTTCGAGGCGCTGGCCCCGGGCCAGGACGTGGAGCTGCCGGACTCCGACCTCTGGCACGCGTACTACGTCTCGCGTTCCAGCGCCACCTCCGACCGCGGCACGGCGATCACCGCGGCGGCCGAGGCCGAGGGCATCCGCCCGACGAAGGCCCTGGAGGTCGCCGAGAACCCGACCGCACTGCGGGCCGCTATCCTCGCCGACCCCGCCACGGCGCAGGCCGCCCGGACGGCGCTCCTCGACCGGCTCCAGGAGGACCCGGCGCTGCAGACGGACCTGGCCCGTGACATCGCCCGTACCGACGAACTGAAGAAGGCGGTCGCCTCCGAGACGCAGGCGGCCGGCCGGATCGGCTACGTCCGGCAGATCGTGGAGAACGGACAGGTCAAGACCCCTGCCGGACAGACCATCGACGCCCCCGCCGAACTGCGTGCCGAGGCCGAGCGTCACCTCTCCCTCATCGACGAGCTGGACGACGGCGAGGACACCAGCGAGTGGGCCTCCGAGGCGTACGAGTCCGTGAAGGACATCGTCGCCCAGACCGTCCAGGCCGACCCCGAACTCCGTCTGCAGGAGCGCCGGACGAAGTTCTACAGCAGTCTGCAGAAGGCGACGAAGGTCTTCGAGGAGCTGACCTTCGACGATGTCGAGGACCTCGACACCATCTACGAGGACGACATGCTGCAGCGCCTGGAGGAGCTGCAGGAAGCCGTCAGCACCTGCATCACCGCCCTGCGCAGGGCGGCCGCGGGCGAGTGAGCCCGGGCGCAGCCAACCGTACGGACCGCGCTCACTCGTCCGGGAAGGATCCCTCGTTCCCCTCCCCCGGTTCGGCGGCGGGGATGCGGCGGCGGAGGTCCTCCACCAGGTTCCGCATCGCCACGCGGAAGACCTCGGCCTGGTGCTCACCGAGGAACGAGGTGTGGCCGAACACCTCCAGGACGACCATGCCGTGCATGTGCCCCCACGCGCTCATGAAGAGTGCCGTCGCGGGAGGCGGCAGCCCGCGCCGGCCGGTGGGCGGCAACTGGTCCAGGTACGCCAGGAACGAGGGCGTGAGGTCGGGGGTCCGGGCCGCTGCGAGTTGCGCCTCGGTGAACTCGCCGAACAGATCGCGCTCGAAGACCGCGGCCATCCTGCGGGTGGCCCGGGTGGTGGGGCCCTCGGCGGGGGCCGCGTAGTACCGCAGGGGCGTTCCGTAAAGGAGCTGGAAGCGCTCGGGGTGGGCGATGGCCCAGCGGCGGTATCCCTCGGTGGCCGCCACCACGCGCTCCGGCGGCGTTCCGTCCGGGGCGGCGTCGGCGGCTGCCCGTACGGCTTCGGCCAGGTCGTCGAACGCCTTGGCGATGAGCGCCGTGACGAGCTCGTCCCGGCTCGGGAAGTAGTGGTAGAGCGCCTGCACGGTCATGCCCAGACTGCGGGCGACCGCGCGCAGGGACAGGGCCGCGGGACCGTCCTCGGCGATCTGGCGCTCGGCGGCGTCCAGGATCTCCCGGGTGGCGGCCGCCCTGCGCCGCCCGCGCAGGGAGAGCGGGGCGGCCGGCTGTTCGTCCGAGTGTTCTTCGACAGGCATACCGCGACCGTACGACGGCAACCCGGTCCGCGCAGCCAGATGTTGAACACTGTCAGGTAAATCTCACACTGCCAAATCTCTTGTTGTCTCACTACCGTCGGCGGGGCGACGACACGCGTGTCATCCCTCGCGTCGGCCCCTGCAGGGACGAAGAACCCGCGGGCCACGTGTGGCCACCCCCCTTTCCACACCGGCCGCCTGACGTCGTTTCCGTATCAGGATCCGAAGGAGATTGTCCGTGTTTGTACGCATAGCCGAACTGGCGATTCGTCGCTCCCGGCTCATACTCGTCGTCACCGTCGTGGCACTGGCTCTCATGGGTGTCGCGGGCGCCGGCGCGTTCGGGAAGTTGCTGGGGGGTGGCTATGACGACCCGGCTTCCCAGTCCAGCCGTGCCGGGAAGGTCATCGACGAGAAGTTCGGCGGGGCGACGAACCTGGTCCTGCTGGTCCGCGCCGCCGAGGGCCCCATCGACGCCCCGGCGGCCGAGCGGAGCGGCCGGGCCCTGGTGGCCGACCTCAAGAAGAACGACAGCCTCGACAACGTGATCTCGTACTGGGACACGGGCAGCCCCGACCTCCGTTCCGAGGACGGACGTCAGGCCATGGTGCTCGCCCACGTGAAGGGGGAGGACACCGAGCGCGACGAGAACGCCACGGACGTCATCGACACCTACGCCGGGACGTACCAGGACACGCTGACGGTCGAGGCCGGTGGCGGCGCCGCCGTGAACAGCGACATGGGGAAGCAGTCGGGCGAGGACCTCCTGCTGGCCGAGGCCATCGCCGTGCCGCTCACCCTGATCCTGCTGCTCGTCGTCTTCGGCAGCCTGGTCTCGGCCCTGCTGCCGCTGGTGATCGGCGTCATCGCCATCATGGGCACGTTCGCCGAGCTCTTCGTCCTGGGCAGTGTCACCGACGTCTCCGTCTTCGCCGTCAACCTGACCACGGCGCTGGGTCTCGGCCTCGGCATCGACTACGCCCTGCTGATGGTCAGCCGGTTCCGGGAGCAGCTCGCGGCCGGTGCGAGTGTGGACGACGCCGTCCGGCGGACGGTGAGCACGGCGGGACGGACGATCGCGTTCTCCGCCGCGACCGTGGCCGCCGCGCTCGGGGCGCTCATGGTGTTCCCGCAGTACTTCCTCCGCTCGTTCGGCTACGCCGGGGTCGGTGTCGTCGCCATCGCGGCCGTCAGCACCCTGTTCGTCATGCCGGCCCTGTTCGTCGTCCTCGGGCACCGCGTCAACAGCGGGCGGCTGCCGTGGGTGAAGGTCCGCCGCTCCGACACGCGCATGCCGCTGTGGGGACGCATCGCCCGCACCGTCATGCGGCGGCCGGCGCTCACCGCACTGCCCGTGCTCGCGGTACTGCTGCTGGCGGCGGGTCCGCTGCTGGGCATCACCTTCGGTACGCCGGACGAACGCGTGCTGCCCGAGGACGCCGGCAGTCGCCAGGTCTCCGCCGCGCTGCGGGACGGCTTCACGGGCAACGACGACGCGGCGCTGCACATCGTCATCGACAAGGCCGTCGAGGAGGAGCCACTGCAGTCGTACGCGGTCGCGCTGTCGGCGCTCGGAGGCGTCGCCCGCGTCGAGGCGAGCACGGGAACCTACGCCGACGGACGCTCCACCCCGCCGGGTCCCGCCAACGCCGCCCTCGGCCGTCCCGGGGCGCAGCAGATCAACGTGGTGCACTCCCTGCCGCCGAAGTCGGACGAGGCGCAGGGCCTGGTCGACGAGGTGCGCGCCCTCACCGCTCCCTCGGGGGCGCAGGCCCTGGTCGGCGGGACCGACGCCGTCCTGGTCGACTCGAAGGAATCCGTCGCCGACCGGCTTCCGCTCGCGGTGGCCCTGGTCGCCCTCACCACCTTCCTGCTGCTCTTCCTGTTCACCGGCAGCGTCGTGCAGCCGCTCCGTGCGCTGGTCCTCAACCTGCTCAGCCTGGGAGCGACCCTCGGCGTCATGACCTGGATCTTCCAGGACGGCAACCTGTCCTCCGTGCTCGGCTTCACCGCGCAGCCCATGGACGTGTCGATGACCGTGCTGATGTTCTGCATCGCCTTCGGTCTCTCGATGGACTACGAGGTCTTCGTCACCAGCCGCATCAAGGAACTCCACGACCAGGGCGAGGACAACGAGTCCGCCGTGACCAACGGTCTCGGGCACACCGGACGCATCGTCAGCGCGGCGGCCTGCCTGCTCGCGGTGAGCTTCTTCGCCTTCGGGACGGCCAAGCTCAGCTTCATGCAGATGTTCGGCCTCGGCAGCGGACTGGCCATCCTCCTCGACGCGGTCGCCGTCCGCGGAGTCCTCGTACCCGCGGCGATGCGCCTGCTCGGCCGCTCGGCCTGGTACGCGCCGCCCTTCCTGCGCAGGTTCCACGGACGCTACGGCCTCAGTGAAGGCGGGCCCGAGGCCGCGACCGCGGCCGGTCCCGCGCCCCGGCCGCTGCACGAGAGGAGCCACTCGGAGGTGTGACCCGGCCGCACGTGTATTCCTGACCCTCGCATTCGGATTGGGCCCCGGTCGACCATGTCGACCGGGGCCCAATCCCATAGGACGTTGTTCGCGTAACCTGCGGCTCATGCCGGAAGAACCCCCCTTCAGCCCCACCGTGACGCTGCTGACGGTCGCCCGGGTGTGGGAGGCGGCCTACGCCGAGGGCCTGAAGCCGCTCGGGCTCACCACCCGCAAGTACGGGCTCCTGGGACACATCCGCGGGACTCCGGGCATCTCGTTCAGCGAGCTCGCCCGGCGCTCCCGCATCACCGTGCAGAGCGCGCACACCGCGGTGGCGGCGTTCGTCGCGGCGGGACTCGTCGACGACGGGACCGCGCACGCCGGGTCCGCGTCGAGCCTGCGGGTCACCGCCGGAGGTGAGTCGCTGCTCGCCCGCGCCGCCGAGGTGGTGGCGCGTCTGGACCGGGAGTTCGCGGCGCAGCACCCCGAGCTCACCGAGGCGCTGCGCGCGCACATGACACGGGCGGCATCGGCGACCGACTGACCTTCAGCTAAACTGAAGGTTATGGACCTCCAGCCGCCGTCCACCGAGGACGACCACCTGCCGGAGCGCGGCATCCTCGTGATGCACCGCGCGCATGACGCTTACCACGTGCGACGGGAGGCGCGGAGCGCATGAGCTTCCGGCACTACCTGCGCCGGCCACCGGCCGTCAGCGCCGCCGAGGCGGTCCGCCTCGTCGCGGAGGGCGCGCTCGTCGTGGACGTCCGGCGGGCGTTCGAGTGGAATCGGGTGCATATCCCGGGCGCCGTGCACATACCGCTCGAAGAGCTGCCCGAACGCTGTGTGGAGCTCCCCGAGGACCGCCTCCTCATCGCCTTCTGCACGGGCGGCCTGAGGTCCGCCGGAGCGGCCAACCTGCTGGTGGAGAACGGTTTCGAGGCGGTCAACATGAGCCGCGGTCTCATCGACTGGCGCTCCGCCGGGGGGCCGCTCACCACCCCGTGAGCCGTCCCGCCCCGGACCGGCGCGTGTCGGTATCTGTGGGTCATACAGCCGGATCGCCATGGCGCGGTCGGGGCGGCCGGGCGGAGGCTTGGGGCACGGCCGCAGCCGCGGCCACCGGACCGGAGGGCGAGCACGATGACGCGAGCAGAGACAGCGACGGCGGGCGTACGCGTCCCGGACACGAAGCTGGCCCGCGAGGCGACGGAACTGGTGCGGGACAGCGCCGACGAGCTGATCTACCACCACTCCCGGCGGGTGTACTTCTTCGGCGTTCTGCGCGGACGGGAGCGCGACCTCGGCTTCGACCCCGAGCTGCTCTACATCGGCGCCATGTTCCACGACCTCGGACTCGGCGAGGCCCACCGGAACAGCGGACGCCGTTTCGAGGTGGACGGCGCCGAGGAGGCGAAGAGGTTCCTCCTGGCACACGACGTGCCGCAGGACAGCGTCCGGCGGGTGTGGACGGCGATCGCGCTGCACACCACGCCGGGTGTGCCGGAGTTCATGGAGCCGGAGGTGGCGCTGGTGACGGCGGGGGTCGAGTACGACGTCCTCGGCATCGGATACCACCAGGTGTCCGAGGAGGATCGTGCCGCGATCGTGGCACTGCATCCGCGGCCCGACTTCAAGCACGGCATCCTGCGTGCCTTCACCGAAGGCGTCCGGTCCAAGCCCGGCACGACGTTCGGCAATGTCAAGGCGGACGTCCTGGCGCACTGTGTGCCGGGATTCCAGCGAGGTGATTTCGTCCGGACGATCCTGGACTCCCCGTGGACCGAGTGACCCGGCGTCCCCGCCATGTCGTGGGGATCGTCGCCTTCGACGGGGTGCAGTTGCTCGACGTGACCGGCCCGGCCGAAGTCTTCGGCACGGCCAACGCCTTCGGCGCGGACTACGACGTCCGCGTCGTCTCCCCCGACGGACAGGACGTCCGTACCTCCGCGGGCGTGCGGATCGGTGTCGACGGCACCCCCGCCGGTCTGCCCCGTCGGCTGGCGACGCTGGTCGTGCCCGGCAGACGCGACTGGCACGAGGCCGTCACGGACGCCGCCCTCACCACGCTGATCGCGGAGCTGGCCGCCCGGTCGGCGCGGGTGACGTCGGTGTGCGCCGGCGCCTTCCTCCTGGCCGAGACGGGTGTCCTCGACGGACGACGGGCCGCGACGCACTGGGAACTCGCGTCGGAGCTGGCCGTCCGGTATCCCGCCGTGCGGGTGGAGCGGGATCCGGTGTTCGTGCGGGACGGCGCCGTCCTCACGTCGGCGGGGGTCACGGCCGGCATCGACCTGGCCCTCGCCATGGTCGAGGACGACAACGGGTCCGACGTCGCCCGGGACGTCGCCCGGCAGCTGGTCGTCTTCATGGCCAGGCCGGGCGGGCAGTCCCAGTTCAGCGCCCGGCTCACTCCCCGCCATGCCCGGCACCCCGTCGTCCGCCGGGTGATGGACCAGGTGCTGGCGGATCCGACGGTCCCCTACAGCCTGGACGCGCTGGCTCGGCAGGCGGGGGTCAGTGCCCGGCACCTCGGGCGGCTGTTCCGCCACGAGGTCGGCCTGACGCCCGGTCAGTACC
Organism: Streptomyces sp. NPDC002701; assembly: GCF_042889045.1. NCBI lineage: Bacteria > Bacillati > Actinomycetota > Actinomycetes > Kitasatosporales > Streptomycetaceae > Streptomyces > Streptomyces sp. NPDC002701. Next base: position 180,476 of record NZ_JBIAQL010000007.1, read on the forward strand.
TGGAGGCGGTACGGCTGGAGGCCGCGCAGGCACTGCTGGAGGGCGGCACCGACACCATGGAGGAGGTCGCCAGGAACGCCGGGTTCGGCTCGTCGGAGTCGCTGCGGCGCATCTTCCGCCAGAGTGTGGGTGTCTCGCCGACGGTCTACCGTGCCAGGTTCCGGAGCACCGGCCGGACCGTCACGCGGTGACCGGCCACGACCTGCCCCGAGGAGCCGTTGGGCGGCGTGGCGCGGTGTGCCGCCGCCCCGCCCGCCCGGACAGCCGACCCCGGGCCGCAGCCGCGGCCTCGGTCCGGAAGGCCGGCCGACCGATCGCGGCACGGACTCGACCGTCGCCGGCCGGACCGCAGGACGCGGACCGCCGTCAGGTCGACGCCTCGGCGGCCGTCCGCGTCGTCCGGGCCGGCTCCCCCACGACCCGGCGGCGACGGACCGGCCGTCCGAGGGTCGGGTGGGCGACGCCCCAGGCCGCGCCCTTGCAGACCAACTCCTTGTAGACGGCGGCGAGTCGGCCGGTCAGGGCCGCGTCGACGGCCCGGTCGTCGGCGGTGACGTACTGGATCAGGCCCTCCTTGCGGCCCAGCGAGACGCACTGGTTGACGTAGCGGATCGGCGCGTCCGGGGCTGTGCCACCCGTCAGGCGTGCCGCGACGGCGTCGGCGGTCCGCCAGGCGGCGGGCGTGCCCGAGGCGCACGACATCCGCAGCGGCTTGTCGCCGTGCCCCAGCGCCATGGCCGCGTCGCCGACGACGTACACGTCCGGGTGCGAGACCGAGCGCATGGTCCTGTCGACCACGACCCGGCCCGTGCCGGTGGTCTCCAGGGCGGTGGCCCGCGCGAGCGGATGGACGGCGAAACCGGTCGTCCAGACGGTGACCGCGGCGGGCACGGCCGGTCCGTCGGCGGTGAGGACGCGGTCGGCCTCGACGCCGGTGACGGCGGTGTGCTCGTGCACGATGATGCCGAGCCTGCCGAAGACCTTCCGCAGGTGGCTCCGGCCCCTGTCCGAGAGCCAGTCGCCGAGCCCGCCGCGGGCGACGAGCGTCACCATGAGGTCCGGGCGGGCCTCGGCGAGTTCCGTCGCGGCCTCCACGCCGGTGAGACCGCCACCGACGACGACCACGGGCCGGCCGGCGTCCAGCCGGGCCAGCCGCTCGCGCAGCCGGAGCGCGCCGGGGCGGCTCGCGATCTCGTGGGCGTGCTCGACGACGCCGGGCACACCCTGATCGTCCCAGCCGCTGCCGAGGGCGTACACGAGGGTGTCGTACGGGAGTTGCTCCGCGGCAGGGCGCGCTTCGGCACCGCCGGTCGCCTTCGCGCCACCGGTTGCCTTGATGCCACCGGCTGCCTTCACGTCACCCTTCACCTCGACGGTGACCGTCCTGCGGTCGACGTCGACGCCGGTGACCGTGGCGAGCCTCAGCTCGACGCCGGTGCCCGCGAACATCTCGTCGAGGGGCCTGGGCCTCAGGTCCTGGCCGACCGCGAGCTGGTGCATCCGGACCCGCTCCACGAAGTCGGGCTCGGCGTTGACCAGGGTGATGGCGACGTCGTCACGGTGCAGCCGCCTGGCGAGGCGGCCGGCCGTGATGGCTCCGGTGTATCCGGCGCCGAGAACGATGATGCGATGCTGCATTTTTCTGGCTCCTGTCTGCGCGGGTCCACCGTGTCGAGCGCGGTGTCGCCCCATGAACCGGGCAGCACGCCGTTTCCTGACAGGAACAGCATGTGAAGCAGCTCACAACGGCCTCGAAGCCATAAAGGGGAGCAGTCAGGGCACCGGCTCCGCGGTCAGAGAGCGCGGAACAGCGGTTCTCCGTGCTCGGTGGCGGCCCACCGCTCGGTCGCGCGCCGGAGCTTGTCGGGGTTCGCCTGACTGCGGAACGCGGCGATGCCTTCCGCCGTGATCTCCAGGCACATGATCCCCACGACCCGGCCCTCGACGACCGCCACGACAGCGGGGTCGCCGTTGGCGGTCGTCACGTGGATCTCGGGCGAGCCGCCGACCAGCGCGCGCTTGGACGGGGCCGGCTTGAACAGGCCCCGCAGGAACTTCGCGACCGCGAGGGCGCCCTCGAACGGCTTGGTGCGGGCCGGGACCTTGCCACCCCCGTCGCCGACCGAGACGGCGTCGGCGGTGAGCAGCCGCACGAGCGGCTCGGTCCTCCCCGTGGTGGCCGCCGACAGGAACTCTTGCACGACCTGCCGGGCGGCGGCCGCGTCGACCGCGGTGCGGGCCCTGCCCTCCGCGAGGTGCTTCTTGGCGCGGTGGAAGATCTGCTGGCTGGCGGCCTCGGTGATGCCGAGGAACCCGGCGACCTCCCGGTGCGGGTAGTCGAAGGCTTCCCGCAGTACGTACACGGCCCGCTCGTGGGGAGACAGCCGCTCCATGAGGGTCAGGACCGCGTACGAGAGCGACTCGCGCTGCTCGGCGGTGCCCGCCGGGCCGAGCATCGAGTCCCCTTCGAGCAGCGGTTCGGGAAGCCACTGGCCCACGTACCTCTCCCGCCGGGCCCGTGCGGAGGTGAGCACGTTGAGACAGAGGTTGGTGAGCACCCTCGTGAGCCAGGCTTCCAGGACCTCGATCCGCTCGGTGTCGGCGGCCTGCCACCGCAGGAAGGTCTCCTGCACGACGTCCTCGGCCTCGCCGGCGGAGCCGAGGAGGCGGTACGCGATGGCCTCCAGCCGGGGCCTGAGGGTCTCGAACCGGTCCACGTCCTGCATGGTCAGCGGCATGGCGGGATCCTAGCGGGGCGGCGCCGGCGGCCTCGGTACGGGGTCGGACGCGACCCGGAGCCGCAGCTGCCCGCGCCGCGACTAGACGACCGGTCTAATCATGCGCTACGGTTACCGACATGCCAGCCACCGCACGCACCGCCGACACCCGTCGGAACATCCTCGACGCCGCCCAGCGGATCATGGCCCACAAGGGCTACTCCGCGGTCGGCATCAACGAGGTGCTCGCGGAGGCAGGCGTCCCGAAGGGCTCCTTCTACCACTACTTCAGCTCGAAGGACGCCTTCGGAGAAGCGCTGCTTCGGCGCTACTTCGACGAGTACGTCGCCGACATGGACCGCGTCTTCGCGCGGCCCGGCCGGTCGGCCGCCGAGCGGCTGACGGCCTACTGGCAGCAGTGGCGGGAGACCCAGAGCCTCGACGACTGCCAGGGCAAGTGCCTGGCCGTCAAGCTCGGCGCCGAGGTCTCGGACCTGTCGGAGCCGATGCGACTGGTCCTCAAGGAGGGCACGGACGCGATCGTCAGCCGTCTGGAGCGGACGATCGCCGACGGCCTCACGGACGGATCGGTCGCACTCGACACCGACCCCCGCAGCACGGCGCAGGTCCTCTACGACATGTGGCTCGGCGCCAGCGTCATGGCGAAGATCCACCGCAGCCCCGCACCGCTCGACACCACCACGGCGATGACCCGCCGCATACTCCACCTGTGAGCACCGGCCCGCGTCACGATGCGCGGCCGGAGGTGCCGGCTTTTCTTCACCCACCCCTAGACGACCGGTCTAATCATCGGTCCACACGGTTCAGGAGCAAGCAGACATGAAGGTTCTTGTCGTTCTCACCTCGCACGACGAACTCGGCGACACCGGCCGCAAGACCGGTTTCTGGCTGGAGGAGCTGGCCGCGCCCTACTACCGCTTCCAGGAGGCGGGCTGGGAGATCACACTCGCCTCCCCCGAGGGCGGCCGCCCGCCGCTGGACCCGAAGAGCAACGAGCCCGATTTCCAGACCGACCTGACCCGCCGGTTCGAGTCCGACGCGGAGGCGACCGCGGCCCTGGCGGACACCGTGCGCCTGGACTCCGTCTCGGCCGACGACTTCGACACGGTCTTCTACCCCGGCGGCCACGGCCCGCTGTGGGACCTGGCCGAGGACCCGCACTCCGCGCGGCTGATCGAGACGACCCTGCGCTCGGGCAAGCCGCTCGCGGTGGTCTGCCACGCCCCCGGCGTCCTGCGCCACGCGGTCAACGAGGACGGCACGCCGCTGGTGCGGGGCAAGAAGGTCACCGGATTCACCAACTCCGAGGAGGAGGGGGTCGCGCTCACCGAGGTCGTCCCCTTCCTCGTCGAGGACGAGCTCAAGCGGCTCGGCGGCATCTACTCCAAGGGCGACGACTGGGCTCCCTACGTCGTCCAGGACGGCCTGCTGATCACCGGTCAGAACCCGGCCTCCTCGGGCCCGGCCGCCGACGCCCTGGTCGAGCTCGTGGGCAAGGCCGGCGCGTAGGCGGGTGCGGGCCGGCGGCGTACGCGGGACCTGGCGGAGGAGCGCATGGTGACGGCCGGCCGCCGGCCCCGCGAGTCGGCCGGCGCCGAGGCGCCTCTCAGGCCACCGCGCACAAATCCGCTCGTCGGGCCCGCTGCCGGGCCGCTACGGTGCTCGCGTGATGAGCGCTGACGACGTACTGGGCGTCCTCGCCGTGCTGCGTGCCGCGGACGCCGACGTCTGGGTGGGCGGCGGCTGGGGCATCGACGCCCTGGTCGGGGAGCAGACGCGCCGCCACCGTGACCTGGACCTGATGCACCGGGCGGACCAGGAGCGGACCGTGGTGGCGGCCCTCTCGGCGGCCGGCTTCACCGAGACCCTCGACGGGCGTCCCGTGCGGTTCGTGGTCACGGACCCGCACGGTCGCGAGATCGATCTGCACCCGCTGGTCTTCGCGGCCGACGGGTCCGCGGTGCAGGCGTCCCCCGACCCGCACCGCCCGTTCGTCTACCCCGCCCCGTGCTTCGTCAGCGGCACGGTCCGCGGCGCGAGCGTCCCGTGTCTGTCGGCGGAGCAGCAGGTGTACTTCCACCAGGGGTACGCGCCGACCGACCGCGACCGGCATGACATGGCCGAGCTCCGACGGGTCTTCGGCGTGGCCACCCACTTCTGAGCCCGGCGCCGCTCCCCGGACCCGGCCCGGGCCCTCATCCCCGCAGCCACACCGCCGTGTCGCGGGGCAGCCCGCCGTCGGTGTCCAGCGGGCCGCTGGCAAGGAGGATCTCCGTGTGGTCCGGCAGGGCGGCCGGGGTGTCGGCCAGGTTCACCACGCAGATCAGCTCCGGGGAGCGGCGGAAGGCGAGGACGCCGTCGTCGGAGGGCAGCCAGTCCAGGGTGCCGTCACCAAGGGCCGGGTCGGCGCGGCGCATCCCCAGCGCGGCGCGGTAGAGGTTCAGCATGGACCGCGGGTCGGCGGCCTGGCGGTCGGCCGCGTACCCCGGCCAGTCCTCGGGCTGCGGCAGCCAGGGTTCGGTGCGTGAGCCGAAACCGGCGTACGGGGCGTCGGCCACCCACGGCAGCGGGACCCGGCAGCCGTCGCGGCCGGGGTCGGTGCCGCCGGAGCGGAAGTGCATCGGGTCCTGGATGCGGTCCGGGGGGATCTCGGCCTCGGGCAGGCCCAGTTCCTCGCCCTGGTAGAGGTAGACGGAGCCGGGCAGGGCCAGGGTGAGCAGGGCGGCGGCGCGGGCCCGGCGGGTACCGAGCCGCAGGTCGGTCGGGGTGCCGAAGGTCTTGGTGGCGAAGTCGAAGCCGGTGTCGCGGCGCCCGTAGCGGGTGACCGTGCGGGTGACGTCGTGGTTGCACAGCACCCAGGTGGCCGGGGCGCCGACCGGGGCGTGTTCGGCGAGGGTGTCGTCGATGGCGGCGCGCAGTCGGTCCGCGTCCCAGGGGCACGACAGGAAGGTGAAGTTGAACGCGGTGTGCAGTTCGTCGGGGCGCAGGTAGCGGGCGAAGCGCTCGGAGTCCGGCAGCCACACCTCGCCGACGAAGACGCCGCCGTACTCGTCGGCGATCCGCCGCCAGGAGCGGTAGATCTCGTGCAGGTCGTCCCGGTCGATGTACGGGTGGGGGTCGCGGCCCTCCACGAAGTCGGGCAGGTCGGGGTCCTTGGCGGGCAGGGCGGCGGAGTCGATGCGTACGCCCGCCACTCCGCGTTCGAACCAGAACCGCAGCACCTCCTCGTGTTCCTCCCGTACGGCGGGGTGGGCCCAGTTGAGGTCCGGCTGCTGCGGGGTGAACAGGTGGAGGTACCACTCGCCGTCCTCGACCCGGGTCCAGGTGCGGCCGGAGAACTGCGACGGCCAGTCGTTGGGCGGGAGTTCGCCGTGTTCGCCGCGGCCGGGACGGAAGTGGAAGAGCTTGCGCTCGGGGCTGCCCGGGCCGGCGGCGAGTGCGGCCCGGAACCAGGGGTGCTGGTCGGAGACGTGGTTGGGCACGATGTCCACGATGGTGCGGATGCCGAGCCCGCGGGCCTCGGCGATCAGCCGCTCGGCCTCGTCGAGGTCACCGAAGGCGGGGTCGATGCTGCGGTAGTCGGCCACGTCGTAGCCGCCGTCGGCCAGCGGGGACAGGTACCAGGGGGTGAACCAGATCGCGTCGACGCCCAGTTCGGCGAGGTGGGGCAATCTCGACCGTACGCCCGCGAGATCCCCGGTGCCGTCGCCGTCGCCGTCGGCGAAACTGCGCGGGTACACCTGGTAGATGGCGGCACCGCGCCACCAGTCGTCGGTGTGGCCGGGGGTCGTACCGGGCTGGGGGACTGCCACGTGTGGGTCCTTTCGGGGCAGGGGTGGTTCTCCGCCGCCGCCCCGGACAGCGAGGCGTCGGGAACGGGGTGGCGGCGGAGGATCGGTGGGGGCACCGCGGGGTGTTCGCCGCGGGTGGGCGGGGACGCGGGTGGGTGCGGTGGTGGTGCCCGGACGGCGCACGGCCCGTGCGGGTGCTCGGTCAGCCCTTGAGGCCGCCGGCCGTCAGTCCGCTCATGATGTTGCGCTGGAAGACGAGGAAGAGGACGAGCGTGGGCAGGGACGCGATGGTCAGCGAGGCGATCAGCACGTTCTCGGGCACGCTGGTGGCGAGCGAGTAGACACCGACGGCGAGGGTCTGCTTCGACGGGTCGGGCAGGACCAGCATCGGCCAGAGGAAGTCCTTCCAGACGCCGACGACGGCGAAGATGGACACCACGCCGAGGATGGGCCGGGAGACCGGCAGCACGATGGACCACAGGACCCGCAGTGGGCCGGCGCCGTCCATCGACGCCGCGTCGAGCAGTTCTTTGGGGATCGAGTCGAAGAACCGCTTGAGCAGGAAGATGTTGAAGGCGTTGGTGACCGACGGGAGCCAGATCGCCCAGGGCGAGTTGAGCAGATTGCGTTCGACGATCGGCACGTCCAGCGCGGTCAGGTACTGCGGTACGACGAGGACGGTCGCCGGGATCATCAGGGTGGCGAGCATCAGTCCGAGGATCGCCTTGCCGAGGACGGGTCGCAGCTTGGACAGCGAGTAGGCGGCGGCCACGTCGAGCACCAGTTGGAAGGCGAGCGCGCCGAAGGCGTAGTACAGGGTGTTGAACAGGAGTCGGGCGAGGTCCATCACCTCCCAGGCGCGTTCGTAGTTCTCCGGGTGGACGGAGCCCGGCACCCAGGTGGGCGGGGTCTGGACGGCTTCCTGGGTGGTCTTGAGCCCGCTGGTCACCATCCAGTACAGCGGGCCGAGGAAGGCCAGCGTGAACAGGGCGACGACGACCGCGAAGCACACCCAGTACAGGACCTTGCCGCGGGGGCGGGCCAGTTGGGCGGGTGAGATGAGCGTGCGAGTGGACATGTGCTTGTCTCCCCCGGTCCTAGTCCTGGTCGGCGCGGCTGAGCTTGGTGTAGACGGCCGAGAAGCCGGCCAGGAGTACGAGCAGGAGCAGGCCGAGCGCCGCGGCGGCGCCGTAGTTGTTGAAGTTGAAGGCGTACTGGTAGATCAGGTACACGACGGTGGTGGTGGAACCCTCGGGTCCGGCGCCGCCGGTGAGCAGGAACGGCTCGATGAAGACCTGCATGGTGGCGATGATCTGCATGAGGAGCATCAGCAGCAGGATGAGCCGGGTCTGCGGGACAGTGACGTGCCACACCTTGCGGAAGAGCCCCGCGCCGTCGAGTTCGGCGGCCTCGTACAGCTCACCCGGCACACCCTGGAGTGCGGCGAGGTAGATGAGGGTCGCGCCGCCCATGTTCATCCAGGTCGAGGCGACGACCACGGAGAGCATCGCGGTGTCCGGGTCCTGGAGCCACTGCTGGGCGGGGACGCCGAGGACGCCGAGTATCTCGTTGAACATGCCGTACCCGGGGTCGTACAGGTACTTGAAGAGCAGGACCGACGCGGTGGGCGGGAGCATCACCGGCAGATAGACCAGGAGCCGCAGATAGCCCTGGCCGTGCCGGAACTCGTTGATGACCAGGGCGGTGAGGAAGGGGACGACGAAGCCGAGGAGCAGGGCCAGGACGGTGAACCACAGGGTGTTGCGCCATGCCTGGCCGAAGGCCGGATCGTTCCAGACGGTGACGAAGTTGTCCCAGCCCACCCAGCTGACGCGGCCGTCCTCGGTCTTCTGGAAGGCGAGGAGGAACTCCCGGACGATCGGATACCAGGAGAAGAAGGCGAAGCACAGCACCGCGCCGATGAGGAAGCCGTGGGCGGTGAGGTTGCGGCGCAGGACCTTGCCGAACCCGCCGCCCCGGAGGCGCGGGGTGCCGGTGCGGGGCCTGCGGGGGCGGCGGTCCCGGACCGCCGGATCCTTGGTGAGGGTGGGGGCCGACATGGTCGCTCCTTGACGTGCTGCGGCGGCGCGCGGGCGGGCCGGGCGGTGGTGGCACCGCCCGGCCCGCCACCCGGTCACTGGGTGGCGAGGACCTGGTTGACCTGGGACTCGGCGGTGGACAGGAGCTTGTCGATGTCGGCGTCCTTGTTGGTGAGGACGCCGGACATGACGTTGTCGAGGACCTTGTAGATCTCCTGGGCCTTCGGCGGTTCGGCCTTGCCGGGGACCGGGTTGTCGGTGAACGCCTTGAAGTTCTCCACCGGCATGGTGGCGAACTCCTTGCGGGCGGCGGCGTCCTTGGCCCTGGAGCCGTTCAGCCACAGGTCGGGCTGCGGGAGCCCCACGGGCAGGCCGTCCGCCTTGTGGCGCTTCCAGTCGTAGTGGCCCTTGCCGACCGTGGTGAACTTGAAGTTCAGCCAGGCGACGGCGGCCTTGACCTTGTCGGCCGAGATGCCCTGCTTGATCATGTAGTTGTTGCCGCCCGCGAGGGTGTTCTCGCCGCCGGGGATGGGGCCCATGCCGAAGTTCTCGTACTTGGCGCCGAGTTGCTGGACCATGTACGTGACGTCGTCGGGCGCGGCGAGGAACATGCCCAGTTTGTCGGTGGCGATCTGCTTCTGGAGGTCGCCCCACTTCAGCAGCTGGGTCTTGCCCATCGACTCGTCCTCCCAGCGCATGGCGTGCAGGTTCTTCACGACCTGCTTGCCGATGTCGCTGTTGAAGGCGGCCTTCTTGCCGCTCGCGTCGACGATGTCGCCGCCGAGGCTGTACATCTGCGCGGTGAAGTGCCAGCCGCCGGTGTTGGCCGCGCTGTACTCGCCGAAGCCGGCGACGCCGCCGCCGAGGCCCGCGATCTTCTTGGCGGCGCGGCGGACCTCGTCCCAGGTCTTCGGCGGGGCGTCCGGGTCGAGGCCGGCCTCCGTGAAGAGCTTGCGGTTGACGAGCAGGCCCATGCGGTAGTTGCTGGTGGGCAGGCCGTAGAGCTTGCCGTCCTGCTTCAGCGAGCCGAGGACCTCCGGGTCGATGTCCTTCAGCAGCGGGACCGTCCTGTCGTTGACGTAGGCCGTGATGTCCTGGGCGCCGTCGTTGTCGAGGACCTGCGGCAGGTCGGTGAAGTAGGTGTAGAACACGTCGGGCTGGGACTTGGCCTTGAGCATGGCGGTGAACCGCGGCGGTTCCAGACACTGGCCCGGTGTGGAGCGCCCTTCGACGCGCACGTTCGGGTACTTCTTGTTGAACTCCCTGACGTCCTCGTTCCACTGCTTGAGCTCGGCCGCCTTCGCCGCGGGGGGCATGCAGTCGATGGTGATGGACACCTTGGTCTTCGGGTCCAGCGGTGCGGCGGGGTCGGCTTTCGCGTTGCTCGAGCCGTTGTCGCCGTCGTCGCCGCTGCTGCTCGTGCCGCAGGCGGCGAGTGCCGTCAGCGTGAGCGCGGAGGCGAGGGTGACCGCGCCGGCGCGGCGGGTGCGGCGGAACCGAGCTCTACTCATGGGTGGTCCCCTTCGGGCATGAACGTGGAAGGCGCCCTCACCGCCGATGCGATGTGGGGCGCCGCACACTCAACCACCGCGAACAGATGACCGCAATATCTCGCGCAGCTTTCGTAAATGTTTGACAGTAGGACGCATACGGGTGATCTCAATGGGATGCCCGCACGCAAGCGAGAGCGCGGTGCGGCCGGGTCGGCCACACCGCGCTCGGGTCGTACGCACCGCTCCCCGGGCTACTCCCGGGGTGCCTGCGTCGTCGAGCCGCGGACCACCAGTTCCGGCTCGAACAGGAGCTCGCCGGGCTGCACCTCGGCGCCCTGGATCTGGGCGCACAGGAGGTCCACGGCGGCCCGCCCCATGGCCTCGACGGGCTGGCGCACGGTGGTCAGCGGGGGTTCCGTGCAGTTCATGAAGGCGGAGTCGTCGAAACCGACGACGGAGACCTGCTCGGGGACGGCGAGGCCACGCCTGCGGGCGGCGCGGATGGCGCCGAGCGCGAGCGGGTCGCTGGCGCAGACGACGCCGGTGACACCGCGTTCCAGCAGGCGGTTCGTCGCCGCCTGGCCGCCCTCCAGGGAGAACATCGACCGTTCCACGTACGCGTCGGGCAGCGAGCCGCCGGCCGCCTCGGCGGCCGCCCGGGCGGCGGCCAGCTTGCGCCGGGAGGGAATGTGGTCGCTGGGGCCGAGGACCACGCCGATGCGCTCGTGCCCCAGCAGCGTGAGGTGGCGCCACGCCTGCTCGACCGCGACGGCGTCGTCGCAGGAGACACAGGGGAAGTCGAGCCCCTCGATGGGGGCGTTGACCAGCACGACCGGGATGCGCCGTTCGGCGAGCTGCCGGTAGTGGTCGTGCGGCGCGTCGGCCTGGGCGAACAGACCGCCGCCGGCGAACACCACGCCGGACACGTGCTGCTGGAGCAGCAGCTCGACGTAGTCCGCCTCGGAGACACCGCCCTTGGTCTGGGTGCACAGCACCGGGGTGAGTCCCTGCTGGGCCAGCGCACCGCCGATGACCTCGGCGAACAGCGGGAAGATCGGGTTCTGCAGCTCGGGCAGGACCAGGCCGACCAGCCGTGCCCGCTCGCCGCGCAGCTGGGTGGGACGCTCGTAGCCGAGGACGTCCAGCGCGGTGAGCACGGACTGCCGGGTGGCGTCCGAGACTCCGGGCTTGCCGTTGAGGACCCGGCTGACCGTGGCCTCGCTGACCCCAACCTTCTTGGCTACCTGAGCAAGTCGTCGCGTCATGAGCGCAAGGCTAGCGCAAGCCATGCAAACGGCTTGCGCCAGCCTTTTCCGCCTCCGTCCGTGGTCCGTCAGGGGTTGATGTCGATCCTGAAGGTGGAGGTGGTGTTGCGTACGTCCACGGCGTTGCCGCCGAACCTCAGGCCGTTGAAGGTGACCTCGCCGACCGCCGGACCCTGGCCCTGTTCCGGCAGCTCGTTGGCCCACAGCCCGAAGCCCGACTTCGCGTCGTAGGCGTCCCCGCTCTTACGGGCGCCCGTGACGGAGATGTCGGTGAAGACGGTGTCCTTGATCGGGTTGACCGGCCGCCCGCCCGCGTCGTACTGGGTCTGGAACATGATCCCGCTGTACGTCGGGTCCACGATGTCCACGTCGGTGACGCGGATGCCCTGGAAGACCTTCGAGGCGGAGAACAGCCAGATGCCGGGGAAGGTCTGGTTGCCCCAGAAGTGGCCGCCGGAGCGGACCACCGAGACGTTCTCGACGGTCGTGGGAGAGGTGCCGAACCCGTTCATCGGATAACCGAAGTCCAGCGAGCTGATGGTGATGCCCGAGTAGACCAGGGTGTCGGCGATGTGGATGTTGCGGAAGGTGTTGTCGTAGCCGCCGTAGACGGCGACGCCCGCGGCCCGCCAGGTGAGGATCGAGGTCAGGTTCTCGTAGAGGTTGTCCTTCATGTCGGCGCCACCCGCGTCGATCGCGGAGAACAGCGCGAAACTGTCGTCGCCGGAGGCCCGGGACTCGTTGTTGACCACGTGGTTGTCCGTCGAGCCGTTGGTCATGTTGATCGCGTCGGCGAACGTGTTGCGGATGCGCGAGTCGCTGATCGTCACGCGGTCGGTGTTGGCGCCCCAGTAGAGGCAGACCATGTGCTCGGTCCAGGTGTTGTCGATGACGATGTCCGACACGTTCGCGAAGTCGAAGACCTTGCCGGGACCGTCGATGCGGGAGGTGTAGTTGCCGAAGTAGGCGAAGTTCCGGAACGAGGACCCCTTCGCGGAGTTCTCGGCGCGGAAGCCGACGTCGGTGTTGTCCTGGTTGGACGGCGCGTGGAACTGCGTGTACCAGGGTCCGGCGCCGACCACCTGCACGGCCTTGCCGTAGACCTGGAACTTGCTCGACGTCTGGTAGTCGCCGGGCGGCAGGTAGACGCCGGTGAGCTTGCCGGTGGTGTCCATGCGGACCCGGTCCAGGGCGTTCTGCACGTCCTGGTGACCGAAGCCGGCCGGGACCGCGTACGCCGCCGGGTCCGGGTTGGCAACCGGTGCGACCTGCTCCAGGCCGACGAAGTCGATCGCGTACCGGGAGGTGTTGGCCGCGTCCTTCTGCAGCCGGATCCTCGCCCCCTCCGGGACGGTCTCGCCGAGCATCAGGTGCGCCTCGTCGTAGATGTGCCGCGGGGCACCGGCCGACGGGGAGTTGCCCGGGCCCGCCTCCGCGCCGTACAGCCAGGCGTACTTCGAGGTGAGCGGCAGCGCCTTGCGGAAGGTGCCGTCGACGTAGACGTTGAGGGTGGCGTCGATGCCTCCGCCGCCCGCGGAGTCCGGGATGGAGAAGCGGGTGACCAGGGTGTTGGTGGCCGCCTTGGTGGTGAACTCCACATACTCGCCCGTGCTGTTGAGGGTGACGGCCTTGCGGCCGGACGCCTCGCCCGCGAGGTCGCCGACGGTCCGGTCGGGCCCGACGGTCGCCGCGCCGCCGCCGGTGGCGGCGTCCTCGGCCTCGTACAGGTCGTCGGGCATGTCTGCGCCGCGTCCGACGAACAGGGACTGGGTGGCGGTGTTGTTCTCCCGCTTGACGGGGAGTTCGTTGGCGTCGGCGGCGACGGTGGTGCGTACCGTGTACGAGCCGTTGGCGGCGGTCCAGGTGCCCAGCGTGACGGCACCGCTGGTGGCCCCCGCGGCGATCGTGCCGTCGTACGAGCCGGTCAGGGTCCGTACGGTGGTGCCCTTGGCGTCGACCAGCGTGACGGTGACACCGTGCGCGCCGCCCGCCGAGGCGGTGGTGCCCTGGTTGCGTACGGCGGCCTTGAAGGTGACGGTGTCGCCGTCCGCCGGGCCGGACGGGGTGGTGGTCAGGACCGGTACGAGGTCGGAGCTGCTGACCGGACGCACGACCAGTGACGTGGGGCTGGTGTAGGTGTTGTTGGTCTCGTTCTGCTCGATGACGGCGCCCGCGTCGTCGGCGACGGCGCTGAGCTGGTAGGTGCCGGCGTCCCGCGCACCGATGGAGGCGCTGACGGTGCGGGTCGCTCCGGCCGCGAGGGTGCCGACGGCCGCCGTGGCGACCTCGGTGCCGCCCAGCCGTAGTGCGAGGGCGCTGGCCGGGGCGGCGGCCTCGCCGCTGTTGCGGACGGTGGCGGTGAGGGTGATGGCGTCCGACTCCACCGGTGAGGCGGGCGTCGCGGTCAGCGCGGTGACCTCCAGGTCCGGGTTGGGCGCGGCGGTGCCGATCACCTGGAACTCGGCGAGCTGTCCGGCCGGAGCGCCCGTGTTGGACGTGAAGCGCAGTTGTACGTCGGCCACGCGCGCGGTGACGGGCACGGTGACGCTGTTGCCGCTCGACGGGCTGAAGGCGTAGTCCTTCGCGGCGACCAGGCTCGTGTGGCCCGAGGCGTCCTGTTCACGGCCCAGGACCTGGATGTTCTGGGTGCGGGCGCCCCAGGCGCTGTCCGGGTCGAGTTTGAGGACGAGCGAGGAGACGTCGGCGTTGGCGCCGAGCTTCACGGTGAGGGTGGCGGGGTGCCCGGAGCCCTCCCAGTAGGTGGCGGTGCTGTTGTCGTTGGCGTTCTCGGCGGCGAAGGTGTGCACGGTCGAGGAGGCCGTGATCGGCTTGCCGACCGCGAGGTTGGAGCCGGGGCCCGACGTGCCGTTGCGGGTCACGGTGTTGCTGTTGCCCGAGACGTTCCCGGCCGCGTCCTTGGCCCGCACGAAATAGGAGACCGTGGCACTCGCGGAGCGGGAGTCGGTGTAGGTGGTGACCGTGCCGCCGACCGTGGTGAGCAGGCTGTTGTTGGCGTACACCTCGTAGCCGGTGACGCCGGTGTTGTCGCTGGAGGCGTTCCACGCGAGGCGGATCTGTCCGGCGGCCGGTTCGGTGAGGGCCAGGTTCGCGGGCGCCGTGGGTGCCTGGGTGTCACCGCTCTGACCGCGGCGGGTGACGGTGTTGCTGTTGCCCGAGACGTTCCCGGCGGCGTCCTTGGCCCGGACGAAGTAGGAGACCGTGGCGCTCGCGGGACGGGTGTCGGTGTACGTGGTGACCGTGCCGCCGACCGTGGTGAGCAGTTCGTTGTCGGCGTACACGTCGTAGCCGCTGACGCCGGTGTTGTCGGTGGACGCCTTCCAGGTGAGCCGGATCTGGCCGGTGGCGGGCTCGGTGTAGGCGAGGTCCGCGGGCGCGCTCGGCGCCACGGTGTCGCCGGTCGCCGGCCCGTAGACCTCCAGCTCGGACAACTGGGCGGCGTTCTGGACGGTGTTGGCGGTGACCAGGACCCGCACGTACCGGGTGGTCGTCGCGTCGAAGGAGATCGTCACCGAGTTGCCGTCGTCCGGCGCGAACGCGTAGGCCCTGGAGGCGGTCAGGTCGGAGAAGTCGGTGCCGTTGGCTCCGCCCTGGATCTTCAGGGTCTGGCTGCGCGCCCCCCAGCCGTCGGGCAGGCGCAGCACCACACGGTCGACCCGCACGGAGGAGCCGAGGTCGGCCTGGATCCACTGCGGCAGGTCGTTGTTGCGGCTCTCCCAGTAGCTGGCCTTGCTGCCGTCGTTGGCGTTGGCCGGCACATAGGTCTCGTGGTGACTGGCGGCGGTCAGGGTGCGGCCGCGGGCCAGGTTCGCCGAGGAGTCACCGGCCTCGCGGACCTCCAGCTCGGAGAGCTGGGCGGCCTGCCAGCCGGTGTTGGCGCTGATCTCGATCCGCACGTGCCGGGTCCGGGTGGCGGGGAAGGTCACCGTCACGGTGTTGGCGCTGCCGGGGCTGAAGGTGTAGGACGCGGAGGACTTCAGGGTGGTGAAGCTCGTGCCGTCCGCGCTGCCCTGGACGGACAGGGTCTGGCTCCGGCTCTCCCAGCCGGCCGGCAGTCTCAGCACCACCTCGTCCACGCGGGCGGTGACGCCGAGGTCCGTCCGGACCCACTGGGGCAGGGTGCTGCCGGCGCTCTGCCAGTACGTTCCCTGGTCGCCGTCGGTGATGTTGCGGGCGGCGTACTCGGCGTGCGAACTGCCGGCGGTGGCGGGCCGCCCGGCGGCGAGGTTGGGGCCGGCGGCGAGGCCGGGTCCGGCCGCCGCCGCGGCGGCGGCCAGCGAGGGCAGACCCAGCAGGAGCAGGGCGGTGGCGAGGACGGCGGCCATCGCGTGCCGTCCCCGGCGTAGCTGTCTCATGTGTCCCCGATCTCCGTCCCGGTCCGGATGCGGACGGCGCCGGGGCGACTGTGTGAGTGGGTGTGCGGCACGCGCGAATGTGCGACAGGGAGGCCATCTTTTGCAGCGATCGATCAGAGAGTTGCAGACAGTCCGGCGTACGTCTATGGCGTGAACACGCCTAAAACCCGGATACCCCGGCTTCTCACGGCAGGCACGTTCCCGTATCTGCCGCTTGCGTGCGAGTTGCCGCGATAACGCAAGTGGGACCGCAAGTGACGCAAGCCGCTTCCACCTCAACCACCGTCGCTACCGGGACCGTTGACAAAGCGGAGACGGGCTAGAAACCTGTGGGCGTAGTTTCCGCAAAGAATCGACTGTGAAGCTCAATTGGCGTGCAACGCCGGTGTGTTCCGCGACGGACACTCCCTCCCCTCTCCGCACTCCCGGGTGCCTGCCCCGGCGTGCCCGGCCGCCCGCCGTGCTCCCGTCCCACGCACTCCCGCTCCCCCACGGAACAGAGGACCCCATGAGATGGAGACCCCTCGGCCGCCGGTCACTGACCGGTGCCGTCATAGCCGCGCTCATGACGACCGGGTTGGTACCGCTCGCCCTCACGTCGAGCGCCCGGGCCGCGACCGCCCCGGCCGACACCGGGCGGGCGAAAGCGGCGGCCGACGTCAACCTCGCGCTCGGACGTCCGGCCACGGCAGGCGGCGCGAACGGCGCGTACACCGCCGGGAACGTCACCGACGGCGCTCAGGCGTCCTACTGGGAGGGGCCCGCCGGTTCCTTCCCGCAGTGGGTCCAGGTCGACCTCGGCGCGACCCGCACCGTCGACCGGGTGGTGCTCAAGCTGCCCGCCGCCTGGGAGAGCCGCAGCCAGACGCTCTCCGTCCAGGGCAGCACCGACGGCAACAGCTTCCGCACGGTCGCCGCCGCCACCGGCCGGGCCTTCGACCCCGCAAGGGCCAACACCGTCCCGGTCGACCTCGCCTCCCCCGCCGAGGCGCGCTACGTCCGGGTGCACATCACCGGGAACACCGGCTGGAACGCCGCCCAGCTCTCCGAGCTGGAGGTGATCGGCGACGACGACGGCACCACGCCGCCCACCGGCACCAACCTGGCCCGCAACAAGCCGGTCGAGGCCACCTCTTCGGTGCACAATTTCGTCGCCGCCAACGCCACCGACGACTCCACCTCCACCTACTGGGAGGCGGCCGGCCACCCTGCCGACCTCACCGTCAAGCTCGGCGCCGACGCGGACATCTCCGCCGTGGTGGTCAAACTCAACCCGGACCAGGTGTGGGGAGCCCGCACCCAGGCCGTCCAGGTGCTCGGCCGGGCGAACTCGGCGAGCGGCTTCACCTCGCTGCGTGACCGCGCCGACTACGCCTTCAGCCCCGCCAAGGACAACAACTCGGTGACCATCCCGGTCACCGGCCGCGTGTCCGACGTACGGCTGAGGTTCTTCTCCAACACCGGGGCACCCGGCGGCCAGGTCGCCGAGTTCCAGGTCGTCGGGACCGCCGCACCCGCGCCCGACCTGACCGTCACCGGGCTGGACTGGACGCCCGCCGCCCCCTCGGAGCGGGACGCGGTGACCGTGAACGCCACCGTCCGCAACGCGGGCACGGCACGCTCGGCCGCCACGACCGTCGAGGCCGGGCTTGAGGGCACGACCGCCGGCAGCGGGAACGTACCCGCGCTCGACCCGGGCGCGTCCGCCACCGTGGCGGTCGCCGCCGGCACCCGGCCGGCCGGCACCTACACCGTCTCCGCCGTGGTGGACCCGCGCGGCACGGTCGCCGAACTCGACGACACCAACAACAGCCGCACCGCCGCGAACCGACTGGTCGTCGGCCAGGCTCCCGGCCCCGACCTGGAGATCCGCGGTATCACCACCAGCCCGGCCAACCCGGCCGTCGGCTCGTCCGTGTCCTTCACCGTCGCCGTGCACAACCGCGGCACCACCGCGGCCGCGGCCGGCTCCGTGACCAGACTGCAGGCCGGCTCCACCACGCTGAACGGCACGACCGGCCAGGTGGCGCCGGGCGCCACGGTGAACGTGGCGATCAGCGGGACGTGGACCGCGACCAGCGGCGGTGTCACCCTGACCGCGAGCGCCGACGCCACCGGAGTGGTCGACGAGACCAACGAGAACAACAACGTGCTCGCCAAGTCCCTCGTCGTGGGCCGCGGCGCCGCCGTCCCGTACACCGAACTGGAGGCGGAGGACGGCCGCTACCAGGGCACCCTGCTCACCGCCGACGCCAAGCGGACCTTCGGGCACACCAACTTCGCCACCGAGTCCTCGGGCCGCAAGTCCGTGCGGCTGAACTCCACGGGTCAGTTCGTGGAGTTCACCTCGACCACGCCCTCCAACTCCATCGTGGTGCGCAACTCGATCCCGGACGCCGCCGGCGGCGGCGGAGCGTCGGCCACGATCAGCCTGTACGCCGGTGACACCTTCGTGCAGAAGCTGAACCTGTCGTCGAAGCACAGCTGGCTGTACGGGACCACCGACGACCCCGAGGGGCTCACCAACACCCCCGGCAGCGACGCCCGGCGCCTCTTCGACGAGTCGCACGCCCTGCTGACGCAGACCTACCCGGCGGGCACCAGGTTCCGGCTGCAGCGGGACGCGGGTGACACGGCCGCGTTCTACGTCATCGACCTGATCGACCTGGAGCAGGTCGCGCCCGCCGCCGCCAAGCCGGCGAACTGCACGTCCATCACCGAGTACGGGGCCGTCCCGAACGACGGGCTCGACGACACCGACGCCCTCCAGCGGGCGGTGACCGCCGACCAGAACGGCCAGATCTCCTGCGTGTGGATCCCGTCCGGGCAGTGGCGCCAGGAGCAGAAGATCCTCACCGACGACCCGCTGAACCGGGGACAGTTCAACCAGGTCGGCATCCGGGACGTCACCATCCGGGGCGCCGGCATGTGGCACTCCCAGCTCTACACGCTCACCCCGCCCCACCAGGCCGGCGGCATCAACCACCCGCACGAGGGCAACTTCGGCTTCGACATCGACCACAACACCCAGATCTCCGACATCGCCATCTTCGGCTCGGGCACCATCCGCGGCGGTGACGGCAACCACGAGGGAGGCGTCGGCCTGAACGGCCGCTTCGGCAAGGGCACGAAGATCACCAACGTGTGGATCGAGCACGCCAACGTCGGTGTGTGGGCCGGCCGCGACTACTCCAACATCCCCGAACTGTGGGGGCCCGGCGACGGGCTGGAGTTCTCCGGTGTACGCGTCCGCAACACCTACGCGGACGGCGTCAACTTCGCCAACGGCACCCGCAACTCCACCGTCTACAACTCGTCCTTCCGCAACACCGGTGACGACGCCCTCGCGGTGTGGGCCAGCAAGTACGTGAAGGACACCTCGGTGGACGTCGGCCACGACAACCACTTCCGCAACAACACGATCCAGCTGCCGTGGCGGGCCAACGGCATCGCCGTGTACGGCGGCTACGGCAACACCATCGAGAACAACGTCGTCGCCGACACGATGAACTACCCCGGCATCATGCTGGCGACCGACCACGACCCGCTGCCGTTCTCCGGGCAGACCCTCATCGCGGGCAACGCCCTGCACCGCACGGGCGGCGCGTTCTGGAACGAGGACCAGGAGTTCGGTGCCATCACGCTCTTCGCACAGGGCCAGGACATCCCGGGCGTGACCATCCGTGACACCGAGATCCTCGACTCGACGTACGACGGCATCCAGTTCAAGACGGGTGGCGGCGCGATGCCGGGCGTGAGGATCACCGACGTCCGGATCGACGGGTCCAGGAACGGCTCCGGCATCCTCGCCATGAGCGGGGCCCGGGGCAGCGCCACCCTCACGAACGTGACGATCACGAACTCGGCCGAAGGGAGCGTACTGATCGAGCCGGGATCGCAGTTCACCATCACCGGCGCACCCGTCGGGGCGTCGGCCGCCCGGCTGAACCGCTGAGTCAGGGGTCTCCGGCTCCTGCTGTCAGGGGCCGGAGACCCGCACCGGCCGGGAGGCGTGGTTGCCAGAAGTGCCCGCCGTGGGAGATTGTTGCCTCACGGCAATGTTTCTTCGAATGGATGAGGTGAGGGATTCGCGCAGCGGGTCCTCAATTCTTGGTCTCCACCCAAGCGCAAACCGGCGCCGGCACGGAGTACGGCTCTCTCTGGAGCGACGCCCCCTATCCCGTCCTGGTCGCTGACGCGCAGGGTTCGGTGGTGCTGCGCAACAACGCCGCCGGTACTCTCCTGCCCGCGGCCCGGCCCGGTACACGTCTCGGGGACGTGGTCCCGGCCTGGCTGTCCACGGCGCACGACGCGGCGCTGGCCGCGGGCCCGCGGACCGGCCGGGACACGGACGCGCCGCTGACGGGCCCGATCGGTGAGCGCAGCTTCGAGGCGCACGCCGGCGTGCGGCCCGACGGCACGGTGGCGTGGTGGCTGGTCGACGACACCGATCACGCGCTGGCACGCGAGGCCCTCCACCTGGAGCGCAATCGGACGGCCTTTCTGTCCGAGGCGTCCAGCACACTGCTCTCCTCCCTCAACCTGGGGCGCTGTATGGATGTGACCGCGCAACTGGCCGCGGAGCATCTCGCCGACGCGGCGCTGGTCATCGCACCCACCCATGGGCGGCGGCTGCCGGTGGTGACCTGCCTGCGGGGCGGCAGCCCCACCCTGTCCCACGAGTCGGTGGACCCGAACGAGGTGCCCGGTCTCGGTGAGGCCCTGCGCGGATTCCCGCCGGTGCCCTCCCGGTGGATCGACCCGTCCGCCGCGCCGGACTGGATGGTGCCCGAGGGCTTCGGCCCGGTCGGATCGATAGTGATCACTCCCCTCCCCGGTCACGGCGTCCCCGCCGGCGCCCTCGTTTTGCTGCGGCGTTCGGGCGGCGCCGCGTTCACCGACAGCGAGGAGGTCTTCGCCCGTCTGTTCGCGGCGCGCGCCGGGGCGGCGATGTCGGCCGCCCGGCTGTACGCGGAGCAGACCTCGATCACCGACGTGCTGATGCGGGAACTGCTGCCCCCGTCGCTGCACCAGATCTCGGGGGTCGACTACGCCGGCGGCTACCGCCCGTCCGCCGACCACGAGCGCATCGGCGGCGACTTCTACGACGTGCACCCCGCCGCCGTCGAGGGCGAGGCGTCCCTGGTCACCCTCGGCGACGTGTGCGGCAAGGGCCTGGAAGCCGCCGTGCTGACCGGGAAGATCCGCAACACCCTGCACGCCCTGCTGCCGCTGGCCGACGACCACCAGCGGATGATCAGCCTGCTCAACACGGCCCTGCTCAATTCCCATCACACCCGGTTCGTCACCCTGGTCCTGGCCTCCGCCGTGCGCGAGGGCAGCGGGGTGAGCCTGCGGCTGACCAGCGCCGGTCATCCGCCGCCGCTGATCGTCCGCGCGAGCGGCGTGGTGGAGGAGGCCGAGACGCGCGGCACCCTGGTGGGAGCCATGCCGAAGGCCCCGGCCCGCACGACCGTCCTCACCCTCGCGCCCGGGGAGTCCTGTGTGCTCTACACCGACGGGATCACGGAGGCCGAGGGCGGGCCGATGGGCGGCGTCCAGTTCGGCGAGGCACGGCTCAGGCGCGTCCTCGCGGAATGCGCGGGCATGCCGTCCGAGAGCATCGTGGAACGTGTCCAGATGCTCGCCTCCCAGTGGATCGGAACGGGACGCCACGACGACATGGCCGTCGTCGTGATCTCCGCGCCCCGCACCCACCACCTCAGCGCGGTCGACGGCCACACCCGGGGCAGGTTCACGGCATGAGCGTCGGCACTCCCCGCCCTCTCCCCGCCGGCGGGACGGTCCGGCGACTGGCCGGCGAGCTGTGGAGCGCCGTCTTCGCGGCCGACGAGTACGCGGCCACGGAGACGGTCCTCGCGGCGCTGGACAGCGGCGTCGCCCCGGAGACCGTGCTGCTGGACGTGATCGCCCCGGTCCAGGGCAGGGTGGGCGAGGAGTGGGCCGCGAACCGCCTCAGCGTGGCGCAGGAACACGCCGCGACCGCCATCAACGAACGGGCCGTCGCCGCACTGGCCCGGCATCCCGCCGCCCGCACCGTCCCCACCCGCGGCAGGATCACGGTGGCCTGCGTCGACGGCGAATGGCACGCGCTGCCGGCCCGCCTGCTCGCCGAGGTGCTCACCCTGCGCGGCTGGCACGTCGACTACCTCGGCGCGCAGGTGCCCGCCCCGCACCTCATCGCCCATCTGCACCGCACCGACTCCGACGCGGTCGCCCTCTCCAGCTCGATCGCGACCCGGCTGCCGGCCGCCCACGCCGCGATCACCGCCTGCCAGGCCGTCGGCGTCCCCGTCCTCGTCGGCGGCGCCGCCTTCGGCTCCGACGGCCGCTACGCCTTCCTGCTCGACGCCGACGCCTGGGCGCCCGACGCCCGCTCCGCGGCCGACCGTCTCGCCCTGGGCCCGCTGCCCCGGCCGCGGCCCGACCACCAGCAGCTGGACGACCTGCCCCACCTGGTCGATCAGGAGTACACCCTGGTCACCCGCAACAGCACCTCGCTCGTCCGTACCGTCTTCGCCGCCCTGGAGGACGCGTTCCCCGCCCTGCGCACGTACAGCGAACCTCAGCGTGAGCGCACGGCCGAGGACCTCGCCCACATCGTGGAGTTCCTCGCCACCGCCCTGTACCTGGGCGACGAGGACCTGTTCGCCGGGTTCCTGACCTGGACCGCCGGGATCCTCACCGCGCGCGGTGTGCCCGCGCACAGCCTGACCCCGGCCCTGTCCCTCCTGACCCGTGAGCTCAAGGACTTCCCGCGGGCCGTCCGTGTCCTCGAACACGGGGCGGCCGCGCTCGTGCCGTCCCTCGGGCAGGACACCCCCGCACCGGTCCCCGCCGACCTCAGCACCGCCGAGAGCCCCTCATGACGACGACGCCCCCCGCCCACCTGCGCCTGACCACGGTCGACACCGAGGACACGGTCCGCATCGAGCTTCAGGGCGACCTCGACCACGAGACCGCCGACAGCCTCCTGACCGCTGTCACCACGGTGCTGTCGAGGCATCCGCGGCCGGCCGACCTGCGGCTGCACTGTGCCGGGCTCGGCACGGTCGACTCCCTGGGACTGTCCGTGCTGCTGATGGTCCGCCGCCGGACCGGTCAGGCGGATGTCCGTCTCCACCTGGACGACCGTCCGGCAGCCCTGGACCGGCTCCTGACCATCACGGGCAGCCTGGAGTATCTGACGGCGTCCTCCACCGGGGACGCGACCTCCTCCCCCGGTACGGACGAACCTTCCCGCACGAGCGGCGAAGCCATGACCGCCCGGCCGACCGGACCGGACGGCACCACGTGACACCGCGCCGCCCGATGCCACGCCACCTGCCGACCGGCCACGGGGCGGAAGCCGCCACACCGACGGGGGAGCCCATGCCACCACCAGACCCGGCCTCGCACGACTTCTCCCACGAGGCCGCCCGGACCGCCGGCGGTATCACCGAACTCCTCGACGTGATGTGGGAGAGGGCCCGACAGGCCACCGCCACGGCGACCTCGCCCGCCTCGCTCTCGCAACTGCGTCTGATGTATCTCGTCGACCGCGCCGACCGTGCGGAGGGGCTCCGGATGCGGACGGTGTGCGAACAGCTCGGCGCCGCGCCCCCTTCCGTGAGCCGTCTCTGCGATCGCCTGCAGGCCATCGGTTTCCTGGAACGCCTGCCGTGTCCCGACAGCGGCCGGGAGGTCGTCCTGCGGCTGACCACCGCGGGGAGAACCCATCTGCAACGCATCCGTGAGCAGCGCGAGACGATGCTTCACCACGCCATCGACGCGATGCCCCTCACCGAACGGCGCGCGCTCGCCAAGGGACTCGCGGGACTCCATGCCCAGCTCACCACGTCCACCGGTGCGCACCGCGACGCGGGCAGCAGCTCCGCGGCCTGAGGTGTCGGCCGTCGGCCGCGGCTCGCGTGCTCAGCCGTCGGCGTCGTCGCCGAGCAGGGCGATGCGGGCCGTTATGCGCTTGCCCACGGGTTCCTGCTGGATGGTGAGCTCCTCGGTGACCGCCTTGACGATCTCCAGTCCGTGCTGGCCGATCCTGCCGGGGTCGGCGGTCCGGGCCGTGGGGACCGTGGGGTCGCTGTCCCACACCGTGACGTCGACGCTGTCTGCGGTGACGCGCAGTTCCATCAGGACGGGGCCGGGGGCGTACTTGCGGGCGTTGGTGACCAGCTCGCTCACCACCAGCTGGGTCAGGTCCATCGCCCGCGCCGACACGGGCAGACGGTGCTCGGTGCGGGCCCGGCCGAGGAAGTCGACCGCGTGGTGGCGGGCCTCTGCGATGCAGCCGTGGTCGCCGCCCAGGGCGTACCCCGCGCGCATCAGGTACCCGTCCGAGGCTATCGAGCCGTCGTCGTCGGCATGGGATCCCACTGGCCTCGCCCTCATTCCCCGTTCACGTGCGCGCCACTACCCGGCATGCGCGTCCCCATGCCACAGGGGGTGTTCTTCGGCACAACCGCCTGCATGCATCCGGCCACGGCGGTGGGGCAGAATCGTCCTGCACGCTCCGACCCGGGGTAAGCCTAATCAGTCGAGGAGACGGTGACCGACATCCAGAAGGCGGGCCGGCCGGACCGGCTCTCCATCGAGCACACAGACACCGGCGGCGTCCACGTCGTCACGGTGCGGGGCGAGATCGATCACGCCGTCAGCGGCATGCTCGGCGAATCCCTGCTGATCGCGGACCGCGAACCGCCGCGCATCGTGGTGGACCTCAGCGGTGTGACGTTCATGGACTCCAGCGGCATCAACGCCTTCATCGGCGCCTACCAGGCGGCGAGCGGCGCGCAGGGGTGGCTGCGCATAGCCGCCGCCCAGGAACCCGTCCTGCGTGTCCTGAAGCTGGTCGGCATCGACGCCGTGATCCCCTGCCGTCCCACGCTCGAACAGGCGCTGAACGGCTGAGCGGGGCCGAGAGGACTCGCCGGTCCGCCGGCCGAGCGCCGGCGGGAGAGGCACGCCCGTCCCGGTGCGCGGCCGTGTCGCGCCCGTGGTGGTACGCCGGTGAGCTCCGGCCGCCGCCCGGCCGCCGCGGCGACCCGGGGCGCGAGGCGTCGCGGCTCCCCTCGACCGGTCCCGGCGCCGGGTCCCGGCCGGCCTCGTGGCGCGTGACACCCGGCGGCCCCGGGACTCACGTGGGAGTCCCGGGGCCGCCGCGTCCTCGAAGGGTTCCGGAGGGCGTCAGGCTTCGACCGCCGGCTGCCGGGGCGCGTCGAGCCGGCCGGTCGTGGCGCCGTCGGCCCCGGCGGCACGGGCGGCCGGGATGAGGGCCGCGACGACGGCCGCGACCAGGGCGACGCCGGCACCGATGATCAGGGCGGTACGGAAGCCGTCCTCCGAGGTGATGCTGTAGCCGCCCTCGACGAGGAGCGCGAGCGGACGGTCGGTTCGCTGGACCGGATCATGGCCGACTGGTCCGACGACGACATCGCCCAGTTCGCCTTCTACCTGCGGCGGTTCAACACCGGCATCGAGCGGCTCGGCAAGCGGCCCTGGCCCCGTCCCTGACGCCGGCCGAAGGACACGGCACCCGGACCCCGCAGGCCAACTCCCGCCACACGCAGTGCCGTAGGGGCGACGACGGATTCACGAGGGCCGCGGAAGGGTAATCATGAGCCCTGTGCGGGAGACGGGAAGACGCCGGGCGCGGGGCCCTGCGGCGCACCGAGCGCACAGAAGACCCGGCCCTCCCGCATCGCGCACACCCCCGGGGCCGAAAGCCCTTGCCCCCGGACCGCCGAAGGACTCCCCCGAGGCCGCACCCGTCCCTCAAGGCACCTCCCTCACCGGTTGAAGGACCCACCACCCCAGGTCGACGCCCCGGACACGCGCAAACGAGCCAGATCGCTCGAAAGACCCCACTTCGCAGATCTCGCCGAATAGCGTGCGAGAAATCGAACACATCTCCCCACCCCCTCCCCACCTCCCTGCGGTCCGCGCATCTGCCGGACCCCTGCCGCGCTAGGAGAACCGGGATGTCCGACGACCCCACGGATGCGTACGCTCCCCCGCCGCAGCACGCCGAACACCCCGCCACCCGGCCCGCCTGGGCCACCTCCGCGGAGCCCTTACCCGAGCGCACGGCGCTTCCCTCCGGACCCGCGCCCGGGCACCACCGAGATCTGCGCGTCCTGCGCCGCGCCTACCGCCGGCAGCGCCGGGTCGCCACCTTCACGGCCCTCGGCTACTTCACGGTCTTCCTGATCCTCTCCGCCCAGGCACCGTCGTTCATGACGCGGCCCGTCCGCGGCGGCCTGTCCACCGGCATGGTGCTCGGGCTGATCCAGCTCCCCGTCACCTGGCTGGCGATCGTGCTCTTCGAGTTCACGGCCGGCCGGTACGTCGACCCGCTCGCGCGCCGGATGCGGCAACGCACGACCCTGCTCGCCGAGCGGGAGCCGGGGCGATGACGGATGTCGGCGGCACCGCGCAGACGTGGTCCCTGGTCGCCTTCTGCACCGTCGTCACCGTGACGCTCCTGCTGTGCGTCATCGCGGGCCCGGACCGTGACGACCTCGACGAGTTCTACACCGGGTACCGCTCGCTGTCCCCGATGCGCAACGGCCTCGCCATCGCGGGCGACTACATCTCGGCGGCCACCGTCCTCACCATCGGCGGCGTCATCGCGCTGACCGGCTACGACGGCGTCGTCCTCGCCCTCAGCACCCTCCTGTCGCTGCTGCTCCTGATGTTCCTGCTGGCCGAACCCCTGCGGAACACCGGCCGTTTCACCCCCGGGGACGCCATCGCCCGGCGTATGCCGGGGCGCGCCGTACGCATCACCACCTGTGTCGTGACCATCGCCTCGCTGATGCCGATGATGCTGGTGCAGCTCGCCAGCACCGGGCAGCTGCTCGCCTTCATCCTCGGCTTCAGCAGCACCACCATGAAGACCGGCTGCGTGATCGGGGTCGGCGGGCTGATGATCACCTACGCGGCCATCGGCGGTATGAAGGGCACCGCCCTCATCCAGATCCTCAAGATGGTCATGCTCCTCGGCTCGGGGGCCGTGATCGCCGTCCTGATGCTCCGCACGTTCGCGTGGGACCCGGGAGAGCTGTTCCGCAGGGCCGCCGAACGCAGCGGCGCGGGCACCGCGTTCCTCCGTTCCGGTCTGCAGTTCTCCGGCGGCCCGCACCCCGGCCTCGACATGGTCAGCACGCAGTTCGCCATCGTGCTCGGCGGCGCCTGCCTGCCCCATGTCACCATGCGCATGTTCACCGCGGACAGCGCACGGCAGGTACGCCGCTCGATGTCGTGGGCGGTGTCGTCGGTCGCCCTGTTCATGCTGATCATCACCATCGTCGCGATCGGAGCCACCGCGCTCGTCGGCAGGGCGGGGATCACCGCGGCCGACCCACGCGGCAACACGGCCTATCTCCTCGGCTCGCGGGCGGTCTTCGGTCCGCACGTCTCCCGGGTCGAGACCTTCCTGTTCACCACGGTCACCGCCGCGATCTTCCTCACCCTGCTCGCCTCGGTCGCCAGCATGATCCTGGCCTGCGCCAACTCCCTGGCCCACGACGTCTACGCCGGCCGCGCCGGCACCCGTTCACCGGTACGGGAGATGACCGTCGCCCGCGTCTGCGCACTCGCCGTCGGTATCCCGACGATCGTGCTCGCCGGTCTCATCCAGCACCGCAGCCTCCAGCCCCTGGCGACGCTGTCGTTCTGCCTCGCCGCCTCCGCCATCGCCCCGGCGCTGATCTTCAGCCTCTTCTGGCGCCGCTACACCCGTACCGGTCTGCTGAGCACGCTCATCGGCGGCTCGCTCGCGGTCCTCGTCCTGATGCCGGGCACCCGGCTGGTCTCGGGGACACCCACGGCCGCCTTCCCCGACGCGGACTTCAACTGGTTCCCGTTCCACACGACCGGCCTGGTGTCCATCCCGCTGGGCTTCGCGTTCGGCTGGCTCGGCACGCTGTTCTCGAGCCGCCGGGAGACGCGGCAGCGGCAGAAGGACTACGAGCGGATCGAGGCGAGAATCCTCGCGGGCCCCGAGCCCCGGCCGAGATGACCGGCGGCACGCGACGCGACCGTCGGCCTCCGGTTGTCCGACGCCGGCCTCGTGGCGGTCATCGGCCGTCCTCGGCCGCGGCGCGGCCGGACTCGGCGGTGCGGGCGTCCGTGGTCGGCTTCTCTGCGGTGGGTGTCCCCGCGGTGCGCGGGTGTGCCGCGTCGTATGTGGCGCGCTCGAAGCGCCGGCCTCGCTTGACGGTCAGGGTGACGCTGCGCAGACGGTCGATGTCGTGCAGCGGATCGTCCTCCAGGACGACGAAGTTGGCGAGCTTGCCCGCTTCGACGCTGCCCATGAGATCCTCCGCCCCGGCGCTGCGGGCCCCGAGCAGGGTGGCCGAGCGCAGGACCTCCTCGGGCGGGATGCCGCAGCGGCGCACGAGGAACGCCAGCTCGTCGAAGAGCGCGGGGAAGGGCTCCTCCGGCGGGGTCTCGTGGTCGGTGCCGGTCGCGAGGTCCACGCCGGCGCGGTACGCCTGAGCCGTGAGGTGGGCGGCCAGCTTCGCGTTGGCCCGCGCGCGAGCGGCGCCCTCGGGCCCGTCCCCCGCCAGTTCGGCGCTCTCCCACATGCCGGCGGTCGCGTCGAGGACGGTCCCGTTGCGGCACATCAGGACGAACAGCTCGTCGAGGCAGGGGTCGTCCTCGGCCGCGAACCTGTCGTGGTCGACCGGCGGTTTGTCCTTGTACGTCGTCAACGGCCCGTCGGCGCCCTCGAAGGCGAGCAGCGTGACGTGCGAGACGCTGTCCACCCCGGCCTCGACGACCTGCCGGGGCGTGGCGGGGAAGACGGCGGCGTGGGCCCAGACGGGGATGCCCTGGCGGTGCGCCTCGGCGGTGATGCGGGCGACCGTGCGGTGGTCGAGGTCGGCGTAGACCTTGATGGCGGCGGCGTGCGTGCCGCGCGCGAGGGCGACGGCGACGCGCAGGTCCGTGTCGGGTGTGACGGCCTGCATCCACGGGACGGCGCCCGGGGTCTCGCCCCGGGACACCTGGTGGGTGCGCGGGTCGTCGAAGAAGCCGGGGCCCGCCATCAGGGCGGCGTAGCGGATGTCGGGGCCGGGGATCTCCCCGACGAGGGTGGCCCGGGCGAGGTCGCCGACCTGGCGCAGGTCGTCGGCCATGTCGCGGATCGCCGTGACGCCGCTGTGCACGAGACGGTCCAGCACCGCCTCCGCCGCGGGGCGGTCGGGCGGCGTAGCGATGTGCTGGTGGGAGTCGATCAGGCCCGGCAGGACGAAGCGCCCGTCGAGGTCGAAGACGCGCGCGCCGGCGGGCACGGTGCCGGCGATCTCGGTGTCGTCACCGACCGCGCGGATCGTCTGGCCGTCGACGACGATCGACGTCGACGGCCGGGCCGGTCGCCCGGTGCCGTCGAACAGGGTGGCTCCCCGGTACACGGCGACCATGCCGGGCGGCGGCGGGGCGTGCGGGGTCGGCGCTCCCGTGGCCTCGTGCGTCATCTTCGGCTCTCCATCAGGATTGTTACGCTGTACGTAACACATGTATCGTCAGCAGAAACACGCGTCACCGTACGCCGCCGCACCCCGACGCCACAAGGAGTGGTCGGACGTGACCGAAGCGCCCCGCACCGCGGTGGACAAGGCCCTGGACCTGGTCGAGGCCGTGGCCCGGTCACCGCATCCGCCGCGCCTCACCGACCTGGCCGAGGAGGTCGGGCTGCACCGGGCCACCGCGTACCGCGTCCTCCTCGATCTCGTACGCCGCGGGTGGGTGCTGCGCGCCGGTGACCGCTATCTGCCGGGCACGGCGGTGCTCCGGCTCTCGTCGGCCGCGGCCGGCAGGTCGCTGGCGGCCGTCGCGCGGCCGGTCCTCACGGAGCTGTCCGCGCGCACCGGCATGATGGTCAACCTCCAGGTCCTGGAGGACGACCGGTCCCGGGTGATCGACGCCGTACGGCCCGAACGGCTGGCGATGATCACGGACCTGGTGGGTGAGGGACTGCCGGTGCACCGGTTCGCGGGGCCCCTCGCCCTCGTCGCGGCGCTCGCCCCCGCCGCCCGCGCCCCTTATCTCCGGCCCGCCGAGGCGGCCGGTCATCCGCTGGAGGGTCCCGACGGGCTGCTGGCCGGCATCGAGCGCGCCGAGCGGACGGGATTCGCCGTCGAGAACGGCCGCAGCGATCAGCCCGTCGCCTCGATCGGCCGTGCCGTCGTGCCGGCAGCGGGCACGCCCGTCTGCGCCGTGACGCTCGTCGGCCTGGACGCCGAGTTCACCCCCGCCCGGCTTCCCGAACTGCGCGGGCAGCTGCGCGAGGCCACCGACACACTGCACCGGCTGCTCACCTCCCCCGGCGCACCCGCCGCCCGGCGGACGGACCGGCCGGCGTGAGTGACGTCCTCGTTCTCGACCGCGCCAAGACCCGCGCGGCGCTCGACCCGCACCGGGTCATGGACGCCGTGGCGCACGCGCTGATCGCCGTCAGCCGCGGCGAGACCTCCGCGCCGCCGCGCGTCGCCGCCCGCGCCCCGGGCGGGCTGCTCGGCGTCATGCCCGGTTACGTCCCCGGACTCGGACTCGCGGCCAAACTGGTCTCGGTGTTCGCGGACCCGGTCCACGCCGGGCGCGGCACCCACCGCGGCATCGTCGCCCTCTTCGACCCCGAGGACGGGCGCCCGCTGGCTCTCCTCGACGCCGAGTCCCTCACGGCGGTCCGTACCGCGGCGGCGGCCACGCACAGTGCCCGCGCCCTGGCCGTGCCCCGCCCCGGCCGCGTCGCCGTCCTCGGCTCCGGGGCCCAGGCGCGGGCCCAGCTCACGCTGCTCGCACTCCTGGATCCGACGACA
Source organism: Streptomyces sp. NPDC002701 (assembly GCF_042889045.1). Lineage (NCBI taxonomy): Bacteria > Bacillati > Actinomycetota > Actinomycetes > Kitasatosporales > Streptomycetaceae > Streptomyces > Streptomyces sp. NPDC002701. Next base: position 211,018 of record NZ_JBIAQL010000007.1, read on the forward strand.
CCGGTCGCCGTGGCGGGACGCGACGCACGACGCGTCGGCGAGGCCGCCGCCCTGCACCCGGCCGCCGTGTCCGCGCCGAGTGCGGAGGCGGCCGTACGCGGAGCAGACGTGGTGTTCTGCTGCACCGGTGCCGTCCGCCCGGTGATCAGCCGGAGCTGGCTCGCCCCCGGCGCCCACGTCAGCTCGGTGGGCGGCTCCCACGGCCCCGAGGTGGACACCGGCACCGTCCGGGACGCCGCCCTCTTCGCGGAGTGGCCCGGCGCCCGGGCCGCCGAACCACCCGCCGGCGCACACGAGTTGCAGGACCTGCCCGGGGAACGGACCGTCACCCTCCTCGGTTCCGTCCTCTCCGGCGACCACCCCGGCCGCCGCGACGGGACCGGCCTGACCCTGTTCAAGTCCACCGGCCACGCCGCCCTGGACGTGGCGGCGGCGCACGTCGCCCACGCGGTCGCCGTGAGCGCCGGATGGGGCACGGTCGTCGACCTGTGAAAGGACTTCCGGTCAAGGCCGCAGGCCGCAGGCCGCAGCGAATGGTGCCGGAGCATCAGTGGGGCCGGCCGGACCGGCTTCCGTGCGTACCGCTGTTCTCCGTCTGCTCCACCATGCGTGACAGCTCCACCCGCGAGCGCACCCCCAGCACGGCGAAGATCCTGCGCAGGTGGTAGTCGACCGTGCGGGTGCTGACGGCCAGGCGCAGGGCCACCTCCCGGTTCGTGGCGCCCTCGGCCACACACCGGGCGATCCGCAGCTGCTGTGGGGTGAGGCCGTCCAGCGCTCCGGCCCTCGCCTCGGCCGGAGCCGCCCCGTTCGCCCGCAGTTCGGCGTGCGCCTGTCCCGCCCAGATTCCGGCGCCGCAGCGCTCGAAGGCGACCAGCGCGTCCCGCAGGCAGGCGCGGGCCTCGCGCAGTCTGCGCCGCCTGCGCAGCCACTTCCCGTACAGCAGCCGGGTACGCGCCTGCTCGAAGTCGCCGCCCGCCCGCGCGTGCAGGGAGAGCGCGTCCTCGTACAGTTCGTCGGCCCGGTCCGCGTCGGCCACCAGAGCCCGGCAGCGGGCGAGTTGCGCGGGCGCCTGCGTGTCGGCGCCGAAGTGCGCCCACTGGGCGAACTCCTCGACGACGGCCCGTGCGTCGTCCCGCTGCCCGGCCAGCGCCGCGGCCTCCACATAGCAGGGCATGGCCAGCATCCGTACGGCGAAGTGCCCGCCGTCCGGGCCCGGGCGGACCAGCGGACCGAGCCGGGCGGCCGCCTCGAAGGGACGGCCGCGGCCCAGTTCGGCGCGGCCCGACGCCCACTCGGCGAGTGTCGCGGCCTGCAGCAGTCCGTGGCGCCGCGCGGTCGCCAGTGCGGCGGCCGCGTGGTGCGTGACCCGCGCCGGCTCGTCCGCTATCGACGCCGCCAGGGCCAGCACGGCGTGATGGTGGGCCGCCACGTTGCTCTGCCCGTACAGGTGCGCGGTACGCAGTCCCTCTTCTGCATGCGTCCGGGCCCTCCCGTGCTGCCCCGTCCGCAGCTCCGCGTACGCCAGCAGCTCCAGCGCCCGCGGCACGGACGCCTCGGGTCCCCGGGACCGGGCTGCGGCGAGCGTCCGGGCGCCGATCCGGCAGGCGGCGGGCACGTCCCCCAGGAGGAGGGCCGCCGCGCCCGACCACAGCAGCCGCTCCGGGCCGTCCTCCTCCCAGGCGTGCTCGACCACGCGGCGCAGCCACGGGATCGCCCTGCCGAAGTCCCGTTCCAGCATCGCCCGCATGCCGTACAGGTAGTCGCGCGGCGGGCCCGGCTCCTTGCCGGGCGCCTCCGTCGGCGGGACACCCTGACGCGTGACGGGGGCGCGGGCGGCGGCGAGGACGGGCGCCCGCTCCGCGACCGGCCGGACGAACACGGCCGTACGGTCCGCCGCGGTCAGAGCCCGCAGACAGGCGACGACATCGCCGGTGGCCCAGGCGGCCTCCGCGGCGGCGAGACCGGCGAGCAGGGCGCGTTCCGGATCGTCGGCGGCGAGCAGGGACCGGGCCAGCAGCAGCGCCTCACCGGCGTCGGCGGCGGGCCCGTCGCGCAGCGCCAGGATTCCCCGCACCCACGCGGCGCGGCCCCGGACTGCGGCGGGAAGGGCGCCGTCGCCGGCCCGGTCGAGCAGTCGGCGGGCCGCCCGCGCGCGGCCCGCGAGCAGCGACTGCTCGGCCGCCGCGGTCAGCCGCTCCGCCCGTTCGCACCCGTCCGCCGTCAGCTCCGCGGCCCGCGCGTACGCCGCTGCACGCTGTCTTCGGGAGGCCGCGACGTACGGGTCGCCCGCGGTGGCGGACAGCCGGTCCGCCGTCGGCGGGTCGTGCCCGGCGATCGACCACGCCCGGTGGAGCAGCGCGGGCAGCCCGTACCCCTGGCTCTCCAGGACGGCGCCGAGCGCGCGGTGGGCGGCACGCCGCCGGTCGGGGCGGGCGCAGACACGCGCGGCCCTGCGGACCAGGGAACTGGTGAAGCGGAAGCGGCCGTCGGCCAGTACGAGCACGCCCGGAATCCGGTCCGGGGCGAGCACGGTGGGGGCGCGTCCGAGGCGCCCGGCCGCTGCGCGGACCAGTTCGGCGTCGGCGCCCGCGCCCTCGGGGTCGTGTTCGTGGGCGGCCGCGACCAGCAGGAGGAGGTCGCCCGCGTCGGCGGGGAACTCCGCCAGCAGCGGGCCGGCCACCTCCCGCAGTGTCTCGGCGTCGGCCGGCGGGCGGGGCAGCCGGCGCTCCCCGGACAGTTCGGCGGGCGACAGCCGGGCCACCATCGCGCGCAGCAGGGCCGGGTTGCCCCGGGACTCCTCCAGCAGTTCCCTGCGTACGGCCGGGTCGACGGGCACGCGCGCCGTGGCGTCGAGGAGCGCGTCCTCGGCCGAGGCGGACAGCGGTGCGAGCGCGAGGACGGGCAGCGCGGCGAAGTCGGGGTCGGCCGCGTGGTGCCCGGCGACCGTGAGGAGCAGTCGCACCGGTCCTGTCGCGTGCAGCCGCCGGGCGGCGAAGCCCAGCGCGGCCCGCGACGGGGCGTCCCACAGGTGTGCGTCGTCGACGCACACCAGCAGGGGTTCGCCCGCGGCGGTGGCGGTCAGCAGGTGGAGCAGCCCTTCGGGTGTCGTCCCGGTGTCCGCGGCGCCGGGGGGCCGTCCTCCCGGCAGGCCCGCCGCGGCGCACCGCAGGGCGTGCACCCCGCTGAACGGCACGGCGGACTCCGCGCGGCTGCCCCGCACCCGCAGCACGGGTCCGACGGTGTAGGAGCGGGCCGCCCATTCGGTCAGCGCGGTACGGCCCAGACCCGGGTCCCCGGTCAGCACGAGCACCGGGGCGCCTGCACCGGCCCTGTCCGACAGGGCGGTCAGCGCCGCGAGTTCCGTGCTGCGACCGTGCAGTGCGAGGTGCGGTGGGGGAACCGGTTCGAGAGACTGGCGCTCGTTCGTCCGTCCGGTCATCCCTGTGACGTTACTGGCGGGTGTCGGGGAACGGAAGCAGTGCGTCCGTCGCCGCCCGCCGGCCGCTCCACCGCTCCCACCTGCACCGCGACCGCCCCGGCGGGGTGCATCCGTGTGTGCCTGCCCAGCGGTGCCACCGCAGTTCTGTGCGCACGCACAGCGCCGGTGGGTGGCCGCGTTCCCCACGCGACCACCCACCGGCTGCTCCGGGTCGTACCGACTGTCATGCCGACGTGTCGTACCGCTGTGTCAAACCGGCAGGTGTCCCGTCGTGGGTGCCGTCAGATGTGCCGGCGTCACGAACGGTGGGGGCAGTTGCCCCGGTACTCCTCGATGGTCAGGCTCGGCCGCGGCAGCGGGCAGAGGAACTGCTCGTAGCGGGTGTCGTTGTCCACGAACCGCTTGAGCCAGGAGATGCTGTACTTCGCGATCGTCGTGTCGGACGAGTTCGGCGTGAAGTGCGACGCGTTGTTGAGCTCCAGGTATGCCTTGTCGGTGGACGACGGAAGGCTTCCGTAGAACGGCTCCGAGTGCGAGGAGACCGGCGCGATCGTGTCGCCGTCCGCCCCGAAGATCAGCGTGGGGGTGCTGACCTCGGGCCAGGACTTGTCGGTGTTCCAGGGCGTCAGCGGGATCGCCGCCTGGAGCGACGGACGGGACTTGGCGGCCTCCAGGCTGCCGCCGCCGCCCATCGAGTGCCCGGCCACCGCGAGGCGGCTGCTGTCGATCCGGCTGCGTACACTGCTGCGCTCGGTGAGGTAGTCCAGCGCGGCGAGCAGCTGCCGGCCGCGCGAGTCGGGCTGGTCCAGGGTCGTGTTCGTGTCGATGGTGAAGACGACGAATCCCTGGGAGGCCAGCCGCGCGCCCAGCCACGAGATCGAGGACTGGGTGCCGGTGTATCCCGGCGAGATCGCCACGGCGCCGAACGTCCCGTCGGCGGTGCTCGTCGGGTAGTAGACGGTGCCGCCGCCGAAACCGGTGACCGACAGCGACGAGACGGTCGTCTGGGACACGCTGTACGAGCCGCGCACCGCCTCGATGCTCGACGTGGTGGGGGCGGGGCCGCGCTCGTAGGGGTTCTCCGCGGCATGCGCCCCGGGGGTCGCCAGGGAGCTGAGGCCCACGACGGCGGCGAGCGCCGCGACGGCGCCGGTGATCCGCTTCGCGGCCCACCCGCCACTGCGGTGCGACCGGCCGTCGGTGAGGGCGGGCGGGACCGCACCGGGGGCGAACGGGCTGTTCTGCGAGTGCTGCTGCACGACGAAGTCGTCCTCTCGGTCGTGACGAACCGTCGGGCCGGGCGCGGCACACACGGTGTGCTCGGTGTGCGGGGGGGATCCGCGTGGCACGTCCGGAAGCTCTGCCGACGGCGCCGACCGGTGGCCGGCTGTGCCACTGTCCGGGCGCGGAGGGGGTGCGGCCATCGGCAGAATCACCAGTCTTCGACGAACGCCGCCCGGGCCGCCCCGTGCGCCATCCGGGCTCCGGGTCCGCCGAACCGGCATATATCTGCGCCCGTCGCGGGCACCTGCCAGAGCATGAACCAACTGAACGACGGCCCCGACCGTTCCCACCAGCGCCCCCGTGGCGTCGACGACGTGACCGTGGAGGCGCTCGGCGCCCTGTCCAAGGCGCTGGAGACCACCGAACGGGCCAGGGGGCACCTGTACTCGTTCCACCAGCTGACCGGAACGGCCGACCTGGAACTGGACCGCGCGGTGGAGCTCCTGCGGAAGGCGGGCCACACCGCGTACGCCGACCGGGTCGAGAGGGAGATCCTGGGCCGCAACGTGATCCCCGGCCACTGGACGTTCCAGATCGTCGAGGCATACAACGAGACCTATTACCAGCCGTTCCGGGACCTGGAACGGAGCGCTCTGCACGGCCTGGTGGACGGACACGACCACCTCTACGAGGCGGAGATGAAGGAGGACCGCCGCACGAAGGGCCATCCCGACCACAGCGCCCGGCCCGACAGCCCGGGGCCCTCTACCGGCCCTGCTCCGTTCCGACGAAGTCGCTGACGCCCTGGTACGTGCCCACGGGCGCGCCGCCCGTCGTCTCGTACTCCAGGAGCAGCAGGCCGTTCGGCGTCGCCTCGTGGTGGAGCAGCCGGAGGCCGGACGGGGCGCCGGTGCCGGCCCAGAGGCGGCGGCCGCTGCCGAGCACCGTGGGCGCGACGACCAGGCGGACCGTGTCCAGCAGGCCCGCCCGCAGGAGGGCCTCGCCGAGACGGGCGCTGCCGTGGATCTGCAGTTCCCGTCCCGGCCGCTCCTTGAGCTCGGCGACGGTCCGGGCCGGGTCGCCCTTGAGCACGGTCGTGGGGTTCCAGTCCCCCTCGGTGAGGGTGTTCGACACGACGTACTTCGGGAGCGCGTTCATCCGTACGGTGAAGGGATCGGCCGGGTCGGTGATCCTCGGCCAGTCGCGTGCGAACGCCTGGTAGGTGCGCCGGCCGAGCAGCAGTCCGTCGGCGAGGTCGAGCCAGTCGGAGGCGCGCCGGACGAACGTCCCGTCGATGTGCGGGACGAGCCAGCCGCCGAGGGTGAACCCGTCGGTGGTGTCCTCGTCCGGTGAGCCGGGGCCCTGGCTCACCCCGTCGAGCGTGACGAACTGGGTGAGGCTGACCCTCATCGCGGGGCCGTGCTCTCGGCGAAGGCGGCCAGCTGGCCGGCGACCGTGCCCCAGCCGTCGGCGAAGCCGAGCTTGTCGTGGTGCGCGCGGGCTTCCGGGTCGCCGTGCCGCACGACCATGCGGTAGTCCGTGCCGTCCGGGTGATCGAGCAGCGTGATCGTCGCGGTCATCGCCACCGGGGCGGGCCGCGCGGGCCGCCAGGTGCTGTCGACCGCGTTGGTGAACACGATCCGTTCGAGTTCGTCGACGGCCAGGAAACAGGCGTCCATGTGGGGGACGAACACGGTTCCGTCGTCGCTGAGCCGCGTCACGAACGCCCCGCCGGGCCGCAGGTCCAGGTGGTCCACCCGGCAGTGCGTCGGAGCCGGGACCCACCACTTCGCGAGCCGGGACGGGTCGGTCCAGGCGCTCCACACGGTCGCGCGCGGGGCGCGGATGATCCGCTCCAGGCCGAGGTCGAGGTCGGGATTCACTGCTGGTTCTCCTCAGGGTCGGTGACGAACCGCTCCAGGCGGTCGGTGCGGTCCTCCCAGATCCGGCGCTGCTCGGCGAGCCAGTCCTCGACGAGGCCGAGGCGCTCGCGGTTGAGCACGCAGGTGCGCACCCGGCCGGACTTGACCGTGCGGATGAGCCCGTTCGTCTCGAGCGTGCGCACGTGCTTCATGAACGAGGGGAGGGTCATCGGGAACGCGCGGGCGAGCTCGCCGACGCTCGTGGGGCCGTGGCCGAGACGCCGGACCACGGCGCGCCGGGTCGGGTCGGCGAGCGCGACGAACACGCCGTCCAGTTGCGCCGAATACTGTGCCATGCGGCTAAGTATCAGGGTCCGCGATGGCTGACGCAAGCGCTGCGTGGCGCGCGGACAGGCCCGGACCGACGCGGACCGACGCGGACCGACGCGAAGCAAAGCGGCCCGACTCGAACCCGCGCGGACCGGCTCCGTCGTCTGCTTATGCCTCGACCTCGGCCTCCGCCTCCGCCTCCGCTTCGGCGCAGTCGTCCGGTCGCGGCTCGGCGGACTCGCCCTTCTTCTGGCCCAGTTCGTTCAGTTCGGCGGTGAACTGGGCTCCGGCGAGCAGCGCGAGGTTCGACAGCCACAGCCAGATGAGGAAGACCACCGCGCCCGCGAGGGACCCGTACAGCTTGCTGTAGGTGCCGAGCAGGGAGGCGTACAGGGCGAAGCCCGCGGAGACGGTGAGCCACAGGCCGGCCGCCAGGAGTCCGCCGGGCAGGCTGTGCTTGCGGCGGCGGGCCGACACGGGCCCGGTGTGGAAGACGATGACGACCAGCAGTGCCACCAGGGAGAGCAGGAGCGGCCAGCGCAGCAGGTTCCAGGTCCAGGCCGCCATGGCGTCCACGCCGAGGAGGTGACCGAAGGTCTCCGCGAGCGGTCCGGTCAGCAGCAGGACGAGGGCACTGACGAGGAGCAGTCCGAGGAGGGCGAACGCGGTGAGCAGGATGCGGGGCGCCGTGTGCCACGGGGAACGGCAGTCGGGCACATGGTGCATGCGGTGCAGGGCGCGGCGGAAGACGGCGAGGTAGCTGGAGGCGGACCACAGGGCGCTCACGGTGCCGCCGCACAGCAGGGTCCAGGCGGCCGAGCCGTCGCGCAGCATCCGTGACAGCACGTCGCGCAGCTGGGTGCCGGACTGGTCGGGAGCGTAGGCGGTGACGTGGGCGATGAAGTCCTCGGCCGTGCCCGGGCTGATCAGGCTGAAGGCGATGACGGTCACGAGCAGGGAGGGCAGGACCGCCAGGATGGAGTAGTAGGTGAGGGCGGCCGCGTAGTCGGAGACGTCGTCCCGCCACATCGACACCGGCGTACGGCGCAGGGCGTTCGCCCAGGCCGCGGGGGCCCGGCGGGCCCGCCGGGCCGGGGGCAGCGCGTGCGGGCCGGGGCCCGGGAAGGCGGGGCTCGGTTCAGCGGACATGGGACCCACGGTGCGTGCGTGCGGAGAACCGGACGCGCGTGCGCACGTCGTACGGGCTGAGCGCGGTCTCTGTCCGGCCGGCCAGGTCGGCGAGGGCGGGGAGTACCGCGGCGGGGGTGGCGTCGGGCCGGAGCCAGACGTGCAGCGTCACGTTCAGGTGCCGATGCCGTGGGAGTACACGGGTGCGGCAGCGGACGACGCCGTCGATCGCGACGGCCTGCCGGGTCGCGGCGTCCTCCAGGGCCCGGGTCCGCAGGGTGCTTCCGGGCACCGGCAGCGGAATGGACGGACGTGCCCCGCCGCGCAGTTGGCGGACGCAGCACAGGGCGAACAGGGTGGTCGCGGCGATCGATCCCGCCACGACCGACGGCGTCCACCAGCGCGTCGTACGCAGCTCCGCGAGCCCGTCCCGGTCGACCAGCGCGGTGTGCGGTCCGGGGTCGGGCCACCAGGTGGGAAGGCCCGTGGCCCAGGACGCCGGCGTGACGGCCAGCCAGGTGCCGCCTGCCAGCAGGACGAGGCCCACCAGGCCGAGGGCGGCGCGGTGGGAGACCGTACGGGAGGGCTGCATCAGTCTCTCGCTTCCTTCAGGACCGCGTCGGGGGCCTCGGCCGGGTGCGGACGCAGCGCGTGCCCGCTCTCCACGTGTCCGCTCTCCGCGGCCGTCGCCCTGCCGGGGTCCGGGTCCCAGGCGGCCTCGGGCCGGACCCTGACCCGCAGCCGCGGTGCGCGGCGCAGCCCGCAGTCCTCCAGTGCCCGGCGGGCGGCGTGCCGCACCTCCTCGACCGCGACGGCGTGGTCACCGATGGCCAGGCCGGCCCGGACGGTGACACGGCGGCGGCGTGCCCGCACCCTCACCGGGCCGATGCCCCGCCCGGCGGCCACCGCGTCCCTGACGAGGGCGGCGACCGCCGCGCGGTCCAGGGCGGCCCGCAGGTGGGGGACGGGGGCGGTGACGGTGAGGAGTCCGCGGTGTCCCGGCGCGAGGGCGAGGGCGACCATCAGCAGACCGAGGACGGCGACCGCGGCCGCGCAGGCCGTGACCGCCGGATCGCCGGGTCCGTGCCGCGTCAGCCAGTCCAGCGTCCCGGTCCGCCAGGCGGCCGGCGGGCGGTCGGCGAGGTGCACCAGGATCAGATCGGCCGCCAGGGCGCCGCAGGCCACCGTGGCCGCGAGGACGAGCAGCAGTGTCGGTACCCGCCGCTGCGACCACCACCGCCGCGGTGTCCGCCGGTGGCCGGGCGTCCGGGGGTGCCCGTCCGGGCCGCCGTCCGCGCGGGAGTCGTCCGGCGGCGCGCTCTGCGCCGCGGCCGGGGCCGGGACCAGCGCGGTCACGTCGACGCGTGCCGAGGTGACGTCGAGGCCGGTCAGCCGGCCCGTGCGGGTGATGACGTGCCGCTGGACCCGGCGTACCGCCTCCGGCAGGGGCGCCGGGTAGGGCAGGGTCACGTCGACACTCACCTCCGCGCGGCGGCCGTGCACGCCCGCCGCGCCCTTCGTGGTTCCGGTGCCCGGACCCGGCACGGCCTCGGCGGCCGCCCGTTCGGCGATCCTGCGGACCGCCCGGTCCGAGACGGTCGTCGTGCCGCGCAGACCCGGTGCCGTCATCGACGGCTCCGCTCGTAGCCGTCGCGCAGATCCTGGACCCGGCCCCCGTTGTCGGACCAGTGGCCGACGGCCCACCCCAGGCCGCCCAGTGCGGCGACGAGCAGGAACGCCCCGAAGCCGCCGAAGAAACCGGCGAAGGCCAGCGCCATCCCTGCGATCATCCCGACGAAAGCTCTGGTCACGTCCACTTCCTGTCCTCTTGCACCGGCCGGCCGGTGGCCGGGCGTGGTCCCCGTGCGACGGGCCGCTCGCTCGTACGCGCCCCTGTGCCCTCTTGCTCCCGGGCGCGCGCTGCTCCCGGGCGCTCTCTCACTCCACGCGGGAGTCCGTCGTCGTTCCCCCGTCGTCCTCCTCGGGCAGATGCACGTCGTTGACCGTGACGTTCACCTCCACCACGTCCAGTCCGGTGATGCGCTCCACCGCCGCGATCACGTTCTCCCGCACGTCGCGGGCCACGTCCGTGATGGGGACGCCGTACTCCACGACCAGGTCGAGATCGATGGCCGTCTGCCGCTCGCCGACCTCGACCTTCACCCCGCGTCCGACGTTGGGCCGGCCGCCGCCCGGTACCCGGTCGCGTACGGCGCCGATGGTGCGCGACAGGCCGCCGCCCATGTCGTACACACCCGGGATCTCCCGGGCCGCGATGCCCGCCACCTTCACCACGACGACGTCGGCGATCGATGTCCGGCCGCGGTCCGGCGCCGGCTGGTCGGCTCCGGTGGCACCGCCGGACAACGCCGTCGTCTGCCCGGCGCTGTTGCTCTGCGCGACCGATACGTCCGTGCCGGTCGGTGCGGTCTGCGTGGTCATGGCATGTCCTTCTTCCTGTAACCGACGAGTCGCTCTCACTGCGACAGACCCGCCGCGGCCACGTCTGTGACGCGGATACCCGGAAAATCTCCGCTCACCTGCCGACGGCGCACCCGCCGACAGCCGTACGCCGCAGAGGTCGCGCACACCCCTGACGAAGAGGGCGGGCCCGTTCGGCATCCGCATCGGGCCCGGCTCCCGAAGTCCCGCGTAACAGAAGGCGGTACCGACGTGTCCAACCTCCGGGGCCGGACGATCGGAACCGGACGAGAGGAGCCACCCAGTGGCGGGGGCCCGCAGACAGAGCGCACCACCGGACGCCCGGGCCGGGACCGACGACGCCCTGCTGACGGTGCGGGCCGCGGAAGGGGACGAGGACGCCTTCGCGGTGCTCGTCCAGCGTCACGCCCCCTCGCTGATCCGGCTGGCCACGCGCCTGCTCGGCAGCAGGACGGAGGCGGAGGACGCCGTGCAGGACGCGTTCATCAGTGCCTGGCGGCGGCTCCCGGAGTTCCACAACCGGTCGTCCTTCGGCACCTGGATGTACCGGATCAGCACCAACCGCTGTCTCAACGTGCTGCGCTCCCGCAGGCCGGTGGCGCCCCTGGAGGCCGCGGGCGACGTACCGGCGCCCGAGTACGCGGCCTCCCCGGCCCGGATAGCCGAGGCGCGCGGCGCGGTGCGGGCGTTGCGGGAGGCGCTCGACCTGCTGTCCGCCGAACAGCGCGCCTGCTGGGTGCTCAGAGAGTTGGACGGTCAGTCCTACGAGTTCATCGCGGACGCGGTCGGCATCAGCCAGGAGGCTGTGCGCGCCCGCGTCTTCCGCGCACGACGCTGCCTGACACAAGCACTGGGGGCCTGGCGATGACCGCTCACACCGACCCGCCCGCCGCGGGCGCCCGCGGCGTCGCCGACGACCTCGACGAGCGGCTGCCGTGCGGCAGGCTGCTGTCCCGGGTCTGGGACGACTGGGAGCAGCAGACCTCCGCCGGTGCGGACAGTGCCACCGGTGCCGGCAGTGCCGCCGGTGCCGATCCGCACCTGCGGACCTGCCCGTACTGCCGGGAGTCCGTGCGCGGGCTCGACGGGCTGGAGTCCGCGGTGCGCGACCTGCGGGACGAGACGACGGACACCTCCGCCTACGACGCGACGTCGGTGACGGAGCGCGTCATGGACGTCGTACGCCTCGAACTGCGTCCCGGCCGTCCCCTGCCGCTGGGGGAACCCGCCGAGGACCTGTGGATCATGGAAGCGGTCGCCGCGCGCGCCCTGCGGGCCGCGGCCGAGACCGTGTCCGGCGTACGGGCCGGTTCCTGCCGCGTGCTTCCGCTGCGCACCTCCGACGCGGCCTATCCCACCGGCGGGCCGGTCGAGGTCCGCCTCGCCCTGCACGCCCCGGCCGGCGTCCCGTTGCCGGACCTCGCCGATCAGGTGCGCAGCCGGGTCCGGGAGGCCGCGGACCGCCTGCTGGGCATGGAACTGGCGGCGGTGGACATCCGCATCACCGACCTGACCGACGGCGGGATCGACAGCGCGAGCGACAGCACGACCGACAGCCAGGAAGGCCCGAGCCGATGATGCCCGACACCGCGCACTGGGCACTGACGGAGGAGATCGCCCGGACCGTGGAGAGCGTGCCGGGCGTGGCCTTCCTCAAGCCCGGACTCGCCGGCCGGCTGCGCTCCGCCCTCGGCCGACCGGTACCGCCGTCGCAGGAAAGCCGGGACCGGGTGCCGACAGCCGGGGTACGGCTGAGCCGGCCGGACGGTGCCGGGGGCCGGCACGTCGAGATCCACCTCGTCGCGCTGCGGCAGGCGCGGGCGGTGGACGTCGCCCGCGCCACCCGCCGCAGCGTCGAGGCGTACCTGGTCTCGCACTTCCCGGCGGAGACCGCACCGGTGCACGTCACCGTGACCGTCACCGGACAGGTCTGACGTCCTGCGCGACGGACCGGGGCAAGGACGTCGCGTCCGAGGGCGGGGCGGGCCCCGGCCCCGCTACCGGGATGTCAGTACGGAGAACTCGTTGCCGTCGGGGTCGGCCATCGCCGTCCGGCCGGGTTCGCGGCGGCCGACGCCGATGCCCGTCGCGTCCCTCCGCGTCGCGCCGAGGGAGAGCAACCGGTCGACCTCCGCCCGCGTCTCACTGTCGCCGGCGGGCGCGGAACCGTGGCCGGAGGGCGCCAGGTCGAAGCGGAGCCGGTCCCTGCCCGTCCTCGGCGCCAGCGGTGGACCGCCCCAGGTGATCTTCGGGCCGCCGTGCGGGGAGCGGATCGCGGTCTCCTGGTCCTGGTCCCAGACCAGCGGAAATCCCAGGGCCTTGCTCCAGAAGTACCCGACGTCCTGCGAACCGTCGCAGGCGAGCGCGCCGATGAACCCGCAGTCGGCGAGGAAGTTGTTGCCCGGCTCGATGACGCAGAACTCGTTGCCCTCGGGGTCGGCGAGCACCACATGGCCCTCTTCCGGGAGCTGGCCGACGTCGATGTGCCGGGCGCCCAGTTCCAGCGCCCTGGCCACCGTCCGCCGCTGGTTCTCCAGCGAGGTGCTCGTCAGGTCGAAGTGCATCCGGTTCTGGCCGGTCTTGCGCTCCTCGGTGGGGAGGAACCGAAGACGGAAGCCGGTGTCGTCACCGGGCAGGAGCGTGAGGCCGTCGCGTGGATCGTCGGTCAGCTCCCATCCCAGGAAGTCGGACCAGAACCGCGCCAGATCCAGCGGCCGGTTCGCGTCGAAACAGAGCGCGAACAGTTGACACCCCATGATTCCGCCCCTCCCCGAACCACCGGCCGACGGTTCTCGGCGGGACACCGGCGTCAGCCCTTCCGGCGGAGCCTAGGGGTGCACCGGCGCCACCCGCATCCGAGTTTCCCGGCGGCGGCAGGACAGGGCAGTCCTCGGACAGGTCGCCGCCGGCGGTCAGCGGCCGTCGTCGGTCCCGGCCGGCCGTGCGGTTCCGTCGGGCCACACCCCCACGTGGTCCGGCTCCGCCGTCAGGCGGACACGGCCGCGCAGACCGTAACGCTCCACGTGGTCACGCGGCAGCTGGAGGCGGCCCGCGCGGTCCAGGACGGTGTACTCCTCGGCGCCCGCGCCGCCGGGCCCGCGCAGTGTCTCCGTCGACGTACGGCCGTCGCGGATACGGACCGTGCGGCGGACCTGCCCGGAGACGAGGGGGTCGTGGGTGACGACCAGGACGGTGGCGCCGAGTTCCTCGTTGGCGCGGCGCAGCGCGGCGAAGACCTCCTCGCCGCTCGCGGTGTCCAGTTCGCCCGTGGGTTCGTCGGCGAGCAGGAGGCGTGGCGCGTTGGCCGTGGCGACCGCGACGGCGACGCGCTGCTGTTCGCCGCCGGAGAGCTCGGCGGGCCGCCGGTCGCGGCAGCCCGCCACACCGAGCACGTCGAGCAGTTCGGCGGCGCGTGCGGCGCGCTCGCGGCGCGGCACACGCACGTACTTCATCGGCAGTGCCACGTTCTCCAGGGCCGTCAGATGCGGCAGCAGGTTGCGGCCCGTCTGCTGCCACACGAAACCGACGGTGTGCCGGCGGTAGCCGAGCCGTTCGCGCCGTTTCATTGCGAGCAGGTCGTGCCCGGCGACGCGGGCGCGGCCCGCCGTGGGCAGGTCGAGCCCGGAGAGGATGGACAGCAGGGTCGACTTGCCCGAGCCGGAGGCGCCGACGAGCGCCATGCACTCCCCCTCCTCGACGACCAGGTCGAGACCTTGGAGCGCCTGCACCTCGACCTCGTCGGTGCGGTAGACGCGGACCAGGTTGTCGCAGACGACGAGCCCTTCGTCGGCGAGCGGTCGCCGGGCCTCGCGGGCCCGCTCCTCCAGCCGCCGCAGTTCGCTCCCGTGCGGGTCAGTCACCGTTCCTCCCCAGTCGCAGGACGGCGCCGAGCCCGCGGCGCCGTCCGATCCAGGTCTCGACGCCCACGGCCGCGACGACCAGCAGTCCCAGGCCGATGCCCAGGGCGGCGGTCAGCAGCAGGTCGGGGTGGGGCGTGGGGGCGGCGGGTCCGCCCGTGAACTCCCGCAGGTCCAGGGCGGGTCCGAGCAGCGCGGGCAGTGTCAGTCCGAGGGCGGTGCCGCCCGCCACGGCCGCCAGCACCATCGGCAGCAGCTGGAGCAGGTGCAGCCCCGACGTGGCCCGGTCGCCCAGGCCGAGCGTGCGCAGATAGGCGGTGGTGCGGCCGCGTGCCGGGGCGGACAGCAGCAGTTCGAGGACCAGCGTCAGCAGGGCGAGGAGCACGGCGAGCGCCGTGCAGGTGGTGTGCGCGGCGCGCAGGACGTCGATCATGCCGTCGGCCTCGGCGTCGGCCTGTTCCTCGGCGCGGATCCGCAGTTCTCCTACGCCGGTGTCGCCGGTGGCGCGCGGCACCAGGGACCGCAGCGTCCGCACGTCCAGGTGCGGGCCGTACAGCAGCAGGGAGGTGCCCTCGAAGTCGTTCGCCGCGATGGTGGTGAGGTGGCGGTTGTCGGTGAGCAGCAGGCGTTCCCGGGGTGGTGTCGTGCCGCGGACGGGGCCGAGCGCCGCATCGTGGATGACGTTCTCGGGGAGCCCGCCGACGACACGCAGGCGTAGTTTCCTGCCGTGCGAGGTGATGGTGAACACCTCGCCGGCGCGGGCCCCGGTGGCCAGGACCCGGATGTCCGTGCCGGGCCGTGCGGTGGAGTCGCCGATGCCGGCCGTGTCGAGGGCGCGCGCCGCCGGTGAGTCGGGCGCCGCCGTCCGCAGGCGCGCGCTGTCGACGCCGACGAGGCTCGCGATGCCGTACCGGCTGCCGGTGGTCGCGCTCGTCGGGTCGACGCGCAGCTGCCGGACGCCGACGGTCTCGCGCACGCCGCGTACCCGGCTCAGCCGCTCGGCGATGTCGGGACTGCGGGCCGCGCCCAGGTAGGAGGCGTCCGCGCCGACCTGCCAGGCGGCGGCCTCCCGGCGGCCCTCCGCCAGCGTCCCGGCCACCAGGCCGCCGAACACCGCTCCGGCCAGCGTCACCACGAGGACCAGCAGCGCGAGGGCGCGGGAGGGTGCCTCCTTCGCGGCCCGGGAGAGCGCGACGAGGGCCACGACGCCGCGCCGCCGCGCCGACCGGCGCGCCAGGACGCGTACGGGCAGGGGGTAGCAGCGGACCAGTACGGCGACGGCGGCCAGCCCCAGCAGCGCGGGCACCGCGGCGAGCAGCGGGTCGGGTCCCGCGTCGGCGGCCGTGCCCCGGCTCCGCAGCGCGAACACACCGGCCGCGGCGAGCAGCAGGACCGCCGCTTCGGCGACGAGGCGGCGGCCTCCGGCGTACGGGGCCGGGCCGTCGGGTCCGGTGCGGACCGCGCGTTCGCGCAGGGCGTGCCAGGTGAGGGCGGGGGTCAGCAGCCAGAGGAGGGCGGCGACCAGCAGCCCGTACCGGTACGCGGGTGCGGGGCCGGGCAGTGAGCGGGCGGCGGCGGTGCCCGCCACGAGCCCGAGGAGCGCGGCCGGTGCGGTCTGTGCCGCCCTCGTCAGCGCGAGACCGGTCGCGGAGGCGCCGCGGGCGCGCCGCAGCCGGTGGGCGTCGAGGCTGCGGCGTACCGCGAGCAGCGCGGTGGCGGCGGCGGCGAGCAGGCCGACGACGAGCAGTGAGGCGAGCGCGAAGGAGATCACGACGCTGCCCTGCCGCCACTGCCGGCCGAAGTCGGTGAGCGTGTCGGCCAGGTGCGAGCTGTCCCGGAGGGTGCCGGCGGGGTGCGGGCCGAGTTGGCAGTACATGCCGCCGTAGTCGGCGATGTCTCCGCAGAAGACGGTCCGTGCGTCGTCCGGGTAGGCGGTGAGCAGCCGGTGCAGTTCGCGCAGGCCCCGGTCGTCGGCGAACCGCGCGGCGGTACGGGCGTCGAGGTCCAGGCGCATCCCCCACGTGACCGTGAGCAGGGCGCCCGCCTGTGCCTGGAGGTCGGTGACGGTGCGGGGCGCGACGAGGGCGCGGGCCTCCCAGTCGATCCCGGAGGCGCTGCGGGGCGGGAGTTCCGAAGGGTTCGCGAGGAGGGGTTGTTCACGCCACAGCCGGTCGCCGCCGGCGGTGCCGGTGCGCCGGCCGGCGTCGCCCTCGGGGTCGGGTCCGGGATCGGGTCCGGGGGCGGGTCCGGGGGCGGCTTCGGCGTCGGCGCCGCCCGCGGTGAAGAAGCCGACGACGACACCGGTGGCCCGGACGTCCTCCAGCGCGCCCGGCCCGAGCGGAAGCCGCTGGCCGAGCCGCAGGTTCAGCACGTCGCGGGTGCGGGTGCTGACGGCGATCTCGACCCTGCCGTCGTCGCCCCCGCCGCTGCCCGCGCCGCGGTGCGGACCGGGCGGCCGGCCCTCGGCGTAGGCTCCGCGACCCGGCGCGTCGGAGGCGTACACCAGGCCGAGTCCCACGTCCCCGGCGGCCGTCGCGGTGGTGAGGAGCGGCAGGGCGACCCGGGTCGAGTCGTGGACGAGGCCGCCCTCCAGGGCGTCGGGCGCCGCGTTCTCGATCACGCCGGTGACCGGGAGCAGGTCCTCGGCCAGGTCGCTCGCCCAGGCGTCGGAGTCCGCACCGCCCGCCGGCTCGAACTGCGCGCTGAGCACGATCCCGGGCTCCGCCCGCTGCTCCTGCGCCAGCCGGGAGGCGAGCGCGCGTCCGGCGAGCCGGTCCATGAGCCCGGGGCCCGCGGCGGCGACCGCGGTGAGCAGCGCCACCAGGACGGCGAGGCAGACCAGCAGGGGGAGATCGGCACGTACCTCGCGCAGGGCGACGGGACGAAGTGCGCGCGAGGGCCGCCTCACCGGTCCTCCCCCGCTCGCAGTACCCGCGCCAGGTCGACGCGTCCCAGGAAGCGGGCGGCGGTCGTCACGACCGCGCAGACGACGAGCGTGGTCGCGCCCGCCGTGAGGGCGACGCGTGTCCAGGGCACGTCGGTGAGCAGTCCCGGATAGACCGGTCTGCCGGTGTCGTCGACCGTGACGACCGGCATGATCGTCGCGGCCAGGGCGGTGCCCAGGAGCGTGCCGAGGACCGCCGCCACCCCCGCGAGCACCAGCTGCTCGGTCCACAGGTACGCGGCGAGCTGTCCGCGGCGCACGCCGAGGGCCCGCAGCAACGCGAACTCCCCTGTCCTGGCCCGCGCCGAGAGCGCCGTGTGCAGCGTGAAGCCGAGGACGGCGAACGCCGGTGCGAGGACCAGACACAGTGTCAGCGCCCCGCGTGCGCCCTGCCGCAGGGGGTCGGCGGCCAGCCGGTCCCGCATCCGCGGCACGTCGACGGCCGTGCCGAGGCGGGGGTCGGCGCGGATTGCGCCCAGCGCCGCCGTCGCGTCCCCGCGGTCGGCCGCCACCCACCAGGCGGACTCGGCGGCGGGCAGGGTTCCGCCGGACACGAACTGGGCGGCCATGGCCCGGGAGTCGACGAGGAGCCGCGGCCGGTCGCGCTCGGCGCCCGGCACGGCATCGATCCTCCCCACGATCCTGAGACGGGCGGTGCCGCCCCCGGCACGCTGCAGCGTGACCGTGTCCCCCACCCGGGCCGCGCCGGAGGCCAGCAGCGTGCGGTCGGCGAGCGCGGGCGCGGCCGGGCGCCCCTTCGCGCGGTCGGTGCCGAGCCGCACACTCCATGTCGGGTACTTGCTCCCGGTGTCGGGTCCGCGCAGCACCGCGTCCAGGAGCGTGCCGGGTGCCGGGCGGTCGGAGCACAGCACGGGTCCCGGGGCGGCGCCGGGCGGCCTGCGCGGTGTCGCACCGGGGCACCCGGCGGTCTTCCGGTCGGGGGCGTCGGTGCGCAGGGGGCGCCAGGCGGCGGGCCGGGCGAGACCGGGCACGCGGTCGACGGAGAGGCGGTAGGTGCGTCGTACGGTCTCGCCGGTCATGGCGAGGCCGAGCTGGACGACACGGGCGCCTTCGGCGTCGACCGGTACCTTCAGGCGCACGGTACGGACCGCGCCGCCGGTGTCCTCCAGGACGACCTCGCTCGCGCCGGTCAGGCCGTCGGCGTCCACGAAGTGCACGGTGAGCGTGACCGGTACGGGAGTGCCGGGCCCGTCGGCGGACAGCCGCACCCGCAGGGGGAGTTCGCGCGCGGAGCCGCCGAGCGGCAGCCCGTACGCGGGAATGTTCCGGCCGAGCGGGGCGATGAGTTCGGCCACCGGCCGGTCGCCGAGGTCGGGGCGCAGGGCGGGGGCGGGGCCGCGTGCGGTGTTGATGCCGGTGACGGTCGTCCAGCTCTGGCCGAGGTATCCGTTCGCCTCCAGCACCGGGGTGACGGCGCCGGCGCCGGGCAGTGCGGCGTACGTGGCGCGCCGCTCGGCCGTGGGGAGCCGCCGACCGGGGTCGACGCGCAGGTCCGCCCCGACCTTGAAGACCGCCTGGTCGTGGTCGCCGCGGTCCAGGACGGCGAGTGCGGTGCTGCTGAGCGCGGCGACGGCCAGGGCGAGTGTCACCAGCAGCGCGGGACCGGCGTGCCGCGCCGCTCGCCGGGCGATCTGCCAGCCGCCCAGGGGCAGTACGAGTCCGGTGCCGCGCCGGGCGAGGGGGTCGGTGAGGCGGGCGGCCAGCGGCAGCGCCCGCAGCACGAGCAATGCCGCGGCGCAGGTCATCGCGACGGGCGCGAGCACCAGCACCGGATCGACCGCCCCGCCGGTCACCGGCGAGCGGTACTGCCTCAGTTGCAGCCAGCCGACCACCGCGACGGCGGCGAGCGCCACGTCGGCGCCGAGGCGCTGCGCCCCCGCGAACCGTCCCAGCCGCAGCCGCAGTCCGCGTACCGCGTGCCGGTCCCGTACCGTCCGTACGGTCGGCAGCAGCAGAGCGGTCCCGTGCACCGCGACGGCGAGCAGCGCGGCGGCCCAGCCCGCTGCCAGGGTCGCCGTCGTGGGGACGTCGCCGGGGATCAGTCCGGCTCCGTCGAGGAGGCGCAGCAGCGGTCCGGCGAGGAACGGTGCGGCCAGCCCGGCCGGCACCGCGACGGCCGCCCACTGCGCCGCCGTCGCCGCGGCGAGCCGCGGGGTCCCGGCGCCGCGTGCGGCGAGCAGCGCGAGTTCGGGCCGGCGGTGCTCGGCGAGCTGGCGCGCGGTGAGCACGAGGGCGGTGGCCGCGAGGGCGGCGAGCAGGGTCGCCGGGATGTAGAGGCCGGCGCGGGCCACGGCGATGGGGGTGGTCAGGTCGTCGAGTGCGTTGTCGAGCGTGGACCTGACGTCGAGCTCGGCCGTGGGGGGCGTCCCGCGGAAGACGGAGAGCGACACGTCGCTGCCGGCGAAGGCGTCGCTGCGTTGCCGCAGTGGCCCGATGTCGCCCAGCCGCAGACCGCCGGTGTCCGGCACGCCCAGCCACAGCGCGTCGGCGTCCCCGGCCAGGCCCGGGATCGCCGTCAGGGCCTGCCGCGGCACGAGCGCCATGGACTCGGTGGCCGAGAAGGTGGGGCTCAGGCTCGCCCAGACGGCCGGGCTGCGGCTGCCCGCCCGGTACAGCCCCGCCACCCGCATCCGGACCTGCCCGCCGCCGGTGGAGCGCACCCGCAGTTCGTCACCGGGCCGCACGGCGAGCTCCACGGCGAAGACGTCGGTCAGCGCGGTCTCGACGATTCCTCCGCCGCCCGTCCGGGGCCAGCGCCCCGTCACCAGGCCGGCGTGCCGGCGCGGGTCCTGGAGGGCGACGAGTGTGACGGGGGCGTCGTCACGCCGGCGGCCGTCCGCCTCGGTCACGCCGAGCGCGGCGGAACGGCCGGCCGGGACCCGTAACGCGGACCACGTGTGGTGCGGTACGCCACCGAAGGCGCGGTCGACGGCGGCGCGTACGAGGCGGTCGGTCTCGCCCGCGGCACGTGAGCGGTACGCGCCCGAGACCTCGACCACGGCTGCCGGGTCGCGGGCGAGCCGCCGCTGCGTCCCGCCCTCGACGGCCTTCTCGGTCAGCGCCGCGAGGGCCGCGAGCACGGTGGCGGCGAGCAGCACGGCCAGCCCGGCGGCCCCCAGCACCAGTCCGTGGTGCGCGGTCCCGCGCACTGCGGTGGGCGCACGTCTCCCGCTCAACTCGCCGGCCTCCCCCCGTACGGCGAGCCACAGTATGGGTCGGTGCGTCCGAGTCCCGCAATCGTCGGGACCGGCCCGCGCCACGATGTCGAGAACGCGTACCCCGCTCCGTCCCGGCAGTGAACGCGACCACAATGGGCCGCACCAGCACCGAGGAGAACCACCATGGCCAAGTACCTGCTCCTGAAGCACTACCGAGGCGCCCCGGCGGCGGTCAACGACGTGCCCATGGACCACTGGACGCCGGAGGAGATCTCGGCCCACGTGCAGTACATGCGCGACTTCGCGGACCGGCTGGAGGGGACCGGCGAGTTCGTCGACGGCCAGGCGCTCGCACCGGAGGGGACGTTCGTCAGGTACGACGGCGAGGGGCGCCCGCCGGTCACCGACGGCCCGTTCGCCGAGACCAAGGACCTCATCGCCGGCTGGATGGTGATCGACGTCGACAGTTACGAGCGCGCCCTCGAACTCGCCTCGGAACTGTCGGCCGCCCCGGGCGCGGGCGGCCGGCCGATCCACGAGTGGCTGGAGTTGCGTCCGTTCCTGACCGAGCCGCCCACCATCACGGAGTGACCTGATCCATGGACGAAGCACTGCTCCGCAGCCTCACGCCGGGCGTGCTGGGGATCCTCGTCCGCCGCGGAGCCGACTTCGCGGCGGCCGAGGACGCCGTGCAGGACGCGCTGGTCGAGGCGGTCCGCGTCTGGCCGGCCGGCCCACCGCGGGATCCCAAGGGCTGGCTGGTCACGGTGGCCTGGCGCCGGTTCCTCGACGCGACCCGGGCCGACACCGCCCGCCGCCGGCGCGAGGAACTCGTCGACGAGGAACCGGCGCCCGGGCCCGCGCAGCCGGTCGACGACACGCTCCAGCTCTACTTCCTGTGCGCCCACCCGTCCCTGACGCCGTCGTCCGCGGTCGCGCTGACCCTGCGTGCCGTGGGCGGTCTGACCACCCGCCAGATCGCCCGGGCCTATCTGGTGCCGGAGACGACCATGGCGCAGCGCATCAGCCGGGCCAAACGCACGGTCTCCGGCGTACGCCTGGACCGGCCCGGTGACGTGGCGACCGTGCTGCGCGTCCTCTACCTGGTCTTCAACGAGGGCTATTCCGGTGACGTCGACCTGGCCGCGGAGGCCATCCGGCTCACCAGGCAGCTCGCGGCGGCGATCGACCACCCCGAGGTGGCGGGGCTGCTCGCCCTCATGCTGCTCCACCATGCCCGGCGTGCCGCCAGGACCGCTCCCGACGGCAGCCTGGTGCCGCTCGCCGAGCAGGACCGCGGCCGGTGGGACACCGCGGCGATCACCGAGGGCGTCGGCATCCTGCAGGCCGCCCTCTCCCGGGACCGGCTGGGCGAGTTCCAGGCCCAGGCCGCCGTCGCGGCGCTGCACGCCGACGCGCCCACCGCCGGGGAGACCGACTGGGTGCAGATCGTCGAGTGGTACGACGAGCTGACCCGCCTCACCGACAGCCCGGTCGTCCGGCTCAACCGCGCGGTGGCCGTGGGCGAGGCGGACGGACCGCGGGCCGGCCTCGCGGCGCTCGCGGCCGTGGACGACTCCCTGCCCCGCCACACCGCGGTGGCGGCCTACCTCCACGAACGGGACGGCGACCTGACGACGGCGGCACGCCTGTACGCCGAGGCGGCGCGCAAGGCGTCCAACCTCGACGAATGCGCCCACCTGACCCGCCAGGCGGCCCGGCTGAACGCGCGCGGGGGACGCCCCTGAGCGGACCCGCGCGAGTCCCGTGGGAGGCGGCGGACCGCCTCGCCCCGCCCCGCCCCGGGGCACGTTCCGTACACGTCGGGCCGCCACCGCCACCGCCGGCCCGGTCCCGGCGGTCACCCGCCGTACGTCCTGTCCTCCCGGAGGCGCTCACGGGCCCGGCGCGTCCAGCGCGGCGGCCGTACGACGCCGTACGCGACGCACCCACCGTGCTCGGCACGGTGGGTGCGTTCGGTGACAGGGCCTCGTGACCTCGGCCGCGGAGGGCTCCGGCGCCGACCCCGAGAGGCGGGTTCAGGCGTTCACGTGACGGCGGGCCGACGTGCCGCGCGGGGCGGCGTGATGGGCGGGCCGGTCCGCGCCCGTGCCCTGGAGGCGCCGCAACCACAGGGAGGTCACGGCCAGCAGACCGGTGAAGACCAGCAGGAAGAGCGCCGACACCCACATCTGCCGGCTCCCGGGATGCTCCCATCCCACCCAGCCGGCCGAGGCCGCCCACAGCAGGACGGCAGCCGCGTAGAAGGTGCGCATCCGGTGCAACTGCCGCACCGCCCGCAGGGACATGGAGTGATCTTTCTTCGGTGCCATGCCGACCCGTGTACCCCCGATGTCCCGTGACTCACCGGGCACGCGGTGTCCAGTGGGTGTCAGGTCTCGCCGGCCCTGTCGAGCCCTTACCGGTCCCGGTGCTCGAAGTCACGTCGTACCGCCGCGCCTTCGTCCTCGACCAGCCCGGACGGGCTCGGGAGTTCGAGCACGGCTCGGCAGTGCTCACACACTGTCGCGTTCTCGGCGGGCCTGCTGCCGCACGCCTTGCACACCCGCTGTGTTTCCCGCCTGTCGCCGGTCTCCGTCATGACCTCTCCCGCTCGTACTCGGTTCCGCGCTCGTCCGTCGTCGTCCGCGGCGTGCTCCGGCCGCGTGCAGACCGGGTTCCCTGAGCGCCGGGCATGATTCCTCGCCGGCGTACCGTGCGGCCCGTCTCACAGTCCCGCGCATCCGCCCGTACCCGTCGAGGATGACTCCGCGTGTCACCCGTACTCGATAGTGAGTAGCCGCGAGGGTCGGCACGGAGGACGACGGCGGGCGCCCGTCCGGCAAGGCTGGTGCGGTTCCCGGAAGCAGCCGCGGATACGGAGACCTCTGTCATGACGGCCCTCGCCCGCCGCGGCCGGCGGTGAGCGTGCCCCGGACGGCCGTGGCCGTGCCGCACGACGACCGCGCCGTGTCTCGTGAATGCGGCACGTGACCGACCATGGGAACAGCGCCCTGACGGAGGACCCGATGCTGACCAGCTGGCGGCGGTACGCCGAACGACACGCCCGCCTCGTCGAGGCGGCGTTCCTGCTGCTGGTGTACGCCGCCACGAGCAGGCAGTACGACAGGGGCGGGCCCGGCTGGGCGTCCGGTCTGCTCATCGCGACCGCCGCCTGTCTCGCCCTGCTGTGGCGGCGCGGGCACCCTCGCGCCGTCGTCGCGGTCACCGCGGTCTGCGCGGGCCTCTCCGGCGGTCTGGGCTACGAGCTCACTCCGCTCATCCTGCTCCCGGTCATCGTGGCGCTGTACGAGCTGACCGTCCGGGTTCCGCTCAGGACGGCACGCACCTGGTGTCTCGCCGTCATCGCGCTCGTCGTCCTGTCCGCCCTGCTCTTCGGCCGCAACGAACAGTCCTGGACGGACAAGACGATCCCCACCGCGTTCTGGCTCATGATGCCGGTGATGCAGGGCTCGGCGGTCCGGGCGCGGCGTGCCCACCTCTCGGCCGTACGGGCCCGCGCCGAGCACGCCGAACGCACCCGCGAGGCGGAGGCACGCCACCGGGTCGCCGAGGAACGTGTCCGCATCGCCCGCGAACTGCACGACGTCGTCGCCCATCACATGGCCCTGGCCAACGCCCAGGCGGGCACCGCCGCCCATCTCACCCGCAGCCACCCCGAACAGGCCGAGAAGATCCTCCTCGACCTGACCGGCACCACCGCGGCGGCCCTGCGCGAGCTGGAGGCCACCGTCGGCCTCCTGCGCCGGCCCGACGATCCCGACGGACCGGACGATCCCGACGCGTCCCTGGAACCGGCACCCGGACTCGGCCGGCTGCCCGAACTGGTCTCCGCGTTCGGCTCCGCCGGGCTCCGGGTCACCGTGTCGGTCGACGGCGAGGAGCGGCAGCTCTCACCCGGCGTGGACCTGACCGCCTTCCGGATCGTGCAGGAGGCCCTCACCAACGTCGCCAAACACGCCGCCGCGCGTACGGCGCGCGTACACCTCGCCTACACCCTGGACCGGGTGATCGTCACGGTCAGCGACGACGGGGGCGCCGCGCCGTCCCCACCGGCTCCCGGCGGAGGTTTCGGTCTCATCGGCATGCGGGAGCGGGCCCGGTCCGTCGGCGGTCGCCTCCAGGCGGGACACCGGCCCGGGGGCGGCTTCGCCGTCACCGCCGAACTCCCCCTGCACACCTGACTCCGCACTCCCGTACCCCCGCGCCCCGACAGCCCCGCACCACCCCCGGAAAGGCCCCGATGACCATCCGTGTGCTGCTCGCCGACGACCAGGCCCTGCTGCGGGCGACGTTCCGGATCCTGATCGACTCCTGCGAGGACATGGACGTCGTCGACGAGGCCGACGACGGAGCCAGAGCCGTCGAACTCGCCCGCGTCCACCACCCCGACGTCGTCGTCATGGACATCCGGATGCCCGGCACCGACGGCCTCGCCGCGACCGCCGCCATCTGCGCCGACCCCGGCCTGCGGGCCACCCGTGTCCTCGTCCTCACCACGTTCCAGACCGACGAGCACGTCGCCCGGGCCCTGCGCGTCGGCGCGAGCGGCTTCCTCGGCAAGAACACCACCGCCGAGGCGCTCCTCGACGGCATCCGCACCGTGGCCTCCGGCGAGGCGCTCCTGTCCCCCGCGGCCACCCGCACCCTCATCACCCGCTTCCTCGCGACCCCGGGGCCGGACGCCGACCCGGCACTCCGCGGGCTCCTCGGCACCCTCACCGCCCGCGAGCGCGAGGTGATGGTCCTGGCCGCGGACGGCAGATCCGACACCGAGATCGCCGCGGAGCTGTTCCTCAGCCCGCTGACCGTACGCACCCACATCCAGCGCGCCAAGACGAAGCTGGGCGCCCGCGACCGCGCCCAGCTGGTCGTCTTCGCCTACCGCGCCGGCCTGATGCGTCCGCCGGGCTGACGGCCGCGGGGGCCGCTCCCCCGTTTCGTGCCCGGCGCGGCGATCAGCTCGACGTCGGCATGGAGAAGAGCAGGCAGCTGCTGGTGGCGTGGGCCAGCAGCCGGTCCGTGGAGTCGAGGAGTTCGGCCTGTGCGAGGGCGGTGCGGCGGCCGCTGTTCAGCACGGTGCCGACGGCGCGGACCTTGCCCGTGTCCACCGTGATCGGGCGCAGGAACTTCAGACTGAGGTCGAGCGAGGTGTATCCCATGCCCTTGGGCAGCACCGACTGGACGGCGCAGCCCGCCGCCGAGTCGAGGAGCGTGGCGTAGACACCGCCGTGCACGCTCCCGATCGGGTTGTAGTGCTCCTCGCCCGGTGCCAGGACGAAGACGGCCCGGCCGTGCTCGACCTCCTCCAGGGTGAAGCCGAGGGTGGCGGAGATGGGCGGGGCGGGCAGGCGCCCGGCGACCATGTCGCGCAGGAAGTCCAGGCCGGTGGCTTCTCCCACCGCAGCCGCCGAGACGGCCGGGTCCCCCCAGGTGAACGTGCGCGACCTGTCCATGTCTCTCCTCCACCGGCTGACTATATTTTTGATAGTTAGCCACTCCCGCGTCTGGCTGTCAATGGCCGGGTCGGCCTAGGGTCGTCGCATGGAGTGGGTCGAGGTCAGCACCGAGAACTGCACCGTCCAGCGGACATTGGACGTGGTCGGCGAGAAGTGGTCCCTGTTGGTGCTCCGGGACGCCATGAACGGCGTCCGGCGCTTCGACGACTTCCGGCGGCACATCGGACTCTCCGACGCGGTGCTCGCGGACCGGCTCCGCAAGCTCGTCGCGGCGGGGATCCTGGCCACCGTGCCCTACCAGGAGTCGGGGCGGCGCACCCGGCACGAGTACCGCCTCACGGACAAGGGCTGGGCCCTGTGGCCCGTGCTGCTCGCCCTCAAGGAATGGGGAGACCGCTACACCGCCGACGCGGAGGGACCGCCCCTCGACGTCCTCCACGCGGACTGCGGCGCACCCGTCCACACGGTGGTCACGTGCGAGGAGGGCCACGGCCCGCTCCGCCCCCGGGAGGCACGCACACGTCCGGGACCGTCGGCGCGGCCGGTGGGCCGGTAGGCGCGGGCCGGCCGGTCGTGGACGCGCCGCACTCGCCGGCCGGCAGGCCCGCGGCGGCGTCGCGGGCTGCCCGACGGGGTCACGGCCGGCGCCTCACCCCCGCCCCGGCCATGGGGCGGGCGGACTCGTCGTCCTGCGGTGGCTTCGTCACGGGCCGCGCCAGATGTTGTCGAAGGCCGCGTCTTCGATGCTGCGGCGCTGCCGCACGGCCTCCAGTTCCCGCACCGCGTCGTTGACGGCGGCCAGTACGGTCACCACGGCGTCGTCGACGAGGCTCGCGGCCTCCTCGGCCAGCTCCTCGTGGATGCCCACCGCGGCCGCGAGGAAGCCGAGGACGGGTTCGTCCGAGGCCCAGCGGTCGGCGGCGTGACGACGGGCCGGCGAGTCGGTCAGAGCCGTCGCGCCGTTCCGGAACGGGATCCACTGGTGGCGCGGCCGGGTGACCTGCCCCTGCGCCTCCAGGGCGGCGAGATAGACCGCGGACAGGCCACGGCCCCGGCGCCACAGCCAGTCCTCGACGGACTCGTACGGCGCCTGACGAACGAGCGCCGCGGCGGCCTCGTCCAACAGGCGGTCGCTCAGCGCCTGTCGGGCGCCGGGCAGGATGCGGTCGCCGTCCAGGGTGAGGGCCCGGGCGGCGCGGAGGTCGATCAGTTCGGCTCCGGCGAGGGCCAGCGACAGATCGCCCTGCCCGACGGGAGGGTCGGACTCGGCCTCCATGGTGACGATCAACAGGTCGCGCGGTGTGGTCGTGACGGGCTCCATGGCAGCAACATAGCCGCAGGTACGCCGCCGGGGGCCGGCTCCGCCACCACGCACGGGCCCGGACACCGCGACCGGCACGCGACCCGCCCGGCGGGCGGCCCGCCGTACACGGACCGCCCGCCGCGCCAGTCGTGGTACTCCGTCGCGGTCGCCCACGAGCTGGACTGCGCCCGCGCCGCCGGGCGCCCTCTGATCGCGGGCCCCCTGCCACTACAGGTCAGGGTGGTGGAACGCGACCCTGACCTGCGGCTGTCCGGCGGTGACCGCCGCCCGGTGTCCCGCACCCCCGCCGCGGAACCCGTCCGGCTCGGCCACGTCGGTCTGCGTCCGCCCGGCCCGGTCGGCGGGGCGGGCGTCGCCTCGTCCTACGGCGCCCGGTCGGCGGGGACGGCCACCGGCGGGTCCTCCCGGCCGCCAGCGCCGAGCAGCAGGCCGGCGGCCACCGCCGCCCCGTCGGTGCGCATCGCGCCGGCCACGGCGGTGGCTCGCGCGCCCGTCGCGGGGGTCAGGGCCCGCACGAGCGCGGCCGACAGGGACTCGACGGTCGGAGTCGGACCCTCGTGCGCGGCGCCGATGCCGAGCTCGGCGACCCGGCCGGCGAAGTACGGCTGGTCGCCGCCCTGGGGCACCACTACCTGGGGCGCGCCGGCCCGGGCGGCCGTCGTCGTCGTACCCGCGCCGCCGTGGTGCACGACGGCGGCCACGCGGCGGAACAGTGCCTGGTGATTGACCTCGCCGACGACGAAACAGTCCTTCTGGTCGTCGACGGCGGCCAGGTCCGCCCAGCCTCGGGAGAGGACCGCGCGGCGGCCCCGCGCGCGGACGGCCTCGATCGCCGCTCGGGCGACGTCCTCGGGCCCCCGCACGGGAATGCTGCCGAAGCCCACGTACACCGGGGGTGTGCCGGCGTCCAGGAAGGCCAGCAGCTCGGCGGGGAGCGGCCGTTCGTCCGGCACGTGCCACGCGCCGGTCTGCACCACCTCCAGGTCCGCCGGCTGTCGCCAGGGCGCCAGGACCGGGTCCGCGGCCAGCCACGGCCGGTCGGTGAACACGTGGTCGCGGAGGTTGTCCACGGACGGCAGACCCACGGACGCCCGGTGGGTGTTGATCACTTCACCGAACACCGCCTGCACGTCCTGGGCGTCCCGGTCCCACAGCACGCGGTTGTCGGTCACGTCCGGCGCGAGCGGCCGGCCGGGCCGCGGGATCGGCGGGTGGTACGGCGACGGCAGACTCACCGGCTGGTAACTCACGTACACATAACGGATGCCGAGTTTCTCGGCCGCCGACCGCACACCCGCCACGGCCGGTACGAGACCGGTGGCGACCAGCACGTCACACCCCTCGGCCGCACCCGTCACCTTGTCGTGGAACTCGGCGACCAGCTCGGCCGCACGCCGGGGCACGCCCGCCGGCGACGGCGGCGTCCTCCCGGTCATCAGCCGCCGCACGGACCGGCCGGTCGGCACCAGGTCCACCCCGGCCCCGGCCAGCCGCTCCGCGAACTCCTCGTCCGGCGGCGCGCACACCCGCACCCGCGCACCCCGTTCCACCAGTCGCACGGCGAGGCCCACCAGTGGTTCGACGCCTCCGCGTGAATCGTAGGCAGACAGCAACACACGCATTCAGTACTCCCGTTCCCGCGGACTTCCGCTCTCGACGGGTGATTCTGCGGCACGACCGGCTCACCACCGCAGACCCCGAAATCTCGCGGGTGTCCTGTCGGACCCCTGTGCGACGATCACCTCGACAACCAATGATCCAGGGGGGATTGCATGTCGGACGACTACTCCTGTCCACCTGCGGGACGGGGGCGGGCGGGCACGGCGGCGGCCGTGTTCGCCGCGCTCGCCGCACTGTTCGCCACACTGCTGACGCTGACCGGGTCGAGCCCCGCCGTGGCCGCCGACGAGGAGTGCGCGCCGCTCGCGCTCGCGCCCTTCGGCGACCCGGGTGACGCCGTCGGAAAGGCGCGCGTCGCGCCCGGGTCGAGCGTCTGCTACACCGTCACCGTCGAGACGCCCGGCCTCTATCTGGCACCGGCGCGGGACGGCGGCGGCAACGCGATGACCCGCCGGCTGCTCGCCGCCGACGGCAGCGAGGTCGACTGCTACGGGGACGCGTACGCCACGAACGACATGTGCGCGGTGCCCGCGGCCGGCACCTACACCCTGAAGGTGCTCAACACCGAATGGGCGGACGCGGACTCGTCGGTCACCCTGGTGCCGCTCGGCTCCACCCGGGGCTGCGCGGACGCCGCCGGCACGAACTGGGAC
Source organism: Streptomyces sp. NPDC002701 (assembly GCF_042889045.1). Classification (NCBI taxonomy): domain Bacteria; kingdom Bacillati; phylum Actinomycetota; class Actinomycetes; order Kitasatosporales; family Streptomycetaceae; genus Streptomyces; species Streptomyces sp. NPDC002701. The sequence goes on from NZ_JBIAQL010000007.1 coordinate 240,503, forward strand.
CAGCCGGACGTCACCCGGACGACGGTGAGCCCGGTCGAGGTCGACTGCCAGCCCTTCGAGGGCGAGCGCGGCGACCGGGTCCGGCTCACCTACGGCTCCAGGACGTACGGCGACTCCCTGGCGTGGATCACCGACGCGACCGGAGCGCGGATCTGCGAGCGGTTCCCCGAGGACGACGAGGACAGCTGCGTACTGCCCGGCGACGGCCCCTACCGGGTGATCTCCACCGTCTGGCGCGCGGAGAGCGGCTTCCCCGCCCGGTACGCGGTGAAGGTGCGCCGCCTCGACGACCCGCAGGGCTGCACCACGGCCCCGGTCCGCCCGTACGGCGAGCTGGAGCAGCAGGACCTCGTCACCAACCCGTGCTTCACCTTCACCGCCGGCGCGGCCGGCCCGTTCACCGTGCACTCCGTGAGCGAGGACCGCGAGGTCGGGGTGGCCCGGGTGTACGACGCGGCCGGGCTGAGCGTGTGCCGCTACGGGGCCGACCCGTGCCGGATCAGCACACCGGGGACCTACACGGCCGTCCTCGACGGCACCTCCCCCTTCCGTGACACCCGCGCCGGCCTGGTCGTCCTCGACCGCGCCTCGGACGCCGGCTGCCGGGCGACCCCGATGGGCCTGTACCGGGGCGAGTTGCGTACGGCCGGGCAGTACGACTGCCTGACGCTGGGCGTCCCGCGGGGCGCCAGGATCGGCGCGCTGACCCCGCTCTCCGCCCCCGGCGTGGACGCCGACGTGGAGGTCCTCGACCGGGAGGGCGCCGTCCAGTGCGGCTCGGCCGATCTGTCCGACGGCACCTGCGCGTTGACCGGCGCGGCTCCCTACCGGGCACTGGTGCACACCGAGAGCAGCGGTGCGGACGCCACGGGCCCGTACTCCGTCGCCCTCCACCGCACCGACGCCGCGGACGACTGCGCCGTCCTGCCCGCGGGCAGCTTCACGGCCGACGGCGCCAGGGCCACGCTGACCACCGGTGACGGCGCCTTCTCGCAGTGCCTCGGTGTTCCGGCGGGCGCGCACACGAAGGCCGAGGTCTTCCAGCTGACCGCCTCGTCCGGCGCCGCCGCGGCGAAGTTCTCCGTGCTGGACTCCGGTGGCAGGAAGGTCTGCGACCGCACGGCCACCACCAACGGCTGGATCCTGTGTCCGCTGACGCCCGGCGCGTCCCACACCGTGCTCTTCACGGGCCGCGACCAGGCCGGCACGTACACGCTGACCCGGCGTGACGTCACCTCGACCGCGTCCTCCGCGGGCTGTGCGAAGACCACCGCCGCCGCGGTCGGCGGTCCGTCCGTCGCGGGTGCGTACGGTGATCCCGGCACCCTGAACTGCCATCAGGTCACCACCGGGGCGGCCACGGATGTCGTCCACCTCGACGTGCGGGACAAGCTGGGCACCGCCAACATCGCCGTTCTCGGCGGCGACGGCACCACCGAGTGCTCCTTCCGCAACCGCTCGTGCGCGGCCACCGGGTCCACCACCCACCAGGTCCTGGTGCAGACCCCGGCCACGCTGAAGGCCGCACCCGAGTACCGCCTGGACGCCCTGCGCATCGCGACCGCGGACGGCCCGGCACCGGAGTGCGCCAGGGTCCCGTCCGTGGCCTACGGCTACGGGCCGGTCACCGGCACGCTCGACGAGTCACGCACCGCGGTGTGCGCGGTCCTGCCCACCGCCGGGTTCGACCGCTTCGACGCCCAGGTCACGGACACCACGGGCGCCACCACCACCGCGGTGCCGGCCCTCTACAACAGCGCCTGGAACAACGGCTGCACGCCGTCACCCTCCGGCACCCCGTGCGCGGTGGGCGGTTCGTCCTCGGCCGCAAGCCCGACGGTGTTCGTGCTCGGCCTGCCCGAGAAGGCGTCGAGCACCGCCTACAGCGCCAGGCTGACCTGCCTCTCCACACCGTGCGGACCGGACAAGGTGAGCGTCACCGCGGTCGGCCCGGACACCGGGGTCACCGGCAGCAGGGTCACGGTGAAGGTGACCGGCACCGCGCTGCCCGCGAACGCCACCGTACGGCTGAGCCGGAGCGGGAAGACCGTCACCGCCACCACGGAGTCGGTCTCCGCGGACCACCGCACCCTGACGGCGACCCTCGATCTGACGGGCGTGGCCACCGGCACCTGGAGCGTCAGTGTCCTCACCACCTGCTGCGAGTACTCCCGCGGCAGCTTCACGGTGACCGCGGGGCCCGAGGCGCGGAAGACGTCCGCCGGCAACCCCGCCGAAGGGGGCGCGGGGTGAGCCGACGCGGCTGACGCGGGAGGGGGCCGCCCGGTGCGGCCCCCTTCTGCGTGGGGCGCGCGTGGGGCCCTGCATCTGGTTTGCCGCCCCCGCACATCCACGCGGCAGCGCGGAACCCCGGCCCCGGGAAGGACTTTGAACACTCGCAGTACAAAGTATGGACATGCCAAGTGAAAGTCCCTTAGGTTGGCGGCGCGACGCAGCCACATCAGAGAAGACCGGAACGCAGTCCGGCACGGTCCGGTCCAGCTTCATGGAGGACCGTTGTCCCACCATCAATTCCTGCGTGCCCGAAGACTTCTCACCTCCCTGCTGACCGGAGCCGTCCTGACCGGCGGACTCCTGGCCGCCCCGGCGTCCTCGGCCGCCCCGGCCGCCGTGCCACAGGAACCCGGCGTCACACTCCGCGTGTTCGACGTACAGACGCCGCTGAGCAAGCTGTGCACCCTCAAACCCGGGCAGACCCCCAACTACGACGCGCTCAAGTCCACGGTGGACTGGTCCACGACCGACGACTTCGGTGGCTTCTCCGACCGCTTCGTCACCGAGGTGACCGGCAACCTGGTCGTGCCGAGCGACGGCACCTACGGACTGCGTCTCGTCAGCGACGACGGCTCCCGGCTGGCCATCGACGACGCCACGGTCATCGACCACGACGGCCTCCACGGCGCGGAGCCGAAGGACGCGTCCCTCACGCTCACCGCGGGATCGCACCCGCTGCGCATCGACCACTTCGAGCGGGACGGCGGACAGCAGCTGCAGCTCGCCTGGAAGCCGCCGGGCCAGGACGAGTTCAGCATCGTGCCCCGCGAGGCGCTGACCACGGACGCCGGCGTCGTGCGGGTGACGGCGCCGGGCCGCAAGGAGTGCGAGGGGAGCAACGACACCCCCGGCGACGGCCTCCCGCTCACCGAGGTACGGCCCGACCTGACGCTCACCGATCTCCGCCCCGAAGGTTTCGAACCGCAGGTCAGCGGCATGGACTGGCTGCCCGACGGGCGGCTGGCGATCAGCACCTGGGGCGGCTCCGACAACGTTGCCGGTGAGGTGTACCTGCTGGACAACGTCACCGGGAACACCAGCCGGGACAAGGTCACCGTCAAGAAGGTGGCCGAAGGGCTGCGCGAGCCCATGGGCATCAAGTACGTCGACGGTTCGCTGTACGTCTCGCAGAAGCACGAGCTGACCCGGCTCGTCGACCGCGACCGCGACGACGTGACCGACGAGTACCGCACCGTCGCGACCTGGCCGTACGGCAAGAACTTCCACGAGTTCGCCTTCGGGCTCCTCTACCGCGACGGCCACTTCTACGTGAACCTCTCCGTCTCCATCAACCTCGGCGGCGCGACCACGGTCCCGCAGCCCGCCCCCGGACGTGGAGTCACGTACAAGGTCAGCAAGAAGACCGGGAAGATCAGCCCGGTCGCGGGCGGTCTGCGCACGCCGAACGGCATCGGCTGGGGTCCTGAGGGCGAGATCTTCGCCACGGACAACCAGGGCGGCTGGCTGCCCTCGTCGAAGCTCGTCCACGTCAAGCAGGGCCGCTTCTTCAACCACTACACCGAGCCGTCCGGTCCCTTCGACGCGGCCACCCCGACCGCGCCGGTGCTGTGGCTTCCGCAGAACGAGATCGCCAACTCGCCCTCCACACCGCTCTATGTGCGGAAGGGCCAGTTCAAGGGCCAGATGCTGATCGGCGACGTGACCTACGGCGGCCTGCAGCGCGCGTACCTGGAGAAGGTGAACGGGCAGTACCAGGGCGCCGTCTTCCGCTACACACAGGGCCTGGAAGCCGGCGTCAACCGCCTCACCTACGGTCCCGACGGCGCGATCTACGCCGGTGGTCTGGGCGCCGACGGCAACTGGGGCCAGGAGGGCAAGCTCAGGTTCGGGCTGCAGAAGCTCACCCCCAACGGCGGCAACACCTTCGACATCAAGACGATGCGCGCCGTGCCGGGCGGCTTCGACCTGACCTACACGCAGCCGGTGTCCGCGACGACCGCCGAGGAGCTGGCCAAGCACTACAAGGCCGAGCAGTGGCGCTACACGCCGACCACCGACTACGGCGGCCCCAAGATCGCCGAGGAGGTGCTCCCGGTACGGTCGGCCGAGTTGTCGAAGGACAGGCGCACCGTGAAGCTGCGGCTGGACAACCTGAAGCCCGACCGAGTCGTGCACCTGCGCTCCCCGCGCCCCTTCACGTCCGAGTCCGGCGAGTCGCTGTGGAACACCGAAGCCTGGTACACGCTGAACGCGATGCCCGGCAAGCAGCCGCCCGCCGCGACACAGTACGAGGCCGAGGAGGCGCGTCTGACGGGCGTGGCCGGCATCGCCACGGACCACGCCGGCTACACCGGCAGCGGGTTCGTCGCCCGGTACAACACGGAGGGCAAGGCGAACACCACCTTCGACGTGACGGTCAAGAAGTCGGGCACCTACGACGTCAACCTGCGCTACTCCAACGGCCCGAACCCGTTCCAGGGCACCAAGTCGCTCTCCCTGTACGCCAACGGGAAGAAACTGCGGCAGGTGAAACTCGCCTCCACGGACAACTGGGACACCTGGTCCAGCCAGACCGAACCGGTGCGGCTGCGCGCGGGCAAGAACACCCTGTCCTACCGCTTCGACGCCGGGGACACCGGTCATGTGAACCTCGACGCGATCACGGTGCGCCCGCACGGTGCGCGACTCGCCCTCTTCGACGGGACGGGCGCCTCGCAGGCACAGTGGCAGCACACGGACGGGCGGCGCCTGGAGTGGCCGCTCACCGACGAGAAGTCGATGGAGGTGTGCTGCGGTGACATCCGGACCATCGACGCGTACCAGGACTTCAAGCTGCACGTCGAGTTCCGCGTCCCGCTGCTGCCCGACGACGTCACCGGACAGGACCGCGGCAACAGCGGCATCTTCATCCAGGACCGCTACGAACTGCAGATCCTGGACTCCTACGGTGACACCACCCTGGACACCAACGAGGCAGGAGCCATCTATCTGCAGAAGGCGCCGGACGTCAACGCCGCCAGGGCGCCCGAGACCTGGCAGACGTACGACCTGCTCTTCCGGGCCGCCCGCTACGACGACACGGGCAAGAAGACCGCGGACGCCCGGCTGACCGTCGTGTGGAACGGCAAGAAGGTGCACGACGACATCACCCTCGACGGCCCCACCGCGTCGGGCAGGGCCGAGACACCGGCGGCGGGACCCATCCGTCTCCAGGACCACGGGAACAAGGTCAGGTTCCGCGACATCAGGCTGGAACCGCTGAAGTGACCTGCGGCCGGGCCCGGTTCACGCCGGGCCCGGCACCGTGCAGGGGGGTCTGCAGGGGTCGGGTGGTAGTGCCTGCGGTACCCCGGGGTGGGCAGCGTATGGGTTCGTGACGCCCCCGGTCCGCACGGGAATCTAAAGCCATGACGCGAAGCAAGGCAGTAATCATCCCCTCGGTCCTCCTCTCCCTCGGCGCCGTGGCGGCCGCCACCCCGGCCCTCGCGGACGCGGTGCAGGGCACGCCGGCTCCGACGCACGTCGCGGCATCGGCCACCGCGTCCCGGGACTCGGCCCCCGGCCAGGACCTGAAGGGCGTGGTGGACGCCATCGAGCGCGCCGCCCGTCCCCTCGACAGCACCGATCCCGACAGCCGTTCGCGGGACCTCGGCGCGCTGGACCGCATGATCGGGGACGCCGACGTGGTGGGCCTGGGCGAGGCCACCCACGGCTCGCAGGAGTTCTTCCGCATGAAGCACCGGCTCTTCCGCCACCTGGTCGAGACGAAGGGCTTCCGGACCTTCTCCCTGGAACTGGCCTGGAGCAGCGGTGTGCGGATCAACGAGTACGTGCTGTACGGCAAGGGGGACCTGCGGACCATAGCGCGCGAGGAGTTCCAGGGCGCGTACCGGATCTGGAACAACCAGGACTACATCGACCTCATCGAGTGGATGCGTGAACACAACCGCAGTCACCCGAAGGACCCGGTGCAGTTCATGGGCAACGACATGGGGTACGCGGGGCCGGAGTCGTACCGGCGGGTGACGGATTACGTGGCCCGCGCGCATCCGCAGTTGCTGGGGCGCGTCACCGGGCTGTACCGCGGGCTGGCCCCGACCACCGACGCCGGCACGTACAGCGACAAGTACATCGAGCTGCCGTTGGCCGAGCGCGCCGAGCGGGCGGAACGCACCCGGAAGGTGTACGAGCTGCTGCGCGCCCAGCGGCCGGGCCGCGGCGACGAGCAGGCGCACCTGTGGGCCGTGCAGCACGCCAGGACCATCAACCAGATGGCGGAGGGCTTCTCCCTCGACGTCACCGACGAGGCCGAGGTCACGAAGATGATGAGGCTGCGTGACGAGGTGATGGCGGAGAACGTGGCGTGGTGGCGCAAGCACGCGGGCGACAGGATCCTGCTGTCGGCGCACAACACCCACGTGTCCTACGACTCGTTCGACGAGCGCTACCCCAAGACGCAGGGATCGTTCCTGCACGACGCGCTGGGCCGGGAGTACGTCAGCATCGGCTCCTCCTTCCACCAGGGCGCGTTCAAGGCGTTCGGCACCGAGGACAACGTGATGCGGACCTACCGGGTGGGCGCCGCGCCGGCGGGCTCCAACGAGGACATCCTGGACAAGGTCCGCCAGGAGGACTACATCCTCGACCTGCGTACGGCGCCGAACTCCGCCCGCGCCTGGCTGGCGAAGCCCCGCCTCACCTACAACATCGGCGCCGGGTGGCCCGACCCGATGACGTACGAGATCGGCCTCGGCAAGGCACACGACATCCTCATCCACCTGAACGAGGTCGAGGCCACCGAGTACCTGGGCGCCCCCTGATCCCCACACGGACACCGGCGGGACGGGAGCGAGCACGGGCAGGGGCGTCCGTGCTCGCTCCCGCCGTCCGCGCTCACACCACGGTGCGGATCAGCTTCTTGTTGACGAACTCCTCGATGCCCGGACGCCCGAGCTCGCGGCCGAAGCCCGAGCGCTTGATGCCGCCGAAGGGCAGCTCCGCGCCCTCCGCGCCGACACCGTTGACGAACACCATGCCGGCCTCGATCCGGTCGGCGACCCGCTCGGCCTGGGCCGGGTCGGTGGTGAAGACGTACGAGCCGAGGCCGTACGGGGTGTCGTTGGCGATGCGGACGGCGTCGTCCTCGTCGGCGGCCGGGAAGACCATGGCGACCGGTCCGAACAGCTCCTGCTGTGCGGCGGTGTGTCGGGTGGTGAGCCCGGTGAGGACCCCGGCCGGGAAGTGGGCCCCGTGGCGCCGGCCGGTGCTGTGCAGGGTCGCCCCCTCGCTGACGGCCGCGTCGACCTGGCGGCCGAGGTTCTCGGCGGCGGCCACGGACGACAGGGGCGCGCCGGTCTCCCCGGCGAGCAGCCGCGCGGTGAACTTCTCCACGAACGGCTCGTACAGGTCCTCGACGACCACGAAGCGCTTGGCCGCGTTGCACGCCTGACCGGTGTTGTCGAGCCGCGCGGCGACGGCGGCCTCGACGACCGCGTCCAGGTCGTCGGTGGACAGCACGAGGAACGGGTCCGAGCCGCCGAGTTCGAGGACGACCTTCTTGAGGTGGCGCCCGGCGATCTCGGCGACGGCCGCACCCGCCCGCTCCGAGCCGGTCAGCGACACACCCCGCACGCGCGGGTCGGCGATCACGCCGGCGATCTGCTCGTTGTCGGCGTAGACGTTGACGTACGCGCCGGCCGGGAAGCCCGCCTCGGCGAACAGCTTCTCCAGCAGGGCGGCGGTGGCCGGGCACTGCGGGGCGTGCTTGAGGACGACGGTGTTCCCGGTCGCGAGGTTCGGGGCGGCGAAACGGGCGACCTGGTAGGCGGGGAAGTTCCACGGCATGATGCCGAGCAGGACGCCCACCGGGCTGCGCCGGATGACGGCGGTGCCCGGTCCCGAGGTCACGTCGAGCGGTTCGTCCGCGAGGAACTCCTCGGCGTGGTCGGCGTAGTAGTGGTAGATCTCGGTGCAGAAGCCGACCTCGCCCAGCGCCTCGGCGAGGGGCTTGCCCATCTCCCGGACGATGCTCGTGGCGAGTTCGTCCTGGTGCTCGGCGTGCAGGTCGCCCAGCCTGCACAGCAGGGCGGCCCGCTCGGCCACGGTGCTGGAACGGCCCCACGCGGTGGCGGTGTGGGCCGCGTCGACGGCCGCGGTGACCTCGGCGTCGGTGGCGGTGGGGTAGGTCTCGACGACCTCTGCGGTGGCCGGGTCGGTGACGGCGTACATAGGGACTCCAGGGTCGACGGGGGCGAGAGGTGGTGCGGCCGTCCCGGTCGGCGTACGCGCCGCCCCGCCGGCGATCGCTCTACGGAGGGGAACGGTTCCAGGACTTGCGAGGGTGCTTCTCGGACCACCCTCGACGGTATTCGGACACCGTCACTTATTGGGCACACGACCAATTGCTTATTGGTCGCCCACTCAATAACATTCGCGCCATGACGTCAAGAGGTCCGGCCAAGCGGGTCCGCAAGGCTCCGGCCGAGCGCCGCCACGAGATCGTCGCCGCCGCCGCGCAGGTCGGCCTCACCGAAGGGCTGGAGTGCGTCACCCTGCGCCGGGTCGCCGACGAACTGGGGGTCCGGCCCGGACTCGTCGGGCACTACTTCCCCGCGGCCGACACCCTGGTGGCCGAGGCGTTCACCGCCGCCGCGACGGCGGACCTGGACGCACTGCTGCCCGAGCGGCCGGAAGGACCCGGGGACGGCTCACCACGAGCGGTCCTGCGCCGGTTCTTCACGCTGACGTCCGGTGCCGAGTTCGACGACGTGAGCAGGCTCTGGCTCAACGCACGGCATCTGTCGCGCTACCGCCCCGGACTGCGTGAGCACGTCGTGGCCCTGGAACTGCTGTGGTGCGGGCGCATGGAGGAGACCATCACCGCGGGTACGGATTCGGGGGACTTCTCCTGCGCCGACCCGTGGACGGCGGCCCTGCGCATCCTGGTGGCGATCGACGGGGCCAGCGCCTACATCAACACCAGCGCCGACCGGCGCGGTGCTTCCGTCGCCCACCTGGCCAGGACCGTCGCGGAGACCGAACTGGGGCTCACAGCAGGGGCGTTGGCCCCCTCCTGAGGCGCGACGGCATCGCCGTGCCGCGCTCCCGCGGGGCCGTGCCCTGCCGGAGCCGGCACGGTCACCGGGCCCGTTCGGTCATCCGGCCGTCGGCACGGCGGGCGCCGCTCTCGCGGCCGGCCGGGCCCGCGAGGGCGAGGGCGCCGGGCGCCGCGGCCGGGGCGAGGCTCCCCGCTCGTCGCGGGGACCGGGCTAGCCTGGGGGTTCCGCCATCGAAAGGAGCCGCCATGCCGGAGGAACCGACACCCGGGGGCCCGTTGGGCACAGCGATGCGGAAGGTGACGTTCCCGGACGGGTCGCGCGGGATCATCCTGGTGAAGGCGGGCACGTCGCAGGCGGACGCGGACGCGTTGGCGGCGCAGGTCTGGGCGGACCGGTCGGAACGCGGCCCGGCCGACCGGTAGCCCCTCGACCCGATCCCCGGAACCCCGGGCCATGTCCGCGAAGACCCGTCGTCCGCCCGCCGGGCAGGCGGGACCTTGCGGACACGGGATCTCATCGGACGAGGCCGAGTTCCCGGTCGCCGAGCGGCTCGAAGAAGCGCCGCACGTCGGCGTCGGTGACCTCGGCGAGGGTGCCCGGCGACCAGCGGGGATCGCGGTCCTTGTCGACGACCTGGGCCCGGATGCCCTCGATCAGGTCGGGAGCGGTCAGGGCCGCGCAGGAGACGCGGTACTCCTGCTCCAGCACCCGCTCCAGCGAACCGAGCCGCCGGGCACGGCGCATGGCGGCCAGGGTGACCTTCAGCGCGGTGGGCGACTTCGTGAGCAGGGTCTCCGCGGTCTCCTTCGCGGCCGGGTCCCCGTGGTCGAGCAGGCGCTGGACGATCTCCTCGACCGTGTCGGCCGCGAAGCAGGGGTCGATCCACTCCCGCTGCCCGGCCAGCTCCCCCTCCGGCGACGGCCGCACATGACGCTCCAGCACTTCCCGTACGGGCAGGTCGGCGAGGTCGGCGACGAAGCGCGGCAGCGACGCGGACGGCACGTAGTGGTCGGCGAGCCCGCACAGCAGGGCGTCCCCGGCGCCGATCCGCGCGCCCGTCAGCGCGAGGTGCGTGCCCAGTTCGCCCGGGGCGAGAGCGAGCAGGTGGGTGCCGCCGACGTCCGGCACGAAACCGATACCGGTCTCGGGCATGGCGATCTTCGACCGTTCGGTCACGACGCGGACGCTGCCGTGCGCGGAGACGCCGACGCCGCCGCCCATGACGATGCCGTCCATGAGGGCGACGTACGGCTTGGCATAGCGGGCGATCCGCGCGTTCAGGTGGTACTCGTCGCGCCAGAACGCGGCCGAGGCGGTGCCGTCCCCGTCCCGGGCGTCATCGTGGACGGCGCGGATGTCGCCGCCCGCGCACAGACCGCGCTCCCCCGCTCCGGTGATCACGACGGACTCGACGGCCGGGTCGTGCTCCCATGCCGTCAGCGCCTCGTCGATGCGCCGCACCATGGTGTGGTCGAGGGCGTTGATGGCCCTGGGCCGGTTGAGGGTGATGTGCGCGGCCCGGCCGGCGGTGCGCAGCAGGACAGGTGCTTCGCCGCCGGTCGAAGGGCTGGTCACCCGGGCGGTCACCGGGGTGCTCCCGGCAGGGCGCGGGCCATGAGGACGCGCATGATCTCGTTGGTTCCTTCCGGCTGCCGTCGGACGCCTGACGCGTGGGTCACGGACGATCTTCTCAACCCGGTGCCGGCCCTCGGCGACCCGGTGCCCGACGAGTCGCACGGCGGCCCCGGGACTCCTGCGCGGAGTCCCGGGGCCGCCGTGCTGCTCGGAGCAGACCCGGATCAGACGTGCGGACCGCCGGTGCCGTAGTAGGTGCCCAGCTGGTCACGGTAGCCCTGGTCGCCCAGGTGCTTGTCGCGGTCGAACTCGGGGGCGTCCTTGATCTGCTGCTTGGTGCGGTCGACGATGATCCGCCGCTCCTCCTGATCGATGCTCACGACCGTGCTGGCCGGGAGCAGCACCTCCTTGCCGAAGATCCACACCCCGGTGTCCACCACCAGGTAGGCGTCATCGACCTCGTCGGAGTGCTTGTCGACCTTGCCGATACTGCCGTCCGTGGCCTCGACCTTGTAGCCCGTGAGGTCGGCACCCGCCAGGCGGCCCGCCGTCGACCTGTATCCCCACATGTTCTCCGTCACGTGTGAAACAACTCCTCCGGTGAACAGAGGGCGGCGGAAGGCCCCGCCGACCCTCTTCTTCCGTCGTCGTGCACTGCGGTCCTCGTGACCGGCTGTGCTGCGGGTGCCCGGCGCCCCGGGTCCCACGCCCTCCGGAAGCAGCCGGATTCCCGCCTTGGATAGACGCCGGGCGAAGGGGTACCCAGGCGGCATGACCACCACCGGAACGACCCCTCTGCGGGCTGTCGCACTCGTCTGCAGCCTGTCCCCCTCGCCCGCCGCGTCCAGTTCGCACCTGCTGGCCGAGCAGACCGTCGCGGCGCTCGGCGAGCACGGCGTCACCGGCGAGGTGATCCGTGTCGCCGACCACGACGTGCGGCCGGGGGTCGAGACCGACATGGGTGACGGTGACGAGTGGCCGGCGATCCGGGACACGATCATGGGCGCCGACATCCTGATCCTCTCGACGCCGATCTGGCTGGGGCATCCGTCCAGCATCGCCCAGCGGGTCATGGAACGTCTGGACGCCGAGATCTCCGAGACGGACGACGAAGGGCGGATGCTCACCTTCGGAAAGGTCGCCGCGGTGTGCGTCGTCGGCAACGAGGACGGCGCCCACAAGGTCAGCGCCGACCTCTTCCAGGGACTCAACGACGTGGGATTCTCGCTCGCTCCGAACGCCGTCACCTACTGGGTCGGTGAGGCCATGCAGGGCGTCGACTACCAGGACCTCGACAAGACCCCCGAGACCACCTCGGCCACGACGGCCACCCTGGCGGCCAACACCGCCCACCTAGCCCGCCGGCTGAAGGCGGCCCCGTACCCGCCCAGCTGACACCCGCCCGCCCTGCGACGACCGTGGTGCCGGGGCGAGGACGGCCGATGACGGCCGGCGCACGCGCATGCCGGCCACCTGTCACGGCAGGATGGAGTCGACGTATCCGCCGTCGACGCGCAGAGCGCCGCCCGTGGTGGCCGACGCCTGGTCGGAGCTCAGGTAGACGACCATGTTGGCGATCTCCTCCGGCTCGATCAGCCGCTGCAACAGGGACTGCGGCCGGTGCTCACGCATGAAGACCCGCTGTGCCTCGTCCCACGGCAGATCCCGGTCGACGAGCCCGTACACGAAGTCCTCGACCCCGCCGGTGTGGGTCGGCCCGGCGATGACGGAATTCACCGTGACGCCCGTGCCTGCCGCCCGCTTCGCGAAACCCCGGCCGACCGCGAGCAGGGCCGTCTTCGACATGCCGTAGTGGATCATCTCCGCGGGGATGACCACCGCCGAGTCGCTGGCGATGTACTGGATCCGCCCCCACCCCCGCTCGGTCATCCCCGGCAGGTACGAGCGGGTCAGCCGCACGGCGGCCAGGACGTTGACCTCGAAGTAGCGGCGCCATTCGTCGTCGGTGATGTCCAGCGGGTCCTCGGACCCGAAGATCCCGAGGTTGTTGACGAGGATGTCGACCTGCGGCAGGGCGTCCAGGACCCGCGCCGCGCCCTCTTCGGTGGTGACGTCCGCCGCCACGGGCAGCACGTCCGCGCCGGGCACCTGCCGGGCGAGCCGGTCCGCGCTCTCCTCGGCGCGCCGTGCGTCCCGGCCGTTCACGGCGACGCGGGCGCCGGCCCCGGCGAGACCGGCGGCGATCGCCGCCCCGATCCCCTGGGTGGAGCCGGTGACCAGTGCCGTGCGTCCGCTCAGATCAATGCGCATCCCAAGAACCTTTCGTAGACATCCGTCGGCCGAGTACCCGTTCGCACACTCCGGCAACAAGGGACGCACCGCCGCGGCACCCGGACGGCCGCGGGCGGTGCGGCGGGGGCCGCTTTTTATCGGGCGGCGCGGGAGGCACCGGCGCTGCTAGCCTCGCTGTCATGGCACTCGGTATCTGGTCGCAGAAGGTCCGCTCCGCCCGCTGACGGCGGCGCCTTCTCCCTGCTGAATTCGCGCTCGCCGTCCCGGTTCCCGCCGGGCGGCCCCTTCCGCTGCCCGGCTCCCCTGCGAGCCGCGGAGCATCCGTTGCACCCCATCAGAACCCACGAAGCCATGTCCCTGCCCGTCGGGGCGGGCGGGCGCGCCCATGTCCGTGCCGAGGGCGTCACCGTCACCCTCGGCTCCCGGCTCGTCCTCGACGACGTGTCGGTCACCGTCTCCGCCCGGTCGCGGATCGCCGTCGTCGGCGAGAACGGCCGTGGTAAGACGACACTGCTGCACGTCCTCGCCGGACTCCTCCCGCCCGACGGGGGGACGGTGCAGCGCGCCGGGACGATCGGCCTGGCGCGCCAGGAACTGTCCGCACGCGACGGGGAGACCGTCGGCGACCTGACGGCCGAGGCACTGGCCGCGTCACGGGCGGCTCTCGGCGCCCTCGACGAGGCGACCCTCGCCCTGACCCGGGGAGACCCCACCGCGGACGACCGCTACGCCGCCGCCCTGGACGCCGCCACCCGGCTCGACGCGTGGGACGCCGAACGCCGGATCGACGTCGCCCTCGACGCCCTCGGCGCCTGCGCCGACCGCGAGCGCCCCCTGTCGGCCCTGTCGGTCGGGCAGCGCTACCGGGTCCGCCTTGCGTGCCTGCTCGGCGCGCGGCACGACGTCCTGCTGCTCGACGAACCGACCAACCACCTCGACGCCGACGGGCTGGACTTCCTGACCCGCAGGCTGCGCGAGCACGACGGCGGCCTCGCCGTCGTCAGCCACGACCGGGCGCTGCTGCGTGACGTCGCCGACCGGTTCCTCGACCTCGATCCGACCCGCGACGGGAGGCCGCGCCTGTACGCGGGCGGCTACGACGCGTGGCAGGACGCCCGGCGCCGGGAGCGTGAGCGCTGGGAGCAGGACCACGAGGAGCAGCAGGAGGAACACCGGCGGCTGCGGGACGCGGCGTCGAAGGCCCGTGACCGGCTCTCCACCGGCTGGCGGCCTGACAAGGGGACGGGCAGGCACCAGCGGCAGTCCCGCGCACCCGGCGTGGTCCAGGCCCTGAAGCGGCAGCAGGAGGCCCTCGACGCGCACCGGCTCGACGTACCGGAGCCGCCGCCGTCACTGCGGTGGCCGGACCCGGGTGTCCGGCCCGGGGCGCCGCAGTTGCGGGCGCACGGCGTCACGGTCGCGGGGCGGCTCGCCCGTCCGGTCGACCTGACCCTCGACGGCGGCGACCGGCTGCTCGTCACGGGCCCGAACGGTGCCGGGAAGTCCACGCTGCTCGCGGTGCTGGCCGGTGCGCTGGAGCCCACGGACGGGTACGTACGGACGTCGCACGGGGTACGGCTCGTCCGGGTGCGCCAGGAGACCGCCGAGCAGGATCCCGGCCTCACCGCCCGTGAGGTGCATGCCCGGCACGTGGGACGGCTGGTGGCCCGCGGGGTGCTGCGCGACGCCGACGTCGTTCCCCTGCGAGCGCTCGGTCTGCTGGACTCCGACGCGCTGCGTACGCCGGTCGGGCGGATGTCGCAGGGGCAGCGGCGGCGCCTCGACCTGGCCCTGGCACTGGCCGGGCGCCCCGGGGTGCTGCTGCTCGACGAGCCGACGAACCACCTGGCGTCGGCGCTGGTCGACGAGTTGACCGACGCGCTGCGTGACACGAGCGCCGCCGTCGTCGTGGCGACGCACGACCGGCAACTCCTGCGGGACCTCGCACACTGGCCGCGTCTGGAGGTGGGAGACCGGCCGCCCGACGCCGGCCGGTCCGGCGCGACCCGGCCGGCGTCGGGCGGCCGACCAGGCGCGACCCGGCCGGCGGGCGGGTGAGGGCGCCGGGCAGGTGAAGGCGGGCGGGTTAAGGCGAGCGGGTCGCGGCGCCGGCGCCGGCGTCACCCGTTCGTGCCGGCGCCGCCGTCCCCCCGTTCGCGCCGGAGTCGCCGTCCCCGGTCGTGCCGGTGTCGTCGTCCCCGGTCGTGCCGGGCCCGTCCGGTCGTACGGTGTCAGCCGAGCCGCGCCAGGCGGCGCAGCACCGTGCTGCGCCCGCGGTCGGGCACGGTCCACAGGGTCTGACCCCGAACTCCCCAGCGTTCCAGCAGCGCGTTGGCCGCGAGGAAACCGCTCGTGGCCGCGCGTTCCATGAGCGCCACGGGCAGGTCCGTGCGGACCAGGTCGCCGGCCACCACCAGTCCCGGGTCGGAGGTGCGTACGGTCGGCCGGTCGCCGTGACCGCCGACCGGGAACAGCGGACAGTCGGCCCGCCACTCGTGCCGGGCGTCGACCACCGTCGCCGCCCGGGTCTCCGGATACACCTGGTGCAGTTGCTCCAGCAGGCGCTTCTGCTCCAGGTGCTGCTGCTCCGGCTCCCGGATCGCGCCGTCCGGGAGGGCGTAGGCGTGCAGTTCCACGACCGAGCCCCCGGTGCGGCGGGCCCAGCGCGCCGCCTCCCTCTCCCAGCGCTCCAGCACGCTGACGTTGTCGAGGGACCCGTAGCCGCTGGTGCCGAGGAAGCCCGGCCGGTCGGCGGCGACCGGGCGGTCCAGCCACAGCCGGGAGACCAGGAACGGCGGGGCGCCGCGCAGCCGGGCCGTCCGCTCGCGCCACCCGGTGTCGCCCAGGTGCGGGGAACGGGCGGCCAGGGCGCCGAGGCCCGTTGCGTCCAGGGCGAGGACAGCGGTGTCGTGACGCTCCTCCCGCGCACCGGCGGCGACGAGGAACCCGCCGTCCGGGGTGGGTTCGACCGTCTCGACGGGCGTGCCGGTGCGCAGCTCGACGCCGTGACCGTCCAGATACGTGGCGAGGGGTTCCCACAGGGCGGTGGGGAAGGGTTCGTCGGGTACGTCGAAGAGCAGGCCCTCGGAGGAGCCGAGGAAGTAGATGTGGAACATCAGCACCATCTCCGCCGCGGACAGCCGGCGGGGATCGGCGAAGAAGCTCCGGGAGAACACCTCGAAGGCGAGATGGTGCGCGGCCTCGGGGAACCGGATCGACTCCAGGAAGTCATGGGCGCTGACGCCGTCGAGTCGCTCGTAGACCTCGGGGACGCGGACGTCGAGAAGGGGCAGGGCGGCGACCGGGTTCATGCGGACGAGGTCCCGCAGGCCGAAGGTGGGGCTCAGGGCGACGAATCCGAGCGCGCTCCACGGCGGGGTGCGCGGGACGTGCCGGAAGCTGTCGTGCAGACCGCTGCCGTGCCGCAGGGGATAGTCGGGCAGGCCGCGCAGCCGGTCGAGACCCGGATCGGTACGCCGCAGCAGTCCGCGCAGGTTGTAGTACTGGCGGAAGAAGGCGTGGAAGCCGCGGCTCATGGTCACGGTGCTGCCGTCGGAGAGCGTCGTGGGCCAGCCGGCCAGGCGTCCCCCGAGGGTGGGTTCGCGTTCGTAGAGCGTGACCCGCACGCCTCGTTCGGCGAGAGCCGTGGCGGCGGCCAGCCCGGCGATGCCACCGCCCACGACGGCGGTGGTCGGCGGGCGGTCGCCAGTGAGGCGCGGGGCGCCCGGCGCGGGGAGGATCGTGCGGGCCCGCCGGTCCCTGCCGCGCCCGGCCGCGCCCCCTCGCGCGGTGGCATCCGGTCGTCCTCGCCCGGTGGCGTCCGGTCGTCGGGGTGCGGTCATCGGCCGGCCTCCGCCACCGTGCCCGGGCGGCGGGCGACGATCGTGTGGGTGATCCCGGTCTGCCAGCCCGGCAGGGGCAGCACCCGTACGTCCCGCAGGCCGGCCGCACGGACCCGGCCGGCGAAGTCGCCCGCCGTGTCGAACTCCACGACGCTGCGCCACAGATGGCGGTAGAGGGTGCCGTCGCCGAGGGCGGTGGCGACGGGCAGGACGAGGCCACGGCACACCCCCGTCCACACCGCGCGGTGGGCGGCCCGTCCGCTGAGGGTGTACTCGTGCACCGCCAGTCGTCCCCCAGGTGCCAGCGCCTCACGCACGGACGAGAGGACCGCGTCGGGATCGGCGACGTTGCGGAAGAGGTAGGCGGCGAACACCGCGTCGTACGGGCCCCGCACGCCCGCTTCCGCCAGGCGCTCGGCGGGGGCCTGCACGAAGGTCACGCCGTCCCGCCACGGTTTCGCGGCGGCGCGTTCCAGCATGCCGGCGGAGGCGTCCACGGCGGTGATCTCGGCTCCGGGCAGGACCGCGGCCAGCGCGGCCGTCGAGGCGCCGGTGCCGCATCCCAGGTCGAGGACGCGCAGGGCCCTGCCACCGTTCGGCAGGCCGAGGCGGCGCGCGGAGCGGCGCAGGTGGGCGTGGTAACCGGGGTTGGCGGCCACCAGGGTGTCGTAGCTGCGAGAGGCGTGGTCGAAGGCGGCGGCGAGCTCCTCGTCGCGCAGCACGGTCATGGGGTCTCCGTAGGTGTCAGGTGGCTCGGGGAGGCCGCGGCGACGGCTCGGGAAAGGGCCTGCGGGGCAGCCAGGACAGTTCCGCCGCGGAGCGGAGCATGGGCAGGACGGGCGTGCGGAAGCCGAGGGAGACGTCCTCGTACAGGTGGGTCCCGCCGTCGAGGAACCGCAGCAGCCGTTCCATCGGCACCCGTGTGAAGAGCCGCGCGAAGAACGCGGCGCCGTCGACCCGGCCGCTGTCCAGGGCCCGCAGCAGCACCGCGTCCATGGCTCGCGAGCGGGCCGAGTGGGCGGGGGGCGGCATCGGCCGGCGGCCCGCGCGCAGGGCGTCCACGACGGCTCGTGTCTGGCGCTGCACGGCGGAGAAGGTGTAGCCCGTGGACGGCCGGGTGGCGCCTCCCGCGGCGCCGATGCGGAAGACCGACGGCGCCGTCCGGCGGGCGAAGCGCGCGTCGGTCATGGGAATCACGCCGGTCTCGGCCGAGACGACCTCGAAGTCACCGAGGTGCAGCACGTCCTCGGCGTAGCGGCGCAGGGCGGCCTCGTACGCCTGCCGGGACAGGACGGCGCCGGAGAACTCGGTGTACTCCACCAGTGCCTCGTGGCGGCCGGTCGGCAGGACGTAGCCGAAGGCGAGCCCGCGCGGCGGCTGCGGGACCCGGAAGTCCATGAGGTCCACCGTGCCGGGATCGAACACCGGCCGGCCGGTACGGACGAACCAGCCGTGGAAGTGCTGCAGCAGGGTGGTGCGGGCCGCCGGGAGGCTGCCGAGCGGGCGGGAGTCGAAGACCCAGCGGGCGCGCACGGTCACGGGGTGGCCCTGCCGGGTGCGTGCATGGATCTCGGCTCCGCCGGAGATGCCGTCCACCGTCTCGACGGTCGCCTCCAGCCTGCGGACGTCGGCCTGGCGCGCCAGGTCGCGGGCGACGAGCCGCTCGAAGTCGTCGGAGCGGAGCATCTTGTAGGTGAGCGGCGCGATGTCGTCCGCCGCGGGCCGGCCGGCCGGGGTGTGGACCCGCAGACGTCGCCAGGCGGCGGTCAGCGCGGCGTCGTACGGTCCTGGGCCCTTCTCCCAGAAGCACCAGGTGCGGCTCGGCGGGCGGAGCGGGCCGGGCGGGGCGTCCACCAGGACCGCCGACACGCGCCGTTCTCCGGGGGCGGGGCGGGCGAGCCGGTGGGCCAGGGACAGTCCCGCGGCTCCTCCGCCCACGATGGCCACCTCGGCGTCGAGCACGGACCGCTCCCTCCCCTGTGTGTTCCACCGGCGGTGCGCGGGCGGCCGGTGACCTGTCCCCACCCTTCCCTCCACCGGGCCCGCGCGGATGCAGGCGGGGCCGGGGGGGCCGGCGGCCGAGCGACGGCTCACCCGTGCGGGCCGCGGGGGCGGTGGTGAGGGTGCTGGGGCCGAAGCCGGGCGTGGAGGCGGGCGGCGGCACGCACGACGGCGGCCGAACCCCGCAGGACGTGGGACCCGGCACGCCGGAGGGCCAGGAGGGTACGGGCGTGGGGCCGGCCCGACGGCGTCGTACGGCGGCTGTCGACCGCGAGGCCGGTCCGGACCGCGGCCCACACCCCTCGGGGCGGGTTCAGCAGCACCTGCCCCGGACGGGTCAGCCGGCCGGCCGCGACGACGCGTTCGTAGGCGGTGAGCTGTTCGCGGCAGACCGCGCACCCGGCGAGGTGCCGCGCGGCGGCGGCGCTCCACACGCTCCGGTTCCCGTCGAGCGCGCGGACGGCGAGCTCCGCGTTCGGGATGTGGCCCGGGACCCGGGCTCCCACCACGTCGCCACCTCCTCCCGACCTGTCCCGCAGGGACGAACGGTGTCCACCCCTTTACGCCCGCCGCCCCGACCCCGGATGCACCACCCGCCCCCTGCAGGGGCGCGGGGAACCGCGCGACCAGCCACGACGGCCCGGCACCCGCAACGCACCGGCCCGGGGCGGCGTCCGGAAGGCAAGGGCAGCTTCGGAGGGGATCCGCATCGCTTCTGCAGCGAATCACTCTTCCCGCCCCGACACCCCGTCGTCCTGAAGGCACCGGCTGAGCCGGTGCAGCCCCCGCCGGGCATGGCTCTTGACGGTGCCCAGCGGCCATCCGGTGAGCTCGGCGATCTGCGTCTGCGTCAGGTCGTCGTAGAAGGCCAGCGTCAGCACCCGCCGCTGAGCCGCCGGCAGCCTGGCCAGTTCATGGCCGAGGAGGACCCGGTCGAGCACGGCGGCCTGGCTGTCGTGGTCCGCGGGCCCGACGGACATCCGCGCCCCGGCGGCCGCCACGAGCTCGGCCCGGCGGGTCCGCGCGGACAGGGCGTCGGCGACCTTCCGCCGGGTGATCCCGACGAGCCACGCGCCCAGCGCCCCGCGCTCCGGGGCGAATCCGGCACGCCCCCGCCACGCGGCCAGGAACACCGTCTGTGTGACGTCCTCCGCCTCCCGCACGTCCCCCAGGGAACGCTGCGCCAGGCTGTAGACCAGGGCGCCCCAACGGCGGTAGACGGCGGCGAGACAGGCTTCGTCGCCGGCGGCGAACTGCGCGGCGAGTTCCTCGTCGGCGAGGTGCTCCTCCGCCGGAGCCCACCGCGGGACGTCGAGGGCCCGCTCGGTGACCTGGTGTGCGGTCATGATGCTCGCTCCTCGTGTGGGCGGTGGTCGTTCCGTCGCGCGGTCGGGGTACCCGTCGTCGCCCGTCCCACGGGTGTCGGTCGTCGGTCGCTCCGGGACGGCCCCGGCCTCCCACCCTGCGAGAGGCCCGGCCGACGCAACAACTTGCATCGCCTCTGCATCACTTCACGGGCGGTCCGGGGACACGTCGTCGCCCGGTCGGCCCACCCGTCGGGCACCGACCGCACCTTCTCGCCCGCCCGGCGCATCCGTGGCCGCCCCTGCCACGGAAAGCGTTCCGTCAGACACCTATGCGATCGCGACGAGAGGGAACCGGGATGCGCTCCAGCGAGGCGAAGGATCACTCCGCGGCCGGGGCATCGCCCGGCTCTCATCGCGAGCTCCCGCCCCTGCCCCCGCCGCCGCACTCCGCGGGCCGCGCGGAGTCCTCTTCCTCCGCACGGCTCCCGCTGCCCGTGGACGACCTGCACCTGGACGACCTGCACGTCATCGACAGTGATGTATCCGCCGCCGTGGGGCGTGTGCTGAAGGACCATCTGGCCGAACGGACGCAACGGGCCACCGCGCTGGACGCGGTGTTCGGCCAGGACCTGGCCGAACGCGTCGCGCGCTTCACCCTGGACGGCGGCAAGCGCATGCGTTCGCGGTTCGTGTGGTGGGCGCTGCGCGCCTGCGGCGGCGGGCCGGACCGGGCGGAAGCGGCCCTCCGGGTGGGCGCCGCCCTCGAACTGATCCAGACCTGCGCCCTGGTCCACGACGACGTGATGGACGGCGCGCGGCTGCGCCGGGGACGGCTCGCCCTGCACGCGGACGTCGCCGCCCAGTACGCCGGCACCGTGCCGGGCGGGCCGGGTGCGCGCTTCGGCGAAGCCGCGGCCATCCTCGCCGGGGATCTGGCCCTGGCCTGGGCGGACGACCTCGTCGCGGCCGTCGACACGGCACCGGCCGCGGTACGTGACCTGTGGAGCGCCATGCGCACCGAGATGGTGGCCGGGCAGTACCTGGACCTCCACGGCCAGGCCACCTCCTCGTATTCCCTGCCCCGCGCGATCCGTGCCGCCTGTCTCAAGAGCGCGCTGTACTCCGTGGAGCGTCCGCTGGCGCTCGGGGCGGCGCTGGCCGGAGCGGACGCCGCGCGCGGCGAGGCCCTGTGCTCGGCGGGCCGGCGGATCGGGATCGCCTTCCAGCTGCGCGACGACCTCGCCGACGTGTTCGGCGACCCCGGCCGCACCGGCAAACCCGTGGGCGGCGACATCCGTACGGGCAAGCCCACCTACCTGGTCGCCCTGGGGCAGGCCCGGGCGGAGGCGACCGGGGACCGGCGCGGCCTGGCCGTGCTGCGTCGTTCCCTCGGCCGCGCCGACCTGTCCGACGACGGTCTCGACGAGGTCCGTGCCGTGCTGACCGCCACCGGCGCCCGTGACCTCGTCGAAGCGAAGATCGAGCGACTGGTCGCCCAGGGCATGCGCCATCTGCGGTCCGCCCCGCTGGAACCGGAGGCCGGTCACCGGCTGCGGGAGCTGCTGCACGCCACGGCAGGCGTGTCCCCTCCGGCCGTGGCCTCTCCCGCGTCCCCCGCGCCACGCGGGGAGCGGGACCGCGCATCCGCCCCGCTCCTGCTGGCCGCCGGTGCCGAGGGGGCCGTCCGATGACCAGGACCGTTCCCGGGCGCACGGACCACGTGGTGGTCGTCGGCGCCGGGCTCTCCGGCCTGGCGGCCACCCTGCACCTGCTCGGCGCGGGCCGCCGGGTCACCCTCGTGGAGCGCGACGTACTGCCCGGAGGACGCGCCGGACTGCTGGAGCGCGGCGGCTACCGCATGGACACCGGTCCCACCGTGCTGACGATGCCCGGCCTGGCCGACGAAGCCTTCGCCGCGGTCGGCGAGAACCTGCGGGACCGCGTCGACCTCATCCCGCTGCACCCGGCCTACCGGGCGCTGTTCGCGGACGGCAGCGGCCTCGACGTGCACACCGACGCGGAGGCGATGGAGGCCGAGGTCGAACGCTTCGCGGGGGCCGGGGAGGCCGCGGGCTACCGGCGGCTGCGCCGGTGGCTCGAACAGCTGTACCGAGCGCAGATGCGGCGCTTCATCGACACGAACTTCGACTCGCCCTTCCAGCTGCTGACCCCCGACCTGGCGCGGCTCGCGGCGCTCGGCGGCTTCGGGCGGCTGGACGCGCGCATCGGCCGCCACCTGCGCGACGAACGCCTGCGCCGTGTCTTCTCGTTCCAGTCGCTGTACGCCGGTGTCCCGCCGAAGCAGGCCCTCGCCGCGTACGCCGTCATCGCCTACATGGACACGGTCGCCGGCGTGTACTTCCCCCGTGGCGGCATGCACGCCCTCCCCCGGGCCATGGCGGACGCCGCCGGGCGGGCGGGCGCCGACCTGCGCCTCGGACAGGACGTCACCCGGCTGGAACGCTCCGGGGACCGTGTCACCGCCGTCGTCACCGACCAGGAACGCATCGCGTGCGACGCCGTGGTCCTCACCCCCGACCTGCCGGTCGCCTACCGCCTCCTCGGGCAGGTGCCGCGCCGCCCCCTGCGGATCAGGCACGCCCCGTCGGCCGTCGTCCTGCACGCCGGCACCGACCGGACCTGGCCCGGACTCGCGCACCACACGCTGTCCTTCGGCGCCGAGTGGCACGGCACCTTCGACCAGCTCACGCGGACCGGCGAGCTGATGAGCGATCCCT
The DNA here is from genome assembly GCF_042889045.1 of Streptomyces sp. NPDC002701. Classification (NCBI taxonomy): domain Bacteria; kingdom Bacillati; phylum Actinomycetota; class Actinomycetes; order Kitasatosporales; family Streptomycetaceae; genus Streptomyces; species Streptomyces sp. NPDC002701. The sequence continues at coordinate 263,533 of NZ_JBIAQL010000007.1, forward strand.
CGCTGCTCATCACCCGGCCCACCGCCACCGACCCGACTCTCGCCCCGCCCGGCCGCCACCTCCACTACGTGCTCGCCCCGTGCCCGAACACCGACATCGGGCCGGACGCCGCCGCCTGGGGCGAGCTCGCCCCGCGCTACCGCGACAGCGTCCTGCGGGAGCTGGAGCGGCGCGGACTCGACGGCTTCGCCGACGCCGTCGAGGAGGAGACCCTGGTCACCCCGGCCGACTGGACCGCCCAGGGACACGCCGCGGGCACCCCCTTCTCGGCCGCCCACACCTTCGCGCAGACCGGCCCGTTCCGGCCGCGCAACCTCGTGCGCGGTACCGAGAACGCCGTGCTCGCCGGGTGCGGCACCACGCCGGGCGTGGGCGTCCCGACCGTGCTGCTGTCCGGCAAGCTCGCCGCGGCCCGGATCACCGGAACGCGGCCGGCCCCCGCCCCGAGGCGCGTACGCACCGCACCGGCCACGCGGACCGCACCGCACGCACCCGCACCACCCGGAACACCCACAGCACCGACGGAACCGACAGCACCGGAAGGGACCCGCCGATGACCGCCCGCGAACTCGACGCGGCAGGCATCACCGAACCGGCGCTGCGCGACGCCTACGCCCGCTGCCGCCGGCTCAACGCCCGGCACGGCAGGACGTACTTCCTCGCCACCCGGCTGCTGCCCGTCGCACGGCGCCCCGCCGTCCACGCCCTCTACGGCTTCGCCCGCTGGGCGGACGACATCGTCGACGACCTGGACGCGCGCGTCCCGCCCCATCGCCGCGCCGCGGACCTCGCCCGCCTGCACCGGCACCTGGAGCGGGGGCTCAGGGACGGCGGCAGCACCGAGCCGGTCGTCCTCGCACTCGCCGACACGGCGCGGCGGTACGCCATCGACCACCGGCACTTCAGCGACTTCATGGCGTCCATGCGCAGCGACCTGGAGGTCACCGACTATCCGACGTACGACGACCTGCGCGCGTACATGCACGGTTCGGCGGCGGTCATCGGGCTCCAGATGCTGCCGATCCTGGGCACCGTGGTCCCGCGCGAGGAGGCCGCCCCGCACGCCGCCGCCCTGGGCGTGGCCTTCCAGCTGACCAATTTCCTGCGCGACGTCGGCGAGGACCTCGACCGGGGACGTGTCTACCTGCCCGCCGATCTGCTGCGCGCCCACGGCGTCGACCGGGAACTGCTGAGCTGGAGCCGCGGCACCGGCCGCCGCGACCCGCGGATCACCGAGGCGCTGCGGGCCGTCGAGGACCTCACCCGCGGTGTCTACCGCGAGGCGGCACCGGGGCTCGCGATGCTCGACCCGGTGTCACGGCCCTGCGTGCGTACGGCTTTCGTGCTGTACGGCGGCATTCTGGACGCCGTCGCCGACGACGGACACGCGGTGCTGCACCGCCGCGCCGTGGTCCCGCGGCGGCGCCGTGCCGCGGTGGCCGTCGACGGGCTCGTCCGGCTGCTGGCCGCCCGGACCGGAACGCGCGAGCGCCGGGCGGAGCGGCCCGCGACGCGTGCGCTGCCGTTCGGCGGGAACGCGGTGCCGGGCGCCTCCCCCGCCGCTGCGGCGCCGTTGCAGGAGGAGACCGTATGAGCTCCGGTCGTCCCGTCCGCCGCGGACGGTTTCCGCTGTCGCTGCGCAGGAACCCGGTGGCCTGGGAACGGCAGCGTCCGACGTGGCGCGAGGCCCGCCCGGGGGTGATCGCCCAGGCCCTGAAGGGCGCCCAGGCGCGCCCGTCGGGCAACTGGTACGTCGTGGGCGCCGGCCGGGACGTCCGCGACGACCGGCCGCTGGCCCGGACGGTCGCCGGGCAGGAGGTCGTCGTCTGGCGCGACGCCACCGGCCGGCTGGTGGCCGGGCCCGGCATCTGCCCCCATCTGGGCGCCCCGCTCCGGGACAGCCCGGTCCGCTGCGGCACCCTCGTCTGCCACTGGCACGGACTGGCCCTGCGGGGCACGGCGTTCGCGGGCTGGGAACCGCTGCCCGTGCACGACGACGGCGTGCTGGTGTGGGTGCGCCTGGACGGCGTCGGCGGTGAGGCGCCCCTGGCGGCCCCGGTGGTTCCGATGCGGCCGGACCTGGCGGGAGCGGTGTCCGCCGTGTACGCCGGCGTCGGCACGTGCGAGCCCGAGGACATCGTGGCCAACCGGCTGGACCCGTGGCACGGGGCCTGGTTCCATCCGTACTCCTTCGTCGACCTGACCGTCGTCGACACCCCGTCGGCGACGGGTGAGGACGGGTTCGCCGTCGACGTGTCCTTCAAGCTCGCCGGACGGCTCGTCGTGCCCGTACGGGCGGTGTTCACCGCGCCCGAGCCGCGCACGGTCGTCATGCACATCACGGAGGGCGAGGGGCGGGGATCGGTCGTCGAGACCCATGCGACCCCGCTCGGCCCCGACGACCGGGGCAGGCCCCGCACGGCGGTGGTGGAGGCGGTCGTGGCGGCGTCGGACCGAGCCGGGTTCACCGTCGCCCGCAGGATGACACCACTGCTGCGACCGCTGGTGCGGGCCGCGGCCGGACGTCTGTGGCGCGACGATCTGGCCTACGCGGAACGCCGCTGGCAGTTGCGCTCGACCGGCCGCTTCCCCGGCTGAGCCGTACCCGAGCGCGGGCGCATCCGTTCGGCGGCGTCCGCCGGAAGATCGAGCGAGTCATGCGGGCCGCCCGGGGTCCGCGCAGCATGCGAGACGAGGCCGAGCCCATGTCCGAGGAGCGGCCGGTGGACCTGACGGGCCGGGAACCGGCGGAACCCACCGACCTGGGGGTCACGACGGGTTTCCTGGCACGTTCGCTGGGCGTGTCACCGACGACGCTGCGTTCCTGGGACCGGCGGTACGGACTGGGACCCGCGGTGCGGGCGGACGGCCGTCAGCGCCGCTGGTCACCGCAGGACGTGGCCATGGTGCGGGACATGTGCAGGCTGACCGCCACCGGGGTGCCGCCGGCCGAGGCGGCGCGAGCCGCCCTCGACCGTGCGCGGGGCCGGACCGCGGACGCCCCTGCCGTGCGGTCGGGAGACGGTGCCTCCCGCTCCCCCTCCGCGCTGCCCATGGACGTCGCGCGTCAGGAGTGCCGCGGCCTGGCCCGCGCGGCCGTACGGCTCGACGCTGCGGCCGTGCAGGAACAGCTCACGGCGGTGGTGCGCGCCCACGGCCTGGTGGCCGCGTGGGAGGAGGTGATGGCCCCCACCCTGCGGGCGGCCGGCCGCAAGTGGGAGTCCTCGGGCGACCGTTATGTGGAGGTCGAGCACCTGCTGTCCTGGCACGTGTCCACCGTCCTGCGGCACGTGTACGTCGCCTCGGCCGCGTCCCCGCCCCGTCAGGACACCTCCCCCGTCCTGCTGGCCTGTCTGCCCGACGAGCAGCACACACTCCCGATGGAGGCGCTCAACGCCGCGCTGGCGGAGGCGGGCGTGCCGACGCTGATGCTCGGCGGGGCCGTCCCCGTCGAGGCGGTGGACGGCGCGGTGCGCCGCGTCGGCCCGGCGGCGGTCGCCCTGTGGACCCAGTCGCGGTCCACGGCCAACCTCCCGCTGGCCCGGCATCTCGCCGCGACGCGGTGGGGCATCCGCGGTGCGCGCCGGCAGAGCCCGGTGCTGCTGTGCGGCCCCGGCTGGGGCCGCACACCGCCCGAGGGACTGCTGCGCCCGTCGGGCCTGCGGGACGCGGTACGCATGCTCGTCTCGCTCGACGCGTCGATCCGGCCGTGACACAGGCGTCCTAGTCGAAGAGGTCCGGGTCCGTGCGGGAGATCTGGTCGAAGAGGGGCTGGAACTGGAACCAGCCCGCCAGTTCGAAGCCCACCTGTCCGTGGGTGAGTTTCGCTTCTTCGTGGGGGATCCGGATCGTGGGCCCCGCGGCCTCGGCAGCGAGCTGGGCCTGGGCCGACCGTTCCATGGTGATGAACCAGTACGCGGCGGCGTCGACCGAGCCCGCGACCGTGAGCAGGCCGTGGTTGCGCAGGATGACCGCCTTGTGTCCGCCGAGCGCCTCGGCGATGCGCCGGCCCTCCTCGGGGTCGTCGGCCACCCCTGAATACGTCTCGTAGCAACCGTGGTCCTCGTAGAACGCGCAGGCGTCCTGGGTGAGCGGTTCGAGCCGCCGGCCCGTCGCGGACAGGGCCTTGCCGTACACCGAGTGGCTGTGCGCGGCGCCGACCGCGTCGGGCCGTGCCGCGTGGACGGCGGAGTGGATGGCGAAGGCGGCCCGGTTCACCCGGTGGCGGCCCTGGACGACCTCGCCCTCGCGGTTGACGAGCAGGAGGTCACTGACCTTCACGTGCTTGAAGGACACGCCGAACGGGTTGACCCAGAAGTGGTCGGGGAACTCGGGATCGCGTGCGGTGATGTGTCCGGCGGCCCCCTCCTCGAACCCGAAGCGGCCGAACAGGCGCAGCGCGCCGGCCAGCCGCTCCTTGCGGTGACGCCGTTCGACGGCCGCGTCGGTGAACGGCGCGGGGAGGCGGAGGACCAGTTCCTCTTCCGGGACGGGCACCAGGTCCTGCCGGCGCAGCGGTTCGGCACGGGGCCGGCCGGGCACGCGCAGGGCGGCGAGAGGCACGTGGTGCTGGCCGGCGTGGATGTCCCGGTCGCGGGGACCGGCCTGGGCGACGGGACGCGGGAAGGAGATCTTCACGACGTTCAGGGACGGGATGCGGAAGATCTGGACCTGGGCGGCATCCACTCCGTAGAGCTCGGCGACGACCTTCTCGTTGAGGAAGGACGCGTCGGCCGCGATGGCGTAACCGGCGCTGTCCTTCATGAACGTCTCCATCGTGACCCAGAACGGGCCGGCGTTCTTGGAGCGGATCTCGATCGCGTGGTCGGCGAGCACGGACGAGGAGTCGGGACGTTCAGACATGGGAGACCTCACGGGAGTGGTGCGTACGGAACATGCCGGTGGCCGAGTCGACGTCGACGACGTGGTTCAGGACGAACTCGTAGGCCGCGCCGCGTTCGGTCTCGGCCGGTGAGGTGGCGAAGGCGAAGCTGGGCAGGTACTCCATCTCCGGCAGCGGGAGGTGCAGCATGAGGGGGTTGGCGACCTTGGCGATCGCGGTGGCGGTGGCCTGGGAGGGTGCGTTGACGAGGAGCATGACGCCGACCTCCCGGGGCGCGGAGGAGTCGGGGTCCAGGTCTTCGAGAACGGCGTTGTGGCCGTACAGGCGGATGTCCAGCGTGTAGTCGTCGGCCGGCCCGAGGGTCTGTGTGACGCGCTCGGTGAGGACGGTGCGCAACAGCGCGGCCCAGCGGTCGATGTGGGAGACGATGTACGGATCGCGGATGGCGCTGAACGAGACCGTCTCGTAGCCGGTGACGCGGGCGCCCTCCAGTTTGACGGTGTACTGCTCGGCGGGCTCGAAGCGCGAGCCCTCGACGCGTACGCGGCGCTCGTCGAGAGCCGTGTAGGTGGCGTCGGAGACGTCCAGGGTGCCCGCGGGTTCGCGCATCCGGTAGGGGTCGGCCGTCTCGTACAGCATGTGGGCCGCCACCGACGTGGGGGTGCAGACGTTGTCGGCGTCGAGGGGCTCGATCGTGAAACCGTTCTGGTCGACGGTGGCGAAGACGCCGCCGGCCCGGGGGTTCGTGGTGCACTGCCCGCCGCATTCGACGATCTTGGCGGCGTGCCAGGAGGGTCCGGCCGGCATACCGAGCATGAGGGGTACGGCGGCGGCGAGGGCGGTGTCGGTGGCCCGTCCGGCCAGCACGACCTGTGCGCCTGCCCGGATGGCCTCGACGAAGGGTTCGTGGCCCATCATGCCGACGATGTGCGTGCAGCTGTCGAGTGTCTCCGGCCGGAGCGGGCCGTGCGGGGCCAGGGGATGGATCCGTCCGGCGTCCAGTTCCTCCTTGAGGAAGCCGGCCTCCTGCTCGCTGTAGATGCGGGCGATCCGCAGGTCGAGACCTTCCTCCGCCATGATCTGTTCCGCTATTCCGGCGACCCAGTCGACGCCGGAGTCGGTGCCGCTGGTGCCGCAGGAGCCGACGATCAGGGGGATGTTCGCGGTGGCCGCCGCCTTGAGGAGGATGCGCAGGTCACGACTGACGGCGGCCGCGGTGGTCTTGGCGACACCGGAGCCGAGGTAGTGGGGACCCGAGTCGGTGGAGCCGCCGTCGATCGCGATGACGTCGGGGCCGAGTGTCAGGCCCCGCTCGACGGTCTCCGGGGCGAAGCCGGCGCCGAGCATGCCGGACGGCGTCAGGATGCCGACCCGTGCGACGGCTTCAGTGGACGGGGGCATGGTGGTTCTCCTCAGGGGACGGGGCCTCCTCGTGGAAGACGCGGATGTCTTCCGGCGGGAGGCTGACGGTGAGTTCGCCGGCGGTGGCCGGACGCGTGGTCGTCACGATCACGGGGGTGCCGCCGATGCGGATGGTGTAGCGGTAGTGGTCGCCGAGATAGGCCCGGTTGTCGACCTCGGCCGTCAGCGTGCCGGCGGGCGGGTCCGCGTCGCTGCCGCCACCGCTGCGGAGTATGTCGATGTTCTCGGGCCGGATGCAGATACGCACCGCGCCCAGGCGCTTGTCGGTGTGCGGCACGCTCAGCGGCCTGCTGAGGCCCTCCATGCGGATCAGGGCGTGGGTGCCGTCCGCCTCGACGACCGTGGCCGGGAGGATGTTGGCGGTGCCGACGAAGTCGGCGACGAACAGGTCCGCCGGGTGCTCGTAGATCTCGGTGGGGGTGCCGACCTGGCGGACCTTCCCCCGGTCCATGACGGCGACGCGGTCGCTGACGGACAGTGCCTCGTCCTGGTCGTGCGTCACGAAGACGGTGGTGATCCCGACGTGTGACTGCAGGGTCTTGAGCCACTGCCTGGAGCGGTCACGGAGTTTGGCGTCCAGGTTCGAGAAGGGCTCGTCCAGGAGCAGCATGTCGGGCGGGTGGGCGAGGGCACGTGCCAGCGCGACGCGTTGCTGCTGGCCTCCGGACAGTTCGTGGGGGTAGCGGTCGGCGTGGTGGCCCAGTTCGACGAGTTCGAGGACTTCCCGGACGCGTCGGTCGCGCTGTGCCCTGGGGGTCCTGCGGAGCTTGAGGGGGTAGCCCACGTTCTGCGCGACCGACATGTGCGGCCAGATGGCGTAGGACTGGAACACGACGCCGCAATTGCGGTGCTCCGGCTGGACGTCGACGCGTCCGTGGTCGAAGACCACGCGGTCGCCGAAGGCGATGCTGCCCGAGTCGGGCCGGTGCAGGCCGGCGATCGACCACAGGGTGGTGGACTTCCCGCAGCCACTGGGGCCCAGCAGGGTGAAGATCTCGCCGTCCTGGACGGTGAGTGACAGGTCGTGCAGGGCGGTGTGTTCGCCGAACCGCTTGGTGATTCCGTTCAGGTGGAGACTAGGCACGGGGACGCACCCCCAGCAGGGCGCGGCCCGCGCCGAGGACGAGCAGGGTGATGACCATCTGGATGACTCCCAACGCGGCGACGGTCCCGCCGATACTGGTTGCCGCGAGTTGCAGCATGGTGAGGCCGAGCACGGGTGTGTCGTCGGTGACGAGGAACACCGCCGGTTCGGCGTCGTTGAGCATGGCCACGAACAGCAGCACGTACGAGGCGCCCATGGCGGGCGCGACCAGGCGCAGGACGATGGTGCGCATGGCCGTCCACCAGGTGGCTCCAGAGGTGCGGGCGGCGTTGTCGAGATCGGCGCCGATGCCGGCGAGCGCCGGGTAGAAGGCGCTGTAGCCGAGGGCGAGGCTCCGTACGGCGAACGCGATGCCGATGCCCCACAGGCTGGCGCGTACGGCACCCGATTTGTCGAGGAGGGCGAAGCTCCAGAAGAACGCCATGCCGGTGACGAGGGCCGGCATCATGCGCGGCCACAGCATGCCCTGTTGCAGCGAGCCGCGGAAGCGGAAACGGGAGCGGTGGGCGATCACCGACAGAACCGCGATGACCACGGTCGTCAGGGCCCCGCCGACGCCGGCGATCAGCAGGCTGTTGACGATCGACTTGGTGTAGACCGGGTTGTCGGCCACCGCGGAGAAGTTGTCGAGGGTCAGCACGCTCCACGGGGAGATGAAGGGCGACAGGATGGAGGTGAACGCCGCCAGGAAGACGCCGGCCAGGGGTACGAGGACGAAGACGAGCAGGAAGAGCGCGATGGCGGCCGCCATGACCCAGCGTGCGGGACCCAGCTTCAGGATGCGGACGCCGGTGGGTTTCCCCGTGGTGGTGGTGAAGCGGGCCGTGTCCCCGACGAGTCGGTTGCGGAGGACGAGGAGCGCGGAGACGGCGACGAGCAGGAGGACCGCGCCGGCGGACACCAGCCCCTGCTCCGCGTCGTTCACCCAGTGGTCGTAGAGATACGTGGAGATCAGGCTGATCTCGCTGGAGAACCCCAGGATGAGCGGCAGTCCGAGCACTTCCATCGAGAGGGCGAAGACCAGCAGCGCCGCGTTGGTGATCGCGGGCCGCATGAGAGGAAGGCTGACGGACAGCAGGCTGCGCAGCGGACCGGCCCCCGACGTACGGGCGGCGTCCTCCAGCGAGGGGTCGATCGACAGCAGCGTGCCGCGGCACAGCAGGAAGACCGTGGGAGAGGCCACGCTCATGGCGACCAGCGCCATGCCGGGAATGCTGTAGAGAGTGACCGGCATGCTCAGGAAGGTGTGGGCCTCCAGCCACGAGTTGGCGAATCCCGCCGGGGTCCACATGGCGGCCCACCCGACGATGAGCACCAGTCCGGGCAGGGCGACCGGGACGAGCAGGAACGTCGTCAGGACACGTCGTCCGGGAATGTCGGTGCGGGTGAGGAGCAGCGCGCACGCCACGCCGACCAGGATCGATCCGGCGGTGTTGAGCGCGGCGAACAGCACCGAGTTGGTGACCGCGGTCCACCAGCCGCGGTCGGTGAGCAGCGTGTGGAAGTTGTCCCAGGTCGGATGCCCGCCCGACTCGTACAGAGGGGTGGACCACAGCGAGGCGGCCACGACCGGCACGACGGGTCCCACGATGACCAGGAGCGCGAGTGCCCACAGGATGTAGTGGCTTGCCCCGGTGGACGGCCACCGTCGCCGCCGGCGCACCGGTGGCGGAGGGGTGCGGGCCGGGGGCGGCCGCAGTGAGGTGGCGCTCATCGGCCGTACGCCTTCTTCCAGCGGGCCACGATGGACGGTTTGTTCTTGACGATGTCCTTCGGGTAACCGCCGAGCATCAGGTTGCCGGCGCCGACGGCCGCCTCGACCGCGGGCAGCCCGTAGGGGCACTCGACTCCGTCGCGGTACGGGGTGAAACCGCCTTCGCAGGCGGCCTGTTGTCCTTCGACCGACAGCAGGAAGTTCACGAAGAGCTTTCCGGCGTCGGGTGATGCCGCTTTCCTGGTGACGGCGACGGCCCTCGGAAGCAGTGGGGTTCCGTCCGTCAGGTACGTGTAGTCGAGGATCTTCGCCGCTTCCTGCCCCTCGATCAGCGCGCGGACCGAGCCGGCCACGAAGTACGTGGCCTGGTACTGCCCCTGTGCCAGCTTCTGCATCAGGCTGCCGTTGCCCGACTCGACTCCGGTGTTCGGGCCCAGCGCCTCTATGTTCCGCCAGCCCGCGTCGCCGTGTTCGGCGGTGTAGCTGCTGACGGCGCCGAAGGACTGGGAGTTGCTGATGTCCGTGGTCCCGATCTTCCCCTTGAGGGACTTGGACAGCTCGGCGAGGGACTTGAGGTCCTTGGGCTGCTTGTCCTCGGGAAGGAGCGCGGTGTTGTACACGGCGACGAGCGGGTCCTCGGACATGGCGGCCACGCCGGGGGCGAGCCGGGCGTACTCGGGGAGGTGCTGGAGGTTGGGGTCGGTGTGGTCGAGGACGTTGCCCTTGTCGACGAAGTTCAGCACCTCCACCGCGTCGCTGGCCATGACGACGTCCGCGGTACGGACACCTGTGGCGGACTCCGTGGCATAGCGCTGGAAGGTCTGGGTGTCGTTCATGTTCAGCACGCGCACCTCGATGCCGGCGTACTTCGCCTCGAACGCCTTGGTGACCGGTGCCATCTGGTCGGCGTCCGCGTTGGTGTAGAGGAGGACGGATCCCTGCTTCTCGGCCCTGGCCACCGTGGCCGCGTCGAGTGGGGTGACGGGCGCCGCCTTGCCCACGTCGACCGTGGACGTCGGTGCCGCCGGCCCGTCGGAGCCCGTGGACCCTCCGCAGGCGGTCAGCACGACCGCGCAGGCGGCCGCCAGGACGCAGGACCTGGGGAGCGAGATCATCATTGATCCTCCACTATTTGCTATAGCGCCAGAGCCGTAGGAGAACGCGTGAGGCGCACAGGGGTTTCAGGGCCAGGAGACAGCGCGACCTGCCGCGAGCACAGCGGCGACTGCGGCGCGACGCTGCATTCTCGTGTGTCATCGGTGCCGAGTGCCGTGTCTGCACCGATGGCAAGGATGGTATTTGCTACAGCATGAAAGTCAACAGGTCTGGGTGGTGCAGCAGCCGGTATCCGGTGGGCGTCAGGTCGAGGAGCCTGCCCGCGCGGCGGGCCTCGTGGCGGGGGTCGTCCATCGCCACGCCGACCTCGACCCGGCGAAGCCGAGAGCCGAGATCAACAGGCGCCTGATACCGGGGTCGTCATCGATGACCAGCACCCGGTCGGTGGTGCCCGGTGCGTCGACGGCGTTCATACGTACTCCTTGTACGGGCGGGGCGGGCTGCCCGACGGCCACCGCTTCCGCCGGCAGGGCGGCTGCGGGGCGCGTCCCGGCACCGGCTCGGTGGTCCGGTGACCCGGGAATGGAACCGCTGTCCTCTACCCCTCGTTGGGAGGGGTCGAGGTCCTGATCCTGTTCGGCGGACTTCACGGCGGCCCCGCCGTGAACCTGAGGGTTTCTTGACGGTTGACAAGCATGCTGTAGCAAATACCATGTTGTCCATGGCTCTGCTCCCCCAGCTCCCGTCACCGGTCACCCTCGGAGATCAGGCGTACGCCGCCATCCACGAGGCGATCGTCACGGGAGCCCTGAAGCGTGGGGAGAAGGTCACCGAACGGGGCCTGGCCGAGTCTCTCGACATCAGCGCGACCCCCGTCCGTGAAGCGCTCCGGCGCCTGGAGCAGGACCGCCTGGTGGAACGGACGGGGCCGAGGTCGGTCCGCATCGCACAGTTCGGCGAGGAGGAGCTGCGCGAGTTCACCATGATGGAGGACGCACTGCGGGCCCTCGCCGCCCGGCTGGCCGCGGAGAAGTCGACGGCGGCCCAGCGGCGCGAGATGTCCGACTGCCTGGACGAGGCGGACACGCTGCGCGGCCGCCTGCACGACGCCGCGCCGGGGACCGGGGCGGAGCGGGACCTCGTCCTGGAGATCCAGGGGCTCATGCGGCACTTCCACATGCTGGTGGACCGGGCCAGCGGCAACGCGACGCTCGTCCAGATGCTGCGCACCGTCGACGCCTTCGGTTCGGAGGAGCGGCGTAACAGCATCCTGTCCGAGGTGCGCGGCGAACACGCGAAGGTCGTCGACGAGCGGTACCGGCAGCACCGCGTCATCTTCGAGGCCATCGCCGCGGGCAACGGGGAGCGGGCCGAAGAGCTGATGCGGGCCCACAGCCACACCTCGAACATCTCCCGGATCGCGACGCGCTTCCCGAACTGACGCGCTCGGGCCCGGCCCTGGCCGGTGCCGGCTCGACCCGGCGCCGGCCCGGCCCGGGCGCCGGTTCCGTCCGGCCTCAGGCCGTGGTGTCGTCCGTGGGGGTGTCGGACAGGGCGATGCGGGCCGTGATGCGTTTGCCGACCGGCTCCCGGTGGATCCGGAGGTCCTGGGCCACGGCCTTGACGATCTCCAGACCGTGCTGACCGATCCGGCCGGGATCGGCGACGCGGGCCTCGGGAACCGTCGGGTCGCTGTCCCAGACGACGACCTCCACGATCTCGTGGGTGAGGCACAGCTCCAGCCGGACGGGGCCAGGGGCGTATTTGCAGGCGTTGGTGACCAGTTCGCTCACCACCAGCTGCGTCAGGTCCATCGCGCGGGCCGTCACGGACGCGTGCCGGTCCGCGCGGGCCCGCTCGAGGAAGGCGGTGGCGTGGTCGCGGGCATCGGCGATACAGCCGTCGTGCCCACCTGTGGCAAAGCTGGTCCGCATCAGGTGTCCATCGGTCCCCGTACAGCCGTCACCGTCGTCGTGGGATCCCACCGGCATCGTCCTCATTCCCCGTTCACGAGCGCTCCGATACCCGCGGTCCCGCCATTCATGCATCGTACAAGTGTGCTGTGTGGCACAACTGCCGGGGTGCGGCGGGCCGCGCGGGGTACGCCGGCCGGGGGTGACCTGCCGCGCGGGTAGGGTCGGCCGGTATGACCGTCGCTCGTTCCGTCGCCCTGTTCGTCGTCGCCGCCCTGTTCGAGATCGGCGGCGCCTGGCTGGTGTGGCAGGGCGTCCGCGAGCACCGGGGCCGGCTCTGGATCGGCGCCGGTGTCATCGCTCTCGGCCTCTACGGGGTGGTGGCCACCTTCCAGTCCGAGGACCACTTCGGGCGCGTCCTCGCCGCGTACGGCGGGATCTTCGTCGCGGGATCGATCGCCTGGGGCATGGTCGCCGACGGCTACCGCCCCGACCGCTACGACGTCGTCGGCGCGCTGGTCTGTCTGGCGGGCATGGCCGTGATCATGTACGCCCCGCGCCCGCACTGACCCCGCGCCGCCGTGCCGGTCAGCACCGGGGTGACGTCAGGCCCGCCGTGACGCGGGGGCGGACCTGACGTCGGAGCGGACCTGACGCCGGTTCAGGAGCCGGTCGTGACCCCGGTCCTGTCCCGGTCCGAGCCGGCCGTGTCTCCCGAACCGTGGGCGAGTGCCTTGTTCCGGCGGACGGAGGACCAGAAGGACGCGCCGATCAGGATCACGCCGACGAGCCCGGTGATCACCTCGTTGATCTCGTACTGGATGGTGACCAGGAGGATGACCGAGAGGGCGCCGATCGCGTAGTGGGCGCCGTGCTCCAGGTAGACGTAGTCGTCGAGGGTGCCCTGGCGGACCAGATACACCGTCAGCGACCGGACGTACATCGCGCCGGTGCCCAGGCCCAGTGCCATCACGACGATGTCGTTGGTGATGGCGAAGGCGCCGATCACTCCGTCGAAGGAGAAGGACGCGTCGAGGACCTCCAGGTAGAGGAACATGAAGAACGCGGCCTTGCCGGCCAGGGCGACCGCCGACCGTGGTCCGCCGTGCTCGGCTGCGCCCTGCGCCTCCCGCTCACGCTCCTCGTCCTCCTCGATCCTGGTCTCGAAGTGTCCGGACAGGCCCCTGACGAGCATGTAGGTGATCAGGCCCGCGATGCCGGACAGCAGGACCGTCTCCGCCTTGTCGGCGTGCACGCCACCGTGCTGGTGGGCATGGGCCCCGAAGGTCAGGGCGGCGCCGAGCAGCACGACCAGGGCGAGGCAGACCGACAGCATGTCGACCCTGCCCAGCCTGGCCAGCGGACGCTCGATCCAGGTGAGCCACTTGATCTCCCGGTCCTCGAAGACGAAGTCCAGGAAGATCATCAGCAAAAAGACGCCACCGAAGGCGGCGATCGACGGGTGGGCGTCGGTCACCAGTTGCTGGTAACGGTCCTTGTCCGTGAGGGCCAGGTCGACGGCCTCGACCGGGCCCATGGAGGCGCTGACCGCCACGATGACGACGGGAAAGACCAGACGCATGCCGAACACGGCGATGAGGACGCCGATCGTGAGGAAGATCTTCTGCCAGAAGGGGTTCATCTTCTTCAGGATCCCGGCGTTGACCACCGCGTTGTCGAACGACAGGGAGATCTCGAGGACGGCGAGGATGGCCACGAGCCCGAACGCCTGCCACCCCCCGTAGAAGACCGCTGCGACCAGGGCGAACGCGGTGACCGCGAACGACCAGCGGAAGGTTTTCAGAAGCACTGATACCTCGTCGTGTGGTGAGGGCCGCGGGCCCTCGTGGTGCGTGTGAGTAGGAGGTGAACGCTGCCGGGCACGTCGATGGTACGCACGGGGCTCTCGCCGCTCGTGCGGGGACTCGTGCCTGTACCCGGCTGACGTCGGTCTGCGGCGGGCGTCAGTCGGCAACCACCCTTTCGGGGTCGTCGGCCGGGGTCCCCACGCGCAGCCAGCGGTATCCGTAGGCGGGCAGTTCCACCGGGAAGAGGCCGTCGTCGGGCACGGTGAGACCGGCGTGGCCTTGGTCCAGCAGGTCCGTCAGCCTCCCGCCGGGCCCGGCCTCGGACAGCCGCAGCCGTACGGTGACCGGCCGGTCGGCGAAGTTGTGCACCGCGAGGACCGTCCCGTCGGACGTGCAGCCGACATGCGCCAGGACCGCGCTCTCCCCCGTCTCCACCAGCCGGTACTCGCCCCAGGCCAGTTCGGGGGCCTCCCGGTAGCGCTCGGCGAACAGCCGGATCCGGGTCAGCAGCGAGCCAGGATCGCGGCTCTGCTCGTACACGTTGACGTTCTTGCCGCCGAACGTGCCCTCCACCAGTGGATTCGGGAAGGTGTCCGGGTCGGCGGTGGAGAAGCCCGCCCCCGCCTCCGGCGTCCACTGCATGGGCGAGCGCACGGCCTGCCGTCCCTCGGCCGCCAGGTTCTCCCCCATGCCGATCTCCTCGCCGTAGAAGAGCACGGGGGTGCCGGGCAGGGTGAACAGCAGGCTGTAGGCGAGTTCGACGCGGCGCCGGTCGCCGTCGACCATGGGCGGAAGCCTGCGGCGCAGCCCCCGGTCGTAGAGCTGCATGTCCTTCTCCGGGCCGAAGGCCGCGAACACCTCGGCCCGTTCGTCGTCGCTCAGCTTGTCGAGGGTGAGTTCGTCGTGGTTGCGCACGAACGTGGCCCACTGGGCGTCCCGCGGGGCGTCGGGGCGCTCCCGCAGTGTCTCGGCGAGCGGCCGCGCGTCCTGGCGGGCCATCGACAGGTACATCTGCTGCATCCCGACGAAGTCGAAGCACATGGTCAGTTCGTCGCCGCGGTCCGAGTCGGGGTCGCCGAAGAACCGGGTGAGGCCGTCATAGGGCAGGTTGACCTCGCCGAGCAGCACCGACTCGCCGTTGCGGCGGCCGAGGAAGGCGCGCAGGTCGGCGAGGTACTCGTGCGGGTCCGGCAGCGCGTCGGCGTCGGCCTGCCCGTCGGTCTCCAGCAGGAAGGGCACGGCGTCGACCCGGAACCCGGACAGCCCCAGCTGTGTCCAGAACCCCATGATGCGGGCTATCTCGTCGCGGACCTCGGGGTTGGCGACGTTGAGGTCGGGCTGCTGCTTGTAGAACCGGTGCAGGTAGTACTGGCCGCTGCCCTCGTCGTACTCCCACAGGCTGTCCTCCGCGTCGGGGAAGACCACGCCCTCGGGCCCGTCCTCGGGCGGCTCGTCCGCCCAGACGTACCAGTCGCGGTAGGCGGAGTCGCGGCTGGAGCGGGCGTCCTTGAACCAGGGGTGCTCCACGGACGTGTGGTTGACGACCAGGTCGGCGATGACCCGGATACCGCGGTCCCGGGCGGTGCGGACGAACTCGGTGAAGTCCCCGAGGGTGCCGAGCCGGGGGTCGACCCCGTAGAAGTCCGTGATGTCGTACCCGTCGTCGCGCTCCCGCGTCGGGTAGAAGGGCATCAGCCACACGCAGGTCACGCCCAGGCGCACCAGGTGGTCGATGCGCTGGGTGAGGCCCGCGAAGTCGCCGGTCCCGTCACCGTTGCCGTCCTGGTACGTCTCGACGTCCAGGCAGTACACCACCGCGTTCTTCCACCACAGGTCGGACGTACGGGTCAGACGCATCGGAACTCCTTGGCGGTGGCGGGAAGGGGGCGGGTGACGTCGAGCCGCGGCAGTACCTCGGACCCGAACGCGTCGATGAACCGGCGTTGTTCGCGGCCCACGTGATGGAGCATCACCGCGTCGAAGCCCAGCTCGGCGTACTCCTGGAGCCAGGCGGTGTGCCGGCCCAGGTCGGAGGAGATGTTGACGGTGCCGGCCACCTGTTCGGGGCTGACGTGCTCGCTGACGATGTCGAACAGTTCCGGCGAGTCCAGGTCCCAACTGACCGGGGGCGCGAACACGTTGGAGCGCCACTGGTCGTACGCCAGCGCGGCGGCCTCCTCCTCGTCGGGCGCCCAGCTCAGGTGCACCTGGAGGTGCAGCGGGCCACGGCCGCCCGCGTCGCGGTACGCGCCGATGATCTCGCGCAGCCGCTCCCGCGGGGCGTTGACCGTGATCAGGCCGTCCGCCCACTGCGCGCACCAGGCCGCGGTGGCGGTGCTGCAGGCGGCTCCGATCAGCGGCGGGACCTCGGGCGGGCGGGTCCACAGCCGGGCCCGGTCCACGGTCACCAGCCCGTCGTGGCTGACCTCCTCGCCCTCCAGCAGCGCGCGGATGATGTCGACGCACTCGCGCAGCCGGGCGTTGCGGATGTCCTTGCGGGGCCAGCCGTCGCCCGTGATGTGCTCGTTCGACGCCTCACCGCTGCCGAGCGCCGCCCAGAACCGGCCCGGGTACATCGCCGCGAGACTGGCGATGCCCTGCGCGACGATCGCGGGATGGTAGCGCTGGCCGGGAGCGTTCACGACGCCGAACGGCACCTGGCCGGTGGCCTGGAGGGCGGATCCGAGCCAGGACCAGGCGAACCCGGACTCCCCCTGGCGGACGCTCCAGGGCGAGAAGTGGTCCGAGCACATGGCGGCGGTGAAGCCCGCGTGTTCCGCGTGCACGACGGCGTCCAGCAGGTCCGCGGGCGGCACCTGTTCGTGCGAGGCGTGGATTCCATAGGCAGTCATGCCATGCCGGGTACCCTCGGACGCCCTCCAGGCTGCTGAAATTTCGCGGCGATCTGGAACGAGAACCGCAAGGAGGGGGCGCCCCGCCGGCCCGCCCCCCGTGCGCCCCCGTCATCCGGCCGCGGTGCGCTCCCGGATCTGTTCCGGCGTCAGGTACGCGTTCGTGTACTCGAAGTCCCGCAGTGTCGCGGGCGTCCGGGACTGGAACCCGGTGCGTACGAAATCGTCGCCGGCCAGACTGTTCAGCACCCAGTTCGTCGCCACCCTGGCCTTCGCCACGCTGGTGCGCAGCGCCGCCCAGTGGTAGCCGCGGGCGGCGACCAGGGCGGGCACGCCGCGCAGTTCGACACCGAGCGGCTTGGACACGGCGTCGAGACCGCCGAGGTCGACGACGAGTCCCAGGTCCTTGTGGACGTACGGCGTCATCCGCTGTCCGCGCAGTGCGGCGATGACGTTGTCGGCGACGTGCTTGCCCTGGCGCATCGCGTGCTGGGCGGTCGGCGGGCAGACGGCGCCGTCCACGTCCTTGGCCTCGTCCGGCACGGCGGCGGCGTCGCCGAGCGCGAACACGCCGTCGTGGCCGGGCAGGCACATCTCCGAGGTGACCGCCAGCCGCCCCTTGACGGTCTCGGCGCCCAGGGTGGCGATGAGCGGGCTCGCCGCGACGCCGGCGGTCCAGATCAGTGTGTGGGTCGGGACGACCCGGCCGTCGGTGAAGGTGACCTCCTCGGGGCCGGCCTTCTCGATGGACACGCCGAGCGAGACCTCGATGCCCCGCCTGCGCAGGATGTCCTGGGCGCTCTTTCCGAGTTTGTCGCCCAGTTCGGGCATCAGCTTCGGCGCGATGTCGATCAGGTGCCACTTGATCAGCCGCGGGTCGAGACGCGGGTAGCGTTTGACGGCGTTGTGCGTCAGGCGCTGCAGGCAGGCGGCGGTCTCGGTGCCCGCGTAGCCTCCGCCGACCACCACGAACTGCAGCCGCGCGGCCCGTTCGGCCTCGTCGTGGCTGGCGTCGGCGATGTCGAGCTGCGAGATCACGTGGTCGCGGACGTACGCGGCCTCGGCGAGGGTCTTCATACCGCGGGCGTTGTCGGCGAGCCCCGGGATGTCGAAGGTGCGGGTGACGCTTCCCGGCGCCAGCACGATCTGGTCGTACCGTTCGTTGACGATCTCGCCCGTGATCTTGCGGACGACGCAGACCTTGGCCTTCACGTCCACGCCGATGGCACCGCCGGGAATGATGCGGGTGCGGTACCTGCGGCTGCGGCGCAGTGACACCGCGATCGACTGCGGCGTCAGCACTCCCGAGGCGACCTGCGGCAGCAGGGGCAGGTAGAGCTGGTAGGAGAACGGTGTCACCAGCGCCAGTTCGGCCTCGTCGGGTCCCAGTTTGCGCTCCAGGCGGCGGACGCACTCCACTCCCGCGAAGCCCGCTCCCACCACCAGAATCTTCGGTCGTACCACGTTGTCCATCCCTTCACCGGCGCGCTCTTTCGGGCTTCCCTCAGTGCCCTCTGCCCCTGAGTTCCCTCATCGCACATGGTGATCCCTCAACGAGACGAGCGGCCGTACCTCCTTGGACCGGCGAGTCGGCCCGCCGTCCCCGTCGCGGGCCGCTCGGACACGGACGGTCCGTCAGTGGCCGTGCCTCTCGGGCAGGTGCTTCAGCACGGCGCGTGCCATGGCTTCCTCGCCCTTGGCGTTGGGGTGCGCCGGGGCCGCGGGCGAGGCCGGCTGCATCGGTTCGATCCAGCGGACCGCCGGGGCCTTGCACATGTCGTGCCCGATCGTCGGCCCGTACGTGTCGACGTATCCGGCTCCGTTCAGCCGCGCCACCGCCCGCATCATCAGGTTGAGGCGCTTGCCGGTGTCCCGCAGGTAGGGGAAGTCCTTCGCCGCGAACGGCACCGAGGGGTAGCAGCCGCTGCCGTCCTCCGGGAGGAGATCCGGATAGCCGACGACGAGCACGCGGGCGTGCGGCGCTCTGGCGTGCACGGCTCGCAGCACGCGGGCTATTTTCGGCGCGGTCTGGAGGATCTTCAGCGTCAGCCTGTCGGCCCCGGACGGTGAGGTGTAGTGGCGTTGGCACGGGTTTCCCGCCAGGTCCTGCGGAGCGAGCTGGGCGCAGGTGGCGATGATGGAGCCGAAGCCGATGTCGTTGCCGCCGATCTGCACGGTCACCAGGTCGGTGCCCCGCCGCAGGGCGTTCAGCTGCGGAGGGTTGGTCCCCTGGGTCTTCCACATCTGCTCGGTCGTGGCACCGCCGCAGCTCACGTCCTTGAACGTGGACACCGCGCGCTCCGCGGCGACCAGTGAGGGGTAGTTGTGGTCGGAGCGGGCGCAGTCCGCGTCCACCTGCTGCGGGATCCCCGGTCCCGAGGTGTAGGAGTCGCCCAGCGCGACGTAGTCCGTGCCCCTGCCGTGACTGCCGCCGCGTCCGTCACCCCGTCCGTCTCCGTGTGCCGCGACGGGTGCCGCCGACGCGACGACGAGGACGCAGCCGCTGACGGCGGCGGCCACGGCGGTCGCCCGGCGACGTTTCGGCGCGGTCCTGCCGTACTGGCCGTACTGGGTGCGACGGTTCATCGTGGTTCCCCTCCGGGTCCGGGACGGCGCGTGACGCGACTTGTATACCGGCCGGTTCACCACGGGGCCAGAGGGATGCGGCTGCCGTCCGCGGCCGTGCGGGGGCCGGGCGCGCGGTTCCCCGCGCCCCTGAACAGCGGGGGCCGCGCCCCGACTGTTCGTCTCTCGGGGGCGCGGGGAACTCGCGCCCGGCGAAGGGGACCCGGTGGTGTCAGATGCCGAACTCCGTCGGCGAGAGGCCGAGCGTGGTGCAGGCGTCACGGATGGCGTACTGCTCGGACGCCTCGAAGTGCCCGTCGGCGCCCGCGACCACGATGCCCGTCTGGATGACCGCGCGGGCCTCGGCCGGCTTCTTGGCCGCCTTGGCGATCTCCCGCAGCGCCTCGGCCTTGCCCTGCTCGAAGTTGGCGGTGAGCCGGTCCACATGCTGGTTGAAGCGCTGACGGAGCTGGTCCGCGGGGAAGTTCTGCAGCACCTCGTTTGAGACGATCAGCTCCTCCACGCGCTGCCTCTCCGCGGGCTCCACGTATCCGTCGGCGGCGGCCACCAGGGCGCACATCGCCATGCTGGCGTCCCGGTAGGCACCGCTCTTGAGCTCGGTCTTCACCGACGCGAGCT
This sequence comes from Streptomyces sp. NPDC002701, assembly GCF_042889045.1. Classification (NCBI taxonomy): domain Bacteria; kingdom Bacillati; phylum Actinomycetota; class Actinomycetes; order Kitasatosporales; family Streptomycetaceae; genus Streptomyces; species Streptomyces sp. NPDC002701. Next base: position 283,450 of record NZ_JBIAQL010000007.1, read on the forward strand.
GGGTCTTGAACAGCCCGATCAGCTGGGCCTTGGAGCCACCCGATGAGCCGCTGGAGGACGAGCCCTGTGCGTGGCCGTGCTGTGCCTGTCCGGCCGCGCCGTACCCCTGTCCGGTGTGCGCCTGCCCCGTCCCTCCCCTGCCGCTCCGGGACTGCTGGAGGTTCTTGGCCTGGTCCTTGAGCCGGTCGAACATCGCCACTACTGCCACCTCGGCTTCTGCTGATACCTGTACGCGGTCTGTCGGTTGAACGGCTGCCGCGTCCGGAGGATTCCCGATTGGCAAAGGTAACGTAAAAAGATCATGTGTATGGCCGGGATGGGCCGATCCGGACTACCCCGCGGGCGTCAGGACCGTCGTGCGGCCGCCCAGGGCGGCGGAGAACCGGTCCGTGACCTGGGCGAGGGCCTCCGCGGCGCCCGGCGCGACGGTCAGCGGCCAATCATGGTCAACCTGCCCCGCCTGTACGCGCTTTCGGCGGCGGACGAGGCATGACACCAGGAGCGGACCGGCGTCGCACGGCGGGTGCGGGCCGGCGTCCGACGGCGGGTCAGGTGGCCGGGACGTGCGGCCGGGCGCCCGCGGCGAGCAGCGTGGCGACCGTGTCGGCGTAGGACCCTCTCGTCGCCCACTCGACCGGGGAACGGCCCGTGCCGTGGTCCTCGCGGAGATCGGGGTCGGCGCCGTGGGCGAGCAGCGCGACCACCGTTTCGGTGTGCCCCCAGCACGCGGCCGCGCACAGGGGGGTGCCTTCCGAGCCGTGGCCGCTCTCGGTGTCGGGCAGGGCCCCGGCCGTCAGCAGGCACAGCACGTTGTCCGTGGCTCCGTGGACCGACGCGGCGTAGAGAGGTGTGGTGCCCTCGGTGTCGGGTGTGTTCGGGCAGGCGCCGGCGCGCAGGAGGGAGGTGATCCGGGCTCTGTCGCCGAAGGTCGCCGCGCTGACGAGACGCGCCGTCAGCTTCTTCTGCCGCCGTCTGTTCACAGTGGATCAGCTTAACCAGCCGGTGGCCGGACTCCTGCTGCCGGAGCACGAGTTCGCGTACCTCGCCGGGCGGCTCCCGCCGGTCACCTGCCTCGTCCGTGGGACGCAAGAGGGTCCGGATCATGTGATCCGGACCCTCTTCGCAGTAGCGGGGACAGGATTTGAACCTGCGACCTCTGGGTTATGAGCCCAGCGAGCTACCGAGCTGCTCCACCCCGCGGCGATGTCTCCTACCGTACGCCATCATCCAGGGCCCTCATGACCACCCCGCCGCCGTGGCGGTGCCCGGACGTCCGGACAGCCGTGATCGAGCCGCTGACGCGGGTGGCGGAGAGGGCGCCCGCATGCCGGGGGCGGCGGCCGCCGTCCTGTGTCCGCGATGGCGGCGGCCGCCGGCGCGAGGACTCGTGTCATCCCCTGACGCGTGTCCTCGCGCGGAATCGTCCCGACGGCACTTGGGGCGCGCGGGAGTACGCCCCGACTCGAAGGCCGCAAGGACGAGGGACCGGGCCCCGCGCGAAACCTCGCGGGAAGCGGGCTCCGGATTCCCCGATGGCGTGGTGGGCTCGGCGGACCCGGGGGCTGGGGGCCGGAAGACGGGCCCGCCTCGGCAGGGTTCGAACGGTCGCCTGTGAGGTGCCCGGTTCTTCTGTCCGAGATCCTAGGACGTGGCCGGTACGAGACAAGAACGTGTTTCAGCCCACCACGGACGGGACGGGCCGGACCGTATGGTCGGGCGTGCGGCACACCGGCTCCGTCCTGCCACTCCGGTCACGGCCCGGACCGGCTCCAGCCATGGCCGTGCTGACCGGATCGGTCCGCTGCCGGACCCGATGAGGCATGTCGCCGCCCGCCTCCCGTGGCGCAGACTCGGGGCATGACCCGAGCACTGATCGTCATCGATGTCCAGGAGTCCTTCCGCGCACGTCCGCTGTGGTCGGTGATCTCCGACCCGAAGATCGCCGGCCAGGTGAACCGGCTGGTCCGGCTCGCACGGGAGGCCGGGGACCTGGTGGTGTGGGTACTGCACAGCGAACCCGGCAGCGGCGGCGTCTTCGACCCGGCCCTGGGCCATGTCCGGCTCCTGGAGGAGCTGACCCGGGCGGAGGACGAGCCGCTGATCCACAAGACCTCCCACAACGCGTTCACCACGACCAACCTGCAGCAGCTGCTCACCGAACGCGGTGTCCGCGAGCTCACCGTCTGCGGCATCCGCACCGAGCAGTGCGTGGAGACCACCGCGCGCGTCGCCGCCGACCTCGGCTACGGGGTCACCTTCGTCACCGACGCGACCGCGACCGACCCCGTCCCGCACCGCGACGCGCCCGCCGGCCGGAGCGTCGCCGAACTGCTCGCCGACCCTCGTACGCTCTCCGCCGACGAGGTGATCAGGCGTACCGAGTACGCACTCGCCGGACGCTTCGCCACCATCGCGACGGTCGACCAGCTGGAGGCCGCGGCGGGACGTCGGGCATGATGACCGGATCGTGAGCCACATCGTCTTCTTCCTGGTGCCCGGAGTCCACCTGCTGGACCTGGCCGGCCCCGCGCAGGTCTTCTCCACGGCGGCCGACTTCGGGCACCCCTACACGCTCTCCTACGTCGCCGAGCGGCCGCGGGTCCCGACCGCGCAGGGACTGCCGCTGGAGGCCGGGACCGACTGGCCCGCGCTCGGACCCGAGGACCTCGTCCTGGTGCCCGGCTGGCGGGCGGGCACGCTGGCCGACAGCCCCGCGATCGGCGCCAAGCCCCTTCAGCTCCTGAGGGAACACCACACCAGGGGCGGGACGGTGGCCAGTGTCTGCGCCGGGGCCGAGGCGCTCGGCCTGGCCGGCCTGCTCGACGGCCGCCGCTGCACCACCCACCACGACGTGCAGGACGAGTTGGCCCTGCGCCACCCGCGGGCGACGGTCGTGCGGGACGTGCTGTTCACCACCGACGACCGGGTGATCACCTCGGCCGGCATCGCCAGCGGCATCGACCTGGCCCTGCACCTGGTCGCGGGCCGGCACGGTCCGGCGGTCGCCGCCCGGGTGGCCCGGGAGATGGTCGTCTACGCCCGCCGCAACGGCCACGAACCGCAGTCCAGCGCGATGCTCCGCCACCGTTCCCACCTCGACGACACCGTGCACCGGGCCCAGGACCTCATCGACGACCGCTTCGACGAGACGCTCCCCCTGCCCGCCCTGGCCTCGGCCGTCGGGGTCAGCGAGCGCACCCTCACGCGTCTGTTCGGCCGCGCGACCGGACTCACACCCCTGCGCTACCAGCAGGCCCTGCGACTGGAGCGCGCCCAGCACCTCATCGACCACGGCGCCACGGTGGACGCCGCCGCCCGCTCCGTGGGTTTCGAGGATCCGCGCATGCTGCGCCGCCTGCGTGCCCGTACGGCCTGACCGCCGTGTCGTCCCAGGGCTCCGGGCACCGCACCGCGTCAGGTGGACGACATCGGGTGAACGACGTCGGGTGAACGTCCTTCGAACGCCTCGTGCGCCGCCGTGAAAGTCTTGCGGTGTCATTGACCTGCCAGCTTCTACGCGCGTCATCATGACGGCATGAGACTCCCCCCACGGATCACTCGCATCGGCGCCGCGGCCGCCGTCCTGTCCGCCCTCCTCGTCGGCGGAACGGTCACCGCCGAGGCCGCGGACACGTCCGCCGCGGCCGTCGGCAGCGTCTGCTACGGCAGCCTGCCGTCCCAGGCACACGACACGCTGGACCTGATCGAGCAGGGCGGCCCCTACCCCTACTCGCAGGACGGCAGCGTCTTCCAGAACCGGGAGGGCATCCTCCCCGGACAGTCCACGGGCTACTACCACGAGTACACGGTGGTCACGCCCGGTTCCTCCACGCGCGGCGCCCGTCGCATCGTCACCGGTGAGGAGTACCGGGAGGACTACTACACGTCCGACCACTACGCCTCGTTCAGGCTCGTCAACTACAGCTGCTGATCGGTGCGTACCGACCGGTCCTCGGGGCCCCGGCCGACGCGGCCGGGGCCCCCGTCGGTCCGGTCAGCGGTCCGCGGGTTCGGGCGTCCGGCCGGGTGACAGCGGCCGGGCCGCGTACGTGATGCGGACGACGCCGTCCGCGTGCCTGCGCGTGTCCCCCCGCACACCGAACACCTCGCACAGCAGATCCGGTGTCAGGACCTCCAGGACCGGGCCCGCCGCGACCACCGTGCCCTCGTCGAGCACGACGAGGTGGTCACAGAGCCGTGCCGCCAGGTCGAGGTCGTGCAGGACCGCCAGAGTGGTGATCCCGGTGCTGCGGATCAGGTCCAGGAGCTCGAACCGGGCGCGGATGTCCAGGTGGTTGGTGAGTTCGTCCAGGACCAGGAGCCGTGGCCGCTGGGCGAGCGCGCGCGCCAGCAGGACACGCTGGCGCTCGCCGCCGGACAAAGTCGCGTACTCCCGGTCCGCGAAGGGCCCGACGCCACAGCGGTCGATCGCCTCGGCGACGGCCCGGTGGTCCTCGGCGCCGTCCCGGCCCAGCAGGCCGTGATGCGGCGTACGTCCCAGGGCGACGATCTCGGTCACCCGCAGGCCGGTCGTCGTACCGGCGTCCTGGAGCACGGCCGCGGTGCGGCAGGCCGCCGTACGGGAGGACAGTGCCCATACGTCGTCGCCGCCCACCCGGACCACTCCGCCGGCCGGCCGCAGCGAGCGGTAGACCGTACGCAACAGGGTGGACTTGCCACTGCCGTTGGGGCCCACGAGCCCGACGACGTCGCCCTCGGCCGCCTCCAGGTGCACATCCTGGAGGATCGGTTTGCGGTCCAGGGCGACATGGAGGTGCTCCACGGTCAGTTTCATACGGGTCCGGCCCTCGTCGCGGTCTCAGTGGTCTCGTGCGGTCTCGGTGGTCTTGTGCGGTCTCGGTGATCCCAGTGCTCGGAGCGGTCCCAGTGCTCGAAGCGGTCGCAGTGTTTCTGCGGGGCACCGGACCTCACCCGGCGTCCAGGCCCTTGTTGCGGCGCAGCAGCCACAGGAAGAAGGGGGCGCCGAGCAGGGCAGTGAGGATGCCGAGCGGCAGTTCGTTGGGGCGGGTGAGGGTGCGGGAGAGCAGGTCGACGGCGACCAGGTAGACGGCGCCGAGGAGCGCGGTCAGGGGCAACAGCCTGCGGTGGTCGGCGCCGGTCGTGAGGCGGACCAGGTGCGGGATCATCAGGCCGACGAAACCGACACCGCCCGCGACGGCGATGACGGTGCCGGTGAGCAGGGCACTGATCACCAGCAGCACCGCGCGCAGCCGGTTGACGTCCACACCGAGGGCGGTGGCCGACTCGTCGCCGGCCAGCAGGGCGTTGAGCCGCCGGCCGAACAGGGTGAGCAGGACGGTGCTCGCCACGACCACCACCGTGACCGTGGGCAGTTGGTCCCACTGGGCGCCGGCGACACTGCCGAGCATCCAGAACATCACGGTACGCAGCTCGGTGGGCGTCGCCAGCAGCTGGACGAAGCTGGTCAGCGACAGGAGGACGTAGCCGACGGCCACCCCGGCCAGGACGAGCCGGGTGGGGGCCAGGCGGCCCCGGCGCTGCCCGAGGGCGAACACCAGGGCCCCCGCCGCCAGGGCACCGGCGAACGCCGCACCGGACACACCGAGTCCGCCGAGTCCGCCGAGCGCGGCACCGCCGAGGGTGATGACCAGTACGGCGCCCAGGGAGGCACCGTAGGAGAAGCCCAGCACGACCGGGTCGGCGAGGGGGTTGGAGACCAGGGTCTGCAGGACCGCGCCGGCGACGGCCAGGCCCGCGCCGACCAGGGCGGCCAGGGCGACGCGGGGTGCCCTGAAGGTCCAGACGATCTGGTCCAGGGCCGGGTCGCCGGTGGCGCCGCGGCCGGTGACGTGGTGCAGGAGGACGGTCCACACGTCGGTGACGGGGATGGTGACCGCTCCGACGCTCACCGCCACCACCATGACGGCGACGAGGAGGACCAGCAGTCCGCAGAGCGCGAGTGACAGGCGCAGGCCGCCGGGGACGGCCCGCAGCAGCTGCGCGGACCGCGGAACCCGTCCCGGCCGCACCGTCCGTCCTGGCCTCAGAATTTGTCGGGGTGCAGCATCTCGGCGATCTTCCGCACGGCCAGGTCGTTGCTCGGTCCGAGGTACATCGAGTCCGACACGGCCACGTACGTGCTGTTCTTCGCGGCCGGCCACTGGGGGAACTCCTTCAGCAGTTTCCTGGCGTAGGCCGCCGGGTTCGGGTCGTTGTAGCCGATGACGACGAGCGCGTCCACGTCGGTGGCGGCCACTTTCTCCTTGCTCAGGTCGGCGAAGGAGGTCCTGGACGCCGACGCGAAGGCGTTGGTGCCGCCGGCCTTGGCGAGGATGTCGTTGTAGATGCCCTTGGCGACGACCGAGCTGAAGTCGTTGCCGCCCATGACCATGTTGGAGAAGAGGACCATGACTTCGGGCCGCTTCTCGCCCTTCACGGCGGCGGCGACGTCGGCGATGTTCTTCTGCGACTCGGCGATCAGCTCCTCGGCCCGCTCGGTCCTGCCGAAGATCTTCCCCATGTCGCGCAGGAGCGTGTAGCTGTCCGCGACGGTCATCTTCGAGGTGTCCTGGTCGCAGCCCTGCGGCGAGACATAGGTGTGGGCGCCCACGTCCTTGAGCTGCTCGCGGGTGGCGAAGCCGTTCTTCTCGTCGAAGCCGTAGGAGGTCGTGGACAGCACCAGGTCGGGGCGCAGCCCGATCATCGCCTCGCGCGGGACGTCGTAGGCGTCGTTGAGCTTGACGTCTCCGGTGGGCAGGGCCTTGATGGCCTCGGCGCGGCCTTTCACCTCGGACATCCCGTACCTCTGCTGGTTGGCGACGATCCGGTCGCCGAGGCCGAGGGCGAGCAGTGTGGACACCTCGGCGACCGAGGCACCGTTCATGACGACCACCCGGCCGGGCGCCTCGGTGAACTTCTGGGTCACCCCGCAGTTCTCGAGGGTCACCGGGTAGCCCGTCCTGGCCGCGGCGGCGGCTGCCCCGCCTTCGGCGCCGGTCTTGTCGGTCGTGTCGGCGCAGGCCGTGGTGACCAGACAGAGAGCGCCGGCCAGGGCGAGGGCGACCGGCCGTTTCTTCGACATGCGGGGCTCCTTGGTGCGGGGGTGCGACTGGTTCTGTTGCAGTAGTCGGGAGAGGGATCCGGTGAGTTCCCGCCTTCGCCGGGCTACCGGGCCGGTACGACGGGACGGCCCGGGCGGCCGGCCGGCGCGGGCAGCGTGCCGGCGGTGACGCAGTGGTCGAGGTAGCGGAAGACGAGGTCCCGGTCGACGGGCGGGTAGGTGAGGCCGCTGCCGTTCAGACCGCTGACGACGTTGTCGCAGCGGACGCGGCCCAGTCGGAGGTCCAGAGAGAGGTCGGGTGGGAGGTCGGGTCCGGTGGCGCCGGTCGCGCCGGCGGGTTCCGCGCCCTGGGGATCGGCGGTGTCCGTGCCGGTCGTGGGAGCCGTCGCAGTCGTGGCAGCGGTGTCCCAGGAGTCGAAGAAGGCGAGCGTGGTGGCCGCCGCGGCCGAGAGGTCCGCGGAGCGCGCCAGTTCCGCCCGCCATGAGGCCACCGGCATGCGGCGCAGCGTGTAGCCGTACTCCCCCAGCCAGTCGTAGAGGTCGCTCAGCCGCAGAGGGGCGGTGGCGGCGTGGTGGAAGACGGTGGCGTCCGGCGGGCGGTTCGTGAGGCAGAGGTGGACGAGGGCTCGGGCGACGTGGTCGACCGGCGTCCACACCTCCTCCTCGTACAGGTCGGGGACGATTCCCGCCGGAACTCCCGCGCGCAGGACGCTCCACAGGAAGTCCCGCTCGTTCACGTGACCGGTGCTGTACGGGCCGACGATCCGGCCGAGCCGGTGGACGGTGACGGGCAGGTCCCGTTCGGCGGCCTGTTCCAACAAGCGCTCGGCCGCCCATTTCGACTGCTGGTAGCCGGACCGCAGCCCGGGGTGGGGTGGGAGGAACTCCTCCGGTACCTCGGGGCTGAGGGCGAGGGGCGGCGCGACGGAGAGGGTCGACACGTAGTGCAGGGGTGTGGAGCGGGGAGCCGCGAGGCGCAGGAGCTCCCTGGTGGATCCGGTGTTGGCGGCGCGGAGGGTGGCGTACTCGCGCAGGACGCTGACGCTCGCGGCGTTGTGGAAGATCGCCGCGCAGCCGCGGGCCAGTTCCTCGAAGTGGGTGTCGTCGAGGCCGAGCCGGGGGCGGGCGAGGTCCGCTGGCACCGCGGTGATGCGGTGCGTCGCCGGGTGTGGGAGGCGGATGCGGTGGTCCCGCAGGGACTGGTGGACACGGGCGGTCGCCGCGGCCGGGTCCGTGGCCCGCACGGTGCAGACGATCTCCGCGTCCGTGCTGGTCAGGAGTTCGGCCAGCAGGTGGACGCCGACGAACCCGGTGGCGCCGGTGAGGAGGATCCGTTCGGGTCGGCGGGCCGCCCGGCGTCTGGCGCCGGGGCGGGGGCGGATGTCCGGATCGAGGACGGTGTCCGCGAGCAGGGTGGCCGGCAGACCGGGGGTGACGGATGCCTGTTCCCGCTGCTGCAGGAAGGCCGCCAGTCCGGCGGGGGTCGGGTGCTGGAAGAGCCAGGCCACCTTCACGTCACAGCGCAGTTCGGCGGCGAGACGGTTCGCGACCTGGATGGCCTGGAGGGAGTGGGCGCCCAGCTCGAACACGTCGTCCTGCGCGGACAGTGCCGCGACGCCGAGGGCGCGTTGCCAGACCGCGACGACGGCGCGCTCCGGTCCGCTGCCGGAGGGGGCGGACCGCGTACCGGGGCCGGGTGCCCTTTCGGCCAGCGCGTTCCTGTCGGTCTTCCCTGAGCCGGTCCGGGGCACCCGGTCCAGGTACTCGACGGTGGAGGGGATCATCGCGGCGGGCAGCCGCGCCCGGAGGTGGTCCCTCAGCAGGGCCGCGGCCGGGAGCGGCCCGTCCGGGACCACGTACGCGACCAGGCGCCGCGTCCCGTCCTCCAGCACCTGCCCGACGACGGCGGTGTCACGGACCGCGGGATGTGTCAGGAGCGCGTTCTCGACCTCGGCGGGATGCACACGGTGACCGCTGATCTTGAACTCCGTGTCCGACCGGCCCAGGTGCCGCAGCTGCCCGTCGTCGCCGATGCGCACCAGGTCGCCGGTCCGGTAGGCGCGGGGGGCTCCGGGCAGCCGGTCGAGCGGGGCGAAGCGGGCCGCGTCCTCCGGCGCGGCTCCCCGGTAGCCGAGGGCCAGGGTGTCGCCCAGGAGGTGGAGTTCACCGTCGACGACGGCGGCCCGGACGCCCGGCAGCGGCAGTCCGATGGGGACGTCTCCGGCGGTGCGGGAGGGGTCGTGCAGGTCGGCGACGGTGGCGACCACGGTGGCCTCCGTCGGGCCGTAGGTGTTGAGCAGCCGCACCGCCGTGCCGACCGCCGTGCGCCAGCGGTCGACCCGCTCGGGCAGGGCCGCCTCACCGCCGATCACGACGGTACGTATCCCGTTGGGCAGCGCGGCGGAACCGGTGGAGACCGCGTGGGCCAGTTCGTGCCAGTAGGCCGTGGGCAGGTCGAGGAAGGTGATCCGCAGCCGTGCGCAGGTGTCCAGGAAGTCCGGGACCGAGTCGGTCGCGCCGTCGCCGCGGACGACGAGCGTGGCACCCCGGCACAGGGTGAGAAACACCTCCTCGATGTACGTGTCGAAGTGCGGCGGGGCGAACTGCAGGACGCGGTCCTCGCGCCGGAGGCCGTAGCGGTGCGTGGCGGCGGCGACGAAGTGCGCGAGGGCGCGGTGGCCGATCTCGACGCCCTTGGGGCGCCCCGAGGTGCCCGAGGTGTGGATGACGTAGGCGAGATCGTCCGGCGTGGGGGACGGTGGCTGCGGGGTGCCGGGCTCGTGGTCGGGCTCGTGTGAGGGCTCGTGCGGCTCCTCCAGGACGAGTACGGCGTGGTCCGTGAAGTCGTCGGCGTGGGCCCCGGTCGTCAGGACGAGCGCGGGGCGGGCACCCGCCGACAGAGCCGCTCTGCGCGCCGGCGGCGCGGCCGGGTCGAGCGGGCAGTAGGCGGCTCCGGAGAGCAGCACGCCGAGGAGGGCGGTGACGGCTTCGGCGCCGCGCGGTACGGCGACGGCCACCAGGTCGCCGCGGCCGACGCCCCGGGCGGCCAGCCGCCGGGCCAGCGCCCGTGCCGCGTCGAGCAGGCGGGCGTAGCTGACGGTGCGTCCGTCGTGCTCGACGGCGACGGACCGGCCGCGCCGGGAGGCGTGTGCGGCGATCAGGTCGAGGACCGGGTGGGCGGGGCCGGGCAACGGCCCGCCGTCCAGGACCGGGACCGGGGCCGCCGCACGGGGCCGCGGCCCGCCGAGCGCCCGGTCGGGGGCGGCGACGGCCTGCCCGAGCAGCAGGAGCAGTCGCTGCTGGAACGCGGTGACGTCCGCCTCGTCGTAGAGGTCGGGGTTGGCGTCCACGACGAGGCGCAGTCCGCCGCCTTCGGAGCGGTCGTAGACGTTGACGGAGAGGTCGTCGACAGGGCCCGCGGAGACGTTGTGGACGGTGCTGCGATGTCCGGCGAACCGCAGGTCGTACGCGAACGGCATGATGTTGACGCCCGGCCCGGACAGCCGGCGCCGCCCGCCGACGAGTCCGAGATCGCGCCGGAGTCGTTCGTAGCGGTAACGCTGGTGCGGGAGGCCGGCGCGCAGTTCGCGGGAGACGCGCGGCGCGAGGTCGCGCAGGCTGTCGGTCGGGGCGACGGTGGTGCGCAGGGGCAGGATGTTGCGGATCATGCAGGGCACGCGCAGCGCGACGGAACCGAGGCGTCCCATCACCGGCAGGCCGAGGACGATCTCGGGTGCGCCGGTCGTGAGGTGCAGGTGGGCGGCGGTCACGGCCAGCAGGACGTCGGACCAGGTGACCGACAGGTCGCGGGCGACCGTCCGCAGGGCTTTCGTCCGTGCGGCGTCGAGGTCGGCCGTCCGGCGGTGGAAGGTTTGCGCGGGCAGCGCCGTACGGCCGGCGGGCGTGGCCACGGGCGGCCGGTCCGCGAACCGGTCCGTCCAGTAGGCGCGGTCCTCTGCGCGGCGGGGCGAGTCCCGGTACGCGGCTTCCTCGTCCCGCACCGAGGCCAGGGTGCCGAAGCCGCTGTCCGCCACCGGCCGGCCGGCCGCCAGGGCGGTGTAGACCTCGGCGACCCGGCGGGCGACCAGGGACAGGCCGAAGCCGTCCAGGGCGATGTGGTGCACCCGGTGGTACCAGAGGAACTCCTCCGGTGCGATCCGCAGCAGGGCGTGGCCGAAGAGGGGGCCGCGGGTGAGGTCGACGGGGCGGGCCATGTCCCTGTCGATCCAGGCCCGGGCCGCCGCGTACGGATCGGGTTCGGCGGTGTGGTCCGCGGTGTGCAGGCGCCAGTGGCCGGCCGGGGCGTGCGTCTGCCGGGGCCGGCCCGCGTCGTCCACGACGAAGACGGCGTTCAGGGCCTCGGTCTCCGCGACCACCTGGTGGAGGGCCCGGTCGAAGACGGCCGTGTCCACCGGCCCGTGGATGCGCACGTATTCGGCGGTGTTGTACGCGGGACTGTCCACATCCAGTTGCTGGCCGGTCCAGATCCCCTCCTGGGCGGCGAGCAGGGCGTGGCGTCCGGCCGTGCCGTCGTCAGGCGCCGGCACGGTCGGCCCCCTGTCGCCGTGCGGAGAGCAGCCGCCACCACTGGGCGAACGAGGTGCACTCCGCGAGCTCGACGAAGTGCACGTCCACGCCGGTCTCCCGCCACCGTTCGATGAGGGTGACGATGCGCAGGGAGTCCAGTCCGGCCGACAGGGGGTTCTCGTCGAGGTCGATCTCTTCGGGTGGCTGGTACAGGAACTCCGCCAGGTCCGCGCGGAAGCCGTCCAGTGTGAGGGGGGCTGTCATGTGGTTCTCTCTCGGCCGTCTGACGTGTCTGAACTGTCTGTCCTGCTTGGGCTGTTCCGGCTGGGCTGTCCTGGCTGGCTGTTCCGGCCGGCTGTCCGGCAGGCGCGTCGCGCGTCGGAGGGGGTCAGTTGACCTGGCGTGCGGAGTCGGTCCAGAAGCGGTCGCGCAGTTCCCGGCGCAGGATCTTGCCGCTGGGGTTGCGGGGGACGTTGTCGATGAACTCGTAGCGGGCGGGCAGCTTGAAGGCCGCCAACCGCGGGACGAGGAAGGTGTGCAGGTCCCTGGGTGTCGGCCGCTGTCCGGGAGCCGGGACGACGAAGGCGTGCACGTACTCGCCCCAGCGTTCGTCGGGGGCGCCGACGACGACGGCCTCCGCCACTCCGGGGTGACCCTCCAGGACGTTCTCGATCTCGGCGGGGTAGACGTTCTCGCCGGCCACGAGGACGGCGTCCTTGATGCGGTCGCGGATGAACAGGTAGCCGTCCTCGTCGAGGTAGCCGGCGTCCCCGGTGTGGATCCAGCCGTCGACGAGGGTCTCGGCGGTCTTTCCCGGCAGTCCCCAGTACTCGACCATGCGGGCCGGCGTGGCCAGGCAGACCTCGCCGACCGCGCCGGGCGGCAGTTCGCGCCCTTCGGTGTCGATCACCTTGGCGCGCACTCCCGGATAGGGCCGTCCCGCCGCCTGCATGAGGGGATCGCCGGGGGTGTGGGCGGCCGGTGGCAGACAGACCGCGGTGTTGCCTGTCTCGGTGAGTCCGTAGATCTGGGCGAACTCGCAGTCCAGGACGGCGAGGGCTTCCTCCAGGAGCGCCTCGGAGATCGGGGAGCCGCCGTAGACGACCTTGCGCAGGGTGGTGAAGTCCCGGGCGCCGACGCCGGGTTCGGTCAGCAGCATGCGGAGCATGGCGGGCACCACGCAGGCGGTGGTGATGCCGAGGTCCCGGATCAGACCGACGGCCTCGCGGGCGGCGAAGGCACGCAGGGCGACGACGGTCGTCCCCGCGTTGAAGTTCTGGGTGGCCCACCACAGACCGCCGATGTGGAAACCCGGGATGCCGATGAGCGCGAGGTCGCCGGCCCGCCAGTCGATCCAGTCCAGCCCTTCGCTCGCCAGGGCGGCACGGATCGCGAAGAAGCTGCGGTGGGCGAGGACGACACCCTTGGGCAGCCCGGTGGTGCCGCTGGTGTAGAGCTGGGCGACCGGCGTGTCCGGGGTGGCGTGCGAGGGCGGGTCGCTGTCGGGGTGGGACGCCTTCCATGCGCGGAAGCGCTCCCCCAGCTCGACGGTCGTCTCGGGCGGCGCGGTCGGCATCTTCTCGACGGTCGGCGCGAACTCGGGCTCCAGGAAGAGCAGTCGGGTGTCCGAGTCCTGGAGGATGTGGCTGATCTCCGGTGCGGTGAGCCGCCAGTTGACGGGGACGAGGACGGTGCCGCTCTTGGCGCACGCGAACAGCACCTCGTAGTAGTGCTCGGACTCCTTGCCCAGGTAGGCGACCCGGTCGCCCGGTGCCAGGCCCGCGGCCCCGAGGGCGTGGGCGATGCGGTTGCTCTCGCGGTGCAGTTGCCCGTAGGTGAGGGTGCGGCCCTCGCAGAGCACCGCGGCGGTGGTGGGCCGGTGCTCCGCGTGGAAGCTCGCGGTCTGGACGAGTGTCCGCAGGTGCGGATGGTGGAGCTGTGGCTGGTGGAGCTGTGGGTGGTGGACGTCTACTTGGTCCGGCCGGCCGTTCATGAAGGCAGTCCGACCTCTCTCGCGGGACGCGGCTGTGTCGGGGGAGATTGCTGTCTCAAGGGACGTTGACGAATGCGAGGGTCGCCTCGCCGTCGCACCGGCCCGCGTCGGCGTCCCGGTAACGGAACGCGGTGTCGGCGTACAGGAAAGAGCTCCCGCCGCTCGTGGCGCGTCGCCTGACGTCCCGGAATTCCAGCTCTCCGGAGAACGCGCGGGGGTCGACGGGCTGCCGGAAGGTCACCGTGAATCGACCGATCAGGATGTCCGGGAGCTGGTGCCGCCAGAAATCGTCCATCGTCCAGGACGCGAACTCCGTCAGCAGCCCTTCCTGCACGGACTTGGCGACGAGGTAATACATCATCTGGTTGTAGCAGATGTTCGCCTCGGCGGAATTCAGATGACCGGTGTCGTTGATGTAGCACGACTCGGGGATCGCGAACGCACAACGGGCGGCCACCCGCCCGGCGTCGTCGGTCACGACGGCCGAGCGGAGGTACGCGCAGTTGTCCTTGTAGGGCATCAGTACGCGGGCCAGCAGCCCCTCGTCCGTGGGGTACCGGGTTCCGGCGCGGTGGGCCGTGGCGGGCCCGGCCGCCGGGCGCTGGACGGTCATGCCGCGGGACTCCCGTCGCCGGTCCGTTCGCCGGGCCCGTCACCGGTCCCGTCGTCGATTCCGTCGTGGAGCCTGCGCTCGTCGTGCACGGTGACGCGGAAGGAGACGGCCGGCTCGGGCGTGCTCGTATGCCGGGCGCGGTGGATGAGGCTGCGGTTGTCCCAGATCAGCAGGTCGCCCTGCTCGAAGGTCTGCAGGTGGATGGCGTCGTGCTCGAAGGTCTCGTCCAGCTGGCCGGTGGCCTCGAACAGGCGCTTGAGCAGTTCCTCGTCGAGCGGCGCCCCGGTCTCGTCCTCGATGCCGACGGTGAAGCCCTCACTGATGTAGAGGATCGTCTCGCCGGTCATGGGGTGGGTGAACGTGGTCGGCTGCACGACGGCCGGGGTCTTCCGCTCGACCTCCTCGACGATCTCCGAGATCGGCCGGTAGACGTCCTGGGGCCGGATCTTGAAGTACTTGCGCACGGAGTGCCGGCAGTACGTCCCGGCGATCTCCTTCTTCAGGTCCCCGGGCAGCCGCTCGTACGCCCGGCCCATGTCGATGAAGTACGTACCGCGGTTCTTCTCCGGGATCACCTGGGGGTATATCAGGGTGATCCCGAAAGGACTCGGCATGAACTGGTAGTCGGCGTGCCAGAATTTCCCGGTCTTCGGTACGCCTATCTGCTGTCCGTTCCGCGGGACGTTGGAGGACACGAATATCTCGGTGACCTCCGGGTGGTGGTACATCGGCTCGTAGTAGGTCTCCGGCCGGCCCAGGAGTTCGCCGAGTGCGAGGAATTCCTCGGGAGAGAGGTCCTGTCCTTTGAGGACGGCGATCTTCTTCGTGTAGACGGTGTTCTTGAGCGCGTCGATGTCGGCGTCCGAGGCGTCGGCGTGGTCGAAGCCCTCGACCGTCGCGCCGATCGCGGTGCCGGGCTGTTCCTTGATCCGCAGGTGCACGGGGTGATGCCTTTCGTGGCAGGGGATGACCGACCGGGGGCCGGTCGTGGTGGTCAGACGGCTGCCCGCCGGCTCTCGATCAGGTCGGCGAGCTCGGCGAGGGTGAGGTCGGGCTGGAGTTCGTCGTCCGCGACGGGCACGCCCAGGTCGCGCTCGACACGGATGCTGATCTCGACCGTCGTCAGCGAGTCGATGTCCAGTTCGCCGAGGGTCGCCGCGGGGCGGAGCCGGTCCGCCGGGATGTCGTGGAGCCTGGTCAGGATCTCGACCAGTCGCTCATAGGTGCTGCTCATGACGTGGTCCGTTTCTCCTTGGACGTACCGGTGCACGTACGGGTACGGGAATGGGTATGGGTCGGGTGGCCGGGTCGCTCGGCGACGGCGGGCGCGGGGGCCGGGCTACCGGCGGCTGTGCGGGACGTGGGGTTCTCCTGGCTCGACGGGGGACGACCGCGCGGGCCCGGCCGTCCGGTGGAGGACAGAGAGCGCGAGTGCGCCGCAGCCGATGCCTGCCGCTGCCGTGAGGACCGCGGTACGGAGGCCGTCGAGGAGGCCGGCTCCGGTGGCGTCCTGCCCACCGGCGCCGGCGACCGCGACCAGTACGGCGAGGCCCACGGCGCCGCCGACCTGCAACGTGGTGGACGCCATCCCGGAGGCGACGCCCTGGTCACCGCGGGCCACCCCGGCGGACGCGGCGATCCACATCCCCGTCCACGCCGCCCCCTGCCCCAGGCCCAGCAGCACGATCCCCGGCAGCAGCGCCGGATACGAGCCGCCCGAGCTGAACGCCAGGGCCAGGGCCGCGGCTCCGGCGGCGCCCAGCGTCATACCGCCGGCCAGCGTGCGGCGTACCCCGAACGCGGACACGGCACGCTCGCCGGCCTGGGTACCGGCGGCGACCACCACGGCGGGCACGAGGAACGCGAGCCCGGTGGCGGCCGCGCCGTATCCCCGCACGGTCTGCAGATACAGCGTCAGGAAGTACGGCACCGAACCGAAGGTGGCGCCGAAGAGGACCGTCACCCCCATGGCGGCGAGCAGACCGCGGTGGGCGAGCAGCCGGGCCGGCAGGAGCGGATCACGGGACCGCCGCTCCACCACGGCGAAGAGCGTCAGCAGCCCGACGGACAGCGCCGCGCTCACGAGGACCGTCGGAGTGCCCCAGCCCTCGGCGGGCGCCCGTACCAGTGCGAACACCAGGAGCGTGCTGCCGCCCGTCGCGGTCAGCGCACCCGCCACGTCGAACGTCCGCGAGCGGTCCCGCGGTCCGTCCGCGGGAAAGAGCAGCCGTCCGGCCACCGCGAGGACCACCGCCACAGGGACGTTGACGAAGAACACCGACGGCCAGCCGAACGCCTCCACCAGGAGCCCGCCGAGGAGGGAGCCGAGACAGAGCCCGCCCGCCCCCGCGGCCCCCCAGACCGCCAGGGCACGGTTCCGGTCGGGTCCCTCTTCGTACAGGGTGCTGATCAGGGACAGCGTCGCCGGGAACAGCAGGGAGCCTCCGACGCCCTGGACGGCCCGGACGGCGATCAGGACGCCGGGCGTGCCGGCCAGACCGCCGACCAGGGACGACCCGCCGTACAGCAGCGCCGCGAGGACGAACGTCCGGCGCCGGCCGAGCAGGTCCGCGGCCCGGCCGCCCAGCAGCAGGAAACCGGCCGTGGCCACGACGTAGCCGCTCACCACCCACTGCAGGTCGTGGTCGGAGAAGCCCAGTCCGGCACCGATCGCGGGCAGTGCGACGTACACGATGTTGTGGTCGAGCGAGATGACGAGCTGCGCCGAGGCCAGCACCAGCAACGGCAGTCCGAGCGGCTTGAGTCCGTGCCTCATCCGTCCTCCATGAGCCGGCGGATCCCGGTGACGAGGGCGACCAGCGCCCGGCGCTCCGGGACCGTCGTCTCCGGATGCCAGAGGTCGACGAGCAGACACGTCCGGGGCCTGTCGCCTTCGTTGCGCGCCTCGTGCTCGAAGGAGTAGTCGAAGAGCAGGCACTTGCCCTCCTCCCACGTACGCCTCTCTCCGGCGACCGTGATGCTGCACCCGTCGGGGATGTCCACGGCGAGATGGAGGTTGATGCTGAAGTTCCACAGATCGCAGTGGGGTGCGATGACGGCGCCCGGCAACAGGGTGGAGACATGGCATTCGAGGAGGGGGCAGATCGTCTCCGTGTCGACGGCGACGTCCTTCAGCACCCGGTAGGCGGTCGGAGTGATGGCTGCCGACTCGGCGACGAGAGCGCCCGCACGGTAGAGGTGGAGGGCCTGCCAGTTCTCCTGGCGTGTCAGATAGTGCTCGTAGTCGGAGAACGCCTCCCGGCGGGCGGTCCACGCGGCGGTCAGCTCTTCCTTGATCGCCTCGTGGCCGGCCTCCAGCTCGCGGACGACGGGCGCCAGTTCGGGGTAGGCGTACGGATCGTGCCAGGGCGTGGGAGACAGCCCCGGCATGATCCATCTGGCCGCCTTCTGCAGCGGGTGCCGTTCCTGTCCGCCCGGTTCCAGCATCCGCTCGACCCGGCCGATCGACTCCGTGCCGAACTCGGCCCTGACCGCGGCGAAGGCGCTCTCTATCTCTGGTGTCACATGACTCTCCGGATTCAGCGGTCCGACCCGTCTCCCGGGTGCACGGGTGCAGGGCCGCCTTCGCGCGCGGGAAGGGAGGGGAAGGGGCCGCGCTGTCGAACCAGTAGTCGGGCGCCGGTCCGTTCGAGTTCCCGGCGTTGCGCGGCGGTGCGCTCCGCTCCGGCCTGACGGACGGTGCCCTCCTCCGCTTCGGCGAGGAGACGGACGAGGGTCGCGCGGGCCCGTGCCACCCGTGAACGGATCGTCCCGACGGCGCAGCCGCTGAACTCGGCGGCCTCCTCGTAGGGCAGCCCCGCCAGCTGGGTGAGGACGAACGCCTGGCGGCGCTCCGGGGCCAGGGCGTCCAGCAGGTCGAGCAGCGCCACGCCCTCCTCGAAGCCGGGCAGTCCGAGCGGCCGGGCCCGGTCGGCGGAGGCCGTCCAGTCGTCCGTGTCGGCGGGCCGGGGCCGGGCGGCGGCGTACCGCAGGCTGTCGACCACCGTGCGGCGCGCGATGGAGAGCAGCCAGGTACGCGCCGACGAGCGCCCCTCGAACCGGTGCAGGCTGCCCAGCGCCCGCAGGAACGTGTCCTGGGCCAGGTCGTCGGCGGCCTGGTGGTCGGCGCCGGCACGGGTGATGTAGCGGACGACATCGGGATGCAGGGCCCGTACGAATCGCTCGACGGCGTCGGGGTCGCCGCCGCGGGCGGCCAGCGCCCAGGCGGTGGCGGGATCGTGGTGCGCGGCGGGCAGGACAGGAGTGGTCACCTGTGGGTCCTTCGCGGATGGTCCGGGACGGCCCGCGCCGGCCTGCCCCGCTGCACGGGCAGGCGGGGGCAGCGAGCAGCGCGCGGGAACGCGGGCGCACGTGTGAGCCCGCGTGAGCACCGGTGAAGTCGCTCTGCCGTGAACTCGCTCCGACGCTCCCGCGCAGACGTCCCGGGACGGTGGAAGAGGGGGTGAGGACGTCCGCCGTACGGCGTGGCGCCCCTGCCCGAGGCGGGCCCTGTCCCGGGCCGGACACCGAGGTGGCGGTGCTCGCGGAACGGCGGGACGCGGGACGGCTCGGGAAGCCGGCTGTCTCAGACGACAGCGGACCGGGTCGGTGGCCCCCGGGAGATGATCATGTGGGCACGTCGCAGCCGGGGCGCGCGCTCCGCCCGCCGGCGCACCGGCCGACGGCCCGGCCGACGCGCCGCGGCCGGCCGGACGGCGGCCGGCGGGCGCAGCGGGACGGTCAGCCATCCCGCGACGGTCCGCAGCAGTCGGAACGCGGCCCGCTCGCCGTGGGCCAGCCACAGACCGCTCAGCAGCGCGGCCGACACATGCGCGGCGAGCATGCCGGCCGACGACGTGCCACCACCCGCATCGTGGGGCAGCTGACCCAGGTGTTCCATGTGCGTCGCATGGGCTCCGTGAGCCCCATGAGCCCCATGAGCCGCGTGCACCGCGTGTTCAGCATGTCCCGCGTACGGGGCGTGGCTCATGCCGGTGTCCCCGCCGGCGGGGTGTGCCTGGGCGAAGACCGTGTGGAGAGCGCCCTGGGCGACGACGGAGACGGAGACGACGAGGGAGAGCCCGCGTTCGCGGCCCGCCAGACACCAGCCGACGCCGCCGGTGACGGCGTACCCGCCGGCCACCGTCCACCAGGGCACGGCGGAGCCCGACATCAGCACATGACCGAGCGCGGCGAGCAGTACGCAGACGGCCGCGAACACCGCGGCCCGGGCCGTGCGCACACCCCACCCGACGGTCATGACGGGCCTCATCCCCTCACTTCCCCATCCTCATCCCTGCCCCGGCCGGTCCACCACCGCGGAGCTCCGCACGGTCCCGCTGCGCTCGAAGTGCAGGGTGAACGTGACGAGATCACCGACGCGCCAGTCCGGGTTCGCCGGCACGATCACGTCGAGGCCGCTCGGGGACATGGCGATGCTGTCCCCGGCCGGGACCGGGACCGAGGTCACCGTCCGAGCGGAGGCCGAGCCGGTGCCCGTCATGCGATGGCGGCTGAATCGGGTGGCGCCGTCGACCTGGGCGGACGTCACCTTGAGCAGCCGGTCCGCCGAGCCTCCGCTGTTGGTGATCCGGAAGAAGGCCGCCGTCTCCGGGGTGTCGCCGGTGGGCAGGAACACCCGGCCGCCGGTGACCGCGACCCGGGCCGGGCTGCCCGCGTTGCCGAGGGCGGTCCACATGCTCAGCCCGCCGAGGGCGAGGGTGCACGCGGCGACGGGTGCGAGCGCCGCGAGGAGGGTGTCGGTGAGCCTGCGGCGCGTCGGCCGCCAGAGGGCGTGGTCGGTCATGGGGTACGTCTCCGGGTCGCGGACGAGGGCTGCCAGGCGCGCAGGCGCAGGCTGTTGGCGACGACGAGGACCGAGCTGGCCGACATGGCCGCGGCGGCCAGCATCGGGTTGAGCAGGCCGACCATGGCGAGCGGCACGGTGACGACGTTGTAGCCGAAGGCCCACACGAGGTTGGCGCGGATGGTGCGCAGGGTGCGGCGGGCCAGCAGGACCGCGTCCGCCAGGGCCTCGATGTCGCCGCGCACCAGCGTGACGTCGGCGGCCCCGATGGCCACGTCGGTACCGGTGCCCATGGCGATGCCCAGGTCGGCGCCGGCCAGTGCCGCGGCGTCGTTCACCCCGTCGCCGACGACCGCGACCCGCAGCCCCCGCTCCCGCAGGTCCTGGACGAGCTCGGCCTTGGCCTCGGGCGTACGGCGGGCGTGCACCTCGTCGATGCGCAGGGCGGCGGCGACGGCGCGGGCGGGCGCCTCGCGGTCGCCGGTCGCGAGCACGGGACGGACACCGAGGCGCCGCAGCCGTTCGACGGCCCGGTAGCTGCCGGGCCGTACGACGTCGCCGATCTCGATCAGGGCTTCGGCCCTGCCGTCCACCCGTACCGTGACCGGCGTGCGGGCGGCGGTCTCCGCCGCCGTCAGGGCGTCCGCGAGCGCGGTGTGCGTCCCGTCGTCCGTGGCGAGCACCTCGACGAGGTGTCCCTCGACCCGGCCGCGCACTCCACGTCCCGGCATCGCCTCGAAGTCGGCCACGTCGGGCAGGAGTTGACCGGGCTGCTCGCGTCGGGCGTACGCGGCGACGGCGCGTCCGAGCGGATGTTCCGAGCCCTGCTCGACGGCTCCGGCCAGCCGCACCACCGCGTCCCGTCCGAGTCCGTCGGGCACGGCGGTGACGGCGGCGACCGTCATGTGGCCGGAGGTGAGCGTGCCGGTCTTGTCCAGGACGACGGCGTCGACGTGTTGCAGCCCCTCCAGGGCCTGCGGTCCGGTGACCAGGACGCCCAGTTGGGCTCCCCGGCCTGTCGCGGCCATCAGCGCGGTCGGGGTGGCGAGGCCCAGCGCACACGGGCAGGCCACGACCAGGACGGCCACGCAGGCGGTGACGGCCGCCTGGGTGTCGGCGCCCGCGCCCAGCCAGAACCCGAACGTGGTCACGGCCAGCGCCAGGACGACGGGCACGAACACCCCGGCCACCGTGTCGGCAAGTCGCTGGGCGCGCGCCTTGCCGGCCTGCGCGTCGCTGACGAGCCGGGTGATGCGGGCGAGCTGGGTGTCCGCGCCGACGGCCGTGGCCCGTACGAGCAGCAGCCCGCCGGCGTTGACGGCCCCGCCCACCACGGCCGAACCCGGTCCGACCTCGACCGGGTCGCTCTCACCGGTGACCAGTGACAGATCCACCGCGGAACTGCCCTCCACCACCTCTCCGTCGGTGGCGACCCGCTCGCCCGGCCGTACGGCGAAGACCTGTCCTGCCGTCAGCTCAGCGATGGGGACGCGCCGTTCGGTGCCGTTCTCCCGTACCGCGACGTCCTTGGCGGCGAGGTGTGCCAGCGACCGCAGCGCCGCCCCGGTTCCGCGGCGGGCCCGCGCCTCCAGGAAGCGTCCCGCCAGCACGAACAGCGGTACGGCGACCGCCGCTTCGAGGTAGAGGTGCGCGACGCCGTCCGAGGCGGAGGGCACCAGTGTGAACGGCATCCGCATGCCGGGGTCACCCGCTCCCCCGAGGAAGAGCGCGTACGCCGACCAGGCGAAGGAGGCCAGCACACCCAGTGACACCAGGGTGTCCATGGTGGCCGTGGAGTGCCGCAGTCCGCGTACCGCGCGGACGTGGAAGGGCCAGGAGCCCCACACGGCGACGGGCGCGGCGAGGGCGAAGCAGAGCCACTGCCAGTTGCGGAACTGGAGGGCGGGCGCCATCGACAGGACCAGTACGGGCAGCGAGAGGAGGGCGGTGACGACCAGCCGGTCACGCTCGGGCCGGATGTCCTCGGCCGCGTCGCCGTCCGCGGCCGCCCGTTGCTCGTTCTCCGGCGGTTCGGGTGGGGCGGCCGAGTAGCCGGCCTTCTCCACGGTCGCCACGAGCAGCTCGGTGCCGATGTCCGCCGGGTGGGTGACACGGGCCGTCCCGGTGGCCAGGTTGACCGTCGCCGTGACCCCTTCCAGTCTGCCCAGCTTCTTCTCGACGCGGCTCACGCAGGCCGCGCAGGTCATCCCTCCGACGGTGAGGTCGGTGGTCACCAGGGCGGTGGCGGGTTCGACACGCATCAATGGCCCCCTTCGCCCATGTCACCCATGCCGCCCATGTCCCCCGTGTCGTCGTCCCCGCCGGTGCCGGTGCCGCCGCCAGTGCCGGTGCCGTGCATCGCGGGTGCGACGGGTCCGACGGCGGCCCCGGCGACGTACGAGCAGGTGAAGATCAGGGCGAGCAGCAGCAGGAAGCCGCAGAGGGCCGGCGGGGGCACCGTCCTGCGCAGCAGCGCACCGGATGCGCCGGCTTCACCGGGTGCGGGGGATTGCCGGGACTTGTCCATCAACCGCGTCTCCAGGTCGCGTCGTACGGCGTCACTCGGATCGCGCCGTACCGCCTCAGTAGTCGGAGCGGTCGGCGGCCGAGTTCCGGCGAGCGCGTGTGGCCCGGGTCACAGGAGTGATGGGGTCCAAGTGATGGGGTCCAGGTGCGGCGGAAGGCTCAAGCGCAACTCCGGCGAGTCTCGTCCGCACGACCGGCACGGCGACCGGACGACCCCCGCCCGCACCCTTCGCACGCCGTGCGGAACAGGGCCCGCGGAACCCGGATAAGGGCAGGTAGGGGTAGGCGTGAGCGGTGAGGCGGAACTCACAAAATCCACGAGGTCAAGGTCACAGTCCTCGCCTCTGCTGCGACTCCAGGAAACTGCCCTAGCATCCGAGCATGACGGTCCTGCCCAACGACGGGCTCTCGCTGGCGGCCGAGTTCCCTTCCGCGACACATGATCAGTGGCGACGCCTGGTGGCGGGCGTGCTGAGCAAGTCGGGGAAGGCGGTCTCGGACGAGACGGCGGAGGCAGCCCTGTCCACCGCGCTGGAGGACGGGCTCACCACCCGCCCCCTCTACACGGCGCACGACGACGCCCCTGATCCCGGCTTCCCCGGCTTCGCGCCCTTCGTACGAGGCGGCCGACCCGACGGGAACACCGCCGACGGCTGGGGGGTGCGCCAGCGGCACACGACGGCCGACGGCCCCGCGGTGCTCGCGGACCTGGAGAACGGCGTCACCTCGCTCTGGCTGGTGCTCGGCGAGGGCGGCTTCCCCGTGTCGTCGCTCGCCGAGGCCCTGGACGGTGTCCACCTCGACCTGGCGCCCGTCGTCCTCGACGCGGGACGCGACGCGGAGGCCGCCGCGCGGGAACTGCTGCGGCTGTACGAGGAGCGGGGTGTCGCGAAGGACGCCGTACGCGGCGGTCTCGGCGCCGACCCCCTGGGACACGAGGCGCGCACCGGCGAGAAGCAGACCCTCGCACCGGCCGTCGGGCTCGCCCGGCGGTGCGCCGAGGAGTACCCGGGGCTCCGGGCGTTGACCGTGGACGCGCTGCCGTACCACGAGGCAGGCGGCTCGGCCGCGCAGGAGCTCGGCGCCTCCCTGGCGACCGGCGTCGCCTACCTGCGGGCCCTGACCGAGGGCGGCATCTCCGTCCACCAGGCGTGCGGGCAGCTGGAGTTCCGGTACGCGGCCACCGCCGACCAGTTCCTGACCATCGCCAAGCTGCGCGCCGCCCGCCGGCTGTGGGCGCGGGTCGCCGAGGTGTGCGGGGCGCCCGCGGCCGGGGCCCAGGTGCAGCACGCCGTGACCTCTCCGGTGATGATGTCGCGCCGCGATCCGTACGTGAACATGCTGCGCACGACCATCGCCACGCTCGCCGCCGGGGTCGGCGGCGCCGACGCCGTGACCGTGCTCCCCTTCGACCACGCCCTCGGGCTGCCGGACGCCTTCGCCCGCCGTATCGCCCGCAACACCTCGACGATCCTGATGGAGGAGTCGCACCTGGCACGGGTGATCGACCCGGCGGGCGGCTCCTGGTACGTGGAGCGGCTCACCGACGAACTCGCCCACGCGGCCTGGGAGTTCTTCCAGCACATCGAGGGCCTCGGCGGCCAGGCCGCCGCCCTGCGCTCGGGCCGTCTCGGCCAGGACCTGGCCAGGACCTGGGAGGCGCGCAGCGCGAAGCTCGCCAAGCGGCGCGAGCCCATCACCGGGGTCAGCGAGTTTCCGAACCTCACCGAGCGGATCGTGGAGCGCGAGCCCGCTCCCGAGCCGCCGTCCGGCGGACTGCCGAAGGTGCGCCGCGACGAGGCGTACGAGGAGCTGCGGGCGCGTTCCGACGCGCACCTCGCCGCCACCGGCAGCCGGCCGCGCGTCTACCTCGCCACCATCGGCCCCGCCGCCGCTCACACCGCCCGGACCTCGTTCGCCGCGAACCTCTTCCAGGCCGGCGGCATCGAGCCCGTCACCGAAGGGTCCTTCGAGGACAGCGGGGCCACCGAGGTGTGCCTGTGCTCCAGTGACGCGCTGTACGAAGAGCAGGCCGCGAGCACCGCCGAGGGTCTCAGGTCGGCGGGCGCCCGCCATGTGTTCCTGGCCGGCCGTCCCGGGCAGTACACGGATGTCGACACGTACGTCTTCGCGGGCTGCGACGCCGTCGCCGTGCTCACCACCACCCTCGATCGCATGGGAGTGTCCTGATGGGAATCCCCGACTTCTCCGGGATCCAGCTGGGGACCCCGGCCGCCGACGGCGGTGCCGACGACTGGCGAACGGCCGTCAAGGCGGCGACCGGCGGCGACGAGGCGTTCTGGGAGACCCCGGAGGGCATCGCGGTCAAGCCGCTCTACACCGGCCGTGACGTGGAGGGTCTCGACTTCCTCGGGACCTACCCGGGCGTCGCGCCGTACCTGCGCGGCCCCTACCCCACGATGTACGTCAACCAGCCCTGGACGATCCGCCAGTACGCGGGCTTCTCCACGGCCGAGGAGTCCAACGCCTTCTACCGGCGCAACCTCGCCGCCGGCCAGAAGGGCCTGTCGGTCGCCTTCGACCTGCCCACCCACCGCGGCTACGACAGCGACCACCCGCGGGTGACGGGTGACGTCGGCATGGCGGGCGTGGCCATCGACTCGATCCTCGACATGCGCCAGCTCTTCGACGGCATCCCGCTCGACAGGATGACCGTCTCGATGACGATGAACGGCGCCGTGCTGCCGATCCTCGCGCTCTACATCGTGGCGGCGGAGGAGCAGGGCGTGCCGGCGGAGAAGCTGGCCGGGACCATCCAGAACGACATCCTCAAGGAGTTCATGGTCCGCAACACCTACATCTATCCGCCGAAGCCGTCGATGCGGATCATCTCCGACATCTTCGCCTACACCTCGCAGCGGATGCCCCGCTACAACTCCATCTCCATCTCGGGCTACCACATCCAGGAGGCCGGGGCGACGGCCGACCTGGAGCTGGCGTACACGCTCGCGGACGGCGTCGAGTACATCCGCGCGGGTCGCGAAGCCGGCCTGGACGTCGACGCGTTCGCGCCGCGGCTGTCCTTCTTCTGGGCGATCGGCATGAACTTCTTCATGGAGATCGCCAAGCTGCGGGCGGCCCGCCTGCTGTGGGCGAAGCTGGTGAAGCAGTTCGACCCGCAGAGCGTCAAGTCCCTGTCCCTGCGCACCCATTCGCAGACCTCGGGCTGGTCGCTGACCGCGCAGGACGTGTTCAACAACGTGACGCGCACCTGCGTGGAGGCGATGGCCGCGACCCAGGGCCACACGCAGTCGCTGCACACCAACGCCCTCGACGAGGCGCTCGCCCTGCCCACCGACTTCTCGGCGCGCATCGCCCGCAACACCCAGCTGCTGATCCAGCAGGAGTCGGGCACCACCCGGGTCATCGACCCGTGGGGTGGCAGCGCGTACGTCGAGAAGCTCACGTACGACCTCGCCCGGCGGGCCTGGCAGCACATCGAGGAGGTCGAGGCGGCGGGCGGCATGGCCAGGGCCATCGACGCGGGCATCCCCAAGCTGCGCATCGAGGAGGCCGCGGCCCGTACCCAGGCCCGGATCGACTCCGGCCGCCAGCCGGTGATCGGCGTCAACAAGTACCGCGTCGAGACCGACGAGCAGATCGACGTCCTCACGGTCGACAACTCCTCCGTACGCACCCAGCAGATCGAGAAGCTGCGGCGGCTGCGGGCGGAGCGCGACGAGGGAGCGTGCCAGGACGCCCTGGCCGCCCTGACCCGGGCGGCCGGCGGCGAGGGCAACCTGCTGGAGCTGGCGGTGCACGCGGCGCGCGCCAAAGCCACCGTCGGGGAGATCTCGGACGCGCTGGAGAAGGTGTACGGGCGGCACGCGGGCCAGATCCGTACGATCGCCGGTGTGTACCGCAACGAAGCAGGCGAGTCCCCGTCCGTGGACCGCACCCGTACGCTCGTGGACTCCTTCGAGGAGGCCGAGGGCCGCCGGCCGCGCATCCTGGTCGCCAAGATGGGCCAGGACGGCCACGACCGCGGCCAGAAGGTGATCGCCACCGCCTTCGCCGACCTCGGCTTCGACGTCGACGTCGGCCCGCTGTTCCAGACCCCGGGCGAGGTGGCCCGGCAGGCCGTGGAGGCGGACGTGCACATCGTGGGCGTCTCGTCGCTGGCCGCCGGACACCTCACCCTCGTCCCGGCGCTGCGGGAGGAACTGGCGGCGGAGGGGCGGGAGGACATCATGATCGTCGTCGGCGGGGTGATCCCGCCGCAGGACGTGCCGACCCTGCTGGAGATGGGCGCGGCGGCCGTGTTCCCGCCGGGGACGGTGATCCCGGACGCGGCGTACGACCTCGTGCGGCGGCTCTCGACCGGGCTCGGGCACGACCTGTGATCGAACTCGACACCTACGTCAAGGGTGTGCTCGACGGGAAGCGGGCGCTGATCGCGCGCGCGATCACTCTCGTCGAGTCCACCCGTCCGCAACACCGTTCGCTGGCGCAGGAGTTGCTGACCGAGCTGCTCCCGCACAGCGGGCAGGCCCGGCGGATCGGGATCAGTGGTGTGCCGGGGGTCGGCAAGTCGACGTTCATCGACGCGTTCGGCACGATGCTCACCGGTCTGGGTCACCGGGTGGCGGTGCTGGCCGTGGACCCGTCCTCCAGCCGTACGGGCGGCTCGATCCTGGGTGACAAGACCCGTATGGAGCGCCTGGCCGTGGACCCGGCGGCGTTCATCCGCCCCTCCCCCACGGCCGGCACCCTCGGCGGCGTCGCCAAGGCGACCCGCGAGTCGATCGTCGTCATGGAGGCCGCGGGCTACGACGTGGTGCTCGTGGAGACGGTCGGTGTCGGCCAGTCGGAGACGGCGGTGTCGAACATGGTCGACTCCTTCCTGCTGCTGACACTGGCCCGCACCGGCGACCAGCTCCAGGGCATCAAGAAGGGCGTCCTGGAGCTGGCGGACGTGATCGCCGTCAACAAGGCGGACGGCCCGCACGAGCGTGACGCGCGGGCCGCGGCACGGGAGCTGGCGGGCGCCCTGCGGCTGATGCACGGCAAGGACGCGGCCTGGACACCGCCCGTACTGAGCTGCAGCGCCCGTGAGTCGGCCGGCCTGGACACCGTCTGGGACCGCCTCGAACAGCACCGCACGCTGCTCGACTCCACCGGCCGGCTCGCCGCCAAGCGGCGCGACCAGCAGGTCGACTGGACCTGGACGATGGTCCGCGACGAGCTGCTCGGCCGTCTGCACGCCGATCCGGCCGTACGAGCTCTCGCGCCCGCCCTCGAACAGCAGGTGCGGGACGGCGAGTTGACGGCCACGCTCGCCGCGGAGCGGATCCTGCGGGCGATGGGCGGGGCGAACTCCTGACGCCTCGGCGCCCAGCGGGTCACGAGGCCGGTCAGCGGGTCACGAGGTGCTGTCCCGTACGTCGAGGTGCGCCCACGGGTCGTCGACCTGCTGTGCCCCGGCCGCCTCGTCCTGGGCGGCCGCTTCGGCGGCCGCCTCCCTGGCCCGCTTCTTGAACGCCACGGTCCGGCGGGCCTTGGCGATGACCTCGTCGTGGTCCCAGCCGAACGTGGCGGCGTCGAGCCGCGCGACGAAGGCGGTCAGCAACTCGGGGCTGATGGCCTCGAGCGCGGCACGCAGCTCGGCGAGCGTCTGCGGACCGTCGGCGAACTCGAACTCGAACGCGTAGTCCGAGGACGTCTCGGGGCTCGGCTCGTGCGGTAGCGCGGACATGTGTGTGACCTCCGGTCGTGATGTCCCCACGGTACGCGGTGAGGGCGGCCCCCGTGCAACGAGGACCGCCCGGCGACGTGCCGGCCGGGCGCCGGAACCCGGTGCCCGGGCAGGGGTATGCCAGGGCCGTTTGCCGGCGCCACGTGCCGCTGTCGTACCACATCAAGACCCGGTGACGACCACATCACGAAGGACTGCACAGGCGTAGCCGGTCGCGCGGCCCCTCGTTGAACGTGGCATGACGACGTGTGACGAGGGCGGGCCTTCGGTGGTCTTCGCGCTGGTACCGGGTGCGTCCTGGCTGGACGACGAGAGTGACTGCCGTTGGTGCAGCATCCTCCTGGGTCCTGGTTCCGTCGCGGCACCCGCTCCGGCGGACCGGGTACGCGGACGAAGCGCCGAGCAGCACGCCAGAACGGTGCGTGCGTGGATGGAGCGGACCCGGCGGGCGATACTCCTGGTGTCCGCCCTCACCGTACTGGCCGCACTGGCCCTGGTGGCGTCGGGCTGACCCGGCGCCGGGAAATGCCACGAAATGCCCGGCCGACGGTGCGGGACGAGATCCGCGCCTCCCTGGGAGGGTGTCAGGGGCCGCCGCCGTGGTCGGCGACGGCGGCGGCCCGCCCCCTCCGTGCGCGGGCGGCGGAGAAGCAGAGGGGATCCCGCGAGTCACGTCCTCGCGGGATCCCCTCTGTTGTGCTGCCTGCGCGTGAAGGGTGAGAAGACGATCACGAGCAGGACATCTGTGCGGACGCCCGCACGGCGTCACGGTGTCACTGCGTCACGGCGCGAGCAGCAGGCTGTCGCCGCGCTCCTTGGCCGCGGCGTAACGCCTGGACACGTCCTGCCAGTTGACGACGGCCCACATGGCGTCGATGAAGTCGACCTTCTGGTTCTTGTACTGGAGGTAGAAGGCGTGTTCCCAGGCGTCGAAGACCAGGATCGGCGTCGAGCCCTGGCCGACGTTGCCCTGGTGGTCGTAGACCTGTTCGACGATCAGCCGGCCGCTGAGCGGCTCGTAGGCGAGGACGCCCCAGCCCGAACCCTGCGTGGTCGCGGCCGCCTTGGTGAGCTGCGCCTTGAAGCCGGCGAAGGAGCCGAACGACTCGGTGATCGCGTCCGCGAGGTCGCCCACGCCGTCCGCGGCCAGGGGCTCGCCACCGCCGTCGCCGGTCATGTTGTGCCAGTAGATGGAGTGCAGGATGTGCCCCGACAGGTGGAAGGCCAGGCTCTTCTCCAGGCCGTTGATCGAGCCCCAGGACTCCTTCTCGCGCGCCTCGGCGAGCTGCTCCAGGGTGTCGTTCGCGCCCTTCACGTACGCCGCGTGGTGCTTGTCGTGGTGCAGCTCGACGATCTGCGGGTTGATGACCGGTTCGAGCGCCGCGTAGTCGTACGGAAGCTCCGGGAGCGTGTAGAGCGCCATGTCCAACATCCTTCGGCCGAGTTATTGCCACTCATGTGCAGTTGCACGCTATCAGCAAGAAGCCGTACGCCGTGGGGAAACGTGTGCGGGTCGGAGTGGCGTCGCCGCCCGTCCGGCAGGTGCGGACAGCCACGGAGGGCGGGGCGCACGGCCGGCGGGCACGTCGGTAAGCTCGCCGCCATGTCGACGGCGGCCTCCGTTCGTCGCCCCGGGCCACAGCGGTCGCACGGCATCGCGGTGCCGCCCGTCCGGAGACACCGCGGCCGCACGCGACGACCGACCGAGAGCAGTGAGAAGAGAACACCGTGACCACGTCCAGTTACGCGTACGAGAAGGACGGTGCGGCGATCTACCGCCAGTCCTTCGCCACCATCCGCGCGGAGGCGGACCTCACGGCGCTGCCCGCCGACGTCGGCCAGGTCGCCGTACGGATGATCCACGCCTGCGGGATGGTCGACCTGGTACGCGACCTCGCCTTCACACCGGACGTGGTGACCCGCGCCCGGGCGGCCCTGCGCGACGGCGCGCCGGTCCTCTGCGACGTCCGGATGGTGGCGTCCGGCGTGACCCGCAAGCGGCTGCCCGCCGGCAACGACGTGCTCTGCATGCTGCCGGATCCGTCCGTTCCCGCGTTGGCGGCGAAGCTGGGCACCACGCGCAGCGCCGCCGCGCTGGAACTGTGGCGTGACCGGCTGGAGGGTGCCGTGGTCGCCATCGGCAACGCGCCGACCGCCCTCTTCCGCCTCCTGGAGATGATGGAGGAGGGCGCTCCCCGCCCCGCCGCCGTCATCGGCGTCCCGGTCGGCTTCGTCGGCGCCGCCGAGTCCAAGGACGCACTCGCCGCGAACCCGTTCGGCCTGGAACACCTGGTCGTACGCGGCCGTCGCGGCGGCAGCGCCATCGCCGCCTCCGCGGTCAACGCGATCGCCGACGAGACGGAGTGAGCGGGAGGCGGTAGGGATCGGCGCTGACCACGGCGGCACGCCGAGCCCGGCGTTGGCCGAACCGCCCGGCGGCCTCCGTCGGGTGTCAGCAGCCCACGTCGCATGTCGGCAGCCAGCGCCAGGTGCGGCAGCCCCGCGTCAGGTGTCGGCAACCCGCGTCGCGTGTCAGCGCGCGTCCGGGAAGGCGCTCCGGCCGAGGCGTCGCGCGACCCACAGCGCCGCCGATCCGGGATCCTCCACCACCGGAACACCCGCCGGAACCGGCGGCCGACGGACCATGACCACCGGCAGCCCGGCCTCCCGCGCGGCGGTCAGCTTCGGCGCGGTGGCGGCACCTCCGCTGTCCTTGGTCACGACGACGTCGATGCGGTGGCGGCGCAGCAGCGCACGCTCCCCGTCGAGGTCGAAGGGCCCCCGGTCGAGCAGGACTTCCATGCGGGGCGGATGCGGGGGCTCCGGCGCGTCGACGGACCGGACGAGGAACCACGGCTCGCGCAGTCCGGCGAACGCGGCCAGCCCCATGCGCCCGGTCGTGAGGAACACCCGCCGCCCCAGCCCGGACAGCAGCTCCGCGGCCTCTTCCAGCGAACCGGCCTCGTGCCAGACGTCCCCCTCGACCGGTGTCCAGCCGGGCCGGCGCAACGCCAGCAGCGGTACGCGGACGGTGGCGGCCGCGCTCGCCGCGTGCAGGCTGATCGTGCCGGCGAAGGGGTGGGTGGCGTCGACGAGCACGTCCACCGCGTGCTCGCGCAGCCACACCGTCAGACCTTCGGCCCCGCCGAAACCCCCGACACGGACCTCGCCCGGGGGCAGCCGGGGTCCGGCGACCCGCCCGGCCAGGGAACTGGTCAGGTCCACACCGGGCGTGCCGTGCAGCAGCCCGGCCAGCTGCCGGGCTTCCGTCGTTCCGCCGAGTACCAGTACGTGCATGGAGATCCGGGTCCGTTCATGAACAGTGAAGTGCGGGGCGCCGGAGCGCCGGAGCCGAGCGGCGCGCTCGGGCGGCGCGCGACCGTCAGCCGGCCTCGCCCACCGCCGCGTCGCCCGCAGCCGCCTCGGCCACCTCCGCGCCGCGCACCGCCGCGTCGAGGACGGGGCCGAGTTCGTCGGCCACGGTCGTCAGCGCGCGGACGTCCCGCTCGGCCCGCGCCATGAGGATCGCCCCCTCCAGGGCGCTGATCATGAGCGTCGCCAGTGCGTCGGACCGCCCGGCGGGGACGCCCAGGTCCGTCAGCGCGCGGGCCACCGGCGTGGTCCACGTAGCGAACGCGGCGGCCACGGCCTCCCGTGTGGACGCCGTGGACTCCGCGCAGTCCACCGTCGCGGCGGCCACCGGGCAGCCGCCCGCGAACCCGTCGGACTCGTACTCGTCGGTCCACTGACGCACCATCTCGGCGAACAGGCGGCCGGGCGTCGGCTCGGACAGCGCGGCCAGGAAGCGGTCGACACGGTTGCCCGCGTACCGGCCGGCCCAGCCCACCGCCTCGTTGACGAGCTGCTCCTTGCCACCGGGGAAGTAGTGCTGGAGCGAACCGCGTGGCGCCCCGGCGTGGACGGCGACCTCCCGCATGCCGGCGGAGGCGACTCCGCCGCGCCGGATGAGCTGGGCCGCGCTGAAGACCATCCGCTCGCGCGGCCCGCGCCCGGTCGTCCCCGCCGCCATCTCCGACCTCCAGCACCGGTGGCGATTGTTCCGGCGCCACTCTATGACGACCGTCATGACCGCGGCTACCATGACCGCTGTCATAGTCGGTCTGTCGGCTCCCGCTGCCGGCTTCCGCCGTGCCGGTCGAGGAAGGGCAGCGCATCGTGTACGTCGGTTTCGTCGGTCTCGGAGTCATGGGACGGCCCATGGCCCTCAACCTCGCCCGCGCCGGCACACCCCTGGTCGTCTGGAACCGCACCCCGGCCAGGTGTGCACCCCTGACGGCCGCCGGAGCCGAGGCCGTCGCGAGCCCCGCCGAGGTCTTCGACCGGGCCGGCACGGTGATCCTCATGCTGGCCGACGAGGCCGCCGTGGACACCGTGCTCGGGCGCGGCACCCCGGACTTCGCCCCGCGCGTCGCCGGGGTCGTCGTCGTCCACATGGGCACGACCTCGGCGGAGTACTCGGCCGCTCTCCAGGACGACATCCGGGCGGCGGGCGGACGTTACGTCGAAGCCCCGGTCTCCGGGTCCCGGGTCCCGGCGGAGCAGGGGCAGTTGGTCGGCATGCTGGCGGGCGACGGTGCCGCCGTGGACGCCGTGCGGCCCCTGGTCGCCGCCATGTGCCGCGAGACGTTCGACTGCGGAGCGGTGCCGGGCGCGCTGCTGATGAAGTTCTCGGTGAACCTGTTCCTGATCACGCTGGTGACCGGCCTGAGCGAGGCGTTCCACTTCGCCGGCCGGCACGGACTCGACCAACGCCTGCTCCAGGACGTCCTGGACGCGGGCCCCATGGCCAGTGCGGTCTCCCGGGGGAAGGCTCCCAAGCTGCGGACCCGCGACTTCACCGTGCAGGCGGCGGCCGCGGACGTCCTCAAGAACAACCGGCTGATCGCGGAGGCCGCTCGAAGGGCCGGAATCGCCTCCCCGCTCCTGGACATCTGCCACACCCTGTACGGCGAGACGGTCGAACAGGGCCATGGCGGTGAGGACATGGCCGCCGTACTGCGCGCCCTGGAGACGCGGACCGACAGCGCCTCCGTGTCCCCCTGACGCGACCGCGGGAGCCGGCCCGGGTTTGGCCATCTCATGAGGGGTCCGGCACCGTAGGCGCATGATCTCTTCGCGCACACCCCGGCTGGTTCTCGCGGCGGCGGGACTCGGCATCCTGCTCGTCGCCGCGGGCCTGTACGGTCTGCCTCTCGGCGACGGCGCCGAGGATCCCCCGACCGGGGTGGCCGTCAGGGTGGACCAGGTCGGCTATGTGCGCGGCGAGACGAAGCGCGCCTACGTCATGGGGCCCGCGACCGCACTGGCGGGAGCGCGCTTCGAGGTCGTCGACGCCCGGAACCACGTGGTCACGGCGGGACGGCTCGGGTCCTCCACCGGCCGCTGGAACGCGCGGTACTCCTCGGTGCGCACCGTCGACCTCTCCGCCCTGGACACCCCGGGCACCTACCGCGTCGTCCTGACCGGAACCGCGGCCGGCCGTTCGCCCGCCTTCCGGGTCGCCGGCGCCCGCGAGCTGATGGCCCCGCTCGTCCGGGACAACGTCCGCTTCCTCCAGGCGCAGCGCGACGGAGCCGATGTGCTCCCCGCCGCCCCGCGGGACGGCCGGTCGCCCGCCCTGCGGCACGGGCCCTCCCATCTCGCCGACCGGGACGCGGCCGTCCACGCCCCGCCGGAGTACGACGAGGAGGGCACCGAGCTGCTCGACGAGCGGCTGACCCCGACCGGTGACCGGGTCGACGTCTCGGGTGGCTGGTTCGACGCGGGAGACTTCCTCAAGTTCACCGGCACCACCTCCTACGCGACCGCCGCGCTTCTGCTCGCGCAGCGCGACGTGCCGGACATGATGGAGCTGTCCGCGGAGGCCACGCACGGGCTGGCCTGGCTGGACCGGATGTGGGACGAGGACACCGGGACGCTCTACGCGCAGGTCGGCGTCGGCGTGGGCAACGACGCCGTACGCACGGATCACGACGTGTGGCGGCTGCCGGAGGCCGACGACCGGCTCGACGTGTCGCCCGGTGACCCGGACCACACGATCAAGCACCGGCCGGTCTTCCGTGCCGCCGAGCCCGGCGAGGTCATCAGTCCCAGTCTGGCGGGGCGGGTCACCGCGGCCTTCGCCCTCGCCGCGCAGCGGGCCGCCGCCACGGACGAGGAGGAGGCCCAGGACTGGCTGGACAAGGCCGCGGAGGTGTACGCGCTGGCCGACACCGACCCCGACGGGCCGCCCCTCACCGCGATCCCGTCGGCCTTTTATCCCGAGGACTCGTGGCAGGACGACATGGAGTTCGGCGGCGCCGAACTGGCGTTGGCCGCACGGGAGCTGGGGGACGACCGGGAGAGCGGCTGGGCCGACGACGCGGCCGTGTGGGCCCGGGAGTACCTGCGTTCGGACGTCCGGGGCACGCTCGGCGTCGCGGACGTCAGCGCCCTGGCCCACGCCGACCTGGCCACCGTCCTGGACGGCGGCCGGGCGCACGGGATCGGGGCCGAGGACCTGTACGAGGATCTGCGCCGCCAGCTGGAGGACGGTGTCGCCCGCGCCGCGGACGACCCGTTCGGGGCGGGCGCCGTCTACGACGACTTCGACGCCGTCCCGCACACGTTCGGGCTGGTCGCCACCGCGCGCCTGTACGCCTCGGCCACCGGGGACACCCATTACGCGGCCTTCGCGGGCCGGCAGCGGGGCTGGGCCCTCGGAGCCAACCCGTGGGGCAGCAGTTTCGTGATCGGTGCGGGTGAGGTCTTCCCGCACTGCCCGGAACACCAGTTGGCCAACCTCCGCGGCAGCCACGACGGCACAGGTGCCATTCTGCGGGGTGCCGTGGTCAACGGCCCCAACGGTGCGGCGAAGCTGGCGGAGCTGAACAGCTTCCCGACCATGAGGAAGTGCGCGGCGGCCCCGCCGGCCGGGTCCTGGAAGGACTTCGACGGCAAGGGGGCGCGATATCTGGACGACGTCGGTGCCTGGCAGACGGTGGAGCCCGCTCTGGACTTCACCACGACGGCGCTGCTGGCCTTCGTACTGACCGCACGGTCCGACGACCGGTAGGTGCCGCGCGCCGTGGAATCATCGGTCCGCCGGGCAGGACACGATCGCGGTGAGGGGCGGCAGGCGGACATGGCCACCGAATGGAAGTGGGACGACACGCTGTTCCCGGGTACCGCCGCCCACTACCGGCGCGGGCGGCTCCCGTACGCCCCCGGGCTGGCGGACGCCCTCGCCGACGCCCTGGAACTCGACGGGCGGGGACGCCTTCTCGACGTCGGCTGAGGACCCGGCGTCCTCGCCCTGGACCTCGTCCACCTGTTCGGCGAGGCCGCCGGTGTGGACCCGGACCGCGGGATGATCGCCGAGGCCGCTCGCGAGGCGGCCGAGAACGGGGCCGGCGGGAAGACGCGGTGGGGCGTACTCGAGGCGGAACTGCCCCCGGTCTCCCGGAACGTCGTCCCCGCGCCCGGCGGAACAGCGAACATCCGTTCCGCGCCCGGACGTTGACGGGCGGGGGCGAACGTTGACAAGGCGCCTCACCATCCGACGTATCGGGTGGTTTGAGCTCCTCGTCCGTGTGAATGCCCTGGTTCCGCGCCGGTCGTGCGCCGAGCATGATCGCGATGACTACACACGACATGAACACCCCAGACGCGGACCTTCCGGACCGGACGAACACGGACCTGCCGGGCGGACGACACCAGGCGTCGGACGCCACGGACACGGACACCTCACCTCTCCCGCCCCCTCGGACGCCCGGCACGCCGCCCACCCGGCGTTCCGTCGTCACGGTGACCGGTGCCACCGCCCTCGCCGCCGGACTCACCGCCGCCACCGTCGCGCCCGCGACCGCCCTGACCCCTGCCGTCCTCCCGTCGGCGGCACCGGCCGCGACGCCGCCCGGTGTCGATCCCGCCTCGTACACCAAGGTCGCCCGCGCCATCGTCGTCTACGACGAGCACGACAAGTCCCTCGTCCCGTCCTATCTGAAGGCCGTCGAGAACGGTCTGCCGCCGAGCCGCGCCAGGGCCTCGAAACGAGTCCTGATCGTCGGGGCCGGACCGGCCGGACTGCTCGCCGCCGACCTGCTCAACCGGGTGGGCCACGACGTCGTCGTGATCGAGGCCAACGACAACCGCGTCGGCGGCCGGATCAAGACCTTCCGCAAGGGCGGCCACGAGAACGGGGAACAGCCCTTCGCCGACCCCAGGCAGTACGCCGAGGCCGGGGCGATGCGACTGCCCGACAGCCATCCGCTGCTCATGGCGCTGATCAAGAAGTTCGACCTGCCGCGCCAGGAGTTCCTGCTCGTCGACGTGGAGGTCGACAACCCCACGAAGCGCGCCAACCGCACCTGGATGCACATCAACGGCGTCCACATGCGCCGGGCCGACTACGAGAAGCACCCCGAGAAGATCAACGACACCTTCGGCGTCAAGGGACCCAACCGCACGAAGACCGCCTCGGCCATCCTCGCGGCCGCCCTCGAACCGGCGCACCTGCTCATCCGCGGCAAGGAGGGAAGGGCCCTCGTCGAGGGGTGGGTCAAGGTCCTCAAGCGGTACGGCCACTGGTCCATGTACCGGTATCTCACCGAGGTCGCCGGGCTCGACACCCGGACCATCG
Organism: Streptomyces sp. NPDC002701; assembly: GCF_042889045.1. NCBI lineage: Bacteria > Bacillati > Actinomycetota > Actinomycetes > Kitasatosporales > Streptomycetaceae > Streptomyces > Streptomyces sp. NPDC002701. Next base: position 320,314 of record NZ_JBIAQL010000007.1, read on the forward strand.
ACCTCATCGGCACCGTCCAGAACCTGACCTCGCGCCTGCATCTCTCCTTCCTGCACAGCTTCCTGGGCAGCGCGCTCATCGACCCCAAGACCAAGTTCTGGGAGCTCAAGGGCGGCACCGCGGTGCTCGTCGACGCGCTGTACGCGCCGGTGAAGGGCAAGGTGCGACTCGACCGGCGGGCCGTACGCATCGAGCGCGGCGGCGGCAAGGTGAAGGTGCACACCGTGTCGGAGGACTGCCAGACCGGCAAGGGGGGTGTCACGGAGGTCTTCGAGGGCGACGAGGTGATCGTCACCGTGCCCTTCTCCGGACTGCGCCACGTGGCCTTCGACCCGCCGCTGACCTACGGCAAGCGCCGGGCCATCACGGAACTGCACTACGACGCCGCGACGAAGGTGCTGATCGAGTTCTCCCGGCGCTGGTGGGAGTTCACCGAGGAGCAGTGGAAGGAGGCGCTGGACTCCATCGAGGACGGCCTCTACGCCAAGTACGAGAAGGGCCGCATCAGGGACGGCAGACACCTCGGCGCACACCGGTCCGTGCGGGATCTGGGGGCGACCCTTCCCGGCGAACTCAAGAAGTGCTTCACCGCCTTCCGTCCCGCCGGGAACGGCGATCCGGAGGCCGCTCATGTCCGGGGCGGCGGCTCGGTGAGCGACAACGCCAACCGCTTCATGTTCTTCGAGCACGCCCACCCGATGGAGGGCTCCGACGGAGGCATCGTCCTCGCCTCGTACAGCTGGTCCGACGACGCCCTGAAGTGGGACGCGTACGCGGACGAGGAGCGGTATCTGCGCGCGCTGGCCGGGGTGCAGGCCGTCTTCGGCCGACGCTGCGAGGTGTTCTTCACCGGCAAGTGCAAGACCCAGTCGTGGATGCGCGACCACTACGCCTACGGCGAGGCGTCCGTGCTCTTCCCCGGCCAGCACGCGGAGTTGTTCCCCGACATCCCCACCTCGGAGGGGCCGCTGCACTTCGCGGGGTGTCACACGTCCGTCAAGCCCGCCTGGATCGAGGGCGCCCTCGAATCCGCCGTCCGCACCGCGCTGAAGGTGCACACCGGCTGACAGTGCCCGCCCGGGGCCCCGCCGGCCCCGGGCCCGGCACCCCGCCCGAGGTGCCCGAAGTGTCGCACAGGCAGGCACAGAGCGTGTCTCCCGGGCCGCGCCCCGCGCTCAGCGGGCGGCCAGGTCCTGGATGGTTCCGCCGACCTTCACCCGCAGGGTCTCGAGCGTCTTCGGCTTCCCGCTGATGGCCCATTGCGGACCGACGAGATACTTGCCCCCGTAGATCGCCGCACTGTCGAGCCACGTCAGCTTGTACTTCTCCGCGGGGAAGGTCGTGATGAGGTAGTCGCCGTCGGCCGAGCGGCAGACGCCCTCGCGCAGTTCGTCCGCCTCGGTGCGGATCGTGACCTCGCAGCCGGCCAGGTCGGCGATGACCTCGACCTTCGCCGGCGCCACGACCCCGGCGGAGGGAGCGGACATCGCGGATTCCTCCGATGTCCCGGCCTTCGCCGCACCGTCCCCGCCCCCGCCGCAGGCCGTGGCCAGTGGCAGCAGGGCCAGGCCGGCGGTCAGGGCGGCGCCGCGCACCGTGCGGGCGACGAGGGTGCGGCCGGTACGTCCTCGCTGTGACTGTTGCGGCTGCTGTGGCACGTGCCTCTCCGTGTCCGTGCTGGTCCCGCTGGTGCGGGCATGGGTCCACGGGGTGGTACGGAGGAGAGGTGCCGGCTGTTCAGCACGGCCGCCCCCGCGGTCGTCGTCCACGACGGCCGCGCACGCCCGGCGGCCCGGGCCGTCGGCCTGGTCCGGAGACCGCCGCCCGCCCGGGCCGCCTGTGAGGACTCGCCGTTGTCGTCGCTCAGCTGAACGGGTCGAGTGTGATGTAGGCCGTCTGCGGGTCGCCGTCGTGGACCAGCGACTCATGGGCGCCGACGTCGTCGAAGGCGAAGCCGTACGCCTTGCCGTCGGCCATCTGCTCGTGGATCTTCTTGGCGTAGTGGTTGGTCACCGCGTCCTGGTAGAAGCCCGCGTTGCTCGTGTCGGGCTGGTTGGGATTGGTCAGGAGCGTGGAGCGGTTGTAGCCCGCGCACAGGGTGCGGGAGATCGGACCGCGCACCAGGTCGTTGGGCGCGTCCAGGTGCTTGTAGCAGCCGAAGACGCTGTCCGAGTCGGGCTTCTGGAAGGAGGTGACGACGGCGCCGGAACTGTTGGTGAAGTTCATGACGTTGCCGGAGACCCGGCCGAAGTACTTGGTGCCCGGCTGGTTCGCGAACGGGGTCACCGTCAGTGTGGACGAGGCGTACTTGCTCCACACCCGGTTGATGTAGTCGTTCATGACGGTGCCGGGCAGGGCGCCCGCCTCGATGCCGTGGCCCGGCGCGAGGGCGCGCAGGATCGTGCCGTCGGACCGGGTCCTGATGAGGCCGGCCCAGCCGCCGGACTGACCGCGCAGGGAGTTGAAGAAGGCGTTGTAGCCGCCGGGCTTCAGGTGTCCGGTGGTCTTGACCGCGCCGGCGGCGGTCTTGACGCCGACCGCGTAGGGGGCCGAGAACATGTCGACCTGCGTGCTGTTGATCCACAGCCCGGAGTCGTTGAGGGTGTACTCGGTCCAGTTGAAGAGGATGTTCGCGTTCGGGTCGCTCGGGTTCTGCACCGCGGGCTGCACGAGACCGCCGGTGGTCAGCTTGAAGACGAGCTTCTGGCCGTACGAGAAGTAGACCCGGCCGGAGAACTTCGGCATGCGGATCGTCCTGCTCTGGCCGTTGGCCGGCCCGGCGATCGACGCGTCGGGCGCGGGGGTCGGCGGGTTGCCGCCCGCGGGCCAGGCGTGGAACGTGCCGTTCGCGTCGGCCCAGCCCTGCTGGCCGGTCGAGAGCAGGGTCCCGATGACATAGACGTAGACCTGGTCCCCGCGCCCCGAGTTGTTCTTCAGCTCGAGCGGGATGGTCGTCGGTACCGCCGCGGCCGCGGCCTCGGCGTGGGACACGGGGCCCACCGCTGTGAGTCCTGTGCCGAGGGCCGCCGCGGCGGCCAGCGCCACCAGCGTTTTCCGTAGGGGAAGCATGCTCGTCCTCCTGCCAGGTGGCCTCATCACCACCGGAGTTGATGTGCGACGGATGGACGGACGTGTGGGGGGCCGCGTCCCGCCGGAGCGGAGGTACGGAAGAAGCGGACCCTGACGGTCCATTGAGAGCGCTCTCAGAGTGCCCCCATGAACAGGACACGTCAAGGTCTAGACCAACATCGGTTACGGTCGGGCGCCGGACCGGTCCGGGCCGGTCCGACCCGGGCCCGGCCCGGTCCGTCAGCCGCGGGCCATCGCGATGGAACCCGCGAGGCGGTCCCCCGCCTCGTAGATCATGTACGGGACGCCGCCGTCCGTACCGAACGACGGGGCGGCGGCGCGGCCGCTCTCCGGCGCGGTGGACACGGAGTTGTAGAAGACGCCGAGATGCGCGCGCCTGCCGAAGTCGTTGCCCACCTCGGTGATCATCAGGTCGCCGCCGCTGCTCTTGTCCTTGTTGTAGACGACGTACGTGCTGTTGTTGCGGTACAGCAGGTGCGGGCCGCCGATGTTCACGGCGCCGACGTCGCTGTGCCGGACCAGCGGCTGCTGGTCGAAGGTCCAGGTGCGCCCGTCGGCCGACCAGCCCCAGTGGATGTCACGGTGGTTGCTGGTGTTGTTCAGCATGAAGACCATGACGAAGTGGGCGCCACGGGAGGGCAGTTCGTGCGGGAAGACCCGGGCGTACGAGGTCTCGGTCGTGCCGGCGGGCAGCATGGACGTGGACAGGACGACCTTGTCGTAGGTGAAGTTGACGCCGTCCTGGGAACGGGCCAGCCGTGTCGTCGTGTTCTCCCCGTGGAAGTACATCCACATCTCCCTGGCGCTCTCGTGCCACATCACGTGCGCGGAGGCGACATGGCTGACGGAGTAGTGGGGTGACCACTTGTTCGCGACGATCGGGTTGCCCGGGTACTCCGTGAAGGGGCCCTCCAGGGAGTCGCCGTACGCCAGGCAGATGCCGCCGGGCGCGTCGTGCGGCCCGTAGTACAGGTAGTACCTGCCCAGCGGGTTGGGGATGCGGCCGGCCGTGCCCCTGACGCACGGGAAGATGATCTCGCCCGTCGGGTTGTACTTCAGCTGGGACGGCTTGAGCAGGGTGCGGACGTGGGTGTAGTCGGGGAACCCGCCGGGGGCGGCCGCGGCCGGCGCTGCGCCGCCCTCCGCGGCATGGGCGGACGCGGCCGGGGCGGCGAGACTGCCCACGGCCAGGGCGGCACCGGTGGCGGCACCGGCGCGCAGGAACAGACGACGGCCGGGACGCGGCTCGTTCATGGTCGACTCCAGACTCCGGAAGGACGGGCGGGAAAGAGCGGGGAAGAGGGAAGGCAGGGAGAGAGGTACGCGGCCAGAGGCAGGTGGTCAGAGGTACGTGGCGGCGGTGACGCACAGCCCGCCGAGGGCGACCGCCCACACGTACGGGAGCGTGCGCACCATGACCTGTTGCGGGGAGACCCCGGCGTACTGGGCGGCCCACACGGTCTGGGTGCTGGTCGGGTCGGCGACCCCGAAGACCTGGTTGTACGAGGTGGCCATGCCGAGCACGACCGCGGCGGGGTAGATCCCGGTCGAGATGAGGACACCAGCGATCCCGGCGCCCAGCCCGAACACGTTCAGCGGTCCGCGGTAGAGGCACAGCGGCACGAGCAGGGTGAAGACGCCCACGAACAGCACGGCGTTCTGCGGGCTGACCGCCTTCACGAGCGGTTCGAGCGCGTCGACGGCGCCGGGGAGTTTCACCGCGGCCAGCAGGATGCCGATGGCGATGAACAGGGCGATCGGCGGGGCGGCCACCTCGAACCCGCCGTACAGGGTGCGCAGCAGCCGCTTGTTCATCTCGCGGGGGCGGGTGGTGGTGACCAGCGCGTACAGCACGCCGGCCAACAGGGAGGGGATGATGGCGAGTTCGAGACCCAGCGCGAGGACCAGCGGCACGGCCGGGGTGAGCAGCGCGTACCAGGGCGCGTCGCCGAGGCGTTGCCGGCGGGTCGGTGAACCGGGCCCGTCCTGCACGGACTTGAGGGACCAGGTGTGCTCGACGCCGCGTCGCCGCGACTCGACGAACACGTACAGGACCGCGGCGACCAGGGCGAACGGGAACAGCTTCACCATGAAGCCGCGGACCGTCGGTACGGGCAGTTCCAGGGCGGTCGAGAAGAACTGCCACAGCGGCAGCTCGAAGGGGATGCCGACGGCGATGCCCATCAGGATGGTGCCGGCGGCGGTCACTTTCGGGATGCCCACCGCGATCATGGCCGGGATGCCGATGAGGCCGGCCAGCATCGCGGCGGGGGCGGACCCGGTGACGGTGCCGACCAGGGCGGATACCGCCAGCACGCCGAGGGCCACGACGACCGGGCGGTCACCGCCGAACTCGACGATCTTGCGGACGAGGGTGGCCGCGACGCCCGTCTCCTCCAGGAGTTTGCCGAGCCACGACCCCAGCACGATGGCGATCATGGTGGCGGCCAGCGCGGGCGCGCCCTCCTGCAGCACCGTGTCGAGGACGCTGTTCTCGCCGGTCAGCCGGGCTCCGGCCACGAAGGCGATGACGACGGCGAGGAGGACGAGCGCGAACGCCGTCGGCAGCTTGCGGGTGAGCATGGCGGCGACACCGGCGGCCATGACGAGCAGGATGACGACACCCATGGCTCAGTTCTCTCTTCCGGGTGCGCCGACCGCGGCGGCGAGCGCGGCGGTCAGCAGGAGGGGGCTGCGGCCGAGTCCGCAGACGGCACGGGCGTAGGCGTGGGCCGCGATCTCCTCGGCCCCCGCGACATGGGCGAGGACACGGAAGCGGCCGAGGCGCAGTGCGGTGTGCCCGATCGCCTCCTTGAGCGCGGTCCGCGTCCGCTTGTGGTGGAAGTGCTCGTGGGCGGTCTCGTGGGCGAGGGCCGCGGCCCGGACGGATCCGACGGGGTACCAGGAGCGCCAGCCGAGTTCGTCGATGAGCTGTTCGGCGCGGTCGACGGTGTCGGTGCAGATCTCGACGGTGGCGGGACGCGAGGTGTAGCGGGCGAGCAGCAACTCGTCGAGTCCGTCGTCGCGTTCCACGATCCGGGCATGGCACGGGCCGGGTTCGAGGGCCGCGCCGAACGCGTCGGCGGCCTCGGCCCAGCGGCGCAGCAGTGCGGGGTCCCGCCCTTCGTGGGTGGGCGTGGCGGCGAGCAGGCGTACCGCGAGGTCGAGGTCGTCGGCACCGGTGACCGGGTAGGCGCCCGTGGCCGGGTAGGTGCCCGTGCCCGGGTCGGCGGCGGGTGCGATCACGGGTCCGTGTGCGGGTCCGGGCGCGGGTGCAGGTTCAGGTGCGAGTGCGGCAGCGGCAGTCTTCGTCGCTTCTGCCGCCGCGCGGGCGCGGGTCATGAGCGCACCTCCACGACGGCCACCACGGGCTCGTCGGCGGCGCGGTCGCGCATCTCGCTGCGGGCCAGGGCGAGCAGCGGCTGCGGGTCGAGGACGCCGGAGAGGTCCGCGATGCGGGAGCCGAGGAGCAGGCGCAGTGCGGGGGCCCGGACGCCGCCGTCGCCGTACGACGTCGCCTCGCGGACGAGGTTGCCGAGGAGTTCGGGGGCGGCTCCCACGGTGGTGGCGGCCACCTGCGCGTCGGCGGCGTGCAGGCGTACGACACCGTCGGCGTCCACGACGCGCACGGGGTGCCGGGTAGCCCGCAGCCGGCGCCGCACCTCGGTGCCGTAGACCGTGTGGGCCGGTGTGCCGGCGAGGACGCGGACCCGGTCCGGGTCGGTCTTGAGGCTGGCGGCGGCCGCGGCGAGGCGGTCGGTGTCGTCGGCGCTGTGCGAGCGGTCCTGGGTCCGCAGTTCGGTGGCGCCGGTGGCGACGGCGCGGACGGTGCTGGTCTGCGGGTCGACGGTCACCTCCACCTCGACGCCGTCGGCCGCCGCGCCCTGGGCGACCACGGCCCGCTCGGCCTCGGCGCGGACGGCGAGGATCTGTTCCTGGGTGGCGCCGGGGATGATCCGTTCGATCTGCTCGCGCACCAGGGCCAGGGCCACGCCGATCGGGCTGATGACCTCGTTGTGGCGGGCGATCCTGCCCTCCATGCCGGTGAGCGCCGCGAGGTGCGGGGTGACGGTGGCCGCTCCTCCCCCGCCGCCGACGAGGACCGCGGTGTCGGGGTCGAGGCGGTACTCGCGTACCACCTTGTCGACTACGGCCCTCACCTGCTCGGCGCCCGCGTCGAGAATGCGGGCGGCGGCCGTGGCCACGTCCACGCCCAGGGCCTCGGCGAGCGGCGCGACGGCTGCCTGCGCCACCTGCTGGTCGCAGTGCGCGAAGTCACCTTCGGGAACGCGGCCGAGCGCGTTGGCGGCGCAGGTCATGGTGAGGGCGTACCGGCCGCCCGCCGCGTCCAGGACGGCGTAGTCGGCGGGGTCGTCGGCCATCGGACGCACCGTGGCGAGGGTCGCGTCCCGCAGCTCGGCCGGGTCGGCGAAGCAGGCGTAGGGCAGCCCCGCGATGTGGGCGCTGCGCGGCCCGACGGCCGTGACACGGGCCCGTCCGCCGCGGGCTCCGTCGCCACGGGCCGGCTCGCCGCGGCCCAGCTCGACACGGATCATCGAGCCCCCGCCGACACCGACGGTGCGGACGTCGAGGGCGTTGAGGTACGAGCTCCTGCCGAGCATGGTGGCGTGCCGGACGGCGACCTTGCCGCGGCGTACGACGCTGATGTCGGTGGAGGTGCCGCCGGTCTCCAGGAAGACGCCCTCGCTGATGCGCTCCTGCATCAGGGCGCCGGCGACTCCGGCGGCCGGGCCCGACAGCACGGTCAGCAGCGGGCGCCGGCGCATCTCGTCGAGCGCCATGACACCGCCGTCGCAGCGCATGACCATGAGCGGCGCGGTGATGCCCGCCTTGGTGATGGAGGCGTCGACGAGGTCGGCGGTGGCGAGCATGCGCGGCAGGATGGCCGCGTTGACGACGGCGGTACGGGTCCGCTTGTGCAGCCCGTACAGCGAGGTGATCTCGTGGGCGGCCGTCATGGGGAGCCCGGCGGAGCGCGCGGTGTCCAGTACGGCCCGCTCGCCCTCGGGCCGGTCGACGGCGAACGGCTCGGTGGCGACGACGACTTGGGCGCCCGCTGCCGTGACCTCGTCGACCGCGGCGCGTACGGCACCCTTGTCGTCCGGGTGGGACACGTGGGCGTAGACGAGCGGCAGCCGTTTGCCGGGGGCGAGTTCGAGGCGGCCGAGCGCGGCGAGCCGGCGGGTGAGGACGGCGCCGGGCCCGGTGCCGACACCGATCAGGCCGACGGTGGCGACGTCGCCCTCCAGCAGGGCGTTGGTCGCCTGGGTCGTGCCGTGGGCGAGGAACGCGACGTCGGCGGGGTCGCGGCCGACCTGCTGGAGGAGCCGGTCCAGTGCCTCGACGATGCCGTGGGCGACACCGTCCTCGTGGTGCTGGCTGGTGGGGACCTTGACCTGTCCCAGCAGGCCCAGTGTCGTGGCGTCCACGGCCACGGCGTCGGTGAACGTTCCGCCCACGTCGATGCCGACGCGGATTCTGTCAGTGGTCATGTCCGGGCACCTCCTTGTGCTGTGTCAGTCATGCGCGGGCCATGGCCGGGCGGGCGTGACGGGCGAAGCAGCAGCCCGCCCGGCGCGGGCACGCGGTACGGCGCCAGAAGCCGCCGTGTACACCGTGGTTCGGTCGTTCAATGAGCCCGTGGGCCCGGTCGCCCTGGGGCTCCGAGGGCTCCGGGGGCTCCGCCGACTCCGCGAGTCAGTAGCCCCGTACGTCCGGCCAGTGGCGCTGCACGCCGTCGCGGTCGAGCCGGCGGGCGAACTCCTCGAACCGCTTGTCCTCGGCCTGGACCTGCCCCGGTTCGACGTCCTCGTCCAGGCAGTGGGCGGCGAGCGCGCCGACGACCTCGCCGATGTTCCACTCCACCGGGTGCAGCCGGTAGCAGCCGTTGGTGATGTGCGTCGTGCCGATGTTCTTGCCGGCGGGCAGCAGGTTGCGCACGCGCCTCGGCACCAGTGCGCCGAGCGGGATCTCGAAGGGCACCGAGCCGATGTCGATGTAGTTGTCACCACCCGTCGAGGGGTGCAGGTCGATGCGGTAGTTGCCCACCCCGACCGAGTCCCGGTACCTGGTGCCGCCGTAGGGTCCGACCAGGTCGATCGCCACGTCGTGCTCGGTGACGGTGGTGACGGCCTCGATACGGCGTGACTCCCGGACATAGGGAGCCTTCGCGAGGCCGTCCGGGGTGCCGGTCACGTCCGGGCGAGGACGCAGGCCGGGGAACCCGGTGCCGCCGTCCTGACGGGGCGCCTCGGTCTGCAGCCAGTACAGGACGGACAGCGACAACTGCCGTGCTCCGGCGACCGCCTCGGCCCCGGTCCGGGCACCCGCCCCGACGAGCGGCTTCAGCCAGTAGTCGTTGAGCGGCCAGTTGACCAGGGTGATGTCGGAGTCGAAGGCGCCCGGGCGGTGCAGCCCGCGGGCCAGGATGCGGCGGAAGCCCCACAGTTCCTTGTCGCCGGCGTCGGCGCTCTGGTCGGCGCTCACGGCGAGCGGGTCGAGGTCCGGGTTGGGCACGAAGGTGCGCGGCACGGACTCCAGGGACCGGGGGTCCGGGGCCTCGAAGCCGAGCAGCGGTCCCGGCCAGAAGTCCGGCCGGTACTCCCGCCAGAAGCCGTAGTCGGCGGGCCGGTCGACGGTGTGGTCCTCGCCCTCGTGATGGGAGAGCGCGAAGCACACCGTGATGCCCTGCTGGTTGAGCGGCTGGGCCTGCTCCGGGGCGTGGGGTTCGTCGTGGGCGGAGCGGGCCTCGGCCCCCACGACGTGTTCCACGCCCGCGAGTTCGAGGAGTTCGCCCGTCTCGGTGGCGTCGATGACATAGCGGGCGGTGACGGTGACCTGCCTCCCGTCGTTGCGGTGCTCCAGCGTCACGGACCGTACGACATCGTTGTCCGCCTCGGCCGCGAGGGGCCGGTGGTCGGTGAGGACGGTCAGCCGTCCGGCGGCCCGGTGGGGCGCGAGCATCGCCTCGATGACGGCCAGCGCCACCCGCGGCTCGTGGCAGAGCTTGCTCACGCGTCCGGCGCCCGGGTTGAGGTCCGTCAGGGCGAGGGCCTCGGAGCGCAGCGGGTACCACTGCCGGTAGAACTGCCGGATGCCTTCGCGCAGTCGGCGGTAGGTGGCGGTGGTGCCGAACTGCTCCACCCACGGGTGCTCGTCGGGCGGGACGGCCTGTGAGGTGAGCTGTCCGCCGAGCCAGTCGGTCTCCTCGGTGAGCACGACGCTGCGTCCGGCGCGGCAGGCGGCCAGCGCGGCGGCCACGCCGCCGAGTCCGCCGCCCACGATGAGGATGTCGGCCTTCGGTATCACGCTTCTCCTTGCGGGGGGTTCCCGGTGGTCCTCGGTGGTGCCTGTGGCTGATCGATGGTGGTGTGGCCGGTGCTGTCGCCGGTCCGTCGCCGGTGCCGGCCGCCGGCGGCCCCCTGCCGGGCCCGCTCCGGATCTCAACGCCGCTGCGGCGGGCCCGCTCCAGGTGTCAGCGCCGCTCCGGCGAGCCCGCTAGAGATGTCAGCGCCGCTCCGGCGGGCCCGCCCCGGATGTCAGGGCGGCTCCGGCGGGCCGGCGGTGGTCGTGCCGGGCCGGAAGGCGCAGGCGACCAGGGGTTCCTCGGCCTCCTCCCCCGCCACGAGCGAGGCCAGCATCCGGACCGCGGCCGCGCCCAACTGGTGTCTGGGCACGTCGAATCCGGTGGGCGGCGGACCCTCGGCGAGGTCGGGCGGCGGGCTGCCGAGGAGGGCGAGGGAGAGATCGCCGGGACAGGTGAGGCCCGCGTCGTCCACTGCGGTGCGCAGGGCCCGCCAGGCGTTCCCGGTGTCGGTCTCCTCCGCGACGAACGCGGTGACACCCTCGGCGATCCAGCGGCGCAGCCGTTCGGCGGTCACCTCGCGCCGCGGGTCGGCGCCACGCAGGACGGCCTCCGGCCCGCCGGCCAGTCCTGCCGCCTCCAGCCCTTCCAGGAAACCCCGTTGACGGTCCGTGGAGGCGGGCGCGTCGTCGTCCTCGCGGACCAGGACGATCCGGCGGTGCCCCAGTGACGCCAGGTGCGCGACCACTTCGCGGCTGGCGCTCACATAGTCGGCGCCCACCCACGCGAGTCCTTCCAGCTCTTCGCGACGCCCGAGGTGCACGACCGGGAACCCGTCGGCGACCATCCGCTTCAGCTCGGCGAGCGGCACATGCCGGCCCAGGAACAGACATCCGTCCGCGAGCCGCACCCGGTTCAGCGCCTCGGGACCGGCCGCCCCGGCCCCGCCGGAGCTCGAACCCGTGAAGAGCACCAGGTCGTATCCGCGCGCGGCGGCCTCCCGTTCCACCCCGACGAGGAAGGGGTAGTACGAGTGCTCCACGTCCGTCGGAAAGGTGGCGGTGAAGCTGTAGACGCCGAGCAGGTTGTTGCGGGCCGCCGCCAGCCGCTGCGCGGCCACGTCCGGTACGTAGCCGAGGCTGCGCGCCGCCTCCAGCACCCGCTGCCGTGTCTCGTCCGAGATCGCCGACCCCTGTGCCTTGTCCGACAGGACGAGCGACACCGTGGCCTGGGAGACCCCGGCCAGCCTGGCGACCTCCGCCTGCCGCGGCCGGACCGGACGTCCGCCCGCCGCGGGGGTCCGCCCCCGCCTGGGTCGCTTACCGGACTGTTCCACCGTGCTCCTCACCCCGGCCGGGACCGGCCTGCCGACCGGCCCCGGCCGTTCGTTCGTCGTCTGCCTGGCTGTCCGCCTGACGGACTGTCGGTCTCACGGACTGTCGGTCTGACGGGCCGTCGGTCTGACGGACGTGTCGGCCTGTTCCAGCCACTCCAGCCACTAATGCGTATAAGTAATGCGCATAACCTGAACTCTGGAGTGCACGCACGGCATCGGTCAAGAGGTGCGACACAACTTCTCAGGACGTCGAGGGAAGAGTCGCCGCAGCGACGGGGAAGGGCTCCCACACGGCACCGGCCCCGGCGAACGGCATATTCGTCCAGACCATTGACGTGTCCCCGACACGCGGTTAGCGTCCACGCCGATCCTTTCCAAGGACCAGCCCCTGTGCCCCACCGCAGTGTTCGGCCAGCCTCGGGAGTCCCCCATGCGTGCCACGAGATCCTCACTCGCCGCCCTCGCGCTCTCTCTGACAACGATGTCAGCCCTACTCGTCCACACCGCGCCGCCCTCCTCGGCAGCCCCGTCGGCGCCCGCGGCGACGGTGTGCAACAAGTACTGCGACGCCCGGGATCCGGCCCTCAGCGGCCAGGACCGCAGGCCGGTCACCGCCGCGCTCTTCTCGCGCACGTTCGTCCTGCACTTCAACGACGCCGACGCCATGGGCTGGGCCTCCGTGGGCAACGGCAGCCCCGGGGACGAGGTGTGGATGGACCGCTCCTTCGACGGCGGCCGCACCTGGTCCTCGGACAGCCGGCTCGGCGCGACGAAGGTCCCCGCGGGCCAGACCGGCTGGCGCACCCAGATGTACAACGTCGACGACTGGGCGAACCACGGCGTCGGCGCCCTGCGCGCCTGCGGCAAGGCCGCCGACCGTCCCGACATCGTCTGCACGCCCTGGGCCAGGTCCACCTGGAACGCCGGCGACCGGCGCACCGCGGCGGCCACCGCGCAGATGCAGTTCTACAACTACGGCACCGGGCTGTTCGACACCACCGGCTGGTGGAACTCCGCCAACGCGCTGCACGCCGTCATCGACAACATCCGGGTCACCGGCATGCAGAGCTACCGGTACGCCATCGCCCGCACCTACGACCGGCAGATCAACGCCGCCGCCGGGCAGTTCCGCAACGAGTACATCGACGACACCGGGTGGTGGGGCCTGACCTGGATCGCGGCCTACGACCTCACCGGCGATCCGCGCTACCTCGCCACGGCACGGGCCGACGCGGACTACATGGCGTCCTACTGGGACGGCACCTGTGGCGGCGGGGTGTGGTGGACCACCGCGAGGACGGTGAAGAACGCCATCCCCAACTCCCTCTACATCGAGCTCAACGCCGCGCTGCACAACCGCATCCCCGGCGACACCGCCTACCTCCAGCGCGCCAGGGCGGGCTGGAGCTGGTTCCAGGGCACCGGCATGATCAACGCCGACCAGACGGTGAGCGACGGCCTCAGTCTGAGCACCTGCAAGGTCGGCGACAGCACGGTCTGGTCGTACAACCAGGGGCAACTCATAGGCGGGCTCACCGAGTTGCACAGGGCCACCGGCGACTCCTCCGTGCTCGCCGCCGCCCGCCGGATCGCCGACGCGAACACCGTCTCCGGCAAGCTCAACACCGCGGCGGGCATCCTCAGGGACCCGTGCGAGAACGGTGACTGCGGCGGCGACGGCCCTTCCTTCAAGGGCGCCGACGTACGCGGCCTGGCCAAGCTCAACGCGGCGCTGTCCGACCGCCCCTACACGGCGTACCTCAACAGGCAGGCGGCGCAGGCGTACGCCGCCGACCGCAACGCCCTCGACCAGTACGGCCTGCGCTGGTACGGCCCCCTCGACAGGACGGACGCCGCGCGCCAGCAGAGCGCCCTCGACCTGATGAACGCCGCGTCCTGAACACCATCGCGTCTCCACCCGGCGCCCCGGCCCGGGTGGAGACGACCGCATGACCCGCACGCACCGTGGAACTCCATGCGTCACGTGTGCCCGAAGGCCGGACGCACAGGACGGAGCGGGCTGATGGCGGTCGACTTGACGGGGTTCCTCGGCGTGGTGCTGCTCGCGTACCTGATTCCCGGCCCGGACTTCCTGGTCATCGTCCGGGCGGCCGCCCGGCGCCCGGCACTGGGCAGGGCGGCCGCTCTGGGCGCCCAGGGCGGGTTGTGCGTCCACATGTGCGCCGCTGCCCTGGGCCTCTCCGCGATCGCCACCCGCTCGGCGTTCGCCTTCACCGTGATCAAACTCGCCGGAGCCGCCTACCTGGTGTACCTGGGCGTCCGGGCCCTGCGCGACGCCCGGCGCCGCAACCGCGCCGGGGCCGTTGAGGGGCCAGAGCCGGAGGTACGCTCACATTCCGCCGTGGAAAGCGGCCCCACCACGGGCGGCGGCCCCGCTGCCCCTGCCGGGAGACAGCTCAACCGGCGCGACAGCTTCCTGGAGGGCTTCCTCACCAACGTGCTCAATCCCAAGGCGGCCCTGTTCTTCCTCAGCGTGCTGCCCCAGTTCGTCGGCCAGGGCGGTTCCCTGACCCGGCAGATCTTCCTTCTGGGCATCCTCGACGTGGCCGTCGGGGTCGTCTACTGGCTCGCCCTGGTGGGCGTCGCCGCCCGCCTGCGCACCGTGCTCGGACCGGCCTGCCGCCGCCGGTGGGAACTCGTGAGCGGCTGGCTGTTCATCGCCATCGGGGCCGGTGTCGCGGCGACCGAGTGACGATCGGGCGCCCCGGCGGGGATGCGACCGACGGGGGTGCCACCGGGCACTCCCCCATCAAAGCGCTTCGACAGCGGGATGTACGCCACAGGAGGCCGGGCGGCCTTCGACTGGTTCGCGTTGCGACAGGAAGGGCTACCCACTCCTCGCCACTCTTAACTTATAGCGCACCGGGGGGCTTGCGGCAAGGCCCCCGTCGTGCCGCACAATCGCTGGCCTGGAGCAACTGCCTGCGGAAATGGGAGATTCACCAAGTGCGTGTCTTGTTGTCGGTGCATGGGTCGTGCGATGCCGTCGAACCGGGGGTGGGACGCACACCGCGGTCACCGGCGGGCGGCACCGGGGTGCGGGCGTGCGCACCGGCCACCTTCGCGGGCGTGCGCCCGGATCGGAGTCTGTGACATGGATGCCCTGACCACCAGCGCGTTCGACCTGCCCGAGCATCTCGCCCACAAGGACGACCCGCGCCTGATCGGCGGCGACGAGCAGCACTTCGCGGCCATCGCGGAGAGCCTGGAACAGGCGATCGCCGAACTGTCCGACCGCCTCGCGACCGAGCGCAGGGCGCCGGGCGGCACCGGCCGGGAGGCCATGGAGCGGGACGCGGAGATCCACCGGCTGACCGGCCGGCTGCGTGCCCTGCGCCGCTTCGGTCTCGACCTCTGCCTCGGGCACATCGTCGGCGCGGACGACGCCGAGCCCCTCTACGTCGGGCGGCTCGGCCTCACCGACGGCGACGGGCGCCGGCTGCTGATCGACTGGCGGTCCCCCGCGGCGGAGCCGTTCTTCGCGGCGACGCACGCCAACCCGATGGGGCTGGCGAGCCGCCGCAGGTACCGCTGGACCCGTGGCCGGATCAGCGACTACTGGGACGAGGTGTTCACCGCCGACGGGCTCGAGGGACACGCCGCGCTCGACGACCACTCCGCCTTCGTCGCGAGCCTGGGCAGCACCCGGTCGGCGCGGATGCGGGACGTGCTCACCACCATCCAGGCCGACCAGGACGCCATCATCCGCGCGGGATCCCGCGGGGCCCTCGTCGTCGACGGCGGTCCGGGTACGGGCAAGACCGTCGTCGCCCTGCACCGGTCCGCCTACCTCCTCTACTCCGACCCGCGCCTCGGTCACCGGCGGGGCGGCGTGCTGTTCGTCGGTCCGCACCAGCCCTACCTGTCCTACGTCGCCGATGTCCTGCCCAGCCTCGGGGAGGAGGGCGTGCAGACCTGCACCCTGCGCGACCTCCTCCCCGAGGGAGCCGGCGCGGCGGACGAGACCGACCCGGACGTGGCGGCCCTCAAAGCGTCCGCGGACCTGGTGAAGGCGGTCGAGAAGGCCGTCAGGTTCTACGAGGCGCCGCCCACCGAGGGGATGACGGTGACGACCCCCTGGGCGGACATCTGGCTGAGCGCCGACGACTGGGCCGAGGCGTTCGAGACACCGGGACCGGGCACTCCGCACAACGAGGCACGCGAGCAGATCTGGGAGGCCCTGTTCACGATCCTGCTGGACAAGCACGACGGGGAGGTGTCGCCCGAGGTGTTCCGGCGGTCGCTGCTGCACGACCAGGAGCTGACCGAGGCCCTCAACGGCGCGTGGCCGCTGCTGGAGGCGTCGGACCTCGTCGGAGACCTGTGGTCGGTGCCCGCCTATCTGCGGATGTGCGCTCCCTGGCTCGGCCCCGACGACGTACGGAAGCTGCGGCGCGCGGATCCCCAGGCGTGGACGGTGTCCGACCTGCCGATCCTCGACGCGGCACGGCAGCGGCTCGGCGACCCGGAGGCGGCCCGGCGAAGGCGCCGGCACGAGGCCGTCCTCGCCGCCCAGCGGGACCGTATGGGCCAGGTCGTCGACAACCTGATCGAGGCGGCCGCCTCCTCCGGCGCCGACGGGGACGAGGGCGAGGGGCTGGTGACGATGCTGCGCGGTGAGGACGCCAAGGTCAGCCTGGTCGACGAGTCCGAACTGCTCACCGCCGATCCGGACCTGCTCGCCGGCCCGTTCGCGCACGTCGTCGTGGACGAGGCACAGGAGCTGACCGACGCCCAGTGGCAGATGCTGCTGCTGCGCTGCCCGTCCCGGAGCTTCACCATCGTCGGGGACCGTGCCCAGGCGAGGCACGGGTTCACCGAGTCGTGGCAGGAACGGCTGGAGCGGATCGGGCTCGACCGGATCGACGTGGCCTCCCTGAGCATCAACTACCGGACACCCGCGGAGGTCATGGCGGAGGCCGCGCCGGTCATCCGGGCCGCGCTCCCGGACGCCAACGTGCCCACCTCCATCCGCAGCAACGGCATCCCCGTCGTCCATGGATCCGTCGCGGACCTGGACTCGGTCCTCGACACCTGGCTCGGTGAGCACGCCGACGGGATCGCCTGCGTCATCGGCGATCCCACGTTCCGCGCGACGCCACGCGTCCGGTCGCTGACACCGGCGCTGGCGAAGGGGCTCGAGTTCGACCTGGTCGTCCTCGTCGACCCGGAGGAGTTCGGCGAGGGCATCGAAGGGGCGGTCGACCGCTATGTCGCCATGACCCGCGCGACCCAGCGGCTCGTCATCCTGACGAGCTGACGTTTCCCTCCTCTCCGCTCGGTTACCCAGGCACTGACGTGCTGTCCCCGTCCGCGTGCCCGCCACGGCGCGCGGACGGGGGCCGGGAAGTCACAGGAACCGAAACGGAGTGGCCATGGCCAGCATGAAGGTGTCCGACCACATCCTCCAGCGCCTGCGTGAGTGGGACGTGGAACACGTCTTCGCCTACGCCGGTGACGGGATCAACGGACTGCTGGCGGCCTGGGGCCGGGCCGACAACAAACCGAAGTTCGTCCAGTCCCGCCATGAGGAGATGTCCGCCTTCCAGGCGGTCGGCTACGCCAAGTTCTCGGGCCGGGTGGGCGTGTGCGCGGCCACCTCCGGGCCGGGGGCGATCCATCTGCTGAACGGGCTGTACGACGCGAAGCTCGACCACGTCCCGGTCGTGGCGCTGATCGGGCAGACGAACCGCAGCGCCATGGGCGGGTCGTACCAGCAGGAGGTCGATCTCCAGAACCTCTACAAGGACGTCGCCTCGGACTTCTGCGAGACGGCCATGGTGCCGGAGCAGCTGCCGAACCTCATCGACCGGGCGATGCGCACCGCGTACGCCAAGCGCACCGTCACCGCGGTCATCCTCCCCGCCGACGTGCAGGAACTCGACTACAGCCCGCCGACGCACGCCTTCAAGATGGTGCCGTCGAGCCTGGGTCTCGGGCGGTACGCGCCCGTGCCGGCCGACGAGGACGTCCAGCGGGCCGCGGAGGTGCTGAACGCCGGCGAGAAGGTCGCCGTCCTCATCGGCCAGGGCGCCCGGGGAGCGCGCGCCGAGGTCGAGGAGCTGGCGGAGGTGCTGGGCGCGGGGGTGGCCAAGGCGCTGCTGGGCAAGGACGCCCTGCCGGACGACCTGCCCTATGTGACCGGCTCCATCGGGCTGCTCGGCACCCGCCCGTCCTACGAGCTGATGCAGGGGTGCGACACCCTGCTGGTGATCGGCTCCAGCTTCCCGTACAGCCAGTTCCTGCCGGAGCTGGACCAGGCGCGGGCGGTCCAGATCGACATCGACCCGCACATGATCGGTCTGCGCTATCCCTTCGAGGTGAACCTCGTGGGTGACTCCGGCGAGACGCTGCGGAAGCTGCTGCCGCACCTGCGGCGCAAGGAGGACCGCGGCTGGCGGGAGAAGATCGAGCAGGACGTCTCCCGCTGGTGGGAGGTCATGGGGCGGCGGGCCGCCGTGGACGCCGACCCGGTCAATCCCGAGTACGTCGTGCACGCCCTGGACGCCAAGCTTCCCGAGGACGCCGTCATCGCCGCCGACTCCGGCTCGGCGGCCAACTGGTACGCCCGTCACCTGCGGCTGCGCGGCCGGATGCGCGGCTCCCTGTCCGGGACGCTGGCGACGATGGGGCCCGGTGTGCCGTACGCCATCGGTGCGAAGTTCGCCCATCCGGACCGGCCCGCCATCGCCCTGGTCGGTGACGGGGCCATGCAGATGAACGGCATGATGGAGATGGTGACGGCCGCCAAGTACTGCCACGAGTGGTCCGATCCGCGGCTGATCGTCGCCGTGCTGAACAACGGCGACCTCAACCAGGTCACCTGGGAGATGCGTGCCATGTCCGGTGCCCCGCAGTTCCTGGAGTCGCAGGACCTGCCGGACCTGCCCTACGCGGAGTTCGCCCGGAGCATGGGCCTGGGCGGGGTGCGGGTGGAGAAGCCCGGGCAGGTCGAGGCGGCGTGGGACGAGGCGCTCGCGGCGGACCGCCCCTTCGTCATCGACTTCCGCTGCGACCCCGCCGTACCGCCGATCCCGCCGCACGCCACCCTGGACCAGATCGAGGCCGCGGCCTCGGCGATCCTGCACGGCGACAGCGACCGGAGTTCCATGCTGAAGCAGGGCTTCAAGTCCAAGGTGCAGGAGTTCCTGCCCGGCAGCGGGCGCCGCTCGGGCCGGCCGGACGCCGCGGACGGCGGCGCGCACGACAGGGCGTGAGCCACGTCCGTCCGCCGCCGGCCCTGGCCGGCCGTCCTCGTCCTCGTCCTCGGTCCCGGTCCCGGTCGAAGCACGCCCCGCCGGTCCGTCGGCCGGGGCGTCCTTCTATGGTGCCGCCATGGACTCGCAGCACTACCTCGCAGAACTGTTCTCCCTGGAGGGCCGGGTCGCCCTGGTGACCGGAGGCAGCTCCGGCATCGGCCGCGGCATCTCCGAGGCGCTCGCCCGCGCCGGGGCGAGCGTCGTGATCGTGGCCCGCAAGGAAGCCGAACTGGCGGCCACGGTCGACGAGTTGACCGCCCTCGGCGCCAGGGCGGCCTGGGTCGCCGGGGATCTGAGCACCCGGGCGGGAGTACGCGACGCGGCCGAGCAGTGCGCCGGGGTCTTCGGTGAGCCCGACATCCTCGTCAACTGCGCCGGGGTCAACCTGCGGCCGCCCATGAGCGACCTGAGCGAGGAGGTCTGGGACAGCACCATGGCGCTGAACCTCGACGCGCCCTTCCTGCTGGGCCGGCGCTTCGGACCCGGCATGGCCGAGCGGGGCTTCGGGCGGATCATCCACATCACCTCGCAGCAGGCCCACCGCGCCTTCGTGCAGAGCGGTGCCTACGGCGTGTCCAAGGGGGCGCTGGAGTCGCTGGCACGTTCGCAGGCGGAGGCGTGGTCGCCGTACGGCGTCACCGTCAACACGCTCGTCCCGGGTTTCGTGATGACACCCCTGAACCGGCGTCTGTCGTCGGACCCCGAGAAGGTGGCGGCCCTGGCGGCCCGCACGATGGTCGGCCGCAACGGCCTGCCGGCGGACTTCGCGGGCGCGGCGGTCTTCCTGGCGAGCGTGGCCTCGGCCTACGTCACCGGTCAGTCCGTCCACGTGGACGGCGGCTTTTCCGTCCACTGATCCGGCGCGTCAGGGCGCTGCGGCATTAGAGTGACACGGTGACCTCTCTGCCGAAGGACGCACAGCCGCCGGTCGGCGAGGCCGAGCGCGACACGGCCGTACAGCGCCTGCAGGACGCGTACGCCGAAGGGCACGTCTCGCACGAGGAGATGGACGCACTCCTTCATCGGGCCCTCACCGCCAGGACGCACGACGAGCTGGCGTCGGCGACGGCCTCGCTTCCGGCGAAGGCCCCGGACAGCACGTCCACGATCGGCGCCCTCGGCGGACGGATCAAGCGGAGCGGCGCCTGGCGGGT
Source organism: Streptomyces sp. NPDC002701 (assembly GCF_042889045.1). Taxonomy (NCBI): domain Bacteria; kingdom Bacillati; phylum Actinomycetota; class Actinomycetes; order Kitasatosporales; family Streptomycetaceae; genus Streptomyces; species Streptomyces sp. NPDC002701. The sequence goes on from NZ_JBIAQL010000007.1 coordinate 340,498, forward strand.
CCCCCGGTTCCTCACGGTCGAGTCCGCGATGGGACGGGTCCGGCTGGACCTGTCCCGGGCGGTCATCGAGCATCCGGTGGTCGACATCGAGCTGCGGCTCGGCACCGGACCGGCCAGGATCACGGTGCCCCGGGACGCGGTGGTCGACCTGGAGGGTCTGCGCACCACGTGGAAGGACACGCGCTACAGGATTCCGCGGCACCACCGCCCCGGCGGACCGACGATCCGGATCTCCGGCGTCATGGGGATGGGAAGGCTGAGGGTCCGTCACGCGCGCCGTTGAGACGACGAGTTCGCGCGTTACCGCCCCAACTGGCCCCGTCCGCCTCTATGTTCACAGCGGCACCTCGTCGCACAGCCTGACGAACCCGGAGGCCCTGCCCATGCGTATCCCGATCCGTACCGCGGTCGTCGGCGCCGTCGCCACCGTCACCGTGCTGGCCGGGGGAACCGCCGGTGCGACCCCGCCAGGACCGGGGGTCACCGGCACCCTGATCGCGCAGAAGACGGTCGGCGGCACCGACTACGTCCTCAGGGAGATCACCGTTCCACCGGGTCAGGCCACCGGCTGGCACTACCACGACGGCCCGCTGTACGCGTACGTGAAGCAGGGCACGCTCAGCCACTTCGATGCCACGTGTGCGTCGGACGGCGTGTATCCGCGGGGCAGCACCGTCCAGGAGCCGGCCGGCCCCGGCAACGTCCACATCGGCCGCAACCTGGGCGACACACCGGTCGTGCTCAGCGTGCTCTACGTACTGCCGCACGGGGCACCGTTCTCCCAGGACGCCCCGAACCCGGGCTGTCCGTTCGAGTGAGGGCCGCCCGGCCGGGACCCGTCCCGTCCCGGTTCAGGCCGTGACGGTCCTGCCACGCGACCGGTCCCGGTCACGGTCCCGGTCCTTGTCGCGGTCCTTGTCCCGGTCCCGGTTCAGGCGCTTGCGGAGTGTCTGCGCGAAGTCCTCGGCCTCCGTCAGCCGGGTGCGGAGCTTCTCCACCTGCCAGGCGGTCACCTCCTCGTACTCGCGGAGGCGCCGGAGCAGCGCCTGCCGTTCGTACGCCGACAGGTTGCTGTCGGAGTCGAGTCGGTCGGTGATGTCCAGCAGCTCACGCATCTGGTCCAGGGTGAAGTCGAGTGGCTGCATACGGCGGATGGCCTTCAGCCGGGCGACGTCCTCCCTGGTGTAGAGAAGGAAGCCGCCCTGAGAGCGAGCGGAGGGCGTGACCAGGCCGGCCGTCTCGTAGTACCGGATGGTGCGCAGCGCCAGCTCCGTCCGCGCGCCGACCTCGCCGATCTGCAGGTGCTCGCTGCTCATTCGGGCGCCCTTCCTCGTCTGCGTCCGTCGCCCGGCCCGGGCCATGGGCGGCCGACGTCGATCGCTACCGTGACGTCGAAGAAGAGTATGTGATCATCAGGTCGGCTCCCGTCGTTCCCACTCCGTGGCGCGACGGAAATGTTCCGCGGGCCACCGAACGCGTGGGCGCGCAGCAGGAGCAGGACCTGCATCAGCCCACTGTTGAGGAGGCACCGGGTGCGACGAGAGCCGGAGGCGGCCCGAGCGGGCCGCGTGGTCAGCTGTCGGGCAGACGCAGCCGTCTGTCCAGTACGTCGCGGGCGACATCGGTGATCGGCCGGCCGCTCGCGTAGGCATGACCCCGCAGCCGGGCCAGCGCGGTGGGCAGCGAGATGCGAAGCTGGGCGCTGAGCATGCCGGTGGCCTGGTGCACCTCGGCACGGTGCAGATCCATCGTCTCGATCTCCGGTCCGAACGTCTCCGTGTCCCTCCGGGCCCCGGACAGCAGGAACACCGCCAGGGCGTCGCTCACCGCCAGGGCGTCGTCGAGCGACCGCTGCGACAACGGTCCCGCGTCGCAGCGGTGACAGACCAGAGCTCCGATCCGCGCCGCGCCCAGCCGCAGGGGAAGGACGAAGACCGCCCGCACCCCCAGTGCCAGGGCCTCCGCGCCGAAGAGGGGCCAGCGCGTCGTGGAGGCGCGCTCCAGGTCGGGCAGCAGGTACGGACCGCCGTCGCGCGCCGCGTCCAGAGCCGGGCCCTGACCGAGCGTGTACTGCGCGTCGTCCAGACGGGTACCGGTCTCGTTGCTCGCCCACAGCAGCTCCGAACCGTCCACGCGGAAGGTGACCGCGGTACCGTCCACCACCAGCAACTCGGCCAGGCGCCCGCACCATCGGTGGGAAGGCCCCGGCCCTCCCGGCTGCGACTCCCCGACCAGTTCCGTCAGTGTCTTCGCCGCCATCGCGGTCTTCCCTCGACCTGACGTGCCGGTGCCGAACGTCCACCGGCACTCCCCGACATTGTGGCCCTGCTCCGCGCCTCCATGGCGTCTTCACCGCCATGGCGTGGAAACACGTCGCTTCCCGGAGACCCGGCGATCCACGTCCTGATCGCCCTGCACCGGCTGTCAGCTGCTGCCGCGACTGTCCGGTCGCGTCGCGGGACTTCTGTGACGATGTCGTCGTGGGAGTCCCGGCGGGAGACTGGGCCGGTCCGAGGGGCGGACATCCCGCACCCCTGGTGGGACGCTGGTGATTCCGGCCGCCGCCGCAGCGGGTGCGGCGGCGGCCGGGGCGCGCGAGGGATCGAGGCTCCCCTCGGCCGGTCCTCGCGCGAGGTGCCCTCCCGGCGATGCGGGGCTGCGGGCGCTGCCCCGCTGGGCGCGTCCGGAGGGCGGAGGCCGGAGCCGCGTTGTCGGCGACGCGGCTCCAGCCGGCCTCGGCAGTCGGTCACGGCTCGGGGGTCCGGGAGCCTGCGGTGCGGGCGGGAGCGCCCTGGGTCACCTGCTCCGAGAGTAGAAGCATGGCGGGCAGATCGGTAGTCCGGCCACGGGGCCGGGAGCGGCCGGCGGGGACGTTGCACCGCGGGCGGGCGCCCGGGGCCGCGACATCCTCGGCGGCCGCCGGGCGATGATCTCCACTCCGGGTTCCCCTCGTCCAGGCAGGGGCGCGCGTCCGTCAGCCCTTCACCGCTCCCGCCGTGAGGCCCTGGACTATGTGGCGGCTGGCGAAGGCGAACAGGATCATGGTGGGGAGGATGGTGAGGACCGCCGCCGCGGACATCGAGCCCCAGTCGATGTTGAAGCTGGAGATGAAGCCGTTCAGCGCCGTCGGCACGGTCTTGTTGCTGTCGCTGTTCATCAGCGTCACCGACAGGAACAGCTCGTTCCAGCAGTTGACGAAGTTGAAGATGAACGCCGCCACGATCCCGGGCCGCATCACCGGCAGCAGCACCCGGAACAGTGCCCCGAACCGGGACAGGCCGTCGATCATGGCGGCCTCCTCCAGCGCGTCCGGGATGTTCTCGAAGAAGCCCCGCAGCATCACCGTGCAGAACGGGATGCAGACGGCGATGTAGACGAGAATGAGCCCGAGCCGGTTGTCGACCATCTTGAGGTCGGTCATCAGCAGGTACAGCGGCCCCAGCGCGATGAACGTCGGGATCATCTGGGTCACCAGGGCCGCCATCAGCAGCGCCGACTTGGTGCGGAACTCGAACCGCGCCAGCACGTACGCCGACAGCATCGAGATGACGGTGGCGATCGCGGCCGCGACGGTGGCGATGACGAGGCTGTTGGTGAGGTAGACGCCGAAGTCGGCCTTGCCGAACAGCCCGCTGTAGTTCTCCAGCGAGAAGTGCTCGGGCCAGTAGGCGATCGGGAAGGCGAAGATGTCGCCCGGCGCCTTCAGCGACGTGATGGTGATCCAGTAGAGGGGGAAGACGGTGAAGACCAGCCACAGCCCCAGGAAGGTGAACTTGGTGGCCCGGCCCGCCGTGGACTCCTTGCCGATCACGGCTTCACCTCTCGCTTCTCACGGGTGGCCAGGAGGAAGAAGACCGCGAACACCAGCAGGGTGGCGACGACGATGAGGCCGAGCGCGGAGGCTCTGCCGTAGTCGCCCTGCTGCGTGATCTTGATCATCCAGGTGGTCACGATGTGCGTCTCGTTGTTCGGTCCGCCGCCGGTCATCCCGAAGATCAGGTCCGGGAAGTTGAAGATCCAGATGACGCGCAGCAGCACGGTCAGCGCGAGGGTGACCCTGATGTACGGAATGGTGATCTGGAACAGCGTGCGCACCTTGCCGGCGCCGTCGAGCGCCGACGCCTCGTACAGCTCCTCGGGGATGGACTGCAGCGCGGCAAGGATCATGATCGTGAAGAAGGTGACCCCGTACCAGACGTTGGCGACGACGACGGCGAACATCGCCGTCTCGGGGTCGGCCAGCCAGGCGACCGGTTCGTCGATCAGGCCGGCCTTCTGGAGCAGGTCGTTCACGACGCCGAACTCACTGTTGAACATCCAGCGGAACAGGATGCCGATGAGGAAGCCGGAGATGGCCCAGGGGAAGAAGATGAGGGCCTGGTAGAGGCCGCGGAAGCGGAACCTGCGGCGCAGCCACAGCGCGAGGGCGAAGCCGATGACCAGCTGGGGCACGATCGAGCCGAACACCCAGATGGCGGTGTTGCCCAGCACGGTGCCCCAGGCGGGGTCGGCGAAGACGTCGCGGAAGTTCTTCAGGCCCACCCATGAGGTGTCGGTGAGGTCCGACAGCTTCCAGTTCCGGAAGGCCATCTGGCTGCCGGCGATCATCGGGTAGTACGTGAAGACCGCCACGAAGACCGCGGCCGGCGCCATGAACAGGGCGATCATGAAGCCCCGGCGGGCGGTGAACTCCGGTTTGCGGCGGCCCTGCTGGACCTTGCGGACGGGCCGGGCGCCCCCGTTGCCGGAGGCTCCCGCCGCTGCCGTGCGCCGTGTCTGCTTCGGGCCCGTCGGTCCTGTCGGTTCCGTCGTCTCGGACGCGGTGGGCATGGCTAGTTCTCCTGCTGCCGCTTCTCGGTCCAGTACGTGTCCCAGCCGGCCAGCAGTTCCTTGGGCGTCGTCTTGCCGAGCACCATCTTCTGGATGTCCGCGTCGGCCTTCTGCTGCCACTCGGCCCACCAGGCGACCCCGCGCGGCTGGCTGACGTTGAGGTAGGTGTCCGGGTTCTCCGTCATGGTGACGTAGCTGGACCACGGGCCGGTCTTGTAGAACGGGTCCTCCGCGGCCGACTTGAGGATCGGCACCAGGCTGTTCTTCTTGGTGAAGCTCGTCGACGCCTCGCCCTCGGAGAGGAACTCGACCAGCTTGACCGCTTCCTTCTTGTGCTTGCTGCCCTTCGCGACACCCCAGCCGGCGGTGGCGAGCGGCTGTACGGTCTTGCCGCTGGGGCCTGCCACCAGCGGGGCGGTGCTCCACTGTTCCGGCTTGATGGACTTGGACTCCGAGACGGTGGCGATCACCTCGGGGTCCTGCAGCAGGAAGGCCGTGGAGCCGTTGGAGAAGCCCTCGACCATCTCCGGATAGCCCCAGGAGACGGACGACTTGGGGGACGCCTCCTTGAAGAGCTTGAGGTAGGTCTGCATGGCGTCGAGCGCCTCGGGCGCCGAGAAGATCGTCTTGCCGTCCTTCAGCTTGAAGCCGTCGGCGGGGTCGATCTCGTCGGCGACGTACGCCTCGATGATGGCGGTGGCGTTGCCCTGGGCGTTGGCCCCGCCGCGGAAGGCGTACCCGTAGCGGCGCTTGCCCGGGTCGTGGATGGCGGAAGCCTGTTCGAGGAGTTCGTCCCAGCTGGCCGGCGGCTTGCTGAAGCCGGCGTCCTTGATCAGGTCCTTGCGGTAGAAGACGCTCAGGCCGTAGAAGCCGTACGGGACGAAGTACGTCTTGCCGTCCGCGGTCTCGGACGCCTTGACGGCGTTCTCCGTCATCGCCTCCCAGCCCTTCCAGGACTTCAGGTCCGCCTTCATGTCGTGGATCCAGCCGTTGTTCGACCACGGCCCGACGGTCGTGTCCCGCACTTCGAGGGTGTCGACCCCGCTGCCGGACTGGAGCATCTGCTGGATCTTCTGGTCGGCCTGCTCGGTGGGGGGCGAGATCAGGTTGACCTTGATCTTGGGGTTCTGCTTCTGGAAGTCCGCTATCAGGTCCTTGATCAGGTCCGTGCGGGCCGGATTCGTCAGGCTCTCGACCATGTTCAGGGTGACCGTGCCGTCGGCCTGCGAGCCGCTCATGCTGCTGCAGCCGGTCAGGACCATCGTGGCGGCGGTGCCGAGGGCGAGAACTGCCGTCCTTCTTCTCATCGTGCCGACCTCTTTCTGTGCGTGCGGGACAGGGCGTCGTGAAGGCGCGGGGGGCGCCTACGACACGCCGGGGTGTTCGCGGGCCGTGCGGGCCCACCGGCCGAGGAGGGGGACACAGTCCTCGGCGAAGTACTCGTAGTCCGCGGCCGTGTTGTAGACGTGTGCGGACAGCCGCATGTAGCCGACGCCGTCGAAGCTGGTGAACGCGGCCTCGACGCCCAGTTCGCGGGCGGCCCGGTCGCGCAGCGCGTCGGCCTCGACGCGGCTGCCGGCCAGACCGTCGGGCAGCCGTACCAGTCGCATACCGGGGACCGGCATGCCCACGTCGACGGTGCCGGTGTCGCCGGTCAGGCCGGCGAAGGCGTCGCCGATGACCCGCTCGGCATAACCGGCCAGGTCGTCCATGTACCGGCGGGCTGTGTCCCAGCCCCAGGTGCCTTCGATGAAGTCCAGGGCCGTCGGGGCCGCGAGATACCCGGTGGCGTCGATCGTGCCCTGCTGGTCGAAGCGGTCGGGGTACGGATCGGCGGCGCCCCACGAGTCGATCAGGGGGTAGAGCTCCTCGCGCAGCTCGCCGCGGGCGACCAGCGCCGCGGTGCCGCGCGGTGTGCAGCCCCACTTGTGCAGGTTGCCGACCCAGAAGTCACAGGTCAGGCCGTCCAGCGGGGCCTCGATCAGGCCGGGGGCGTGTGCGGCGTCCACGAGCAGCGGGATGCCGCGCCGCCGGGCCTCCGCGCCGATCAGCTCCACCGGCAGCCGGCGTGCGGTCGCGGAGGTGATCTGGTCGAGGACGATCAGGTCGGTGTCGTCGTCGATCCCGGCGGCGATCGCCTCGTACGCCTGCTCCTCGCCGGCGTCCAGCGGCACCCGCGCGGTACGCACCTCGCCGCCCCAGCGCCGGGCGAGACGCTCGGCGCCCATGGTCACGGCGCCGTAGCCGTGGTCGGTGACGAGGATCCCGCCACCGCGGCGGCGTTGCAGCGAGGCGAAGACGACGCTGATGCCGGCGCTCGCGTTCGGCACCAGGGCGAGGTCGTCCGGGGCGACCCGCAGGAAGGCCGCGAGGTCGACGCGGGTGGCGGCGATCCGCTGCGGCAGCGCCGGGAACCACACCACCGGTGAGCTGTCCATCTCGGCCCGGAACTCGTTCTGCCGCTCCTGCGCCACCAGGGGGACGGCCCCGAACGAGCCGTGGTTGAGGTGCTTCATGACGGGGTCCAGCGACCACGCCCGGGCCGCGGGGCGGCCGTCCGCCAGCAGCAAGGGGCGGGGGGCGGTGGTGACCTCGGTCTCGCTCACATCACTCCACATCTACCGACGCCGGATGTCCGCCGGTGCCAGACGGCAGACATCTGATGCCGGGCGAGACACGTATGATGACTCGGCATCCTGCACGGCATTTTTGCGCCACGCAAGGGGTGTGCAGCGATAGTCATCAGATGACTTTGAGTCGATACATCGAAGACATCTGACGACTCTGAGTCGCTAGAGTGCCCGGGGGCCACGGTGAGGCCGCGACCCGTCAGGGGGAGGAATCGGATGTCCGCAGTCGACAAGGCGTTCCACGGCCTGCGTCATATGATCGCGACCGGGCGCCTCGGTCCGGGCGAGCGCATTCCGCCCGAGGCCGAGCTCGGCGAGGAACTCGGCGTCTCGCGGGGTCCGTTGCGTGAGGCCGTACGGATGCTCTCGGCCCTGGGCGTGGTCGAGCCGCGGCACGGTTCGGGGACGTTCGTGTCGCAGTTGCGGCCGGAGGACGTCATCGGCAGCCTCTCCCTGACGCTCGAACTCCTGCCGCTGCCGGGCCTGTTGGAGGTGTACGAGATCCGGCGGGTGCTGGAGGCGCATGTCGCGGCCAAGGCCGCCGCGCGGCGGACCCCCGAGACGGTGGCGTCGCTCTTCTCCCTCATCGAGGCGATGGAGGCCACCGACGACCCCACCGAGGCGTCGGAGCTCGACCACCGGTTCCACGCCGAGATCGCGCGGGCCGCCGAGAATCCGACGCTGGCCTCGCTGCTCGCGGTCTTCCGCGCCCGGTCGCGGAAGTACCAGGTCTTCACGCTGCCCGAGGGGCCTGAGCTGCGCCGCAAGAGCGACGCGGACCACCGGGTGCTGGCCTCCGCGATCGCGGACCGCGATCCCGGGGCCGCGGCGGGGGCGGCGGAGGCGCATGTCTCCCAGACGGAGCGGTGGTTGCGGGCGTTCATGCCGCCTGTGGAGGAACGGGAGGGGGAGGGGGTCGCGCCCGGCACGGGGTGACGGGCGCGACCCCGCGTCCCTTGGGGGCCCCGGGTTGTTCGATGTCTGCGGGTGCGGCGTGGTTGCTCGCGCCGTTCCCCGCGCCCCTTGGGCGCGCGGGTGCGGGGAACTGCGTGGTCGGCCACGACGTGCCCGCGGACGGGGGACGGGCCCGGCCTAGGCGTCGAGTTCGCGGTTGCGGTCTCCCTTTCGGTCGCGGCGGGCCAGCAGTCGTTGGGCGCGGGTCAGGCCGGACGGGAGGTTCCTGCGCAGCGCGGCGCGGGCGGCGTTGGAGCCCGGGGCGCCGTGCACACCGCCTCCCGGATGCGCGGAGGCCGACGCCAGGTAGAGGCCCTTGACCGGCGTCTCCGGGCGTCCCGTGCCGGGCACGGGACGGAAGAAGAGCTGCTGGTGCAGGGCCGTGGTGCCGCCGTTGATGGCACCACCGTGCAGGTTGGCGTCCATGGCCTGGAGGGTGGGCGGGGCCAGGATGCGCCGGGCCCTGATCAGGGACCGGAAACCCGGTGCGAAACGCTCGACCTGCCGCTCGACCCGGTCGGCCATGAGCTCCTGCTCCTTCGCGTCCCAGCTGCCGGTCAGTCCGTCGTCGCCGGCGTCGCCCTTGATCCGGTGCGGAACGTGGGTGTACGCCCAGGCCGACTCGGTGCCCACGGGTGACCGGGTGGGGTCGGAGGTCGTCATCTGCCCGAACAGCGCGAACGGCCGGTCCGGAACCTGCCCCATGGCCACCTGTGCCGCGAACCGGGTCAGCTCGTCGACGCCGTCGGCCAGATGCACGGTGCCCGCACCCGCGGCCTCGGGGGCCTGCCACGGCACGGAGCCGTCGAGGGCCCAGTCGACCTTGAAGGTGGCGAAGTCCCACTGGAAGCGGCGCAGATCGGCCAGTACCTGCGGGGGCAGGTCGGCGCTGTCCACCAGATCGCCGTACAGGGCGGGGGCGGACACGTCCGCGAGGACGGCCCGGCCGGCGGACACCGTCTCGCCGCCGGCCGTGCGCACCGCCACGGCACGCCCCTGCCGGACGACGACGCGGCTCACCCGCTCCCCGCACCGCAGGACCCCGCCGCGCTCCCGCAACCGCCGTGTCAGCGCCCCGATGAGGGCGCCCGAACCGCCCACGGGAACGGGGAAGCCGTACGTCTGGCCCAGCATCGACATGAGCCAGCCGAAGCCGCCGCTCCCGGCGGCCTCCGGGGCGAGGTCGGCGTGCAGCGCGTTGCCCGCGAGCAGCAGCCTGCCGCCCTCACCGCGGAACTCCTCCTCCCCGAGCCGCCGCACCGGCAGCACCATCGAGCGGGCCATGCGCAGCCCGCCGGCGGTCCGCAGGCGCAGCGCCAGCCGGGCGCCGGAGCGTACCGGCGGGAAGGGGGTGAACAGCGCCTCCAGCAGGTCGGGGCGCAGCCGCTCCCACATCCCGTGCAGTTCGCGCCAGGCGTCGCCGTCACCGGCGGCGAAGACGTCCAGGGAGGCGGCGGTGTCGTCGAGGTTCCGGCCGAGGACGGCGCACCGGCCGTCGGACAGCGGGTGGGCCAGCACCCGTGGCGCATGGCTCCAGTGCAGCCCGTGCCGCTCCAGGTGCAGCCCGGCGAGGACCGGCGAGGCGGCGGCCAGCGGGTAGAACGAGCTGAAGAGGTCGCTCGCGAAGTCGGGGTGCACCCCGTGGTCGTGCCTGACCGCGCCGCCCGGCTCGTCCTGTTCCTCCAGGACTTCGACGCTCCAGCCCTGGTCGGCCAGCAGATTCGCCGCCACCAGCCCGTTGGGGCCGGCCCCGATCACTACCGCGTCCGGCATGGACGCCTCCCGTCTCGCTGCACGGATGTCATCGCTGTCGTTCGCGGTTGCCGTGGGTCATGCCGTCTTCGGCTCCGTACGGGGGGACACGGCCTCGCCCCGTCCCTCCTCGCAGACCTCGGCCAGCCGCTTGAGCATGGCCCGGTGCCGCACCTGGATGAGCCCCTCGACGCCCGCGTTGTGCAGGAAGCCGCCGACGCCCCGCAGCGGATGCTCGTCGATGATCACCAGCGTGTGGTCGCCCCAGGGGCGCAGTTCGATGGCGATGCGTGCCGTGCCGAGCGGACCCGCGATCGCCTCCAGTTCGAGCTCGCGCTCCTCGTCGCACGCCCGTACGACCGTCTGGTTGGTGAAGCTCAGGAACCCGGCCCGCACCTCGTAGCCGATGGCGGAGTGCACCTGCGGCCACTGACCGCGCACGGGGTACGAGGACGACGTCCCCACGACCCAGTCCGCGTACCGCGTGCCGTCGGCCAGGACGGCCCAGACCTCGCGCGGACTCCTCTTGATCAGTCGGTGGCGTACGGCCACGGCTGTCTCCCTCGTCTCGCACCCGCTGGTAAGGAGTGACCGGATCCGAGTCCCCCGGCATCCGCGGTTCAACCGAGTGGACCTTGCCGGTTCAGACGCGCTCGTCCGGTGTCCGGGGGACGCCGACCGGGGCGGGGTCGGCGCGGCCGCCCGCGCCGAGCAGTCCGGTGGGGCGGAAGGGCTCCCGGGCCGCCAGCCGGGGCAGAGTCAGGCGTGACAGGCGCATCACGACCGGCGGCAGCGTGGCACGGCCGAGCTGGGCGGCGAGGAGCCAGCCCGGTACGTACACCGAGGTGCGCCGCCGTTCGACGGCCCGCACGAGCCGGGACGCCACCTTCCCCACGGGGTGGACGCGGCGGGCGGGCAGCGGCATGTGGCCGCGCAGTTCCCGCAGCACGGCGTGCTCGTCGGCGTCGCGGATCATGTCGGTGTCGACCCAGTTGAGGTAGGCGACGCCCACCGCGATCCGCTGGTGCGCCACCTCGGCGCGGAAGGAGTGGGCGAACGCCTCCACGCCCGACTTGGACGCGCAGTAGGCGCTCATCATGGGCGCGGCGCCGATCGACGCCAGCGAGGCGATCTGGAGGTAGTAGCCCGCCGTGTCCACCATGTCCGGCAGGAAGGTGCGGGCGGTGATCGCGCTGCCGGTCAGGTTGACGTCGATGACCCGGCGCCAGGACGCGGCGTCCGTCTCGGCGAAGGGGCCGCCCTCCGCGATACCGGCGTTGGCGATCACCACGGACGGTGCGCCCAGGGTCGCGCGCACCTCGCGGGCCACGTCGGCCATACCGGCGTCGTCGGTGACGTCGACCTCCCAGGCGGCGGCCCGGGTGGGCAGCTCGGCCGCCAGGGCCTCCAGCGCCGCCTTCTCGTGTCCGAGGAGCGCGAGCCGGGCACCTCGGCTGGACAGTTCCCGCGCCAGGGCGGCGCCGACTCCCCGGGCGGCCCCGGTCACCACCACCGTGCGGGCACGCAGCGGGTCGCGTTCCACGGGTCTTCCTCTCGTCGCCGGTCTCCGGCCGTCCACGTACGGCAGGTGAGTCCCACTTCCCGGAACCAGCCGGACAAGGATGCGGAACCACCCGATCCCATCCGACCACGCACCCCCCACCCGCGCCTCCCGCACAGCCCCCCGAGGGGCCCGAGGAACCCCGCACCCAGCCACGACACCCCCGCGCCCTCCCCTTCAACACATACGGCCCCCGCCGGTTCCAACTCACCAGACCTCCCAAACACCGCCCACCCCGACCCCCCAGGGGCGCGGGGAACTGCGCGCCCAGCCACCACCCACCCGCACCACCCCACAAACGCCCAGGAAACTCCCCGCACCCCCGGAGGGACAACGTCGGAGTCATTGACGCACCCCACAAGTGACCCTACTTTCTGACCGACCTCCCGAACCACGTTCGACATACCGACCACTCGACCACACCCCTCACCTCGGACACCGCCGCTCACTCCACCGCCCCCACCCCCACCCGGAGACCCGAATGAGCGCAAGACCCCGTCCGTCCCGGCGCCTCTTCCTCGGCATGGCCGCCACCACCCCCCTGGCCGTGTCCGGCGCACTGACTCTCGGCGCCGGCACCGCCCACGCCGCCGACTCGGCGTACGTGATGTGCTACTTCACCGAGTCGACGAGTCTGGGCCCCGGCACCGACTACGGACTCCACCTCGCCGTCAGCACCGACGCGCTCAACTGGACGCCGCTCAACCAGAACAACCCCCTGGCCACCCCCACGGCGGGCGCCCTCGGCCTGCGCGACCCCTTCCTCATGCGCAAGCGGGACGGCACCTTCGTCGTCATCGCCACCGACCTCAAGGGCACCGACTGGAGCTACAACAGCCAGTACATCCACGTCTGGGACTCCGCGGACCTGCGGACGTTCACCGGTTACCGCCGCCTCAAGCTCCACGACATGACCACCCACAGCTGGGCGCCCGAGGCGTTCTGGGACGCGAGCCGCGGCCGGTACGCGGTCATCTACTCCTCGGTCAACTCCAGCGGCCACAACGTCATCATGGTGAACCACACCACCGACTTCGTCACCGCATCGGCCCCGCAGGTCTTCTTCGACCCGGGCTACGACGTCATCGACGGCAACATGGCCATCGGCGTCAACGGCGTCAACTACCTCTTCTTCAAGAAGAACCAGACACTGGTGGCGGCACGGTCCGGTTCCCTGGACCCGGGCAGCTTCACCGAGTTCGGCACGGGTGTCGCGCACGGCGGCACCGAGGCCCCGACCGTGGTCAAGTCCCTCTCGTCCAGCACCTGGTACCTCTGGGGAGACACGTACACACCGAACGGCGTCTTCTACGCCTGGCAGTCCACCGACCTGGCCTCCGGCACCTGGACCGCGCTGGACCAGAGGACGTACACCCAGCCGGTCAACTCCAAGCACTGCGGCATAGCCACCATCACCATGACCGAGTACGACAACCTGCTCACCAAGTGGGGCGCCCCCGCCTGGAACCGGCTCAAGTCGTACAACTTCCCGGACCGTTACGTCCGCCACGCCAACTACGCCGCCCGCATCGACGCCTACCCCTTCGACCTCTACACCGACTCCCAGTGGAAGCTCGTCCCGGGCCTGGCCGACAGCTCCGGGGTGTCCTTCCAGTCGGTCAGCCACCCCACCCGCTACCTGCGGCACTACGGCTACGCGCTCCAACTCGACGTCAACGACGGCACGTCGACGTTCGCGGGTGACGCGACCTTCTACCGCACGGCCGGCCTCGCCGACTCCTCCTGGGCGTCGTTCCGCTCGTACAACAACCCGACCCGCTACATCCGCCACGCCGACTACGCGCTGCGCATCGATCCGGTCTCCACGTCCACGCAACGGCAGGACGCGACCTTCCGCGTCGGACACTGAGCCCGGGCCCGGCGCGGCGGCGGCGACACCCGTGGGCCCGGCCCGCCTGTCGGTGATCGCCTATCTTGGCGCGTATGCAGTCATACACGATCGGTCAGGCGGCGCGTCTGCTCGGGGTGAGCCCGGACACCGCGCGCCGGTGGGCGGACGCGGGCCGGATGACCACCCACCGGGACGAGAGCGGCCGGCGCCTGATCGACGGCAGGGAGCTGGCCGCCTTCTCGGTGGAGCTGGCCAGGAGTGGCGGGGCGGAGGAGGACACCTCGTACACCTCCGTCCGCAACGCCTTCCCCGGCATCGTCACGGCCGTGAAGCTCGGCGATGTCGCCGCCCAGGTGGAGATCCAGGCCGGGCCGCACCGGCTGGTGTCCCTGCTGACGCGGGAGGCCGTGGAGGAACTGGGCCTCGAGGTCGGGGTGGAGGCCACCGCCCGGGTGAAGTCGACGAACGTACACATCGACCGGACCTGACAGCGGACCCAGACGCACATACCACCCGGCAAGCGGCAGACTCCGGCTGGTGCAAAGTGACTGCGCGCTTTCCCCTCGCATCTGCGGCGCTATCATCGAGGCCGGAACCGCGGCGCCGACGTGACGGCCACCGCGGCCCCGGAGCCGGAGCGATCCCCGAGGACCGTGGGCGACCGTGCCCGTCAGGACCAGAGGGATCAGGACCAGAGGGAGTGGACCCGTGATGACCCGTACCGCGCGCCGTGGCCGCCGGACCCTGCGGGCGGCCGGCGCGGGCGCCGCCGCCCTGCTGGCGCTGAGCGCCTGCTCGTCGTCCGACGACTCGTCGGCGACGTCGGACGCCTCCGCGTCCGGCTCGTCGGGCGCGGTGTCCGGCACGGTGACCGTGTTCGCCGCCGCCTCCCTCAAGGAGAGCTTCACGACGCTGGGCGAGGAGTTCGAGAAGCAACACCCGGGTACGAAGGTCACCTTCAGTTTCGGCGGCAGCGACTCGCTCGCCGCGAGCATCACGGGCGGCGCCCCGGCGGACGTGTTCGCCTCCGCCAGCCCGAAGACGATGAAGATCGTGACGGACGCGGGCGACGCGTCGGGGCCGCCCGCCACCTTCGTCCGCAACGAACTGGAGATCGCCACCCTGCCGGGCAACCCCGACGGGATCTCCTCCCTGAAGGACCTCACCGAGTCGGACCTGAAGGTCGTGCTGTGCGACAAGGCGGTGCCCTGCGGCGCCGCCGCCCAGCAGGCCCTGGACGCCGCCGGCCTGCGGCTGACACCCGTCTCCTACGAGCAGGACGTGAAGGCCGCCCTGACGAAGGTCGAGCTGAAGGAGGCCGACGCGGCGGTCGTCTACAAGACCGATGTGCGCGCGGCGGGTGACAAGGTGGAGGGCGTGGAGTTCCCCGAGTCCGCCGACGCGGTCAACGACTACCCGATCGTCCAGCTCAAGGACGCGCAGAACGCCGAGGCCGCCAGGGCGTTCATCGCGCTGGTCCGGTCCGCCGACGGCCGGCAGGTGCTGACCGGGGCCGGGTTCCGCACGCCGTGACGTTCCCGGACGACCGGCCCGACACCGCGACGGACGCCCACCGGGGCGGACCGTGGCGGCGCCGCGCCCACACCCGCACCGGCACCGGCACCGGCACCGGCACCGGCGGGGGCGGTACCGGTGGCCGCACCGCTCGCGGCGGTGGCAGGGGCGTGCCCCTGCCCCTGCTGGTGCCCGCGCTGGCCGGCCTGGCGTTCCTGATCGTGCCGCCGGCCGCCCTGCTCGTCCGGGCCCCCTGGCGCAGTCTGCCGGAGCTGCTGACGAGCGCCGAGGTGTGGCAGGCGCTCCAGCTCTCCCTGGTCTGCGCCACGGCCGCGACCGCCGTGAGCCTGGTCATCGGCGTGCCGCTGGCCTGGCTGCTGGCCCGCGTCGAGTTCCCCGGGCGCGGACTCGTACGCGCCCTCGTCACCCTGCCGCTCGTGCTGCCGCCGGTCGTCGGCGGTGTGGCACTGCTGATGGCGCTCGGCCGCAACGGCATCGTCGGGAGGTGGCTGGACGCCTGGTTCGGGGTCACCCTCCCCTTCACCACGACGGGGGTCGTCATCGCCGAGGCGTTCGTGGCCATGCCGTTCCTCGTCATCAGCGTCGAGGGCACCCTGCGGGCCGCCGACCCGCGGTACGAGGAGGCCGCCGCCACGCTCGGCGCCTCCCGCTTCACCGCGTTCCGCCGGGTCACGCTCCCGCTGATCGCGCCGGGCATCGCGGCCGGCGCGGTCCTGGCGTGGGCCCGGGCGCTCGGCGAGTTCGGGGCGACGATCACCTTCGCGGGCAACTTCCCCGGCCGCACCCAGACCATGCCGCTGGCCGTGTACCTGGCCCTGCAGAGCGACCCGGAGGCCGCCATCGCCCTCAGCCTCGTCCTGCTGGCCGTGTCCGTCGCGGTGCTGGCCGGCCTGCGCGACCGCTGGATGACAGCGCGATGACCGGGACGCACGGCACCGGCCACGACATCCGCGCGGCGGCCCGCGAGGAGGGTCTCGACGCCCGTCTCGTCGTCGAGCGCGGCGCGTTCCGGCTCGATGTGACACTGCGTGTCGCGCCCGGCGAAGTCGTCGCCCTGCTCGGCCCGAACGGCGCGGGGAAGACGACGGCCCTGCGGGCCCTGGCCGGCCTGACGCCCCTCACGGGCGGCCGGCTGCGGCTGGACGGCAGGGCGTTGGAGCGGACGCCGCCGGAGTCCCGCCCGGTCGGCGTCGTCTTCCAGGACTACCTGCTCTTCCCCCATCTGACCGCCCTGGACAACGTGGCTTTCGGACCGCGCTGCCAGGGCGCGACCAAGGCTCAGGCGCGGGCCCTGGCCGCCGGGTGGCTCGACCGCCTGGGTCTCGCGGAGCACGTCGGCGCCAGGCCCCGCCGTCTCTCCGGGGGGCAGGCCCAGCGGGTCGCCCTGGCCCGCGCGCTCGCCACCCGCCCCCGGCTGCTCCTGCTCGACGAGCCGCTCGCCGCGCTGGACGCCCGTACCCGCCTGGAGGTGCGCTCCGAGCTCCGCCGCCACCTGGCCGAGTTCGAGGCGGTCGCCGTCCTGGTCACACACGATCCGCTGGATGCCATGGTGCTGGCCGACCGGCTGGTCGTCGTCGAGGACGGACGGGTCGTCCAGGAGGGCACCCCGCCCGACATCGCCCGTCACCCCCGTACGGACTACGTCGCGCAACTGGTCGGCCTGAACCTCTACCGGGGTGAGGCCGACGGCCATGTCGTCCGGCTGGACGCCGGTCCGCTCATCACCACCACGGAGGCCCTGTCCGGTCCGGTCTTCGTGGCGTTCCCGCCGGGCGCGGTCACGCTCCACCGCGACCGCCCCGTCGGCGTCAGCGCGCGCAACCTGTGGCGCTGCGAGGTCGCGGGCCTGGAGACGCACGGTGACCAGATCCGGGCCGACCTGGGGGGAGAGCTGCCCCTCGTCGCGGATCTCACCGCGGTCGCCGCGGCCGAACTCGATCTGCGTCCGGGCGCCGCGGTCTGGGCGGCGGTGAAGGCGACCCAGACGCACGCTTATCCGGTCTGAGGTCCCACGCCGGTCGCGTACCGCCTGCCCCGCACGCCGCCTGCCGCCGTGCCGTCCCCCGGGGTCCCCGGAGTCCTTGAACGGGGCGGCTACGCGCTGTCCGGCGGATGACGGGGCGGTGCGGGTCGCAGCCGTGGGTCCCTCGGTCCCAAGAGGGCCCGGCCTGCTCCGCCGAAGCCAGAAGCCCGGAGCCAGTAGCTCGGAGCTCGCAGCTCGGCGGAGTGGACCGACAGGGCCCGCAGGTGGACCGACAGGCCCCGCAGGGACCCGCAGGACGGGCGGCGGGCGACGTCAGCGGCCCCGGGGTGTCCCCCGTCGCCGCTGCGCCGGCGGAGGCTGAGGCGGCGAGAAGGTGTCCTCGTCCTCGTCGTCCAGTGGCGGCAGTTCGACCGTGTACTGCGGCTGGAGAAACAGATCGTGGTGCTGCGGCGCAGCCACTGAGGGCGCCGTGTCCTGTACGGGACGTACAGGGTCGCGATGCGAAGAGGCAGGCATCCAAACCATCCGGAGTCGGGAGTCGCGCGGATCAAAGGCGGAGCGGTCGACCGTTGACGGCCGGCACCTGGCTGCCTCGCGCGCGACTGCCCATTAGATCCTATCGGCGGCGCCAGGACGAAAGGGCGCGGTAGGCGGAGCGGTCCGGATGAGCGATCCGTTCCTCCGCGAAGCCGTTCCCGGAGCCGACAGGCATCCGGCAGGAGCGGGTGTTTCACTCCATTTGCCCTTGTATGTCACGCCTTTTGAATACCCCTGAGCAGTCGCCGCTGTAGGGTGCCCCGGTGCGACGGATCCTGGTGGTAGGCGTCACAGGTGCCGGTAAGACGACGCTGGCGGAGGCCGTGGGCGAGCGGCTGGGGCTGCCCTGCCACGAGATGGACGCCCTGCACTACACGGGGCCGAACTGGGCCACCGACGCCAAGCTGACCGAGACGGTCTCTCGAGTCACCGCCGAGCCACGCTGGATCGTCGACTCGCTCGGCCCGCCGGAAGTCCGCGACGTGCTCTGGGGCCGCGCCGACACCGTGCTGTGGCTCGACTACGGAAAGCGCGTCTTCATGCCCCGGGTCCTGCGCCGCTCCCTCGCACGCACCCTCACCCGCGAGGTCCTCTTCGGGGGCAACAGGGAGACCTGGGCGGGCTGGCTGAGCCGGGAACACCCGGCCCGGTGGGCCTGGTCCCAGCACGCGGGCCGCCGCCGCGAGATCGAGCTCCTGACGCGCGACCCCCGCTTCGCGCCGCTGGACACCCTCCGCTTCACCCGCCCCCGCGACACGGCGGCCTGGCTGGCCTCGCTGTGACCGCGGAGGTCCCCGGGTGGCACGGATAGCCCACGATTGAAACCGTTCAATCGTCCGCGTCCCGACCACACCGGGCGGCCGTCGAAGCAACTACCGCATCCGACGGCCCCCGACAGCCCGTCAAGAATGTGCTGCACGCTCATTGACCCCCACCCCGCACGCCCCTACGTTCACGGAGGTGAATCGATTCATCCTTCCTACCTGAGGAGCCGCAGTGATCAGCAGGAGGAACATTCTGGCGGGTACGGCCGCCGCGCTGGCCGTCACCGCGACGGCCGCCGACGCCGGGTCCGCGATGGCCGCGCCGACGTCCGGGCCGGCGCAGGCGGGCACGCGGCGCGGCGCCCTGCGCGTCACCGCGCCCACCGTCGAGTACGTCCGGCACCCTCTCGGCATCGACGCACAACGGCCCCGGCTGAGCTGGCCGATGAGCTCGGACGAGCCGGGAGCGCGCCAGAGCGGCTACCAGATCCGTGTCGCCTCCAGCGCCGCACGCCTCACCCGTCCGGACGTCTGGGACAGCGGGAGGGTCGTCTCCGGCGAGTCCGTGCTCGTCCCCTACGCGGGCCCGCGACTCGCGCCGCGCACCCGCTACTTCTGGTCCGTACGCGTATGGGACGCCGACGGCGGGGTCTCGGCCTGGAGCGAGCCGTCGTGGTGGGAGACCGGGCTCATGGACCCCGCGCAGTGGACCGCGCAGTGGGTCACCGCTCCCCCGGCCCTCACCGACGCGCCCTCCCTCGACGGCAGCGCCTGGATCTGGTTCGCCGCGGGTGAACCGGCCGACAGCGCACCGGCGGGCACCCGTTGGTTCCGCCGCACGCTCGACCTCCCGGACCCGGTCACCGCCGCGACGCTGGCGATCAGCGCGGACAACGTCTACGCCGTCTCCGTGAACGGCACCGAGGTGGCCCGCACCGACCTGGACACCGACCACGAGGGCTGGCGGCGCCCCGCCGTCGTCGAGATCCTCGCGCAGCTGCGTACGGGCCGGAACGTCCTCGCGGTCGCGGCCACCAACGCGTCCGAGGGGCCCGCCGGCCTGGTCGCCTCCCTCACCCTCCACACGGCGTCCGGCGAGCGGCGGATCGTCACCGACGACTCCTGGAGATCGACGGACGAGGAGCCGGCCGCGGACTGGCGCGGCACCGACTTCGACGACAGCGGCTGGCCCGCGGCGAAGGAGGCGGCGGTGTGGGGCGCCGGACCGTGGGGCAGGGTCGTCCCCGCGTCGTACGCCGCCAACCAGCTGCGGCACGAGTTCGAGCTGCCACGCAGGAAGGTGGCACGCGCGCGCCTGTACGCCACGGCCCTCGGTCTGTACGAGGCCCACCTCAACGGCCGCCGCGTGGGCCGCGACCAGCTCGCCCCCGGCTGGACCGACTACCGCGAACGCGTCCAGTACCAGACCTACGACGTCACCACGCTCGTGCGGTCGGGCGCCAACGCCCTCGGCGCGTACCTGGCGCCGGGCTGGTACGCCGGCAACGTCGGTATGTTCGGGCCCCACCAGTACGGCGAACGCCCGGCGCTGCTGGCCCAGTTGGAGGTCGAGTACGCCGACGGGACGCGCGAGCGCGTCGTCTCGGGGACCGACTGGCGGGCCGCCGCCGGACCGATCGTCTCCGCCGACCTGCTCAGCGGCGAGACGTACGACGCGCGCAGGGAGACCCCCGGCTGGACCTCGCCCGGCTTCGACGACCGGGCCTGGCTGGACGTGGTGCGCGCCGCGGACGGCACGGCTCCCCGTCTGATCGTGGCGCAGGTGGACGGCCCGGTGCGGGTCACCGAGGAACTGCCGGTCCAGAAGGTGACCGAGCCCGAGCCGGGGGTCTTCGTCCTCGACCTGGGCCGGAACATGGTCGGTTCGGTACGGCTGCGCGTGGCGGGAGCGGCGGGCACGGCCGTCCGGCTCCGGCACGCCGAGGTCCTCGACCCGGACGGCACGCTCTACACGGCGAACCTGCGGACCGCCGCGGCCACCGACACGTACACCCTCAAAGGCGGCGGCGAGGAGGTGTACGAGCCGCGCTTCACCTTCCACGGGTTCCGCTATGTCGAGGTGACCGGATTTCCCGGCACTCCCACGGCCAGGAACCTGACCGGCCGCGTGATGCACACCTCCGCCCCCTTCACCCTCGACTTCGAGACCGACGTGCCGATGCTCGACACACTGCACAGCAACATCACCTGGGGGCAGCGGGGCAACTTCCTCTCCGTCCCGACGGACACGCCGGCGCGCGACGAGCGTCTGGGATGGACGGGTGACATCAACGTCTTCGCGCCCACCGCCGCGTACACGATGGAGTCCGCCCGCTTCCTCACCAAGTGGCTCGTCGACCTGCGCGACGCGCAGACCGCGGAAGGCGCCTTCACCGACGTGGCCCCCATGGTCGGCACGGTCGGCAACGGGGTCGCGGGATGGGGCGACGCGGGTGTCACCGTGCCCTGGTCCCTCTACCGGGCGTACGGCGACCGGCAGGTCGTCGAGGACGCCTGGCCCTCCGTCCGGGCATGGCTGACGTACCTGGAGAAGCACAGCGACGGCCTGCTGCGGCCGGCGAGCGGGTACGGCGACTGGCTGAACGTCTCCGACGAGACACCCAAGGACGTCATCGCCACCGCGTACTTCGCCCACAGCGCCGACCTCGCCGCCCGCATGGCCGAGGTGCTCGGCGAGGACCCCGCCCCCTACACCGACCTGTTCACCCGCGTCCGCACGGCGTTCCGGACGGCGTACGTCACCGGCGACGGCGGGGTGAAGGGCGACACGCAGACGGCGTACGTCCTCGCCCTGTCGATGGACCTGCTGCCGGACGGGCTGCGCGAAGCGGCCGCCGACCGGCTGGTCGCGCTGATCGAGGCCAAGGACTGGCACCTGTCGACGGGCTTCCTCGGTACGCCCCGGCTGCTGCCCGTCCTCACCGACACGGGGCACACCGACGTCGCCTACCGCCTGCTCCTGCAGCGCTCCTTCCCGAGCTGGGGCTACCAGATCGACAAGGGCGCCACCACGATGTGGGAGCGCTGGGACTCCATCCGGCCCGACGGCAGCTTCCAGACACCGGACATGAACTCCTTCAACCACTACGCCTACGGCTCGGTGGGCGAGTGGATGTACGCGAACATCGCCGGCATCGCGGCGGGCCGGCCCGGTTACCGTGAGATCGTCGTCCGGCCGCGCCCGGGCGGGGGCGTCACCTCCGCCCGCGCCACCTTCACCTCCGTCCACGGGCCCGTCTCCACCCGGTGGCAGCGGCGTTCCGACCGGTTCGTCCTGACCTGTTCCGTGCCCCCCAACACGACGGCGGAGGTCTGGATCCCGGCGGACGCCCCGGACGCGGTCACCCACACCAGCGCGGCGTTCCTGCGCAGCGAGGACGGCTGTGCGGTGTACCGGGTCGGCTCGGGCACCCACCGCTTCACCACGTAGCACGCGGGGCGGTCCGCGGTTCCCTTCCTCGCGGGGCGGCGTCCAACACCCCTTGGGCGCCGCCGGATCGGGAGGGGTTCGCGAGGCAGGGGTGAGGTGCCCCTAAGGTGATCGCATGTCTAGCTCGTTGAGTTCCGCCAGATCCCGCGCCGCGCTGCGCGCGTCGGCGCGCGTTTCCGTCGAGTTGCTGCTGGTTCTGGTGATGACCGCGGTGACTCTCTGGCTCCTCGGCCGGATGTGGTCCGTGGTGTGGCCCCTCATAGTGGGTCTGCTGCTGACCACTCTGACCTGGCCCGTGGCCCGCTTCCTGCGCCGGCACGGATGGCGTCCCGCGCTGGCGGCCTCCGTCGTGACCCTGTTGTTCCTCGTGGTCGCCTCGGCCGTCGTGGCGCTGATCGCGGTGCCGGTGGCCTCGCAGTCCGGTGAGTTGGGCGACGGGGTGGTCGAGGGCATCCACAAGGTGCGTGACTGGGCCGCCGGTCCCCCGCTGAACATCGGCGAGGACCAGATCGCGAGCGCCCTCGACGACGCGACCGAACGTGTCCAGAAGAGCGCCGGCGCCATCACCACCACGGTCGTCACGGGGGTGAGCACCGTGGTCAACGGTGTGGTGACGGCCGTCCTCGCGCTCTTCCTGATGTTCTTCTTCCTCAAGGACGGTCCGCGGTTCCTGCCGTGGCTCGAGCGTCAGCTCCCCGGCCGGCTCGCCACCGACGTGCCGGCTCTCGCCACGCGCACCTGGGACACCCTGGGGTCCTTCGTGCGTTCGCAGGCGGCCGTCGGCCTGCTCGACGCCGTCCTCATCGGCATCGGTCTGTGGATCGTGGACGTGCCGCTCGTGCTGCCGCTGGCGGTTCTGACGTTCGTCTCCGCGTTCGTGCCGATCGTGGGCGCGCTGTTCGCCGGTTTCGTCGCGGTGCTCATCGCCCTGGTGTCCAACGGCCTGACGGACGCGCTGATCGTGCTGGCGATCATCATCGTGGTGCAGCAGTTGGAGGGCAACGTCTTCCAGCCCATGATCCAGAGCCGCGGGCTCGGACTGCACGCCGCGGTCATCCTGCTGGCGGTGACGCTCGGCGGGAGCCTCGCGGGCATCGTGGGCAGCCTGCTCGCCGTCCCGGTCGCCGCGATGATCTCGGTGTTCTGGAACTACCTGCGCGAACAGCTCAGCGAACCGCCGCAGGAACCGGACACCGGCGAGGCGCCGGCCGGTGCCGTCGCCTCCTCCTGAGCGGGCCGCTCACGGGACCCGGCCTCCGCCCATGGCGTCGGCGATGAGTTCGGCGAGCATGATCACGGTGAGGTTGGTGGCCACGGAGGGCACGTCCGGCAGGATGGACGCGTCGGCCACCCGCAGCCCCGGCACCCCCCGCACCCGTCCGCGGGAGTCCACGACCGCGTGGGCGTCCGACGCGTGGCCCATCGGGGCGGTGCCGCACAGGTGCGGGTACGGCCTGACGTGGGCGCGCAGGTACGCGGCCACATCGGCGTCCGTCGTGCGGCCGGGTCCGGGAGCGGTCTCGGTGAGGCCCAGTGCCCGCATCGGGGCGGTGGCGGCCAACTCCCGTCCGAGGGCCAGCGCTTCGGTCATCTTGCGCAGGTCCCTGGGACGGTCGAGCAGGCCGAGGCGGAGCCGGGGCGGTACGGCGGGGTCGGTGCCGGCCAGGCGTAGCGTGCCGTGGGCGTCGGGTTCGGGGCGGGGCGGGCCACCGAGAGCAGCAGGCCGAGCCCGCTGCCGTGCGGGTAGGCGGTGGACCGTACGAGGTGGCTGGGGGCGAGGTGCAGGTCCGGTTCGCCGGCCGGGGCGAGTGAGCTCCGGGCCGTCAGCAGGACGGACACCGGGGGCGTGGTCGCGCCGAGCCGCTCGGCCGACGCGGCGAACAGCAGGTAGGCGCACGGGTGTTCCCGCAGCCGGCGGCCCACCGGCAGGTCGGCGACGCTCCCGATGCCCAGGCGCCCGAGCTCGTCCGCGGGTCCGATGCCGGAGCGCAGCAGGATCGCCGGGCTGCCGGCCGCCCCCGCGGACAGCACGGTCTCGGTGGCCCGCAGCAGGGTGCCGTCGGCGGTGTGCGCGCCGATGGTGCGGCCCCGCCGGTCGAAGGCGAGTCTGTCGATGGTGGTCCCGCCCCTGATGTGCAGGTTGGGGCGGGCGCGTGCCGCCCGGTGGAGGTAGACCAGGCCGGTGCTCTGCCGGACGCCGCCGACGAGGCTGAGCGGGACGTGCCCGAGTCCGCCGCCGTGCGGGGCGTTGAGGTCGTCGACGGTGTCGAACCCCAGCTCGGCGCAGGCGCGGCCGAAGGCGCGATGGGCCGGGGTGAGGTCCTCGGGGGAGACGCGGGTGATGCGTACGGGACCGTCGTGGCCGTGCAGGGCGGGGTCGTCCGTGCCGGAGCAGTCGTCCGATTCCAGTCGCCGGTAGTGGGGCAGGACGTCCTCGTAGCCCCAGCCGGTCAGTCCACCGCGTGCCCAGCGGCGGAAGTCGGACGGCAGAGCCCGCATGGCCACCCCCGCGTTGACGGCCGATCCGCCCCCGATGACCTTCGCCCGCACCACCGAGTGTGCGTGGCCGGTCAGTTGGGAGTCCGCGGGAGGGGTCTCCCACAGGAGGGCGGGATCGCCCTCGTAGACGCCGTCGCGCAGGAGGCGGGCCGGCAGTCCGTGCGGGGCGTGGGCGGGACCGGCCTCGGTCAGGAGCACGCTGCGGCCGGGGTCCTCGCTCAGCCGGGCGGCCAGGACCGCGCCGGCGGAGCCACCCCCGACGATCAGGACGTCGTACGCGGACGGGTGGGCAGCGGGGGAGGTCACGGGTGGCGCCATGCTCATCTCGGTCTCGCGGGCGGGACTCCGGGGGTTCTATCACAACGACCCGCCCGCCGGTGACGGAGTGTCGCAGACACATCACGCCATGTAATCTACGTCGCACCGGACCGACCAGGCGTGAACGCCCTGGTGGCCGCCCGGTTCTCGAGTCGGAAGCGAAAGGGTCCTGTCTCCATGCCCGAAGCACCCAGAAGCCCGCGGGACTCGAGCACCCGACGGACCGTCACCCTGCCCAGACCGCTCCCGGCCCAGCGCACCACCTGGGCCGTACGCGCCGAACAGGCCGTCGAGTACGACGTCGTCCTCACCAGCGACCTCCTGGACCCCGCGAACGACACCCTCGCCCACGCGGGCACCGACCCGGTCCTCGCACCGCCGGCACGACGCTGTGTCGTCACCGAGCGGACGGTCCAACGGCTCTACGGGGACCGGCTGTCGGCGTATTTCCTGGCCCACGGGATCGACGTCCGGTGGCTGGTGCTGGACCCCGGCGAGCAGAACAAGACCGTCGAGGCGGTGCTGCGGGTCGTGGACACCCTGGACTCCCACGGCATCCCGCGCCGGCGGGAACCGGTCGTCGCCGTCGGCGGAGGCGTGCTGACCGACATCGTCGGATTCGCCTGCAGCACCTATCGCCGGGGGCTGCCCCACGTCCGGGTCCCCACCACGCTGATCGGCCTGGTCGACGCGGGGATCGGCGCCAAGACCGGCGTCAACCACGGCGGGAGCAAGAACCGCCTGGGCAGCTACTTCCCCCCGCGGTGCACCCTCGTCGACCCCGCGTTCCTGGCGTCCCTGCCGCCTCGTCACCTCTCCAACGGCCTGGCGGAGATCCTGAAGATCGCGCTGGTCCTGGACCGGCCCCTGTTCGACCTGCTGGAGGCCCACGGCCCCCTGCTGCGCGCCGAGCGCTTCCAGGGCGCCTCCCCGCAGGGCGCGTACGCGGCGGACGAGACACTGCGCCGCGCGATCGGCGGCATGCTCGCCGAACTCGAACCGAACCTGTGGGAGGACCGGCTCGAACGGGCCGTCGACTACGGCCACTCCTTCAGCCCGGTCCTGGAGATGCGCGTACTCCCCGCGCTGCTGCACGGCGAGGCCGTGGCCCTCGACATGGCGCTGACCACGGTCATCGCCTGCGACCGCGGGCTGCTCACCACGGGACAGCGCGATCGCGTGCTGGCCGTGGCGGAGGCCCTCGGACTTCCGGTCACCCACGACGCGTGCCGGCCGGACCTGCTGGAGCAGGCCCTCGCCGACATGGTCCGGCACCGCGACGGCCGCCAACGGCTGCCGCTGCCCACGGACATCGGATCGGTCCGCTTCGTGAACGACCTGACCGGCGACGAAGTGCGGTCCGCCGCAGCCTTCCTACGCGAAAGAGGGAACAGCCATGCCTGACGAACTGCTCGTCGCCGACGTCCGCGGCGCTTCCGCCGTGCACGCGATGCACGGCGGCGCGGACGTCGCCCGCTGGAAGTGCCTGGCCCGCCGGATGGGCCTGGCCGGGACCTGGGAGGCCATCGAGTGGGCGTCCCTGCCACCCGGCGCGGTCTGCGGGGAACACCGGCACACCCGCACCGAGGAGCTGTACTTCGTCCTGCAGGGCGAGGGCGAGATCGTCCTCGACGACGTGCCGTACCGCGTCCGCCCCGGCCATCTGGTCGTCAACGGCCTCGGTACGCGCCACCAGTTCCGCAACCTCGGTGACGGGGACCTCAACTGGATCGTCATCGAGGTCTTCGGACCCGCCACCGCCCGTGCGCTGGTCGGCTCCGGCGCCGAACCCGTCTCCGTACCCGCACCGGCGTCCGCGCCCGTTCTCGAGAGGACCTCATGACCGCCACCATCATCGATCTCGCCGCCTGCCGGGAGGTCGACCTCACCAGCCTGCTGACCGGACCGCTGCGCCGGGCCCGCCTCGTCACCCTGGAGGCCGGCCGGACCGAGACCCTGTCCGCGGCCGACCGCGAGCACACGCTGTTCGTCGTCGAGGGCGGCGGCACCGTGCGGGCCGGTACCACGACGGTGGACCTGGTGGCCGACACCGCCGTCACCCTGCCGCTCGGCGGGACGATGACGGTCGCCGCGGGCACCGGGCCGCTGCGCTACTTCCACGCGGACCTCGACGTGCCCTCGGCGGGCACCCGGTGATCGTCACCGGCGTGGACGAGTCCACGCGCACCTTCCGGGACGGGGCCGCGCACACCGCGAGCCGCTCCCTGGCACGGCGGGGCTTCTTCTTCTCCGAGACCGAGGCGGTCGACCATCTCCGGCTGGCACCCGGCGCCGAGATCGGCCCGCGCGGGCGCGGCGGGACCGAGGAGATCTGGTTCGTCGCCGACGGCGGCGGACACCTCGTCGACGTCGACGGCACGACCGGCGCACTGCGCCGGGGCGCCCTCGCCGTCTGCCCCCTGAACAGCGGCGCGGTCCTGCGCGCCGGAGCCGACGGGATGCGACTCGTCCTGGTCGCCGTCGCCCCCCGCCACCTCACCGCGGCGATGCCGCCGCGTCTGCCCGTCGCCTCATGACCGCGACGGCACCGCCGGCGGTGCCGGCTCCCCGCCCCAACCGGCGTCCGGGCATCCCGGGCGCCACCAACGTGGACCACGTCGCCTACACGGTCCCCGACCTCGAACAGGCCGTGGCCTTCTTCACCGAGGTGGCGGGCGCCGAGCTGATCTACCGCGAGGGGCCGGTCCAGGACCCGCACGGCGACCGGATGCACCGCTGGCTCGGCGTACACCCCGGGGCGGTCGCGCACATCGCCATGCTGCGTCTCGGCCCGGTGACCAACCTCGAACTCTTCGAGTACGACGCCCCGGACCAGAACCGGACGCTGCCGGCCAACAGTGACTGGGGCGGCCATCACCTGGCCATCCACGTCACCGACATCGACGCCGCCGTGGAGTACCTGCGCCGGCAGCCCGGGGTCCAGTTGCTCGGCGAGGCCCGTACCGTCCCGGACGGCCCGATCGCGGGCAACCGGTGGATCTACTTCCGCACCCCCTGGGGCATGCAGATGGAACTCGTGCAGGCGTCCGCGGGCCTCCCCTACGAGACCACCACCGGCGTCCGCCGCTACGGTCCGGCCGCCGCCCGGGGGACGGGGCACCCCGCCCCTTCCGGCACCTCGGACGACCCGGCCCCCTCGGACACCCGAACCGCGAGGAACCCGTATGCGTGACCAGATCGACCTGACCCCCGCCCTGCTGGACTACGTCAGGGACATCTCCCTGCGTGAGGACGCGGTCCTGCGCGAACTGCGCGACGACACCGCCGCGCTGCCCGACCGCATCATGCAGATCCTGCCCGAGGAGGCCCAGTTCCTCGCGCTGCTGGTGCAACTCACCGGCGCGCGGCAGGTGCTGGAGATCGGCACCTTCACCGGGTACAGCGCCCTGGCCATGGCCCGCGCGCTGCCGCCCGGCGGACGGCTCGTCACCTGTGACATCAGCGAGGAGTGGACCGCCATGGCACGCCGGGCCTGGGATCAGGCCGGCGTGTCCGCGCGCATCGACCTGCGCCTCGGCGATGCCACGCGGACCCTGGAGACCCTGCTCGCCGAACGCGGCCCCGCCTCGTTCGACCTCGTGTTCATCGACGCGGACAAGGCGAACTACCCGTACTACTACGAGCGGTCCCTCGTCCTCACCAGACCCGGCGGGCTGATCGTCCTCGACAACACCCTGTGGTCGGGGCGGGTCATCGACCCCGGCGCGCAGGACGCCGACACCCGGGGCGTGCGCGAGGTCAACGACACCCTCCACAAGGACGACCGGGTCGACGTGTCCATGCTCTCCATGGCCGACGGGATCACCCTCGCGCACAAGCGGCGTCACTGACCCCTGTGCGGTCCGGTGCTCACTCCCCCGCTGCGACGTACCGGCGTTCGTCCTCGCGGGGTTGCTCCCGGCCGTCCAGGACGACCTTCACCCCGGCCGGTTCCAGGGCCTCGCGCAGGCGCCGCATCATCGGTTCCGAGAGGAAGTGGTGGTGGAGGTCCAGCTCCTGGAGGTGGGTGAGGGGCTGGCCGCCGAGGAGCGCCTCGGCTCCGACGTCGCTCAGGGTGCCGAGGCCGAGGTGCAGGAAGGCGAGCCGCGCGACGACGGGAGCGCCGGCGACCGCGGCGGCGATCTCGTCCTGCATCTCGCTGTTCTGCAGCCCGAGGTGGCGCAGGGCGGGCAGGCGGTCGCCGTCGAGCAGCGGAGCCAGGTCGGCAAGCGTGGTGCTGCACCCGTAGTACTCCTCACCCAGCCACAGGTCCAGGCGGCGCAGAGCGGGCAGGTCGCTGGCGGCCAGGCTCCGGGTCACCTCGCCGGGCAGGCCGCCGTTCTCCAGGCGGAGGGTGCGCAGGTGTTCGTGGCGCAGGGGTGACAGCCGCAGCCCCGGCTCTCCGTCGCCGCCGTTCGAGCCGCGTACGCCGAGCTCCAGGAGACGGGGGTAGGCGGACAGGACCGGGGTGATGTCACCCTGCACGATCCAGGACAGCTCGGCCTCCTCGAAGGTGAGGTCGGCGAGGTAGAGGGCTTCGAGGCCGGTGAGGCGGCCGGCGGCGGCCACGAGCCGGTCGGTCGTTCCCGCGGGGTCACCCACGTCGTCCTCGCTCCCGTAGGCCCCCATGCCGAGGACCAGGGCCCGGACCTGTGCGGGGTCCACGGTGTCCAGGAAGCGGTGCCAGCAGGTCTCGAAGGGCTCCTCGTCGGCCCGCAGCGGGTTGCGGGACAGCCTCCAGGCGACCTCGCCCGCCGGGGGCGGCGGCCCGCTCTCCTCCCCCTCGGCCGGGAAGTCGTGGACGGGCAGGCCGTGCAGTGTCGTCAGATGATCGATAGTCACGGCGGCAGCCTTCCACATCCGAACACCCGTCGGGACACGGGGAGTTGATGTCGTCGGCGGTCCCCTGTCCCGCTTCGGTGCGCCGGGGGCCCGCAGAGCGCGGACCCGGCCTACGGGTTCAGTACGATCTTGCCGGCGACCGTGCCGGATTCGGCCAGGCGCAGGGCCTCGGCGGCGCGGGCCAGCGGGAGCCGGGCGGCGATCTGGGCCGTGACGTCCCCTCGCTGGAAGGCGGCGAAGACCTGGGTGAGGTCGTCGCGCAGCCGGGCCCGGAACCGGTTCCTGGCCAGGGCGCGGCCGGCCCAGACGTTGTAGAAGCAGGCGTGGCGGCGGTTGGGCAGCGCGTTCCACAGCCACACCCGGCCGAGCAGCTTGAGCACGGGCCACTGCTTGGAACCCTCGTCGTCGCGGGTGGCGGCGCTGCCGTAGGAGACCAGCGTCCCGCCGGGCGCGAGGAGCTTCCAGGAGTCGGCGATGCCCCGGCCGCCGACGTGGTCGAAGACGGCGTCCACTCCGGCGGGGGCGAGTTCGCGCACCCGGGCGGCGACGTCCCCCGAGCGGTAGTCGACGGGGGTGACGCCCTTGTCGCGCAGCGCCTCGTGGTGGCGTGCGGAGGCCGTGCCGATCACCTGCGCGCCCGCGGCGCGGGCGAGCTGGACCAGTACCGAGCCGACACCGCCGTTGGCGCCGTGCACCAGGACGGTCTGTCCGGCGCGGACCCGGGCCCTGCGGTGCAGCATCTGCCAGGCGGTGATGCCGTTGACCACCAGGGTCTCCGCCTGCGCCGCTTCGATCCCGTCGGGCACCGGCACCAGGTCCGCCGCGTCGACGAGCACGTGGCTGGCCCAGCCGCCGACCTTGACCAGGGCGGCCACCCGGGTTCCGAGCAGGCCCGGCTCGACGCCCTCGCCGGTCGCCAGCACCGTCCCGACCAGGTCGTAGCCGGGCACGAAGGGGAACGCGGGCTGGTCGTAGTAGCGACCGCGGCGCATCTGCTGTTCGGCGAAGGAGACTCCGGTCGCCTCCATCCGGATGACGGCCTGGCCCGGGCCGGCCACGGGGACGGCTCCGTGGCGGATCTGGAGTCCTTCCGGCTCCACCTTGCCGGGCAGTACGACCTCGACGAGTGCTTCGGCGTTCACGACGACCTCCGGTGCGCTGGGTGGCGACTGACTGCTTCTTGCGTTCGTTAGAAGTTGTAACGCATCGCGAAGGATGGAGTCAATAGCTTGCGTGATAGCCTCTAACTAATTCTCGATGCTGTAGAGACGCTGGTACGGAAAGGCGGCAGGCCATGGCGGACACGGGCACCGGGACCCCGCGCGAGCGCTATCGCGCCCAGGTGCGTGCGGAGATCAAGGAGCACGCCTGGGAGCAGCTGGCCACCGCGGGGGCCTCCGCGCTCTCCCTCAACGCGATCGCCAAACGGATGGGCATGAGCGGACCCGCGCTCTACCGTTACTTCGCCGGCCGGGACGAACTGATCACCGAGCTCATCCGGGACGCCTACCGCAGCCTCGCCGACACGTTCCGCTCCGCCGCCGCGTCCGGCCCCGACCTGCGCGCGCTGGCGCACGCCCTGCGCGACTGGGCCCTGCACGACCCCCAGCGCTACTTCCTGATCTACGGCACACCCGTCCCCGGCTACCACGCGCCCGACGACGTGACCGCGATCGCGCGCGAGATCATGGCGACCCTGCTCGACGCCTGTGCCGCACTGCCCCCGGACACCCCGGCGGCGCCGTTCCACACCCATCTCGACCAGCACCGGCGGTGGGCGGACGGCCACCCCGCCGAGTCCGCCGTCCTGCACCGGGCCCTGACCTTCTGGACCCGGCTGCACGGCGCCCTCTCCCTGGAACTGGCGGGCCACTTCGCCGGGATGGGGTTCGACCCCGCGCTGCTCTTCGGCGCCGAACTGGACGACCTGACCGGCGCGTCGGCACGCTGACCTCGCCGCGCTCGTCCAGCCGGGCAGGCGGGACGCGGGAGCTGCCCGTTCGGGCACACTCCTGTGCCTCGACGCCTCGTGATGCCCGGGGGCCCGCGCGCTAGCGTCGTGCGCGTGAGCATCACGACCCGCGCCGGCGTCCGGGGGGTCCACCGGTGACCGACGACCGGTCGGACGAGACGGGGACAACGGGCACGACAGCGCACGACCCTGCGGCGGGCCGGACCCGGGCGGCCGGGGTCACCGAAACCGGGCCCACACCGGCCGGCCCGGCAACGGCCGGCGACGGCGCGACCGAAGCACCACCGGCACGGAACACCGCGAAGCGCGCCCGCCGTCCGGGCCCGTTCACCCTGCTCGTCCTGCCGGGACTGCTGGCATCGATGGGCGTGGCCGGTTTCCTCGCGGCGACGGGCGGTCTGTCCTCCGCCTGGCCCGAGGGGCCCGGTCCCGCCCAGGCCGCCACGACCCGCGTCGACGCCTCGTACGTGCCCTGGCTGCGCAAGGCGGTCTCGGACTGCACGGTCATCGAGCCGTCCGTGCTCGCCGCCCAGATCGACCGGCTCTCCGGCTGGAGCAACGACGCCGGAACGCTGTCCGGCGAGAAGGGCATCGCCGCGTTCACGGACGCCGGATGGCGGACCTGGGGCAAGGACGACGACGGCAACGGGCGCTCCTCGCCCCGCGATCCGGCGGACGCCATGATGGCGCTCGGGCGGCAGGACTGCGCCCTCGCCGAGAAGGTGACCGCCCTCAGGACCGAGGGGGTCGTCACCGGGGACCTGGTGGACCTCACCCTCGCCGCGTACGCGTCGGGCACGGACGCGGTGGTCGAGGCGGGGCGGGTGCCCGCCGAGGCGGAGGCGTACATCACCGAGGTGAAGTCGCTGTCCTCGCGCTACGGTTCGGTCGACGGGGAGAGTTCCGGCGGCACCGTGAACCAGGTGCCGGGCGCCGTCCTGGCCGCGCCCGTGAACGACCTCACCGTCACCTCGCCCTACGGATCACGCCAGCACCCCCTGACCGGGCTGACCGGACTCCACACCGGGGTCGACTTCTCCTCGCCGCAGGGGTCCCAGGTCGCCGCCGCGTCGAAGGGCCGGGTCGTGTTCGCCGCGATGACCAAGGCGTACGGCAACCGCGTGGTGATCGACCACGGCACCATCGACGGCAAACGGCTGGAGACCACGTACAGCCATCTGCTGTCGCTCCAGGTCTCCGTGGGGCAGGCGGTGGACGCCGGGGCACCGGTCGGCCTGGTCGGCTCCACCGGTCTGTCCACCGGGCCGCATCTGCACTTCGAGGTGGTGCTCGACGGGTACTACACCGATCCGCTGCCGTGGCTGAACCCCGGCGCGTGACCAGAAGCGGTCACCAGAAGGTTCCCCAGTCACCGAAAAGTGCGTTCTTCCATGTCAGCGCACACTCTCCTACGGTTATCCAGTAACCACAGGAGAGCGAGTTCGCACTGGTTCCACGGAAGCGGACCCACGGACTCGCACGAGGACGAGAACGAGGCGGACGACATGGCCATCACCCTGGTGAACCCCGAAGGACTGCCCAAGATCGACGTGTACCGGCAGGTGTCCGTCGCCACCGGGTCACGACTCGTGCACGTCGCCGGGCAGGTCGCCTGGGACGCCGACGGCGTCACGGTCGGCGAGGGCGACCTCACCGCCCAGGTCGAGCGGGCCTACCTCAACGTCGGCACCGCCCTGGCCGGGGTGGGCGGGTCCTTCGACGACGTGGCGAAGCTGACCGCCTACGTCGTGGACTGGACCCCCGACAAGATGCCCCTGTTCCTGGAGGGGATCGCCAGGGCGGCCGCGCACCTGGGGGTCACCCCGATGGCGCCCGCCTCACTGATCGGCGTGGCGGCCCTGGACGTACCCGAACACCTGGTGGAGATCGAGGCGACCGCGGTCCTCGACTGACCGATCCCTCCCCCGCCCCGGGATCCGTCTGAGCTGCCCGCACGGTCCGCGCTGAGTACCCGTACTCAGGACCGGGCACCGGCCGCCGTCGGAGCATGGGCGCAGACCGAGTCCACGTCCCGGGGAGTCTCAATGATGAAGTCAAGCCGCTTGCGCGACCGGCAGCTCGGGGGTGAAGACCCGGTTGTCGCGCAGGAGTGCCCACAGCACGCTGGCCC
>NZ_JBIAQL010000008.1:0-337128 GCF_042889045.1 Streptomyces sp. NPDC002701
TATCAACATATCTGGCGTTGATTTTTGGCACGCTGTTGAGTTCTCAAGGAACGGACGCTTCCTTTGTACTCACCCTCTCGGGCTTTCCTCCGGGCACTTCCCTTCGGTCCTGCTGTGTTCTTGTCTTGCTGTCTTGCGTTTCCGACTCTATCAGACCGTTTCGGGCCGTGATTCCCAGTCGGGGGGTTTTGCCTTTGGGCCCTGCGGCCTTTCGACATTCACTACGCTAGCCGATCCTCCCGGCAACTCATAATCGAGTTCGGCGAGTTCGAATTCAGGCATACGGACACACTGAATCGACCCTCGCTGAGAGGAAGTCGTACGTAGTGGGTTGGCCACTTCCGGCTGCTGGCTGAACGCAGTACCCGGTTCAAGCGGCTCGGGCTACGTTACGTATCGGTCAGGGGCGAGTCAAGTTCGGCGTCGGCGGGGGGTGTGGGCCCGATATGGGCTCACGGTCGGGTCATCGCTGATCCAGAACCGCCACGGGTGGACGCCTCCGTCGCCGGCGACTCCGGTGCGCGGGCCGGTGAGTACCTGGTCGGAGGGCGTCGGGGTGCCGTGCAGAAGGCTCAGCGGTGAACTCTCCGAGGCGCATGCGTCCGTACCGTCGAGGGAGCGGTCCACCCCCAGGGCGGTCGCCAGGCGTGCCGGGCCTTTGGCCAGTTCTCTGTCATGTCGGGCCGAAAGTCGACGTTTGCGAGCCAGTTCGGCGCCCTCGGTGATCTCTCCCGCGCGGAGCAGGATGCCGCTCGCCGTGCCTTCCGGGCCGCAGACCAGGTTCATGCAGTGCCACATGCCGTAGGTGAAGTAGACGTACACGTGGCCGGGCGGGCCGAACATCACGGCGTTGCGGGCCGTGCGGCCGCGGTAGGCGTGGGAACCGGGGTCGTTCTGGCCGTCGTATGCCTCGACCTCCGTGATGCGGAGCTCGATCGGACCGTCCGGGGTGGCGCGCACGAGCACCCTGCCCAGGAGGTCGGGGGCGACCTCGAGTACGGGTCGGTCGAAGAAGTCCCGGGTGAGGGGCGTACGGTCAGGGGCCGCGATCATGCCGTACGAGGGTAGTGCACACGTCTGACTGTGTGCGGGGTGGTCAGGGAGCGCCCGTCTTGTCAGGGTGAGGGCGCGGAACCGGACCTTGCTGGATCGCGTTTGTATGGATCAAGGATCCGATCCGGACCGAAGAACAACGGGGCGTTGCCCGAAGAGGAGAAGACATGGGGTTCAAGCGGCTGCTTGCGAGCCTGGGGGCCGGTGGGGCTTCGGTCGAGACGGAGCTGACCGAGGTCAACGTCGTTCCCGGCGGTGTCGTCCAGGGTGAGGTACGGATCCAGGGCGGGTCCGTGAGCCAGCAGATCGAGAGTCTGTCGGTCGGTCTGCAGGCCAAGGTGGAGGTCGAGGGCCACGACGACCAGGAGTACAAGCAGAACATCGAGTTCATGAAGCTCCAGCTCGGTGGTGCCTTCGAACTGCAGGCGAACGGTGTGCACGCGGTGCCGTTCGGTCTGGAGATCCCGTGGGAGACGCCGATCACGAACATCGCGGGGCAGGCGCTGCGCGGCATGAACGTGGGGGTGACCACGGAGCTGGCGATCGCGCGCGCGGTGGACTCCGGTGACCTGGACCCGATCAGCGTGCACCCGCTGCCGGCACAGCAGGCGCTGCTCGACGCGTTCATCCAGCTGGGCTTCCGCTTCAAGAACGCGGACCTCGAGCGCGGTCAGATCCGGGGTACGCGGCAGAAGCTGCCGTTCTACCAGGAGATCGAGTTCTTCCCGCCGCAGCAGTACCGCGGCCTCAACCAGGTCGAGCTGAGCTTCGTCGCGGACGACCGTGAGATGGACGTCGTCCTGGAGATGGACAAGAAGCCGGGGCTGTTCACCGAGGGCAGCGACTCCTTCCGCTCCTTCCAGGTGGGTCTGAACGACTTCCAGGGGACCGACTGGGCCGCGTACCTCAACCAGTGGCTGTCCGAGGTCGGCAGCCGCCGCAACTGGTTCTAGGCTCGGGGCGAGAGTTTCCACCGAGCAGGAACCGATCAGGAGGTGCCGAGGTGACGGAGTCCACGAGGCCGCCCCTCCCCCATGACTTCCATCCCGCCGTGCCGTCGTTCACCATCACGAGTGAGGACGTCGAGGCGGGTGCGACGCTGAAGGACGCCCAGGTCCAGGCAGCCGGGAACACCTCGCCGCAGTTGCGGTGGGAGGGGTTCCCGGCGGAGACGAAGAGCTTCGCCGTGACGTGCTTCGACCCGGACGCTCCCACGGGGAGCGGCTTCTGGCACTGGGTCGTGTTCGACATCCCGGTCTCGGTGACGGAACTGCCGGCTGGTGCGGGCACGGGGAAGTTCGAGGGTCTGCCCGAGGGTGCGGTGCAGGCGCGCAACGACTACGGGTCGAAGGACTTCGGGGGCGCGGCGCCGCCGGCCGGCGATCCGGCGCACCGGTACGTGTTCACGGTGTACGCGGTGGACCAGGAGAAGCTCGGTCCGGACGCGGACACCTCACCGGCCGCCGTGGGATTCAACCTCCGGTTCCACACGCTGGCGAGGGCGCAGCTCGTCGCCGAGTACGCGGCTCCCGCGGAGAGCTGACCTTTCACTGAGTGTTTGCCCGTCTCTGGTCTTGGAATTGATCAGAGGCGGGCACTTTTATTGCGTTGTCCATCTCGGCGTGCCCGGCCAGAGTTGATCCACGCCCGCCAGGTGGTGGGCCGGTGCGCATGGGAGGTGGGCTGGATGCGGGACACGCTGGTGCTGAACGCGAGCTTCGAGCCGCTGTCGACGGTGACGTTGAACCGAGCCGTCGTTCTGGTGCTGCAGGACAAGGCGGTTGTCGAGCAGGCCCACCCCGAACTGCGTATGCGCGGAGCCGCGCTGGACATACCCGCGCCCCGGGTGATCAGGCTCTGCCGTTATGTACGGGTGCCGTTCCGAAGACAAGCGCCGTGGTCGAGGCGGGGTGTGCTGGTGCGGGACCGGCACCGGTGTGCGTACTGCGGGCGGCGGGCGACGACGGTGGACCATGTGGTGCCGCGGGCGCAGGGGGGTCAGGACTCGTGGCTGAACACGGTTGCCTCCTGTGCGGAGGACAACCACCGGAAGGCTGCGCGGACGCCTTCGCAGGCGGGGATGCCGTTGTTGCGGGAGCCGTTCGAGCCGACGCCTGCCGATGCGATGTTGCTTGCGCTGGGGCGGGATGACTTGGAGGCGTTGCCTGAGTGGCTTGCGCAGCCGGCGTAGTCGCTCTGCGGGTGGGGTTGTTTGGATTTGGGTTGGGGGCGATGGTGCGTTGTCGGGTGCGGGTGCGCTGTGGCTGGTCGCGCAGTTCCCCGCGCCCCTCAAAGACTGCGCAGTTCCCCGCGCCCTTGAAGGATCGCGCCGTTCCCCGCGCCCCTCAAAGACTGCGCCGTTCCCCGCGCCCCTGGAAGATCGCGGCGTTCTCCGTGCCCCTGAAAATGGGGGCGGGTTAGTCCACTGAGGGCTTTTCTCGGCGTTCTGTGCCGGTGGGCTGGTTGCCGCCCATGGGGCCGAAGTTGCCCATGGCGCCGCTGAGGCCCTTGAGGGCGTCGCCGATCTCGCTGGGGACGATCCAGAGCTTGTTGGCGTCGCCCTCGGCGATCTTCGGGAGCATCTGGAGGTACTGGTAGGCGAGGAGCTTCTGGTCCGCGTCGCCGGCGTGGATGGACTCGAAGACCGTACGGATCGCCTGGGCCTCGCCCTCGGCGCGCAGTGCGGCGGCCCTGGCCTCACCCTCGGCGCGGAGGATGGCGGACTGCTTCTCACCCTCGGCGGTGAGGATCTGGGACTGGCGGATACCTTCGGCGGTGAGGATCGCGGCGCGCTTGTCGCGGTCGGCGCGCATCTGCTTCTCCATCGAGTCCTGGATGGAGGTGGGCGGCTCGATCGCCTTCAGTTCGACGCGGTTGACGCGGATGCCCCACTTGCCGGTGGCCTCGTCGAGGACTCCGCGCAGCGCCGCGTTGATCTCCTCGCGGGAGGTCAGGGTCCGTTCGAGGTCCATGCCGCCGATGATGTTGCGGAGCGTGGTGACGGTGAGCTGCTCGATCGCCTGGATGTAGCTGGCGACCTCGTAGGTCGCGGCGCGGGCGTCGGTCACCTGGTAGTAGATGACGGTGTCGATGTTCACGACCAGGTTGTCCTGGGTGATCACCGGCTGGGGCGGGAACGGCACGACCTGCTCGCGGAGGTCGATGCGGTTGCGGATCGAGTCGATGAACGGGACGACGATGTTGAGGCCCGCGTTGAGCGTCCGCGTGTAGCGGCCGAAGCGCTCGACGATGGCGGCGCTGGCCTGTGGGATGACTTGGATGGTCTTGATCAGCGCGATGAAGACCAACACCACCAGAATGATCAGGACGATGATGATCGGTTCCATCGTGGCTCCCCGTACCCTTCTCCGCCTCGGTGTTTCCGGAAGATCGTGTGCTTGCCGAAGATCGTGCAGTTGTCGAAGATCTTGCTGGACGAGTGTGTCAGACCACAACTCGCCCCGTGGCACGTTCCGTTCACTGGACGCCGCGCGGGGTCACACAATGATCGCCGTCGCTCCCTCGATGTCCACCACGTCCACCTCCTGGCCGACGTCGTAGACGCGGTCGGTGCCGAGGGAGCGGGCGGACCAGACCTCTCCGGCGAGCTTGATCCGGCCGCCCGAGCCGTCGACGCGTTCCAGGACGACGGCCTGTCTGCCCTTCAACGCATCGATGCCGGTGGCCAGTTGGGGACCGCGTGCCCGGTGCCGGGCGGCGATCGGGCGTACGACCGCGATGAGGGCCACCGAGACGGCGGCGAAGACCACGACCTGGAGGACGACACCGCCTCCGAGCCCCGCGGTCACGGCGCCCGCGACGGCGCCGACGGAGAGCATCCCGAACTCCGGCATCGCGGTCACGACCAGCGGGATCCCGAGTCCGGCCGCGCCGATCAGCCACCACACCCACGCATCGATGTCGTTCACATGGTCATGGTAGGTCCGCAGGTCCCGTCCCCGACAGGGCGCCGATGGGGTTGGGGCCGGTGTTCCCGGTCGTCAGGACAGGGGAAGGCCCTGGGCGGTCCAGCGGTCGCCGGTCTGGGAGACGACGAGCGGGAGGCCGAAGCACAACGACAGGTTGCGTGAGGTGAGTTCGAGCTCCAGGGGGCCGGCCGCGAGGACCTTGCCCTGCCGGATCATCAGGACGTGGGTGAAGCCGGGGGCGATCTCCTCGACATGGTGCGTGACCATGATCATGGAGGGGGCGATCGGGTCGCGGGCGAGGCGGCCGAGACGGCGTACGAGGTCCTCGCGGCCGCCGAGGTCGAGGCCGGCGGCGGGCTCGTCGAGGAGCAGCAGCTCGGGGTCGGTCATCAGCGCGCGGGCGATGAGGGTGCGCTTGCGCTCGCCCTCGGAGAGCGTGCCGAAGCGGCGGTCCACGAACTCGGTCATGCCGAGGCGGTCGAGGAAGGCGCGGGCGCGCTGCTCGTCGATGTCCTCGTAGTCCTCGTGCCAGCCGGCCGTCATGCCGTACGCGGCGGTCAGCACGGTCTGCAGGACGGTCTGGCGCTTGGGGAGCTTCTCGGCCATGGCGATACCGGCCATGCCGATGCGCGGGCGCAGCTCGAAGACGTCGACCTTGCCGAGGGTCTCGCCGAGGATGGTGGCGGTGCCCTGGCTGGGGAAGAGGTAGCTGGAGGCGAGGTTGAGGAGGGTCGTCTTCCCGGCGCCGTTGGGTCCGAGGATGACCCAGCGCTCGCCTTCCTTGACCGACCAGGAGACCTGGTCCACCAGAGCCCGGCCCTCTCGGACCACGGATACGTCCTCAAGCTCCAGAACATCGCTCATGAGCGCGCTGTCTCCCATTGCAGTCTCGGCCGTCGCTGACGTCTGTGGACGCAGCCCCCAGGGGAAAACCTACGCCACCGGTCCACCCGTCCCATCCATCGGCCGGTCCTTAAGTGGGTCCTTAAGGTGGGGGGCATGCTTTCGGAACCACGCTCAGGACGACTGGCGGCTTGGGGCAACGCCCTGTTGGCCGGTCTTGTATCGCCGGACGACGCGGTCGTGGCCGTCGTCGGGGAGGACGCGGTGCACCGGGTCGAGGGGCTGCCCGGGGAGACGGGGCCCGTCGGACTCTCGCTCGCGCTGGGGCGGCTGCGCGCGCTCGGGGCGACCGGCCTGCGGGTCGCGCTGCCGGCGCCGGGGCATCCGCTCGGGCTGAGCGGACCGCCGGAGTTCAACGCGCGCGCCCTGGAGGCCGAGGAGGCGGTGGTGTGCCACGGGGTCGCGCTGGGGCTCGTACCCGAGGTGTACGAGGCCGGACCGCGGGGCGATGTGCATGTGGAGGTCGTCTGGCACTGTCTGGCCGTGCGGGAGGCGCCGCCCGCCGATGTGCCGTCCCTCGGTGAGGCGGAGCGGGAGCTCGCGGAGGCGTTGCGCGAGGCGACCGAGATCCTGTCGCGGCTCGACGTGGCGGGTTCGGGTCCGGTCGCCGAGGCGGCGATCGACGCGTACCGGGCACGGGCGGAGCGGGACGGTGAGGTGCTCGCTCCCGGCTATCCGCCGAGAGCGGTCCGGGTGCTGGCCCTGTCCCGGCGTGTCGGGCTGCTCGTCTCCGTGGCGTACGGCAACGGGCACGGTGGGGCGGTCAGCGCGTCGGAGATGGCGGCCCGCTCGCAGGCTCTGCGGCCGGTCGAGCGCACTGCGAGGCGGGCCCAGGTGGCGGCGTACAACGCGTTCGTGGAGGAGAGGGAGCGCGGGGTGCGCTGAGGGCCTGGCGGCGCCCGTGACGAAGGCTCCGTGGACCGTGTGGTCCGCGGGGCCGGTGGCCGGGGAGGCCGGACCGTGGCCTGAGCAGTGTCCGTGGAGCCGCGGGGGCGCCGGCCGGGGCGGCGCGGTCCGGACGTTCGGGCGGGTGGTCCGGGGTCGGGAACCGGACCGGCCCCCCAGGCGGACCTGGGGGGCCGGTGGTCGCTGCCGACCCGGGGCGTACGTCAGGCGTTGAGGCCGTTGTTGCCGAACGCCGGGTTCAGGACGCCGATGACGTTCACGGTGTTGCCGACCGCGTTCACCGGGATGGCGACCGGGACCTGGACGAGGTTGCCCGAGGCGACACCCGGCGAGCCCACGGCCTGGCCGCCCGCGTGCGCGCCGTCGGTGGCGGAGGCGAAACCGGCACCGGCGGCGACCAGGCCACCGGCCATCATCGTGATGGCTGCGGCCTTCTTCAGGTTCTTCACTTCTGAGCCCTCTCCTTGTGAACCACTGCGGCAAAAGCGCCGCAGCACGCACTGGAGAACGGCTGAGGCCCGGGAAGGATGCGCCATTCGGGGGACATTCCCACGACGGTATGAATCTCAGACCGGAGGGAGATGCTCCGTATCGCCGTCCGCCCGGCCGGGCGGCTGACAGGTCAGCAGGTCATCGGCGGGTCACCCCGTGGCGCACGGCCCACAGCGCGGCCTGGGTGCGGTCGGCGAGGTCCAGTTTCATCAGGATGTTCGAGACATGCGTCTTGACGGTCTTCTCGGACAGGACGAGGGCGCGCGCTATCTCGCGGTTGGAGCGGCCGTCGGCGATCAGGCCGAGCACCTCGCGCTCCCGCTCGGTGAGGGACCCGCTCCTCCCCTGCCCGTAGTGGGTCTCCTCCTGGGAGAGCAGCGCACCGGCCACCTCGGCCTGGAGCAGGATGTGCCCCGCGTGGACCGAGCGGATGGCTCCGGCGAGGGCGTCGGGGTCCACGTCCTTGTAGACGTAGCCTGCCGCGCCCGCGCGCAGGGCCGGGATCACCGTGCGCTGCTCGGTGAAGCTGGTGACGACGAGCACGCGCGCGGGGTTGTCGAGTCCGCGGAGCCTGCGCAGCGCCTCCACGCCGTCCATGCCCGGCATCTTGACGTCCATGAGGACGACGTCGGGCTTCAGCTCCTCGGCGCGGGCGACTCCTTCGGCGCCGTCCGCCGCCTCTCCCACGACCTCGATGTCGTCCTGCACCTCCAGGAAGGTCCGCAGCCCCCGGCGGACCACCTGGTGGTCGTCCACGAGCAGCACCTTGATTGCGTCAGCCACCAGGGACCTCCATCTCGATCGTGGTGCCCTTGCCGGGCGCCGAATCCACCGTGAGGGCGCCGCCGACGCCGTTCGTCCGGTCCCGCATGGACACCAGGCCGAGGTGGCGGCCCGCGCGGCGGGTCCGCGCGGGCTCGAAGCCGCCGCCGTCGTCGCTGACGCGCAGTACGGCGCCCGGGCCGCGCCTCTCCAGGGTGACGTCGACGGCGGCCGCTCCCGAGTGCCGCAGCGCGTTGTGCAGCGCCTCCTGGGCGACGCGCAGCATGGCCTCCTCCTGGGCGGCGGGCAGCGCGCGGACGCCGCGGCTGTCGAAGGTCACGCGCGCGGAGTGGGCCCGGTCGAGGACCTGCACCTGGGTGCGCAGCGTGGCGACCAGGCCGTCCTCGTCGAGGGCGGCGGGGCGCAACTCGACGACGGCGGCGCGCAGTTCCTCGGCTGCCTCGGCGGCGAGGGCCGCCACCTGCTGCAGTTCGCCCTTGGCGCGGCCCGGGTCGCGGTCGACGAGGGCGGCGGCGGCCTGGGCGGTGAGGCGCAGGGAGAACAACTTCTGGCTGACGGCGTCGTGCAGTTCGTGGGCGAGGCGGGAGCGCTCCTCGGCGATGGTGAGCTCGCGGCTGCGCTCGTACAGGCGGGCGTTCGTGAGGGCGATCGCGGCGTGCTGGGCGAGGATGCGCAGCAGTTCCTCGTCCTCCTCGGTGAAGCCGCAGCCGCCCTGCGGCCTGGCGCAGTTCTTGTTGGCGAGGAACAGGGCGCCGATGACCTCGTCGCCGTCGCGGATGGGCAGGCCGAGGAAGTCGGACATGTCGGGGTGGGCCGCGGGCCAGCCCTCGAAGCGCGGGTCCTTCCGCACGTCGGCGAGGCGCTCCGGGTGGGCCTCGTGCAGCATCGCGGCGAGGATGCCGTGCTGGCGCGGGAGCGGGCCGATGGCCTTCCACTGGGCGTCGCTGACGCCGTCGACGACGAACTGGGCGAAGCCGCCGTGGTCGTCGGGGACCCCCAGAGCCGCGTACTGCGCGTCGAGCAGCTCGCGGGCCGAGGCGACGATCGTCTTGAGGACGTCGCGCACCTCCAGGTGCCTGCTCATGGCCAGCAGCGCGGTGCTCACCGCGTACAGGCCGGACGTGGGTCCTTGGCTCATGACCTCACGGTACCGGCGGGGTGTGACAGCCCGTATCCGACCTGTGGCGGCCCTGTCCGGTCCGCTGGTCCTAGGGCGAAGGGCCCTGGTGCACTGCGGCTCGCGCACGAGGCGGCGGGGGTGTCCGGGTTCCTACGTTGAGGACGACCGCCGGGAGCGGCGGTCTTCGACGAGGGGACGGACCATGCCGGTAGCGATCATCACGGGGGCTTCGAAGGGGCTGGGTCGGGCGCTCGCCGGGGCCCTGGCGGAGCGTGGCTGGGATCTGGTGCTCGACGCCAGGACGGCGCAGCCCCTTAGGGAGGCGGCCGCCTCCCTCGGTGCGTTCGGGACACGGGTGCGCGGGCTGCCCGGCGATGTCACGGACGGCGCGCACCGTGCCGCCCTGGTGGCGGCGGCCCGGGAGCTGGGCGGCGTCGATCTCCTGGTGAACAACGCGAGTGCCCTGGGCGCCGAGCCTCTCGTACGGCTGGAGGCGCTGGCCTTGGAGGGGCTGCGGCGCGCGCTGGAGGTCAACGTGGTCGCGGCGCTCGGGCTGGTCCAGGAGGCGCTGCCGCTGCTGCGGGAGTCGCCTGCGGGCGCGGTGATCGGCGTCAGCTCGGACGCGGCGGTGGAGGCGTACGAGACGTGGGGCGGCTACGGGGCGTCGAAGGCGGCGCTCGACCGTCTCTCGGCGGTGCTCGGGCGGGAGGAGCCCGGGCTGCGGGTCTGGGCGGTCGACCCGGGCGACCTGGACACGGACCTGTACGCGGCGGCCGTACCGGACGACGACGATCCACGGCCCGGGCCGGCGAGTGTCGTGCCGGCCTTCCTGCGGCTGCTCGATGCGCGTCCGGACAGTGGCAGACATGCGGCGCGGGCTCTCCTGGAGGTGACCCGGTGACCCGCACGGGTACCCGCCGGCGGAGGGCACAGGGGCGCCGCGGAGCTCCGTCGCCGCTGCGGCTGGGGCGGCGATGACGACCGCCATGGGGGTGCCGTCACTCGGCCGCGGCCGGACGGGCCGGGAGGTCCCCGCGGAGCTGTCGGCCCGGGTGCCGGCGGAACAGCGGGGGCCGGGGCTCGACCGCGACGCCGTGCGGCTGCTCGTCTCCCGCGGGACACGGGTGTCGCACCACACGTTCACGGACCTGCCGGGCCTGCTGCGGGCCGGGGACCTGCTCGTCGTGAACACGTCCATCACGCTGGCGGCCGCGGTGGACGGGACCGTCGGCCACGCGCGCGTGGTGGTGCACTTCTCCACGCGGGGCGACGACGGACGCTGGGCCGTGGAGCTGCGGGAGCCCGACGGGAGAGGCACCACACGCGCACGCGGGGGCGGGCCCGCGGGGACGCGGGTACGGCTCCCCGG
Source organism: Streptomyces sp. NPDC002701 (assembly GCF_042889045.1). Classification (NCBI taxonomy): domain Bacteria; kingdom Bacillati; phylum Actinomycetota; class Actinomycetes; order Kitasatosporales; family Streptomycetaceae; genus Streptomyces; species Streptomyces sp. NPDC002701. The sequence continues at coordinate 10,556 of NZ_JBIAQL010000008.1, forward strand.
GGACGTACGGCTCGTGCTGGAGGAGCCCCTCACCGGGCGGAGCCCGCGGCTGTGGTGGGGCCTGGTGTCGGATCCCGACGTGCTGGGGCTGCTGCGACGGCACGGGAAGCCCATCCGCTACTCCTACACGGACCGGGACCAGCCCCTGTCCGCGTACCAGACCGTCTTCGCGCTGCCGTCCGCCGACGGGTCGGGGAGCGCGGAGATGCCGAGCGCCGCGCGGCCCTTCACCACGCGGCTGGTGGCGGAGCTGGTGAGCCGGGGCGTGCAGTTCGCGCCCGTCAGCCTGCACACGGGGGTCGCCTCGGCCGAGGCGCACGAGCCGCCGTACCCGGAGCGCTTCGCGGTGCCGGAGGCGTCGGCGCGGCTGATCGACGCGGCGAGGGCCGGTGCCCGCCGGGTGATCGGGGTGGGTACCACGGCCGTACGTGCCGTGGAGTCGGCGGCAGGACCCGACGGGGTGGTGCGTGCGGCCGAGGGCTGGACCGGTCTCGTGGTGACGCCGGAGCGCGGCGTGCGGGTCGTCGACGGGCTGCTCACCGGGCTGCACGAGCCGGAGGCGTCCCATCTGCTGATGCTGGAGGCCGTCGCCGGCCGGGAGGCCGTGCGGAGCGGGTACGACGAGGCGCTGCGCGGGCGCTACCTGTGGCACGAGTTCGGCGACGTGCACCTCCTCCTCCCGGAAGAGGACACCGACCCGACAGGCCCTCACACAGAGCATTGCTCCAGCAACCGATGGTGAGGTCGGACCGCGAGCGATGTGAGCCCGCACATAGGGCACACATCACGTACGAAGGGACATAGGAGACGATCGGACTGCCGGTGAGCGGGACAGACGTATGGGTCTGTCCCGTTTTGCCTGGGAGATCCACTACCCCGGATCGTACGTCACACCTTTGCCACGGAAAATTGCGGCCGCTAACAATGGCTCTCGTCGCTCGGCGCCGGGTGTGCTTACCCACGGCGTTCGCTCCGGAAACACTGTCCCCGCCGGACCAGAGCGGCCTCCGCGCTATTCGAAGAGGTCCCTCAGCCATGCCCAAGCAGTACAGCACTCCTGGTCATAGTTCCGCGCTGACCAAGGCCCACAAGCTCTCCCTCGCCGGTGTCGCCACGCTGGGCGCCGCCGCCCTCACCTTCTCGCTCGCTCCCGCGGACACCGAGGCCGGCGCCGAGCCGGCCTCCGCCGCTCCGGCCGCCTTCTCCTCGGAGCAGCTCAAGGTCAAGACCGTCGGCCTCAGCGGCCAGCTGGCCGACGCCCAGGCGTCGGCCGCGAAGAAGAAGTCGGCCGACGCGGCCGCGAAGAAGAAGGCCGCCGAGGCCGCCGCGAAGAAGAAGGCCGCGGACGCCCGCAAGGTGAAGGAGGCCGCGAGCCGCTCCACCCAGCGTGCCGCGGTCAAGCCCGCCGCCGCGAAGACCTACCCGAACAACCTCGACGGCTGGATCCGCCAGTCGCTGGACATCATGAAGAAGCGCGGCATACCGGGTACGTACAGCGGTCTGCACCGCAACATCATCCGGGAGTCCTCGGGCAACCCGAACGCGATCAACAACTGGGACATCAACGCCATCAACGGTGTCCCGTCGATCGGTCTGCTGCAGGTCATCAAGCCCACCTTCGACGCGTACCACGTCGCCGGCACGGTCAAGAGCCAGTACAACCCGGTCGCCAACATCACCGCCGCCGCCAACTACGCGGCCGACCGGTACGGCTCGATCGACAACGTCGACAGCGCGTACTGAGCCGAAGTCCGCGCGGACCTCTGACGCGTACGCCGAAAGGGCGGCACCCCACCGGGGTGCCGCCCTTCGCGTGCGCTCGCGCGCAGCCGCTACTTCCGCATGACCTCCGGCTCGTGGCGGCGCAGGAAGCGGGCCACGAGGAAGGCGCAGACGGCGGCGAGGGCGAACAGGGCGGTCATGTCGAGAGCCCAGGTCAGCGCCTCGTGGTCCCAGAGCGGATCGCTCTCGGTCGAGTTGTGCGGGTTGATCCTGTTGAAGTCGAGCGTGGAACCGGCGGCGCCGACCGCCCAGCGCGACGGCATCAGGTAGGAGAACTCGTTGACGCCCGGGGAGCCGTTCAGCGGGAACAGGCATCCCGTGAACACGACCTGGATGATCGCGAACATGACCAGCAGCGGCATGGTCTTCTCGGCGGTCTTCACCAGCGAGGAGATGACCAGGCCGAACATCATCGAGGTGAAACCCAGCGCCATGATCGGCAGCGAGAGCTCCAGCGCGACCGTGCCCCCGAGGATCAGGCCCTCGTCGGGGATCGTCCGGCTCGTGAAGCCGATCGCACCGACCAGCGCGCCCTGCGCCATGGTGATCACACCGAGGACGATCACCTTGGACATCAGGTACGCGGAGCGCGACAGACCGGTCGCACGCTCCCGTTCGTAGATCACCCGTTCCTTGATCAGCTCACGGACCGAGTTCGCGGCGCCCGCGAAACAGGCGCCCACCGCGAGGATCAGCAGCACGGTCGCGGCCGTGCCGTTCGGGACGGGCAGGCCGTTCGGCTGCAGCTTCTCGTTCACCAGCAGCGTCTTGTCCGGCTCGATGAGCAGGCTGACCGCGCCGAGCACCGCCGGCAGGATCACCGTCAGGGCCAGGAAGCCCTTGTCGGACACGATGACCGACACGTACCTCCGGACCAGGGTGGACAGCTGGGAGAACCAGCCCTGGGGCTTGGGCGGACGCATCGACTGCGGCGGCGGCATGTGTACGGACTGCGGGGCGACGGCGTCGATGTCCGCGGCGTACATCTGGTAGTGCTGCGAGCCCTTCCAGCGGCCCGCCCAGTCGTAGTCGCGGTAGTTCTCGAAGGCGGAGAAGACGTCGGCCCAGGTGTCGTAGCCGAAGAAGTTCAGTGCCTCCTCGGGCGGACCGAAATAGGCCACGGAACCGCCGGGCGCCATGACCAGAAGTTTGTCGCAGATGGCCAGCTCGGCCACGGAGTGCGTGACGACGAGGACCGTGCGGCCGTCGTCGGCGAGACCGCGCAGCAGCTGCATGACATCGCGGTCCATGCCCGGGTCGAGGCCGGAGGTCGGCTCGTCCAGGAAGATCAGCGACGGCTTGGTCAGCAGCTCCAGGGCCACCGAGACGCGCTTGCGCTGGCCGCCGGAGAGGGAGGTGACCTTCTTCTCCTTGTGGACGTCCAGCTTGAGCTCGCGCAGCACCTCGTCGATCCGGGCGTCGCGCTCCTGCGTCGTGGTGTCCGCGGGGAAGCGCAGCTTGGCCGCGTACTTGAGGGCCTTCTTGACGGTCAGCTCCTTGTGCAGGATGTCGTCCTGCGGGACCAGACCGATGCGCTGACGCAGCTCGGCGAACTGCTTGTAGAGGTTCCGGTTGTCGTAGAGGACGTCACCCTGGTTGGCGGGGCGGTAGCCGGTGAGCGCCTTCAGGAGGGTCGACTTGCCGGAGCCCGAGGGGCCGATGACCGCGATGAGCGACTTCTCCGGTACGCCGAAGGAGACGTCCTTGAGGATCTGCTTGCCGCCGTCGACCGTGACCGTCAGGTGGCGGGCCGAGAAGGAGATGTCACCGGTGTCGACGAACTCCTCGAGGCGGTCGCCGACCAGGCGGAACGTCGAGTGGCCGACGCCGACGATGTCGTTCGGGCCGAGCAGCGCGGAGCCGCCCTTGGCTATCGGCATACCGTTGACGTACGTGCCGTTGTGCGAGCCGAGGTCGCGGATCTCGGCGCGCCCGTCGGGCGTCGCGTGGAACTCGGCGTGGTGCCGCGAGACCTGCAGGTCGGACACGACCAGCTCGTTCTCCAGCGCACGGCCGATGCGCATCACGCGGCCGAGCGACATCTGGTGGAACGTGGTCGGGCTGCGGTCGCCGTAGACCGGTGGCGCCCCCGCGCCACCACCGGGGCTCTGCTGCTGCGGGATGTGCCCGCCCTGCTGCGGCTGCTGCCAGCCCTGCTCCGGCGCCTGCTGCTGCGGAGCCTGCTGGGCCCAGCCAGCCGCGGGCGCGCCCTGGGCGGCGTACGGCTGCTGCTGGGGCTGCGCCTGCTGTGATGCGGCGGCCCCGGCGCCCGTCAGGCTCAGCCGCGGTCCGTCGGTCGCGTTGCCGAGGTGCACGGCCGAGCCGGGGCCGATCTCCATGTGATGGATCCGCTGCCCCTGCACGAAGGTGCCGTTGGTGCTGCCGTGGTCCTCTATGACCCAACTGCGGCCGCTCCAGCTGATCGTGGCGTGACGCCAGGACACCCTGGCGTCGTCGAGCACGATGTCTCCCTGCGGATCACGTCCGAGGGTGTATGGCCTGGACGCGTCGAGCGTCCAGGTCCGTCCGTTCAGTTCCAGTACGAGTTCCGGCACTCCAGCCCCACTGTGTTGTCCCCCGAGTTACCCCCAACACAGGGAGTCTAGGGATGTCGAACATCGTGGGGAACTATTTCAGTAGTAGCCCCTTGACCGAAAGTCGGGCCTCGTGAAGACGGCGTACGGGCGGGTTGTCCGTTTCCGTTGACGGGGTTGAAACCGGCCCGGAGAGTGGTAATCCGACGCGAGGGGGACACCGCGACGGAGGCGTCGGGGTGCGGAGTCGGGGGGCTGACGATGAGCGACGGGTCCGTGGGACACGCCAGGCGCGTACCGGTGGGTGATGTGCTGCTGGCCTCGATCGCCGCCGTGAGCTGGGCGTTGATCGGCATGGCGGGCGTGGGGGCGCTGGGGCTGCATCTGCTCGGTGCGGACGCGACGGCCTCGCTGGGGCCGATGACCGCGGCGGTCGTGGCGCTCGGGGCGGGTGGTTCGGTGACCCCCTCGGGCGACGTGTCGGCGTTCGGCCTGGAGGGCGCGCAGGCCGACACCGCCCTCCAGATCACGCCACTCGGCGTGAGTCTGGTGGGCGCGCTGCTGCTGTCCTGGTTCTTCCTGCGCTCCCTGCGCGCGGCGGGCGCGGTGATCTCGCCCGCCGAACTGCTGGCGCGGGCGGGTACGACGGCCGCCCTCTTCGTGGCGATGCTGGGCGGTCTCGCCTGGGCGGGACACGACATCATCACGATCGACGGCGGTGCGCTCGGGCTCGACGAGCTGCCGGGCGGCGGGGCGCCGGACGGCGTGGAGGTACCCGGACTGGGCGATCTCGGGGACATCGGCGGTCTGCTGCCGGACCGGCTCGGTGACCTCGCGGACGCGAACGCCGAGGTGGGCTTCACCGTCGACACCGTGCCGACGCTCCTCGGGGGCCTCGGCTGGGTGCTCGGGGTCCTGCTGATCGCGCTGCTGGCCTCGCGCAGGACCCCGCTGCCGCCCGGCTGGACGGCGGTGCACCGCGTGGTGCGGCCCGCGGTGTCCGCGCTGGTCACCGTGTTGCTGGTGGCGGTCCTCGCGGGGTTCGCGGCGGCGGCGTACGCGGCGGTCGGCGACGACAACCCGAAGCGGATCGCCGGCGCCGCCCTGCTCGGGGCACCCAACGGGGTGTGGCTCGGCGTCCCGGTCGGGCTCTTCGTGCCGTGGGACGGGGAGGCGACGGGTCCGTTCCTGCAGTTCCTGCCGGACCCCATGGACGACCTCCTCAAGTTCTCCGAGCAGCCGGTCACGCTGGGCAGGCTGGCCGAACTGGACAGCCGGGTGTGGCTGCTGGGGATCGCGGCGGCCCTGATGATGCTGTTCGCGGGAGTCCTGACCGCGGCCCGCACCCCGTTCGCGGGGGAACGGGGCGTCCTTGGTTTCGCCGGTCGCTGCGCGCTGCGGCTGGCGGTCGTGACCGCGCTCGCGCTGCCGTTGCTGGCCTGGCTGACGGAGGTGTCCGTGGACGCCTCGCTGTCCGTCCTCGGCATCGACGCGTTCGACTCCGGGATCGAGTTGCGCGGGCAGTTCGGCATGGCCCTGGTGCTCGGCGCGCTGTGGGGTGCGGCGGCGGGGGCGGCGGGGGCGCTGCTGGCCTGCGCCTCGGGTGCCGCGGGCGGGCAGGCGGCACCGCGGGCACGGGGTGCCGCGGGCACGGACGCCCCGGAGGCCGTCGCCTCGTACGCGGAGGCCGCCGGAGAGGCCGGGCCCTACCACCCCGGTGCGCCGTTCCGGCCGGCGAACCCGGCGACGAACCCCTATCTGCGGCTGCCCGAGGAGTTACGGGAGCCCGGGACCGACCGACCCGCCGGCCCCCGGTCCGCCGACGGCCCCCGGAGCCCCGGCGGACCACCGCCCCGGAGCCCGGGCGGGCAGGCCCGACCACCCGGCGGACAGGCCCGACCGCCCGGTGGGCAGCCTCGGCCGCCCGGCGGGCGGCCTGCGGGCACTCCTGGCACCCCTGCCACCCCGCCGCCCGACGACCTGTACGGGGCGCAGACGGTGGTGGGGCCCGTCGCGGCACCACCGCCCCGACCGCGCCCCTCCGGTCCGGGGGCCCCGCGCCGGCCCAGGTCGTCGCAGGACGGGCCGCCTCCTCCGCCGCCCGACGAGCCGCCGCCGCCCCGGAAGCCGGGCGGACGGCGCTGAGGACCGCCGAGGGCCGCCGGGGACCGCCACGGACCGCCGCCGACCGCTGGACGAGGGCCCGGACCCGGCGCGGCGCGAAGAGGGACACGTAGACGTTGATGCCGGGCCGGGTGCCGATCACCACGTCGGCGTCGCAGCCCGTGAGGTGGTCGCGGGCACGGCCTGTGCAGGCGGGGGACATCAAGGCGACATGTACTGTTCCCTGTCCGTCAGACGGACCTCGGGGGCATACGGCACGGAGTGCCGGATACGGTGTAAGCACCATGAGCGCCGCATCGCAGACCTCTGATGTCCCCACTCTCCTCGTCAAGATCTTCGGCAAGGACCGTCCCGGTATCACCGCCGGGCTCTTCGACACCCTTGCCGCCTACTCCGTCGACGTGGTCGACATCGAGCAGGTCGTCACCCGTGGCCGGATCGTGCTGTGTGCACTGGTGACCCATCCCCCGGCCGGCCTCGAAGGCGACCTGCGCGCCACCGTGCACAGCTGGGCGGACTCGATGAAACTGCAGGCCGAGATCATCTCCGGGCACGGCGACAACCGGCCGCGCGGACACGGCAGGTCGCTGGTGACCGTCCTCGGGCATCCGCTCACCGCGGAGTCGACGGCCGCCATCGCCGCCCGGATCACCGGGACCGGCGGCAACATCGACCGGATCTTCCGGCTGGCCAAGTACCCCGTGACAGCGGTCGAGTTCGCCGTGTCCGGTACGGAACCCGAAGGTCTGCGGACCGCCCTGGTGACGGAGGCCGCGGCCCTCGGCGTCGACATCGCGGTGGTCGCGGCGGGACTGCACCGGCGGGCCCAGCGCCTGGTCGTCATGGACGTGGACTCCACCCTCATCCAGGACGAGGTCATCGAGCTCTTCGCGGCGCACGCCGGCTGCGAGGACGAGGTCGCCGAGGTGACGGCGGCCGCGATGCGCGGCGAACTGGACTTCGAGCAGTCGCTGCACGCGCGCGTCAAGCTGCTCGCGGGGCTCGACGCCTCCGTGGTGGACAAGGTGCGCAGCGAGGTGCGGCTGACGCCGGGCGCTCGCACGCTGATCCGTACGCTGAAGCGGCTCGGCTTCCAGGTGGGCGTCGTGTCGGGCGGGTTCACCCAGGTGACGGACGATCTCAAGGAGCGGCTCGGGCTCGACTTCGCCCAGGCCAACACCCTGGAGATCGTCGACGGGAAGCTGACGGGCCGGGTCGTCGGCGAGATCGTCGACCGGGCGGGCAAGGCCCGGCTGCTGCGCCGGTTCGCCGCGGAGGCGGGGGTGCCGCTCGCGCAGACGGTGGCGATCGGTGACGGCGCCAACGACCTGGACATGCTGAACGCGGCCGGTCTCGGAGTCGCCTTCAACGCCAAGCCGGTGGTGCGCCAGGCGGCGCACACCGCGGTGAACTTCCCCTTCCTGGACACGGTCCTGTACCTGCTGGGCGTGACCCGCGAAGAGGTCGAGGCGGCGGACATGCACGTGGACTGAGCGTCCCCGGCGCGGACGGGGCCCGGCACCCGCGTGGTGCCGGGCCCCGTCCGCGCTCACGGTGCGGTCACTCGGACGGGCCCCAGAAGTCGAGCAGCGTCGCCGCGCCGGGCTCCAGGCCCTTCCAGGAGCCGGTGAAGGAGAGCACGGCGAAGGCGGCGGTGGGGAACTCGCGGCGGCTCATACGCTCCCGCGCGTCTCCCTCGCACCGGCCGGCCAGGACGTCGGCGAGGCCGTGCACTCCGGGGTTGTGCCCGATCAGGAGGGCGGTCTGTACGTCGTCCGGGGTCTCGTTCAGAACGGCGATCAGCTCGCCCGGGGAGGCTTCGTAGACCCGCTCCTCATAGACCGTCCTCGGGCGGTGCGGGAGCTCCTGCACGGCGAGCTTCCACGTCTCGCGGGTCCGGGTCGAGGTGGAGCAGAGGGCCAGATCGAAAGGGATGCCGGAGTCGGCCAGCTTGCGTCCGGCGACGGCGGCGTCCTTGCGGCCCCGCTCGGCCAGCGGACGCTCGTGGTCGGCCACGTCGGGCCAGTCGGCCTTCGCATGCCGGAAAAGGACAATCCTGCGGGGTTCTGCGACGCTCATGGGTCCCAGCTTCGCACGAAACACGCCATGGGGCGCAGGGAGTTGATGCGCTGCTCCGCCGTGCGGCGCGGGAGGCTCAGGAGCCCTGGTGCGGCACCATCTGCTGGATCCGCTCGAGGAGGTCGCCGACCACCGGGTCCGCGCCCGCCGCGTGGGCGTCCGCGGGGTTCAGTATGAGGAGCAGGAGCGCCGCGAAGGCGAGGGCCGGGAGGACGAGCGCCCACCAGGGCAGCCGGGCTTCGACGCCGCGCCCGGTCGCCGGGTGGGGCGGGGTGTGCGTAGGGGCCGACATGCCGCCTCCGTGGGGCTTCTAGTGCTCCGTGGTCCGCGTCCTCGCGGTCACACTTCGAAGGTACGGACTCAGGCCCCCTCGGCCCATCCGGTGATCCACCCACTTGACCCTGACACTCGCCCCCTAGGGGACGGTGGGGGTAACCCCACCACCGGGGCCTGTCCGGGCTCGTCCGGTCCCGCCGGGGGCCGGGCATCCCGGCGCCGGAGGGTTCGCTCAGGGTGAGGCGATCGACGCGATGACGCCGATGATCACGAAGATGAGGAGGAACGCGCCGAAGACGAGCAGCATCTTCTTCTGGCCGTTCTTGGGGTTCGGATCGAGCACGGGCATGCCCCCAGTCTCGCACTCTCCGCCCGGCTCCTCACGGCTGGGGTCGGCTCCTCCGGCCGGTCACCGGGTGGCCTCGTCCTCGACCGTGCGGTCGCGGCCCGCCAGGACGCCCACCACGATCTGCGGGACCATCAGGCCCGCCATGAGCGCGATCGGCAGTCCCCAGCCGCCGCTGTGCTGGTAGAGCACGCCCACCAGCAGCGGGCCGGGGATCGAGATGAGATAGCCGGTGCTCTGCGCGAAGGCCGACAGCTGCGCGACCCCCGCGCCGGTCCTGGCCCGCATGCCGACCATCGTGAGGGCCAGCGGGAACGCGCAGTTGGAGACCCCGAGCAGCAGGGCCCACGCCCAGGCGCCGCCCGCCGGGGCGAGGTACAGCCCCGCGTAACCGGCGAACCCGCAGAGGCCGAGGGCGATCACGATCGGTCCCTGGTGGGGCAGCCGTGTGGCCAGCCTCGGTATGACGAAGGCCAGCGGCACGCCCATCACCATCGTGACGGCGAGCAGCAGTCCGGCGGTGCCGGCCGGGACACCCGCGTCCCGGAAGATCTGCGCCATCCAGCCCATCGTGATGTACGCGGCGGTGGCCTGGAGGCCGAAGAAGACGGCGAGCGCCCAGGCGGTCCGGCTCCTGGTGATCCGCAGCGGAGCGGGCTCCCGTCGCCTGTCCGCGGCCGGGGCGGACTCCCGGCGTCCGCCCGGGCCCGGGACGGACTCCTGGTGTCCGTCCGGGGCCGGATGTCCGTCCGGGGCCGGGACGGACTGCCGACGCCCGTCCGGGGCGGACGCGGGCTCCCGGCGTCCTGCGGGAGCCGGGGCGGGGGCCCGCTCCACGGACAGGGCGGTGCCCTTCGCCCGTACGAGAGGGAGCCACGGCAGGACGGCGACGGCGGCGAGTCCCGCCCAGACGCCGAGGCCCGCCTGCCAGCCACCGCCCAGGGAGCGCGTCATCGGCACGGTGACGGCGGCCGCGGAGGCGGTGCCGAGGGCGAGTGCCATGGAGTAGAGGCCGGTCATGGAGCCGACCCGGTCCGGGAACCAGCGCTTGACGATCACCGGCATGAGGACGTTGCTGACCGCGATGCCCATGAGGGCGAGGGCGCTGGCGGCCAGGAAGCCCACCGTGTTCCCGGTGAAGGGCCGGATCACCAGGCCCGTACCGATCGCCAGCATGCCGGCGCAGACCACTGCGGGCAGTCCGAAGCGGCGGGCGAGGCGCGGCGCCATGACACCGAAGACGGCGAAGCAGAGCGGTGGTACGGAGGTGAGGAGTCCGGCGACGCTGCCGCTCATGCCGAGCCCGTCGCGCACCTCTTCGAGGAGGGCGCCCAGGCTGGTGATGGCGGGACGCAGGTTGAGGGCCGTCAGGACGATGCCGGCGATCACCAGACGCGTCAGCCACGCGGGCGCGTGGGAGGTGCGGAGGTCCGCCTCCTGCGCCGGGCCGCGTGTCGGTGGGGACATGATCGTCCGGGTTTCCTCGCCAGTCATGAACCCCATCATAGAATCATGGGATGATTGGTTGTCCACTCCCCTGGTGCACAATCCGGAGACCACGCGCACTTCGGTGCGTCCTACGGTGCGTCCTCGGGCGCACCCCCTGGCGCGAAGGACCGTCATGCCCTTGAGCCACCCCCGCCGTTCGGCGCTGTCCGAGCAGGTCATCGCCGCGTTGCGGAACGAGATCACCTCGGGCGAGTGGCCGGTGGGTTCCCGCATCCCCACCGAGCCCGAGCTGGTCGAGCAGCTGGGGGTCGCCCGCAACACGGTCCGGGAGGCGGTCCGCGCGCTCGCGCACAACGGCCTGCTCGACATCCGCCAGGGCTCGGGCACCTACGTCGTGGCGACCAGCGAGCTGGCCGGCGTGATGCACCGCCGGTTCGCGGACGCCGACCCGCGGCACATCGCCGAGCTGCGCTCCACGCTGGAGTCGAGCGCGGCGAGGCTCGCCGCCGGGCGCCGCACCGAGCGCGACCTCAAACAGCTGGACGCGCTCCTCGTACGCCGCGAGGAAGCCTGGGAGTCCGGGGACGCGGAAGCCTTCGTGACCGCCGACACGACCTTCCACCTGGCCGTGGTCGCCGCGTCCCACAACGACGTCATGACGGCGATGTACGCGGACCTGGGCGAAGTGGTGCGCGACTGGCTGCGCGAGGACATCGGCGAGGAGCTGACGCCCGAGACGCACATGGACCACACACGGCTGGTGGACGCGATCCGCGCGGGCGACGCGGCGACGGCCGCCTCGGAGGCGGCCGGCTATCCGTTCCTGTGCCGCCCGGGGAGGCCGGGGGAAGCGGCTCCGCCGGGAGACGTCACCTCTGGTGGCTGACCCACGCCGAGCGGACCTCCTTCCAGCAGCGGCCGGTCAGTCGGACGTTCTGCGCGGGGCCGGCCTCGACCCTCGCCCCGTCGGCGTCGATGTCCCACCAGCGGGCGCACTCGATGTGCAGCCCGACGTGGTCGGGCTCCGGATAGGGGTTGCGGCAGTGGGCCGTCACGTGTGAGCCGTCGACGACGGTCCGGCACACCGCTCCGAAGGGCCGTTCCTGTGCGGGCACACGCGCGTGGGGCGCTGTTCTCGAGGTGTGTGGAGCCTGCGGGGTGTGCGCGGCGGCGTCGCTGGGCGCCGCGAGTACGAGGGTCAGAGCGGCGAACAGTACGGCGGACGGCGTCGTCGGGCCGGTCCTGGGGAGCCGGTGGGGGCACCGGGGCTGGAAGAGGCGCACAAGGGAACCTCCTCGGCTGGGCTTTGGAGGGCGTCTCGGGAGAAGAACTCCCACCTCACAGTGGGCCGTCACCCCCTCCCACCGCCCGCCCGGTGCGGCCGAACGGGTGACGCTCCGCTCCCCGCGCGCTGCGGGGGACGGAGCGTCGACACCGTAGGGAAGCGATTACGTGAGCGTGTGCGCAAACGATTGCGTAAGCGTGTGCGCGAGCGCATGCCCAAGCGGTTGCGCAAGCGTCTGCGTAAACGCTTGCGCAAGCGCTTACGCGCCGACCGCGTGCAGACCGCCGTCGACGTGGATGATCTCGCCGGTGGTCTTCGGGAACCAGTCGCTGAGCAGGGCGACGACACCGCGGCCGGCCGGCTCCGGGTCCTTGAGGTCCCACTCCAGGGGCGCGCGGCCGTCCCACACGGAGGCCAGCTCGCTGAAGCCCGGGATGGACTTGGCGGCCATGGAGGCGAGGGGGCCGGCGGACACGAGGTTGCAGCGGATGTTCTGCTTGCCCAGGTCACGGGCGACGTAACGGCTGGTGGCTTCCAGCGCGGCCTTGGCCGGGCCCATCCAGTCGTACTGCGGCCAGGCGAACTTCGCGTCGAAGGTGAGGCCGACGACCGAGCCGCCGTTCTGCATCAGGGGCAGGCAGGCCATGGTCAGCGACTTCAGGGAGAAGGCGGAGACGTGCATGGCGGTGGCGACCGACTCGAACGGCGTGTTGAGGAAGTTGCCGCCGAGGGCGTCCTGCGGGGCGAAGCCGATGGAGTGCACGACGCCGTCGAGGGTGCCCAGTTCCTCACCCACGAGGTCGGCGAGCCGCCCGAGGTGCTCGTCGTTCGTCACGTCGAGCTCGATGACCTTGGTGGGCTTGGGGAGCTTCTTGGCGATGCGCTCGGTCAGCGTGGGCCGCGGGAACGCGGTCAGGATGATCTCGGCGCCCTGCTCCTGGGCCAGCTTCGCGGTGTGGAACGCGATGGAGGACTCCATCAGCACACCGGTGATCAGGATGCGCTTGCCCTCGAGAATTCCGCTCATGGTGATCAGTGACCCATTCCCAGTCCGCCGTCTACGGGGATGACGGCTCCAGTGATGTACGAGGCGTCTTCCGAGGCGAGGAACCGCACCGTCGCGGCGATCTCCTCGGGCTGCGCGTACCGGCCGAGCGGCACCTGCTTCATGATCGCCTCGCGCTGCTCGTCGGTGAGCGCCTTGGTCATGTCGGTGTCGACGAAACCGGGCGCGACGACGTTGAAGGTGATGTTCCGCGAGCCCAGCTCACGGGCGAGGGAGCGCGCGAAACCGACCAGGCCGGCCTTGGAGGCGGCGTAGTTCGCCTGCCCCGCCGAACCGAGCAGGCCGACCACCGACGAGAGCAGGACGACACGGCCCTTCTTGGCGCGCAGCATCCCGCGGTTGGCGCGCTTCACGACCCGGAAGGCACCCGTCAGGTTGGTGTCCAGGACGGACGTGAAGTCCTCCTCGGACATCCGCATCAGCAACTGGTCCTTGGTGACACCGGCGTTGGCGACGAGGACCTCGACCGTGCCGTGCTCGGCCTCGATCTCCTTGTATGCCTGCTCCACCTGCTCGCTGTCGGTGATGTCGCACTTGACCGCCAGGCAGCCCAGTTCGGTGAGGACGGCCGGGGGTTCGCCCGACCGGTATGTGATCGCGACCTTGTCGCCCGCGTCGGCGAAAGCGCGGGCGATGGCAAGGCCGATGCCCCGGTTTCCTCCGGTGACGAGAACCGAGCGGCTCAACGGATCACCCTTTCGATAGCCGGTCTGGTACCTCGAAAACCTATCGGTACCGCCCGCCGTGCGGAGAATCGGGCACCGACAGTGGCTCACCCCGCCCACTGTCGGGTCCCTACAGTCGGCGCGGCCCGGACGGCCGACCGGTCCGGGCACGCGGACGGACAGCCGGTCCTCCCGTTCCCCTCTCCCGGCGACCGGAACAATCCCCGCACACGGCGCGCACGGGGCGTGTTTCACTTCGGACTGGTGTTTACGACGGACCGAAGTGAAGGGAAACCCACTCGTGCCCCACGAGGTCGATCAGTCATTCCTGGCCCTGCCCCTACGGGCTCTCGCCGACGCGGCGCTCGCGCGGGCCCGGGCGCTGGGCGCCGACCACGCCGACTTCCGGTTCGAGCGGGTGCGCGGCGCGTCCTGGCGGCTGCGGGACGCGAAGCCCGCGGGATCGTCGGACACGACCGACCTGGGGTACGCGGTGCGGGTGGTGCACGGCGGGACCTGGGGGTTCGCCTCCGGCGTCGACCTGACGATGGACGCCGCCGCGAAGGTGGCCTCGCAGGCTGTGGCGATGGCCAAGCTGTCGGCACAGGTGATCGCGGCGGCCGGCTCCGACGAGCGCGTCGAACTCGCGGACGAGCCCGTGCACGCGGAGAAGACCTGGGTCTCGTCCTACGAGATCGACCCCTTCTCCGTACCGGACGAGGAGAAGTCGGGGCTGCTGGCGGACTGGAGCGCGCGGCTGCTCGCGGCGGACGGCGTCAGTCACGTCGACGCCTCGCTGCTGACGGTGCACGAGAACAAGTTCTACGCGGACACGGCGGGCACGGTGACGACCCAGCAGCGGGTCCGGCTGCACCCCCAGCTGACCGCCGTGGCCGTCGACGGATCGAGCGGCGAGTTCGACTCGATGCGCACGATCGCGCCGCCCGTGGGCCGCGGCTGGGAGTACCTCACGGGCACCGGCTGGGACTGGGAGGCGGAGCTCGGGCGCATCCCTGAGCTGCTCGCGGAGAAGATGCGCGCGCCGAGCGTGACCGCGGGGGTGTACGACCTGGTCGTCGACCCGTCCAACCTGTGGCTGACCATCCACGAGTCCATCGGTCACGCCACCGAGCTGGACCGTGCGCTCGGCTACGAGGCCGCGTACGCCGGGACGTCGTTCGCGACCTTCGACCAGCTGGGCAAGTTGCGCTACGGCTCCGAGCTGATGAACGTCGCCGGTGACCGCACCGCCGAGCACGGGCTCGCGACGATCGGCTACGACGACGAGGGCGTCGCCGGGCAGTCCTGGGACCTGGTGAAGGACGGCACGCTCGTCGGCTACCAGCTGGACCGCAGGATCGCGAAGCTCACCGGCTTCGAGCGGTCCAACGGATGCGCGTACGCCGACTCCCCCGGCCATGTGCCCGTCCAGCGGATGGCGAACGTGTCGCTGCAGCCGGACCCCGCGGGGATGTCCACCGAGGACCTCATCGGGAGTGTCGACCGCGGCATCTACGTCGTGGGCGACCGGTCCTGGTCGATCGACATGCAGCGCTACAACTTCCAGTTCACCGGCCAGCGGTTCTTCAAGATCGAGAACGGGCGGATCACGGGCCAGTTGCGGGATGTCGCCTACCAGGCGACGACCACGGACTTCTGGGGCTCGATGGCGGCCGTCGGCGGCCCGCAGACCTACGTCCTGGGCGGCGCCTTCAACTGCGGCAAGGCCCAGCCGGGCCAGGTCGCGGCGGTCTCGCACGGCTGCCCGTCCGCCCTCTTCAAGGGCGTCAACATTCTGAACACCACGCAGGAGGCCGGTCGATGAGTCCTCGTACGAACAAGCCGCACGAGATCGTCGAGCGCGCCCTCGCCCTGTCCCGGACGGACGGCTGTGTCGTCATCGCCGACGAGCGGTCGACCGCGAACCTGCGCTGGGCGGGCAACGCCCTGACCACGAACGGCGTCACGCGCGGGCGCACGCTGACCGTGGTCGCGACGGTCGACGGCCGCGAGGGCACCGCTTCCGGAGTCGTCTCGCGCTCGGCCGTCACCGCCGACGAGCTGGAGCCGCTGGTGCGGGCCGCCGAGGCCGCGGCACGCGGCGCCGGCCCGGCCGAGGACGCGCAGCCGCTCGTCGAGGGCGTGCCCGCCTCCCCCGACTTCACCGACCCGCCCGCCGAGACCTCGTCGGCCGTCTTCACCGACTTCGCCCCGGCGCTCGGCGAATCGTTCGCACGCGCGCGTGCGGGCGGTCGCGAGCTGTACGGCTTCGCCAACCACGAGCTGGTCTCCAGCTACCTGGGGACGTCCACGGGCCTGCGGCTGCGTCACGACCAGCCCAACGGGACGCTGGAGCTGAACGCCAAGTCCCCGGACCGTACGCGTTCGGCGTGGGCCGGCCGCTCCACGCGGGACTTCAAGGACGTGGACCCGGCGGCGCTCGACGCCGAGCTGGCCGTCCGGCTGGGCTGGGCCGAGCGGCGGGTCGACCTGCCCGCCGGGCGGTACGAGACGCTGCTGCCGCCGACCGCCGTCGCGGACCTGCTGATCTACCAGCTGTGGTCGGCGGCGGCCCGGGACGCGGCGGAGGGCCGGACGGTCTTCAGCAGGCCCGGCGGCGGTACGCGCGTGGGTGACCGGCTCACCGACCTGCCGCTGACCCTGCGCAGCGACCCGAACGAGCCGGGACTCGAGAGCGCCCCCTTCGTGCTCACGCACTCCTCGGGGGACGACGCCTCCGTCTTCGACAACGGGCTGCCCCTGCGGGCCACGGAGTGGGTCCGCGAGGGCGAGCTGAAGCATCTGACGAGCACCCGGCACAGCGCGGGCCTGACCGGGCTGCCGGTGGCCCCGGGCATCGGCAACCTCGTCCTCGACGGCGGTGAGGACACGTCCCTGGAGGAGATGGTCGCCGCCACGGAACGCGGGCTGCTGCTGACCTGCCTGTGGTACATCCGCGAGGTCGACCCGGCGACGCTGCTGCTGACCGGGCTGACCCGGGACGGCGTCTACCTCGTGGAGAACGGCGAGGTCACCGGTGAGGTCAACAACTTCCGGTTCAACGAGTCGCCGGTGGGTCTGCTCGGACGGGCGACCCAGGCGGGGCGGACCGAGAAGACGCTGCCGCGCGAGTGGAGCGACTGGTTCACCCGGGCCGCGATGCCCGCGATGCGGGTGCCGGACTTCAACATGAGCTCTGTCAGCCAGGGCGTATAACCTCGATAGCCTCGCGGTCGGCCGCCCCGCCGACCGCGCGCGACCGACCGAAGACCCATCCGAAGACCGACCCCGAGATCAACCCGAAGATCAACCAAGGAGACGCGAGAACCGTGACGGACATCGTCGACGAGCTGAAGTGGCGTGGGCTGTTCGCCCTGTCCACCGACGAGAACGCATTGCGCAAGGCGCTCGCGGACGGTCCCGTCACGTTCTATTGCGGCTTCGACCCCACCGCGGCCTCGCTGCACGTCGGACACCTGGTGCAGGTCCTCACCATGCGGCGCCTCCAGCAGGCGGGTCTGCGCCCGCTCGCCCTGGTGGGCGGGGCCACGGGTCAGATCGGTGACCCGCGCCCGACGGCGGAGCGCACGCTGAACGACCCGGAGACCGTCGCCGACTGGGTCGGCCGGCTGCGCGGGCAGATCGAGCCGTTCCTGTCCTTCGAGGGCGAGAACGCCGCGGTGATGGTGAACAACCTGGACTGGACGGCCGGCCTGTCGGCCATCGAGTTCCTGCGGGACATCGGCAAGCACTTCCGCGTCAATAAGATGCTCACCAAGGACTCGGTCGCCCGGCGCCTGGAGTCCCAGGAGGGCATCAGCTACACGGAGTTCAGCTACCAGCTGCTCCAGGGCATGGACTTCCTGGAGCTCTACCGGAGGTACGGCTGCACGCTCCAGCAGGGCGGCAGCGACCAGTGGGGCAACCTCACGGCGGGCCTCGACCTGATCCACCGGCTGGAGCCGGACGCCCAGGTCCACTGTGTCGCGACGCCGTTGATGGTGAAGGCGGACGGCACGAAGTTCGGCAAGACCGAGGGCGGGGCCGTCTGGCTCGACCCGCAGATGACGACGCCGTACGCGTTCTACCAGTTCTGGCTGAACGTGGACGACCGTGACGTCTCGACGTACATGCGCATCCTGTCCTTCCGGTCCCGGGAGGAGCTGGAGGAGCTGGAGAGGCAGACCGAGGAGCGGCCGCAGGCCCGGGCCGCGCAGCGGGCGCTCGCGGAGGAGCTGACGACGCTGGTGCACGGCGCCGACCAGACCGCGGCCGTCATCGCCGCGTCGCGCGCGCTCTTCGGGCAGGGCGAGCTGGCCGAGCTCGACGCGGCGACGCTCACCGCGGCGCTGTCCGAGCTGCCACGGGTGCGGGTGGCCGAGGCGGGGGCCGTGGTGGACCTCTTCGCCGAGGTCGGGCTCGTGGCCAGCAAGTCCGCTGCCCGGCGCACGGTCAAGGAGGGCGGGGCGTACGTGAACAATGTGAAGGTCGCCTCGGAGGACGCCGTTCCCGGTGCCGACGATCTGTTGCACGGGCGGTGGCTGGTGCTTCGGCGGGGCAAGAAGAACCTTGCCGCCGTGGAGGTCGCGCCGTAGGGTGCACCTCTCCTCGGCGGGGCCGGCGGTTGGGTCGGGTGCGGGTGCGTCGGGGTTGGCCGCGCAGTTCCCCGCGCCCCCGGCGGCCTGCGCCGCCCGAAAATGCGAAAAGCCAAAAGCGAAAGCACTGGCAGAAGCAGAAGCACACGCAGAAGAGGACGGACCCTGTCGGTCCGTCCTCTTCCGCATTCGTGCTCAGGTCAGGTTCTTTGTTTGTTGCTCTTCATCATTGTGTAGAGCATGTCGCCCAGGAAGACGATGACCACCGCGGCGGCGAGCTGGAGCGCGTGGCGCCCCCAGTCGATACCACTGGTCTCGCCGATGCCGAAGCCGCGCGCGATCGCGTTGCCGACGATCGCGCCGATGATTCCGAAGATCGTGGTGAGCCAGAGCGGACTGTGCTGCTTGCCCGGAATGATCGCCTTGGCGAGCAAGCCCAGTACGAATCCCACGATGATCGCCCACAACCAGCCCATGGCTGCCTCCTATACGGCTCTGCTCGAGCATTACGCCCAGTGTCGACCCGTGTGCCGTACGGCGCATGTCGGGCACGGCCATACGCGGCAGGGCGCAGTCGTACCGGCCGGGATCGAGGGGCCGACCCGGTCTCGTAAGCGGCTCGACCGGGGCGTACCGTTGTTTCCTGTACGGGCCGGGCAGTGTCCGATGCGGGCGGGTGGTGGAACGTGATGCGGAAGCAGAGCGACGTCGAGGTCTTCCGGATCACGGGAGCCAGACAGGGGCTGGCCGACGATGTACGCGGCCGGCAGCGCCGCTACATCATCTCGATGTCCGTCCGTACGGTGTCCGTCGTCCTCGCGGCCACCCTGTGGAACGTCGAACGGCATGTCGCCGTCGTCGCGCTGGTGCTGGGAGTGCTGCTCCCCTACGTCTCCGTGGTGATCGCCAACGCGGGCCGGGAGAACGCGCCCTCGTTGCCGTCCACCTTCGTGACCGCGCCCACCCGTCCGATGCTGGCCGGGTCACCGGTGGGCGGCGTCGCGGAACCCGTCCCGGAAGACCTGAGGGCCGATCCCGGCGCCCGTCTGCGGGACGAACCGCACGAGCGGTCCTGAGCACGGGAGATCCGCCGGAAGCGGAATGCGAACCCCCTGCCAAGCTCAAGAAAAGCTCAGATCAATCATGTTGTTCCGTTGCCGGGCGATGGGATGGCCGTGACATACTTGGTACGCGCTCCGCATCCCCCGTCGGAGCGACAGACCGACGCCGGGCAGCTCCCCCCGTGGCTGCTCGGCGTCGCCTTTTATGACTCGTTCGGACTCGACTAGTGTCGAGGACGTGATCCTGAACGTCCCCGGTTCCGACCAGTCGCTCCCGTCCTCCCCCGTCTGCTCCGCCAAGGGCTGCCGGGCGGACGCCGTGTGGGTGCTCGCCTGGAACAATCCGAAGCTGCACACACCGGAGCGGCGCAAGACGTGGCTCGCGTGCGAGGAGCACCGCGACCACCTGTCGAAGTTCCTGGGCGTACGCGGCTTCCTGAAGGACGTGGTCCTCCTTACGGAGTGGCAGTCCGAGTCAGGGTCCGAATCGGGGTCGGCGTCCGGGTCCGCGGAGCGACCGACCGACGAGTAGAGCGGTCGGCCGCCGGGTGAGTGGTCGGCCGCCGCCCGCGCGCCGGGCGGTCAGCCGCCGATCGCCGACATCGGGCGGTCCGGCTGTACGAACGAGGGGTCGTCCAGCCCCGCTCCGGCCTTCTTGCCCCACATCGCCAGCCGCCAGATCCGGGCGATCTCCTCGTCCGGCGCGTCCGAGCGCAGCGCCGCCCGCAGGTCGGTCTCCTCCCTGGCGAAGAGGCAGGTACGGACCTGTCCGTCGGCCGTCAGGCGCGTACGGTCGCAGGCCGAGCAGAACGGGCGGGTGACCGAGGCGATCACGCCGACCCGGTGCGGTCCGCCGTCCACGGTCCAGCGCTCGGCGGGCGCCGAACCCCGTTCTTCGGATCCTTCCTCCGTGAGCTCGAAGCGCGTCCGCAGAGAGGTGAGGATGTCACCGGCGGTGACCATGCCCTCACGCTTCCAGCCGTGCTGCGCGTCGAGGGGCATCTGCTCGATGAACCGCAGTTCGTAGTCGTGCTCCACGGCCCAGGCGAGGAGGTCGGGCGCCTCGTTCTCGTTCAGGCCCGGCATCAGGACGGAGTTGACCTTGACCGGGGTCAGTCCCGCGGCGCGGGCCGCTTCGAGGCCCTCGATGACGTCCTTGTGGCGGTCACGGCGGGTCAGGGTCTTGAAGACGTCCGGGCGCAGGGTGTCCAGTGAGACGTTGACCCGGTCCAGGCCCGCGGCCTTCAGGGCGGTCGCGGTGCGCTTGAGGCCGATGCCGTTCGTCGTGAGGGACATCTGGGGACGGGGGCCGAGGGCGGCCACCCGCTCGACGATCCCGACGAGGCCCGGGCGCAGCAGGGGCTCACCGCCGGTGAAGCGGACCTCGGTGATGCCCAGCCGGGTCACCGCTATGCCGATGAGGCGGACGATCTCGTCGTCCGTGAGCAGGTCGGGCTTGGCCAGCCACTGCAGGCCCTCCTCGGGCATGCAGTACGTACATCTGAGGTTGCACCGGTCGGTCAGCGAGACCCGCAGGTCGGTGGCGACTCGGCCGTAGGTGTCGATGAGCACGTGGGCCCCCTCCCTCGATGCGGACCGCGACACGGGCCCGACAGCTTCGAACGGTCCGACAGCCTCGAACGACCGAACAGCGTCGAACGATCAGTCGACCCGATACCAGCGAGCCTACGTGACGGCACCGACAACACGGAGGTCTTGATGCCACGAGACGCACCGCGGCCGCGTCGTAGGGAGCTACGACGCGGCCGCGGTGCGTCACGGTCGGTGCACGACAGTCGGTGCGCGACGGTCAGTGCGCTCCGGTTCCGGTGAGGGACCGGACCTCCAGCTCGGCGTACTTGCCGGCGTCCGGCTCCTCCTTGGACAGGAGGGTGCCGAGGAAGCCCAGCAGGAAGCCGACCGGGATCGAGATGATGCCCGGGTTCTCCAGCGGGAACCAGTGGAAGTCGACGTCCGGGAACATCGAGGTGGCCTTGCCGGAGACCACCGGCGAGAAGAGCACCAGGCCGACCGCCGTGACGAGGCCGCCGTAGATCGACCACAGCGCGCCCTGGGTGGTGAACCGCTTCCAGAAGAGGCTGTAGAGGATCGTCGGCAGGTTGGCGGAGGCGGCCACCGCGAAGGCGAGGGCGACCAGACCGGCGACGTTCAGGTCGCGGGCCAGGGCGCCCAGGCCGATGGAGACGACACCGATACCGATGGTGGCGTAGCGGGCGGCGTTGATCTCCTGCTTCTCGGTCGCCTGCCCCTTCTTGATGACGTTCGCGTAGATGTCGTGGGCGAACGACGAGGACGAGGCCAGGGTCAGGCCGGCGACCACGGCGAGGATCGTGGCGAAGGCCACCGCGGAGATCGTGGCGAGCAGGATCGCGCCCCAGGCCGAGTCGACGCCGCCCAGGTGCAGGGCGAGGAGTGGCGCCGCCGTGTTGCCCGCGGGGTTGGACTCGACGATCTCCGCCTTCGAGATGAGGGCCGCCGCGCCGAAGCCGAGCGCGATGGTCATCAGGTAGAAGCCGCCGATGATGCCGATGGCCCAGTTCACGGACTTCCGCGCGGCCTTGGCGTTGGGCACGGTGTAGAAACGGATCAGGATGTGCGGCAGGCCGGCCGTGCCCAGCACCAGGGCGATGCCCAGCGAGATGAAGTCGATGCTGGAGGTGGTGGTGAGCCCGTACTTCAGGCCGGGCTCCAGGAAGGCCGCCCCTTGGCCGCTGTTCTTGGCCGCCGAACCGAGCAGGTCGGAGACGTTGAAGTCGAACTTGAGCAGCACGAGGAAGGTGATGAGCAGGGTGCCGCTGATGAGCAGCACGGCCTTGACCATCTGGACCCAGGTGGTGCCCTTCATGCCGCCGATGGTGACGTACACGATCATCAGGACGCCGACCAGGGCGACGATGCCGACCTTCCCGGCGTCGCTGGTGATACCGAGCAGCAGCGAGACCAGGACGCCCGCGCCCGCCATCTGGGCCAGCAGGTAGAAGATCGAGACGACGATCGTGGAGGTGCCGGCCGCCGTACGCACCGGGCGCTGGCGCATGCGGTAGGCGAGGACGTCGCCCATCGTGTAGCGGCCGGAGTTGCGCAGCGGCTCGGCGACCAGGAGCAGCGCCACCAGCCAGGCGACGAGGAAGCCGATGGAGTACAGGAAGCCGTCGTACCCGAAGAGCGCGATGGCGCCCGCGATGCCGAGGAACGAGGCGGCGGACATGTAGTCGCCGGAGACGGCGAGCCCGTTCTGGAAGGCGCTGAACTGACGGCCGCCCGCGTAGAAGTCGGCGGCGTCCTTGGTCTGGC
This sequence comes from Streptomyces sp. NPDC002701, assembly GCF_042889045.1. Lineage (NCBI taxonomy): Bacteria > Bacillati > Actinomycetota > Actinomycetes > Kitasatosporales > Streptomycetaceae > Streptomyces > Streptomyces sp. NPDC002701. Next base: position 33,133 of record NZ_JBIAQL010000008.1, read on the forward strand.
GGCCCGCCCATACCGTGATGATGAGGGTCGCGACGACGAAGACCGCGAACAGGGAGATGATCAGCGGCCGGTGCTCGCTGGCCTCCCCCGCCGCGAGGTGCGCCTGTGCGAGCTGGACCTGGGTGATCGCGGGGCTCATGCGCCGCCCTCCATCCGGGACTTGATCGCCTCGGCCTTGGGGTCGAGCTTGGCGGAGGAGTGCCGCTCGTACCACCAGGCGATGAGGAACGTGGTGAGGAACTGGGCGAGGCCCAGGACGAAGGCGACGTTGAAGTTGCCGAACAGCTTGGTGCCCATGAAGTCGTCCGCGTAGATCGACAGCAGGACGTACAGCAGGTACCAGCTGATGAAGCCGACCGTCAGCGGGAAGGCGAAGGAGCGGTGGGCGCGGCGCAGTTCACCGAACTCGGCGCTCTCCTGCACCTCTACGAACTCCGCTGTGGACGGGAGATGAGGTTCGGCTTTCGAGGGGGGCGGTGCGTCGGTGGCCACGGAGTCTCCTCGCGTTGCGGGTGCGGGTGGGGCGTCGGTGGGCGGCGGGCCGGGATCCGGGGGCGGGCCGGCGCCGGGGGACGGGCTCGGTTCGGGCATGGCTGGTTTCTGACCTCACGGTGACGTGGATCACGTGGTCCGGATGGCGATGTCAGGTGCCCCGGGCGTGATCCAACAGGGGGCTCGACGGTGCTCGTGCTCCCTGCTCAACGTCACGGCGCCGCACGAGGAGCGGTTCAACTCCGGACACTTCTTTCGGAACTCGTCCCGGGCGTTTCACAAGACATCCCCGTAAGTCATTGCTGGCCAGGGATGCCGGGAGATAGCTTCGGCCCAGCACTACCCCGTCATGTACCTGCCCGAGCACCACCTGTGTTCGGGCCGGTGCCTTTTCCGGATGATGTGGAGACCCCATGGCTCATCTGCGCTCCAGACGCCGTCTCGCGCTCGCCGTGCCCGTCGCGCTGTCCCTGACCGCCTCGCTCGGCTTCCTGCCGGGCATCGCGTCGGCCGCTTCGCCGTCCGCGCCCGCCGTCACCGCGGCCGACGGACCGAACCTCGCGTACGTGGTCAACACGAAGACCGACCACCGCACGATCGCGTCGGTCAAGAAGGCGGTCGCCGCGGCCGGTGGCACCGTCGTCGCCACGTACGACAGGATCGGCGTCATCGTCGCCCACTCGGCCGCCCCGGAGTTCGGGGCGCAGATGCGTGCCGTGCGCGGTGTCCAGTCCGCGGGTGCCACGCGTACGACCCCGCTGACCGCGGCGGGTACGACGGACGAGGGCGCCGTCGACTACCTGTCGGCCGCCGAGGCCGCCAAGGTGAAGGCCGCGGCCACCCCCGCGAGCGAGCCTCTCGAGGCCGACCAGTGGGACCTGCGCGCCATAGGCGCGGACAAGGCCGCGAAGATCAACCCGGGCAGCAGGAAGGTCACGGTCGCCGTGATCGACACCGGTGTCGACGACACGCACCCGGATCTGGCCCCCAACTTCTCCGCCTCGCAGTCCGCGAACTGCGTGGGCGGCGTGGCCGACACGAGTGCGGGTGCCTGGCGTCCGTACACCGCCGCCGACTACCACGGCACGCATGTCGCCGGTGAGATCGCCGCCGCCCGCAACGGTGTGGGCGTGGCGGGCGTCGCGCCCGGCGTGAAGGTCTCCGGCATCAAGGTCAGCGACCCGGACAACGGGCTCTTCTACCCGGAGAGTGTCGTCTGCGCCTTCGTCTTCGCCGCCGACCACGGCGTGGAGATCACGAACAACAGCTACTACGTGGACCCGTGGCTCTACAACTGCATGGACGACCCCGACCAGCGGGCGATCGTCGACGCGGTGAACCGGGCCCAGCTGTACGCCCAGAAGAAGGGCACCCTGCACCTCGCGTCGGCCGGCAACTCCAACCACGACCTGGACTCGGACGCCATCGTCGACGCGTCCAGCCCCGACGACTCGACGCCGGTCACCCGCACGATCGACCCGCACGAGTGCTACGACGTACCGACCCAGCTGCCGGGTGTCGTCACGGTCAGCGCGACCGGCGTGCAGAACCTCAAGTCGTACTACTCGACGTACGGCAAGGGTGTCATCGACGTCGCGGCGCCCGGTGGTGACGGCCGCTACCAGATCCCGGACACCCCGTCGAAGAACGGCCGCATCCTCTCCACGATGCCGAACAACCAGTACGGCTTCCTGCAGGGCACGTCGATGGCGTCGCCGCACGCCGCGGGTGTCGCCGCGCTGCTGAAGTCCGAGCACCCGTGGGCGGGTCCGGCCCAGCTGCAGGCGCTGCTGAAGGCGCAGGCGGACAACCCGGGCTGCCCGGAGTCGTACGACCAGGACGGCAACGGCACCCAGGACGCCACCTGTGAGGGCGGCAAGCGGGTGAACGGCTTCTACGGCTTCGGCATCGTCAACGCGCTGAAGGCGGTCAAGTAGCCGTCACCTCCCAGGACTTCCCGCACGGTACGGCCCGCACGAACTCGCGAAGAAAACGAACTGGAGACAGCATGACCGCGTCCACCACGCGCTCGCGCCGCGTCATAGCCATCCCGCTGGGAATGGCCATGGCCACGGCTCTCGCCTTCCTGCCGAACGTCAGCGCGTCCGCGGCCCCGCCCGCCGACGCGGCCGACGCCGCCGCGCGGATCTCCGCGGAGGCCACCCCGCTGAGCTATGTCGTCAACGTCCGCTCCGGGCACGGCGTCTCCTCCCAGGTGAAGAAGGCCATCACCAGGGCCGGCGGCACGATCGTGACGTCGTACGACCGGATCGGCGTGATCGTCGTCCACTCGTCGAACGCGGACTTCGCCAAGACCATCCGCAAGGTGCGCGGGGTGGAGTCGGCGGGCTCGACGCGTACGGCGCCGCTGCCCGCGCAGTCCACGACCGACGTCGGCACCCCGAAGGTCCTCACCGCGGAGCAGGTCGCGGACGTCGAGGCCGCGGCCGGACAGGACCCGCTGGAGCCCCTGCAGTGGGACCTGCCCGCCATCAAGGCGGACAAGGCCCACGAGAAGACGCTCGGCAGCAAGAAGGTCACCGTCGCCGTGATCGACACCGGCGTCGACGACACGCACCCCGACATCGCGCCGAACTTCGACCGCGAGGCGTCCGTCAACTGCGTGACGGGCAAGCCGGACACGACCGACGGGGCCTGGCGGCCGAGCGCGGCCGAGAGCCCGCACGGCACGCACGTGGCGGGCGAGATCGCCGCCGCGAAGAACGGCGTCGGCGTCACCGGCGTCGCGCCCGGCGTGAAGGTCTCCGGCATCAAGGTCTCCACCACGGCCGGCTTCTTCTACACGGAGGCCGTCGTGTGCGGCTTCATGTGGGCGGCCGAGCACGACGTGGACGTCACGAACAACAGCTATTACACCGACCCGTGGTACTTCAACTGCAAGAACGACCCGGACCAGAAGGCGCTCGTCGAGGCCATCACCCGGGCGTCGCGGTACGCGGAGAAGAAGGGCACGGTCAACGTCGCGGCGGCGGGCAACGAGAACTACGACCTCGCCGCGGACTCGATCACCGACCCGACCTCGCCCAACGACACGACTCCGGGTGAGCGTGTCATCGACCCGTCCGAGTGCCTCGACATCCCGACGCAGCTGCCGGGTGTCGTCACGGTCTCCTCGACCGGCGCGAAGGGCATCAAGTCGTCCTTCTCCAACCACGGCCTGGGCGTCATCGACATCGCGGCCCCCGGCGGCGACTCGACGCGCTACCAGACCCCCGCCCCGCCCGCCACCAGCGGCCTGATCCTCGGCCCGCTGCCGGGCGGCTCGTGGGGCTACATGGCCGGTACGTCGATGGCGTCGCCGCACGTCGCGGGCGTCGCCGCGCTCATCAAGTCGACGCACCCGCACGCCTCGGCGGCCCTGGTCAAGGCGCTGCTGTACGCGGAGGCCGACGCCACGCCGTGCACGGACCCGTACGACATCGACGGCGACGGCAAGATCGACGCGGTCTGCGAGGGTTCGAAGAACCGCAACAGCTTCTACGGCTGGGGCACCGCGGACGCGCTGGACGCCGTGACGAAGTAGGCGACACCGACGGCACCAGGTGAGGGGCCGGGCGGCCGTGTGCCGCCCGGCCCCTCCGTCGTGTGCCGGGTTCGCCGCGCCGCCCTTGAGTCAGGGACCGGCCGCCCGCGTATGAATGGGCGGATTGCCCGTGAGCGGGGGAATGCCGCCGCTTCGGCCGTTTCCGGGACTTGCCCCGGTCCGGGTCCACTGGTGAAGATCTTGAGGTGAGTTCGATAGGACCGACTGCCGACGCGGGTGACGACACGGCCGGCCGGGCCGGGGGCGGCGCGAGGGCACCGCGGGTCGGTGCGGTCTCCGTGCGGCGTTCCGGCACCGTCCTCGCCCTGGTGGCCCTGGCCGCGCTGATCCCCCTGCTCGGGCCGCCCGTCGTGCTGCGCGGCACCGGCGAGGCCGCCGCGCCCGGAGCGGGCGGGATCGCGCTGCTGCGGACGGTCCTGTTCGCCGCGGTGTGCGTGTCGGCCGGCGAGGTCTTCGTCGCCCGGCTGGCCCGCCGGGTGCCCGGCGCCCCGCACGAGGACGTGCCGCGCGGCTGGGCCCCGGCCGCGGCCGCCGCCGGTTTCGTCGCCGCGCTCGGCCTCGCCTCGGTGGTCGCCACCGGGAACCTGGTGCCGCGCAGCCTCGCCGACATGGACATCGGCGGCCTCTACCAGTCCAGGGACGGCGCGCTCGCGCTCCTGGAGGTCAACGCGTTCGTCGTGCTGGGCCTGTGCGCCCTCTCGCGCCGTCCGGTCACCCAGGTGTGGCCGCTCGCCGCGATCGCCGTCGCGGAGGCACTGCGCGCGCATCCGGTGACCGAGCGGAGTCCGCTGGTCGGCTCCGGCCTGACGCTCGTTCATGTGACCTGCGCGGTGCTGTGGGCGGGCGGGCTGCTGTACGTACTGCGCACGATGCTCCGCTGGCGGCACACCGCTCCAGGAGAGGGTGCCGCGTTGTTGGGCCTCTACGCGCGCGTGGCGGCCGTCCTGCTCGCCGCGATCACCGCGACGGGGGTGTGGAGCACCCTGCGCCGGATGCCGCCCGGCACGGTCCTGGACCAGCTGACCACGACGGCGTACGGGCGCACCCTGGTGGCGAAGGTGCTCCTCGTGGTCGCCGTCGCCGTCCTGGCGCTGTGGGCGCGCCGCCGGCTGCACCGGGCGGCCGACCCGCTCACGGCCTACTCCCCCGCGCGCGCCGAGGTGGTGGTGCTGGGCCTGGTGGTGGCGGTCTCGGCCCTGCTCACGGCGGTGCCGGTGCCGATCCGCTGGTGACCGTGCGGTCCGCCGCCGGGTCCTGTCGGTCCGCGAGCACGCCCCGGACCAGCAGGGACTGCGCCGCGAGATAGGTCAGCATGATCCACAGGTCGGGTCGTGGGAGCTGCGGCCAGTCGGCGACACCGGTCGCGATGAGGGTGTCCGACAGCATGAACAGGGCGCCCCCGGCGGCCGCGACGGGACCGAGCCGGGTGGCGCGGTACGCCATCGCGGTCAGCAGCAGGCTGTAGGCGGCGACGGGGACGCGCAGCCCGGCGGGCAGCCCCGGCCACAGGAGTGTGACGGTGGCGACGAGGGCGAGGGCGTACGCGGCGGCCGTGCGGCGGTCCACGCGCGTGCGGGGAGCCGCTTCCCCGGCCCCGGCCCGCCGCCCGAAGAGCAGGAGGTAGCACACGTGGCCCGCCGCGAAGGACGCCATCCCGGCGAGGAACGCCGGTTCGGCGTCAAGGAGGAGCAGGACGTCACCGCCCCACCCGCAGAGCAGCGCACCGACGAGGAGCCCGGGGCCGCCGCGCAGGTACGCGTGGGCGGCGAGCAGCGGCATCAGCAGCGGCTTGGCCAGTGTGTGCCCGGTGTCGTGGCCGACGGCCAGGGAGACCAGGTCCACGACGCCCACCACGACGAAGGCGATGAGCGCCGCGCGCGCGTGGCGTGGGTTCACGCGGCGGGTTCCGTGACCGGTGTCTCCGGGGAGGCGGCCGGCCGTGCGGGTGCCGATGCCGGCGTCGGTGCCGGTGTCGCGGGCTGCCAGCCCGGTCCTCCGAACACCCGCCCGGCCCGCTCGCGCCAGCTCTCCGCGGTTCGCAGGTCCCTGACGATGGCGGCGTACTCGTGGGTGGCGACCCGGAGTGGGTTGTAGGTGTCGATGTTCTTGGTCAGTCCGTACACCGGCCGGTCCGTCTCCGGGACGAAGGAACCGAAGAGCCGGTCCCAGACGATCAGGATGCCGCCGAAGTTCCGGTCCAGGTAGCCGCCCTGGGAGGCGTGGTGGACCCGGTGGTGCGAGGGCGTGTTGAGGACGGACTCGATGGGCCGGGGCAGCTTGTCGATGCGTTCGGTGTGGATCCAGAACTGGTACACGAGGCTCGCGGACGAGCAGAACGCGAGCGCCGCCGGATGGACGCCGAGGGCGATGAGGGGCACGTAGAAGGGCCATACGGTCCAGGTCGTCCAGGGCTGCCGCAGCGCGGTGGTGAGGTTGAACTTCTCGCTGGAGTGGTGGACGACGTGACAGGCCCACAGGATGCGGATCACATGGTGTCCGCGGTGCGACCAGTAGTAGAAGAAGTCCTGGGCCAGCAGCATCAGCGGCACGGTCCACCACAGGACGGGCACGCGCAGTGGTGTCAGCTCGTACATGGCCGTGTAGACCGCGAGGATCGGGATCTTCCACAGGAAGTCGAACGCCATGCTGCCGAGGCCCATGCCGACGCTCGTGGCGGCGTCCTTCGTCTCGTACCCCGCGGCGTCCTCGTCCGGGTGGATCCGGACGCTCACCATCTCCACGACGGTGAGCAGCACGAAGGCGGGTATCGACCACAGCACGACGTCGGGCAGGTTCGGCATGGGTGCACCGTAGGACCGTCAGGCCGGCCACGGCTAGACGTTGTTACCCACAAGTATTACCGGGGGCGCGCGCACCGGATCCGTCGCGGTTCACAGTGACCGCGAACGACCGCACGCCCAGGGGGAGTTTCGAACGAACTCCGCACCCGCCCGGCGAAGGCACTGGTGACAGGTGTGCCGGCGGCGGCTCGTGACGGACAGTCGGACGTCCGGCCCTTCCCGGGTGCCGACTCCGGGGACAGGACTGTCAGTCGCGCCCCTTATCCTCAGTGACCATGCTCGAAGACCGTCAGACCGCACCGTCCGCCGCCCCGTGGCCGGCCGCCTATCCACAGGGATACGCGGTCGTCGACGTGGAGACCACCGGACTGGCCCGCGACGACCGCATAGTGTCGGCCGCGGTCTACCGGCTGGACGCGCGCGGCGAGGTCGAGGACCACTGGTACACGCTGGTCAACCCGGAGCGGGACCCGGGCCCGGTGTGGATCCACGGGCTGACGAGCGACGTGCTCGAAGGGGCGCCCCTGTTCCCGGACATCGCCGAGGAGTTCGCGTCCCGGCTGGAGGGCCGCGTGCTCGTGGCGCACAACGCGGTCTTCGACTGGTCGATGATCGCCCGGGAGTACGCGCGCGCCCGGCGCGAGGTGCCGGTCCGTCAGCGGCTGTGCACCATCGCGCTGTCGAAGGAACTGCGCCTGCCGCTGGCCAACCACAAGCTGGAGTCGCTGGCCGCGCACTTCGGCGTCGTGCAGCAGCGCGCGCACCACGCGCTGGACGACGCGCGCGTGCTCGCCGAGGCGTTCCGCCCCAGTCTGCTGGCCGCCGCGCGTGACGGCGTACGGCTTCCCCTGCTGGAGTGCCTGCCGCTGACGGAGTGGACGGACCGCGCGACGCCGCGCATCGGGCGGCAGGCCGGCCCCGCGTCCGGTGGCTACCCGTCGGGGAGTTGGCGGCCCTCGCGCAAGCGTCCCGCCTGCCCGTACCCGAACCCGGGCCGGTACGAGCCGGGCAAGCAGCTCAAACAGGGCATGCGTATCGCGTTCTCCGGGGACACCTCGATCGAGCGCGACCTCCTGGAGGACCGCGCCGTCGAGGCCGGGCTGCATGTCGCGACGAGCCTGTCCCGGCTGACCAGCCTGCTCGTCACGAACGACCCGGACTCCGGTACGTCCAAGGTGGTCAAGGCGCGCCAGTTCGGCACCCCGGTCGTCGACGAGGCGGCCTTCGGACAGCTCCTCGGCAATGTGGAGCCGGCTTCGCCGCGGTGACCGTACGGACGGGTGATTGCCGGGCGACTCGCCCGGAGCCCGCTCGCCCGGGCGGCGGTGACGGCCCACCCTGTGGCGCATGGCGACATGTGAGGTTTGCGGCAACAGTTACGGAATGACCTTCGAGGTGCACGCGCAGGGGGCGGTGCACGTCTTCGACTGCTTCTCCTGCGCGATCCACCGCATGGCACCCCTGTGCGAGCACTGCCGCGTCCAGATCATCGGACAGGGCGTCGAGGTCGAGGGGCACTGGTACTGCGGCGCCCACTGCGCCCGGGCGGAGGGAAAGGTGGGGATCATCGACAGGGTCTGACCCGGTACCCGACCGAACGCACCCCACGCCCCGGTTGTACGGTCGTGGGGTGTACCGCTTCCTGTTGTCCCGGCAGTGGGTGATCCTCACCCTCATCACGCTCGCGCTCATCCCGACGATGATCGAGCTGGGCTTCTGGCAGCTGCACCGGCACGAGCACAAGGTCGCCCTGAACCGGGTGATCTCCGACTCCCTGGCCGCGAAGCCGGTCCCCGCCGAGTCGCTCACCGGGCCGGGCCGGAAGGTCGCGCACCAGGACCTGTACCGCAGGGTGACCGCGACGGGCACCTTCGACACCGGCGACGAGGTCGTGGTGCGCCGCCGCACCAACTCCGACGAGGAGGTCGGCTTCCACGTACTGACCCCGTTCGTCCTGAAGGACGGACGCGTCCTGCTCGTCAACCGCGGCTGGATCCCGGCGGCCGGCGCGCAGACCGAGTTCCCGAAGATCCCCGCGCCGGCGAAGGGCGAGCTCACCGTCACCGGCCGGCTGATGGCCGACGAGACGACCGCCGACAGCGGCATCAAGGACGTCCGGGGCCTGCCGGACCGCATGGTCATGCTGATCAACAGCGAGCAGCAGGCGAAGGCCCTCGGCAAGCGGGTCCTCGGCGGCTATGTCGCGCTGACCGCGCCGGAACCGAAGGGCGACACGCCCGAACTGATCGCCGAGCCCGACCACAGCGGCATCGGCCCCCACATGGCGTACGCGATCCAGTGGTGGCTCTTCGCCGCGGGCGTCCCCGTGGGCTGGGCGGTCCTGGTCCGCCGCGAACACCGGGACCGCCAGGAGACCGCCGACACGGAGCCCACCCCAACAGAACCAGCCACGGTCTGAGCCCCGCGACACCCCCGGCCCCATAAGGGGCGCGAGGAACTGCGCGCCCAGCCACACCCCACCCGCACCCGACACACAGGCCCCCGGCCCACCCCCCAGGGGCGCGGGGAACTGCGCGACAAGCCCCCGCCGGCCCGCACACGCCCCTCGCCCCCGACCCCCTCAGGGGCGCGGGGAACTGCGCAACCAGCCCCAACCGCCCCGCCCCCACCCCACACCCCGCCCGGCAAGGGCAAACGCAGCCGGCAGAACAATCCCCCGGGATTGATCGCCGGATGCCAAGGGAAAGCGGCACACGTGCACCCATCCATCGAGGACTACGCCCTGATCGGCGATCACCAGACCGCCGCCCTGGTCGGCCGGAACGGTTCGATCGACTGGCTCTGCCTGCCCCGCTTCGACTCGGCGGCATGCTTCGCGAAACTGCTCGGGGAAGAGGGCAACGGACACTGGCGGATGGCGCCGAAGGGTGCGGGCACCTGCACGCGCCGCGCGTACCGCCCCGACACGCTCGTGCTCGACACGGAGTGGGACACCGAGGAGGGCTCCATACGGGTCACCGACCTGATGCCGCAGCGCGACCGCGCACCCGATGTCGTCCGGATCGTCGAGGGCCTCAAGGGCCGGGTGACCGTCCGCAGCACCCTGCGGCTGCGCTTCGACTACGGCTCGGTCATCCCCTGGGTCCGCAGGTCGGACGGCCACCGGGTGGCCGTGGCGGGCCCGGACTCGGTGTGGCTGCGCAGCGAACCCGAGGTGCACAGCTGGGGTGAGGACTTCGGGACGCACGCGGAGTTCACGGTCGCCGAGGGCGAGCGGGTCGCCTTCGTCCTGACCTGGCACCCCTCGCACGAGCCGCGCCCCGAGCTCGTCGACCCCTTCGAGGCGCTCACCCACAGCGTCGAGGACTGGCAGGCATGGGCGGCCCGCTGCCGTTACGACGGGCCGCACCGCGACGCGGTCGTGCGTTCCCTGATCACCCTCAAGGCCCTCACGTACGCGCCGAGCGGCGGTATCGTCGCCGCCCCCACGACCTCGCTGCCCGAGGAGATCGGCGGTGTCCGCAACTGGGACTACCGCTACTGCTGGCTGCGCGACTCCACCCTCACCCTGGGCGCGCTGCTCGCGTGCGGCTACCAGGAGGAGGCGGAGGCATGGCGCAACTGGCTGCTGCGCGCCGTCGCGGGCGATCCGGCGGACCTGCAGATCATGTACGGCCTGGCGGGCGAGCGGCGGATCCCCGAGTACGAGCTGCCGTGGCTGCCCGGCTTCCGCGGCTCGGCGCCGGTGCGGATCGGCAACGACGCCGTACAGCAGTTGCAGCTCGACGTGTACGGCGAGGTGATCGACTCGCTCACGCTGGCGCAACACGCGGGACTGCCGGCCGAACCGGACATGTGGCGGCTGCACCAGGCCCTGATGGACTTCCTGCACTCGGCGTGGCGCAAGCCGGACGAGGGGCTGTGGGAGGTGCGAGGGCAGCGCCGGCACTTCGTGCACTCGAAGCTGATGACCTGGGTGGCCGCCGACCGCACGGTGCGCACCCTGGAGGAGAACCCCGAGCTGGACGGCGACGTCGACAAGTGGCGCGCGATGCGCGACGAGGTGCACCGCGAGGTGTGCGAGCGCGGCTACGACCCGGAGCGGAACACGTTCACGCAGTCCTACGGCTCCCGTGAACTGGACGCCGCCCTGCTGCTCATCCCCCGCCTCGGCTTCCTGCCGCCGGACGATCCACGGGTGGTCGGCACGGTCGACGCGGTGCGCGCGGAACTCGTTCGCGACGGTTTCGTCCACCGGTACGACGCGGCCCCCGACGGGGCCGGCCCGGAACGGTCGGCTCGCGCGAACGCGAACGCGAACGCGGACGCGGCCGGTCCGGAGGCGCGCGGCTCCGGTCTGGAGGAGGTCGACGGGCTGCCCGGCGGGGAGGGGGCGTTCCTCGTCTGCTCGTTCTGGCTCGCGGACGCGCTGCACCTGACAGGCCGTACGGACGAGGCCCTCGACCTGTTCGAGCGGCTCGTCGCGCTCAGCAACGACGTGGGGCTGCTGGCGGAGGAGTACGACCCGGTGGCCGGGCACCAGCTCGGCAACTTCCCGCAGGCGTTCAGTCACATCGGTCTGGTGGGGACCGCCCTCGCGCTGTTCGACGGTGCGGGAAAGGCTGGAGTGCCCGATGCGGACGAGGCGGGCGACGGGGCAGGATAGGAACCATGGATCTTGGACTGAAGGACCGCGTCTACGTCGTCACCGGAGCAACGCGCGGCCTGGGTCACGCCTCCGCGCGTGAACTCGTGGGCGACGGCGCGAAGGTCGTCATCACCGGGCGCGACGAGAAGACGGTGGGCGAGGCCGCGGCGGCGCTCGGCCCGAACGCGCGCGGTGTCGCCGTGGACAACGCCGACGCCGCGGCGCCGGCGACTCTGATCGCGGCCGCCCGCGAGCACTTCGGCGGCTTCGACGGCATCCTGATCAGCGTGGGCGGCCCGGCCCCGGGCTCCGTCGCCGACAACACGGACGAGCAGTGGCGGTCGGCGTTCGACTCCGTCTTCCTCGGCGCGGTCCGGCTGGCCCGCGCGGCCGCCGCCGAACTGGGCGAGGGCGGGGTCATCGGTTTCGTGCTCTCCGGGTCGGTGCACGAGCCGATCGCGGGGCTGACCATCTCCAACGGTCTGCGGCCCGGGCTCGCCGGGTTCGCGAAGTCGCTCTCCGACGAGGTCGGGCCGCGGGGGATCCGGGTGGTCGGGGTGCTGCCGGCGCGGATCGACACCGACCGCGTGCGCGAGCTGGACGGCTATGCGGCTGATCCTGCCGCCGCGCGGGCTGCCAACGAGGCGCGGATTCCGTTGCGGCGGTATGGGACGCCGGAGGAGTTCGGGCGGACTGCGGCGTTCCTGTTGTCGCCTGCGGCCTCTTATCTGACCGGGGTCATGGTGCCCGTCGACGGGGGTGCGCGGCGCGGCTTCTGAACGCGGTTCCGTTCCGCGGGGTTCGGTTCGGAGCGGACTGGCTGTCCTGTGTCTGCGGGCCGGTGGGGGCTGGTCGCGCAGTTCCCCGCGCCCCTGAAAAGCGAGGCCGGTCGGACCGGGTGCGCGGTTGCCCGTGCCCTTGACGAGCGGGCCGGCGGGGGCTGGTCGCGCAGTTCCCCGCGCCCCTCAAGAGCGAGGCCGGTCGGACCGGGTGCGCAGTCGCCCGTACCCCTGAACGAGCCTGCGCCCCTGAAAAGCAAGGCCGGTGTGCGGGTGTGGCTCAAGTGACCCGTTCCGGGGCGTGTTTGGCTCCTCTTAGGTGTACCTCCGTCGGGAGGGACGCCAGGCCGGCCGAGTCCCTCGCGTGGGTCAGTGACTCCGCTGCCAGGCGGTCGAGGGTGTCGCCGGGAACGGCGTGCGGTTCCAGCACCAGGCGGACCCGCGCCTCCGGAGCCCCGCGCCGACCGGTGAGTGCCGCCCGCGCACCCCGCACTCCGTCCAACGCGCCCGCCTCCTCGGCCAGTACGCCCTCCAGGGCCTGCCCCCGCAGCAGCGCGCCCTCGCCGTCGCCGGTGTCGACCAGCACCTCGGCGAGCCGGCGCCTCCGCAGGACCGCCGCCAGCCACCCCAGGGCGAGCAGCACGGCGGCCGCGAGTACGGCGATGACGGCCGGCCACCACCAGCGGTCGTCCCGCCACCGCGTCCGGTCGGCGTCGCTCAGCAGCACGTCGTGCCGCCCGTCGTGGATCCACCACGAGGGCGGGTCCACACCGAGACCGACGGCGAGCACCGAACCGCCGAGCACGAGCAGGCACAGGCCCGCGAGACCCAGCAGGACGCGGTTCACGGTCTTCAGCACGGCGCTCACCCCTTCCGGCCCGGCCGGGCGACGTGCACCGACAGCGAGGGCCGCCGGGCCAGGCCGAGCCCCCTGACGCCGTCGGCGAGCGCGGCGTCCAGGTCGGCCCGTACGTCGTCGAGTTCACGGAAGTGCGAGACCGCGCGGACGTCCGCCTTCCTGCGCTTCATCCGGATCCGGACCGACTGCACGCCGGACACCTCCATGGCCCGGTCGCGGAGCACCTGGGCGGCGGCGTCCCGGTGCAGTCCGGCCCGTACGTCGGGGTGGGGGCGCCGCATCGGCAGGACGTCGCGCAGTCCCGGGGTCGCGGCGAGGACGAGCAGCCACAGACCCAGGGCCGCCGCGACCCCGGCGCCGACGAGCACCCAGGTGTCGTCGAGGGGCCGCTCGGCGAGTTCACGGGCCAGGGACCCGCGCCAGTGCAGGGCGGGCCGGTCGATGCGCACGGCGACGACGTCGTACAGCAGGAGACCCGCCGCGGCCAGGACCAGCAGCGCGAGGACCGCCGCGGGGACCCTGCGGGCCGACCAGAACCGGCCGCTGCCGTCCTCGGCGTCGTCGAGGGTCGGCAGCGCCGTGTACTCCGTGGCGGAGGCGGACCGGCCGGGTTCGCCCTCGGCGGTCCTGTCGATGACGGGCAGGTGTCGGGTGCTGTCCAAGCCCTGGGGCTCGCTCATTGCGTCCTCCCCTGTACCGCGCCGCGCGGCTGAACGAAGTGCAGCCGCTCCACCCGGACGGCCACCTCGGGTACTTTCATCCCCGCCAACGCCTCTACCCGCTGGGCGACTTGGCGACGCACGGCACCGCACCGGCCGCCGATGTCGCAGGGGTAGCCGAGTTCGACGCCGACCCGGACGCGGGCCACGTCGTGGTGCACGACGACCGTGGCGTGCGGGGGCGCCGCGTCGGGGGGCAGCGCGTCGAGCGCCTCGCGCGCCGCCTGCCCGGCGATCTTCGCGACGACCCGGTCGGCGATCCTGGTGGCACCGCGCCCGCCGGGCGCGACGACGCGGGGGGAACGGGCGGGCCGGACGTCGCCGTCGGTTCCGGCGGGCTCATCGGACACGTGCGTCACCGCCGGCGGTCGTCGCGGCTGCCGCGGGAGCGGAAGAAGTCACCGGGATCAAGGTCCCCTTCCAGGAAGCGGCCCACCACGAACCCGATGGCGCCCAGCGCCGCCACCAGGAGGAAGGCGCCGAACCCGCCGAAGTACCCGGCGAATCCCAGCGCCATTCCGGCGATCATGCCGATCACGGCCATGCTCATGGTGCGCTCCTCAACACATCACTCGGCGGGTCGCTCCACATGCCCGGACGGGCATCGGTGCGGCGTGCGGCGTCACTGGAGCCGGCTCTCCGGTTCCTCGTCCTCTTCCTCCGGCAGCTTGACGTCGCTGACCGCGATGTTGACCTCGACGACCTCGAGACCCGTCATGCGCTCGACGGCCGCGATGACGTTCTCCCGTACGTCACTGGCGACGTCGGCGATGGACACGCCGTACTCGACGACGATCTCCAGGTCGAGTGCGGTCTGCACCTCACCGACCTCGGCCTTGACGCCACGGGTGACGGACTTCGTGCCACCGCCCGGTACCCGGTCGCGCACGGCGCCGAAGGTCCGCGAGATCCCGCTGCCCATGGCGTGCACGCCGACGACGTCGCGGGCGGCGAGCCCGGCGATCTTCTCGACGACTCCGTCCGCGATGGTGGTTCGCCCCCGGCTCGACGGATCGCCGCCGCCACGTCTGGACGCACCGGGTTTCCGGAGCTGCTGCTGGTCCGGCCGCTCGGCCTCGGGGCTCTCCGGCCGCTTCCGCTCGGTCATGTCACTCATCGCCGTACATCCCTTTCGGTTGGCCTCTTCGCCCACATTAAGGCGGGTTGCCGGGTCGCGCGCCGGGGATGCGGCAGGGTGGGACGATGACAGCGGACCGATGGACGCAGGCGGTACGGCAACAGCTCGGCCTCGGCAGGCTGCTGCCGTTGGGCGGTTCGGGTGACGGGGCATGGATCACGGAGGCGGCGGCCGTCCGGGTGCTGCGCCGCGCGGTACGCCAGGTGCCGTACGTGCGCCTGGGCGCTGTGCGCCTGTCTCTCGTCGACCCGGACGGCGCGTCCGAGCCGGTCGTCCCGGCACCGCCGAGCGCCCTTCGGCCGGGCCCGCTGCGCATCACCGCGGAGTTCGCGGCCACGCCCACCGAGCCCCTGCCCGCGACCGCGTCCCGCGTACGCGACGCCCTCGCCTCGGCCGCGGCGCACCGACTGGGCCTGGACGTCACAGAGGTGGACCTACGGGTGACGGGCCTGCTGGAGGAGGGCCCGCCGCCACCGGAACCGGACCCGGCGGAGGCCGACGCCGTACCCTCCGCCGAGCCGCACACGTCACCCGACACGGCGGACGAGTCGCGCGCGAGCGCCGCCGCCCTCTCCGTCCCGGGCGTGACGGCCCTGAGCCGCCCGCCGCGGGTCGAGGAACGCCACACCGACGCGGCCCTCCCCCACCGCCACGTCCGCGTGGAGATCGAGGTGGCCGAAACGGCCGACCGCACACTGGACGTGACAAGAGCCGTCCGCGCAACGGTCACCAAGTCCCTCCCCGACCACCCGACGACAGCGGTCCTGGTGACAGCGATCACCCCGCTCCCCTAGGGCTCGCAGCCCCCGGCCCGCAGCCCCCAGGTCGCCCCGCAGGGGCGCGGGGAACTGCGCGACCAGCCACAACGAACCCGCACCCGGCAGCCGGACCTAGTCGGAGACCCCCGCAAGATCCCGCAGCCGCCGCGCCTGAGCCCCCCGCTCAGCGACCCGCTGCTCCTCATACGTACGGCCGACCGCCCCCTGCAACAGCCCCTTGGTCTCGATCAGCGCATCCCGCGGCGCGGCCAGCAGCGCCGCGGCCAGCTCCCCCACCGTGTCGTCGAGCTGAGCGACGGGCACGGCGATATTGGCGAGCCCACTGCGCTGCGCCTCCTCCGCCTGCACGAACCGCCCCGTCGCGCAGATCTCCAGCGCCCGCGCATACCCGACGAGCCCCACCAGCGGATGCGTACCCGTGAGGTCGGGAACGAGCCCGAGCCCGGTCTCGCGCATGGCGAACTGCACGTCGTCGGCGACGACGCGCAGGTCACAGGCGAGGGCGAGCTGGAAGCCGGCCCCGATGGCATGCCCTTGCACGGCGGCGATGGACACGATGTCGCTCCGCCGCCACCAGGTGAATCCCTCCTGGTACTCGGCGATGGCCGCGTCGAGTTCGGCGTCGGAACCACGCGCGAGGTCGATGAACGACGGCTCGCCGTCGAACCCCTCGGGCGTGAACGCCTGCCGGTCGAGCCCCGCGGAGAAGGACTTGCCCTCGGCACGCAGCACGACGACACGGACGGTGCCCGGCAGGAGACGGCCCGCCTCGGCCAGCGCCCGCCACAGAGCGGGGCTCTGCGCGTTGCGCTTGGCCGGATTGGTGAGCGTCACCGTGGCGATCGCGTCGTCGACGGTGAGCCGTACGCCGTCCTTGTCGAGCAGCGGGTCGAACGAAGCCATGGGGCGCCTCCGATGGGTGCGGTCAGAGCGGGTGCCGTAGGGGCACACCCTTAAGTGACTGCACAGTAACCACCCGGGCGGTCAAGGGACCGACCGGGTGGCCACCATCGAGAACGAGTAGCCGCCCGGCGTCAGCCCGACGCGGACTTCTTGCCCCGCGTCGCTCCGCCACGCCCACGGAGCGTGACACCCGACTCGCTGAGCATCCGGTGCACGAAGCCATACGAGCGGCCGGTCTCCTCGGCCAGCGCTCGGATGCTCGCACCGGAGTCGTACTTCTTCTTCAGGTCTGCCGCGAGCTTGTCGCGCGCGGCGCCGGTTACCCGGCTGCCCTTCTTCAGAGTCTCGGCCACCCGTGCCTCCTCAGCGGAAGTGCGCTCTGGACTTCTCATGATCACCCCTCATGAGCGTCCTGGCCACCCATTCGGCAAGGTCGATGGGACGAGCTTGTGCCGCGCAGGCCCGTCACCACGAGCGGAATCATGAATTCCATCCACCGCCCGCCGGTACGGCCGAACGAGTTCGCGGATGAAGTTCCAGGTCAGCGACGCGCCGCGGCCAGCCCTCCGGGGACTAGGGGCCGGGCCGCGAAATCGATGTAGGACACACCTCGGTACGAGGAGATCTCACACAGATGATGGATCACGGATCGGCCGAATGATCCATACGAAGTGGATCAGTCAAACGATCAAGTACCCGGATCGCCGGAATCGCTCAGGCGAGGGCCACCAGGTCCGCGTAGTCGGCCCCCCACAGGTCCTCGACGCCGTCGGGCAGCAGGATGATCCGCTCGGGCTGGAGCGCCTCGACGGCTCCCTCGTCGTGGGTGACGAGGACGACCGCGCCCTTGTAGGTGCGCAGCGCGCCGAGGATCTCCTCACGGCTGGCGGGGTCTAGGTTGTTCGTCGGCTCGTCGAGGAGGAGGACGTTCGCGGACGAGACGACGAGGGTGGCGAGCGCGAGGCGGGTCTTCTCACCACCGGAGAGGACACCGGCCGGCTTGTCGACGTCGTCACCGGAGAACAGGAACGAGCCGAGCGTCTTGCGCACCTCGACGAGATCCAGGTCGGGGGCGGCGGAGCGCATGTTCTCCAGGACCGTGCGCCCCGGGTCGAGTGTCTCGTGCTCCTGCGCGTAGTAGCCGAGCTTGAGGCCGTGGCCCTCGATGACCTGGCCGGTGTCGGGCTTCTCGGCGCCGCCGAGGAGACGCAGCAGGGTGGTCTTGCCGGCGCCGTTCAGGCCGAGGATGACGACGCGTGAGCCCTTGTCGATGGCGAGGTCGACGTCGGTGAAGATCTCCAGGGAGCCGTACGACTTGGACAGGCCCTCGGCCATCAGCGGGGTCTTGCCGCACGGGGACGGGTCGGGGAAGCGCAGCTTGGCGACCTTGTCGGACTTCCGCTCGGCCTCCAGGCCGGCGAGGAGTTTGTCCGCGCGCTTGGCCATGTTCTGCGCGGCGACGGTCTTGGTGGCCTTCGCGCGCATCTTGTCGGCCTGCGTGTGCAGGGCGGCGGCCTTCTTCTCGGCGTTCTGCCGCTCGCGCTTGCGGCGCTTCTCGTCGGCCTCGCGCTGCTGCTGGTAGAGCTTCCAGCCCATGTTGTAGACGTCGATCTGGGCGCGGTTGGCGTCCAGGTAGAACACCTTGTTGACGACGGTCTCCACGAGGTCGACGTCGTGGGAGATCACGATGAAGCCGCCGCGGTACGTCTTCAGGTAGTCGCGCAGCCAGACGATCGAGTCGGCGTCGAGGTGGTTCGTGGGCTCGTCGAGGAGCAGGGTGTCGGCGTCCGAGAAGAGGATGCGGGCCAGCTCGATACGGCGGCGCTGACCGCCGGAGAGCGTGTGGAGGGGCTGGCCGAGCACCCGGTCGGGCAGGTTGAGCGCGGCGGCGATGGTGGCGGCCTCCGCCTCGGCGGCGTATCCGCCCTTGGTGAGGAACTCCGTCTCCTGGCGCTCGTACTGGCGCATCGCCTTGTCGCGGGTGGCGCCCGAGCCGTTCGCGATGCGCTGTTCGTTCTCGCGCATCTTGCGGATCAGGGTGTCAAGACCGCGCGCGGACAGGACGCGGTCGCGGGCCAGCATGTCGAGGTCGCCGGTGCGCGGGTCCTGCGGGAGGTAGCCGACCTCGCCGGAACGGGCGACGGTGCCGGCGGCGGGGGTGCCCTCACCGGCGAGGACCTTGGTGAGCGTGGTCTTGCCGGCGCCGTTGCGGCCGACCAGACCGATGCGGTCGCCCTTGGTGATGCGGAAGGTGGCGGACTCGATGAGGACGCGGGCACCGGCACGCAGCTCGATACCGGAGGCGGAGATCACGGACGGGCTCCTGGGCAGGGTTGACGACGGGGTGGGTGGTTGCGGACGTTCACGCCGTCTAATGCACGAGGAGAATGGCCATGCGGCCCAGTCTAACGGGGCGATGCAACCACTTTTTCTGTGTGCGGGCGTTCGGGAGGGTGCCGCCGCCCGGCCCACGGCGGCGACCGGCAGGGCGTTGTCGGTGCCGGGTGCGAGACTGTGGGACAGGTCACATTCAGTCGATGTTCCGGCAGTGGGGCGGGACCGTGGGACCAGAGGGAGTGATGGGCATGGCAGGCACGGACAGCGGACGCCCGAGCATCTGCCCGACGCTGCTGTACGCGGACGCGCCGTCCGCGATCAAGCAGCTCACGGAGGCTTTCGGCTTCACCGAGGCGTCGGTGTACGAGGACGAGGACGGCAAGGTGGTGCACGCCGAGCTGGTGCAGGGCAACGGCGCGGTGATGCTGGGCTCCAAGGGCACCGGCAGCCGGTTCGACGAGGCCATGAAGAACGCGGGACCCACCGGGGTGTACGTCGTCGTGGACGACGTGGACGCGCATCACCAGCGGGCGGTCGACCACGGGGCGGAGATCCTGATGCCTCCGACGGACCAGGACTACGGATCGCGGGACTACATGGCCCGGGACGTCGAGGGCAACATCTGGAGCTTCGGCACGTACGCCCCGGAGACCAGAGTCTGACCCGTACCGCGTGGACCTGCCCCGTCCGCGCCGTCCCGGTCCACGCCCTCCCGGCCTGCTCCCTCCGAAGCGGTCCGCCGGGACCGCCGGGGCTACGACCCTCGGCCGTGCGGCCGTGTGGCTGTCTAGTGCGCTCCGGTGTGGACCTGGAAGGCGGCGCGGCGGACGGCCTTGGCGAGGGCCGGGTCGGGGTGGGCGGCGGCCAGCGCGACCAGGACCTGCACGGTGCGGGGATGGCCGACCGCCCGTACCTCGTCGAGGAGCTGGGGGACGGTCGGCTGCACCGCGGACTCCAGGTGCCGTACGAGGAGGGGGGCTTCGCCGTGGTCGGCGACGGCGGCGGCGGTGTCGACCCACAGCCAGGTGGCCTCCTCGCGGGTGAGCACCAGGTGGGCGTCCTCGGGGTCGTGCCCGTCGTGCTCGGCGAGCCACAGCAGGGCGTACGGGCGCAGGGGCGTCTCGTCGGCCACCGCGCGGACGTCCGGCTCGGCGGGGGCGCCGACCACGCGCAGCGCCTCGAAGGCGAGGCCGCGCAGCAGGGCGTCCTCGCCGCGGGCGGCGGCGAGGAGTTCGGTGACGGCGCTGCCGACGGGGCGGGCGGCGAGCCAGGCGCGGTACTCGGCGCGGGCCGCGTTGGGCCGGAGCTGGGCGCAGCCGCGGAGCATGTCCTCGGCGCCCTGCTCGATGTTCCCGGCGGGGCTCTGCGCGGCCACGCAGATCTGCTCCAGCTTGACCCAGACCGCCCAGCTGCCGAGCGGGGTGAGCGTGGCCTGGCCGTCGCCGCAGGTGAGGGCGCCGACTGCGGCCAGGGCGTGCAGCGCCCAGTCGAGCAGGGGGGCGAGGGGGGTGCCCTCGGGGCTGGGCTCGGACACCGGTTCGGGCTGCGGCCCGTAGGGGATCTCGCAGCGTTCGGTGCGCAGTTCGGTGACGCGCTGCTCCAGCAGGTCGAGGAGCTGCGGGACGGGCACGGGTCCCGCGGAGAGCTGGAGGAAGGAGAGGACCTGCGGCATCGCCGAGACGACCTCGGCGACGGCGGCGGGCTCGTGTCCGTCGGGGCCGGGATGGGCGATCGACCAGGCGTCGAAGAAGGCGACCCAGCCGCGCAGTACGGCGCTGTCGTCGCGGTGCCAGGCGCGCAGCCGCCAGCCGGGGCGGGCGGTGCCGCCGTGCACCTCGACGAGACCCGCGAGCCGGGCGACGTCCCAGTCCGCCCGCACCTGATCCGGGGTCAGGCCGAGGTCGTCGGCCGCGCGTTCGGCGCTCTCGTCGGAGAGTGCGCCTTTGCTCCCGGACCCGGAACCGCCGTCGGGATCCGCGGTGTCACGGTCCCGCCCCGGGCTCAGCGCGGTGTCGGCCCAGCGGGCGACCCGGGCCGCGCCGGCGAGTACGGCGCGCGCCATGCGGGCGAGTTCCGCCGGTGCCGGTGTGCCCTCGGGTGGGCGGGGTGCGGATCGACGGGCGGGCCTCTGGGTCATCGCTCGGGGGGCGGCGGCCAGGGTTCGCGGGCGGACGAGTCGGAGCCTGGAGTCGCGCGGGATACGGGACGTCACGGGGGCAGTCTTCCGGTTGACGGTCCGAAAACCCAAACGGAATGCCTCACGGGCCCCCGAGGGCACCCGCCTGACCGGCCCCGGCAGGCGCCCCGGAAGGGTGCCCGCCCGCTGGTACAGGGTTAAACGGAAGCTCCGGGCCCGGAGCCTCGGGTGGCTACATCAGCGGGGTGAGAAAGCGCCGGAGGGCCTCTTCGTAACCGGCCGGGTCGGCGTTCCACATGGCGCCGTGCGGGGCGCCGTGGACCGTGTGCAGGGTGACGAGGTCGGGGCGGCGCAGCGCGAGGCGGCGTGAGGGCCCCCAGGGGGCGACGGTGTCGTCGGGGCCGTGCAGGACGAGGGCCGGCACCCTGAGCCGCGCCGGGTCGGTGGTGCCCGCCACGCGGTCGCCGCCCAGGCCCGTCCGGCCCTGGGCGGCGCGGACGGCCAGCGGCAGCAGGGCGCTGGGCGTGCGGCGGGCCGTGGCGAGGGCGCGCAGGGTGGTCTCCCAGTCGAGGACCGGCGAGTCCAGCACGAGCCCGGAGATCCGGTCGCGCAGCGCGGAGTGCTCGGCGGCGCGCAGCGCCATGGTGGCGCCGGTGGACCAGCCGTGCAGGATGACGCGTTCGGCGCCGTGGCGCACGGCGAAGCGGATGGCCGCGTCCAGGTCGCGCCACTCGCTCTCGCCGAGGTGGCTGAGGCCGTCCGCGGGGCGGGGCGCGCCGGCGTCGCCGCGGTAGGCGAGGCCGAGGACGGGGAACTGCTGGGCGTGCAGGTACTCCATGACGTTCATGGGGTGTTCGCGGGTGGTGCCGAGGCCGTGCACGGTGATCACCCAGGTGTCGCGGTCGGCGGGCACGAACCAGGCGGGCAGGGCGCCCAGTTCGCCGGGGACGTCCACGTCGGCGTGGTCGAGGCCCAGGGCGGCCCCCGGGTCGCCGAGGTGCAGGCCGGGGACGAGGTGGACCTTGTCGCCGGGTTCCAGGGTGCCGTGGGTGACGCGCTCCAGGCGGCGTACGACCGTGTCCGCGCTGTGCGGGGCGGCGGTCAGGGGCGGGCCGACCACGGCGTGGCCGCCGTCGCCGCCGCTCAGGCCGTAGACGCCCGGGCGCCGGGAGGCGAGGGCGCGGGTCAGGGCGACCTGGCCCGCGGCCGTGGCGTGCACGGTGAGGCGGGGTTCCGTGGGCAGGGGGCGGCCCGGCGGCGCCTTCAGGGCGGCGTCACTGGCGAGGCGGCCGGCTGCGATGCCGGCCGCGCCCGCTACGGCCACGGTCAGGGCGGTGGTGAGGGCTGCGGTCGTCGGCTTCAGCACGGGTCCAGTCTCCTGACGGAGTTCGCAGTCGGCCAGTGGAGGGGCGACGGAGACGGCACGGGGGCCCCGGGGGTGGATCCTGCGCCGCCGCGCGGGCGCGTCCGGCCGGTCGGTGTCATGGCCGCCGTCACTGCCGGCGTCACGGGCGAGGTCACGGACGCCGTCACTGTGGGCGTCACGGCTGGCCGTACCCCTTGAGGCGCTGTCCCACCTGAGCCACCTGGTCCTCGGTCAGGAGGGTGGGCGTGCGGCCCGGGACGGACGACGCGGTGAGCCACACACGGCACATCCATTCGAGCTGGGCCGTGCGGTCGTATGCCTGGTCGAGGGTGTCGCCGTGAGCGAGGGTGCCGTGGTTCTGGAGGAGGCAGGCCGTGCGGTCCCGCAGGGCCAGGAGCATGTTCTCGGCCAACTTCTCCGTGCCGTAGGTGGCGTAGGGGGCCACGCGGACGGGGCCGCCGAGGGCGGCCGCCATGTAGTGGACGAGGGGCAGCTCGGTGACGAGGGTCGAGACGGCGGTGGCGTGCACGGCGTGCGTGTGGACGACGGCGTGCGCGCCGGTGGAACGGTAGACGGCGAGATGCATGGGCAGTTCGCTCGTCGGAACGAGTGAACCGAGCACGCGCCGGCCGTCGAGGGAGACCCCGCAGAGATCGTCGGGCGTCAGCCGGTCGTAGGGGACCCCGGTCGGTGTGACCAGGACGGTGTCGCCGACCCGCACGGACACGTTGCCGGACGTGCCGACGACCAGGCCGTCGGCGACCGTCCTGCGGGCGGTCGCCACGAGGTCGTCCCACGCCTGTCGCAGCGCCTGCGCCGGCCGGGGCGCGCCCGGCTCCCCCGCGTCCCGTCCGTCTCCCGTGTCCCGCCGCTGCTCAGCCATGCGGTGATCCTGCCAGCCGCCGTCCCCGCTCCGACGCCACTCCGTCCCTGCTCCGTCCGGGTGGGGGCACTGTAGGGCGGAACCCGCAGGTCCGAAAGGTCGTGAACAGGGATCAATCAGTCAGCACGGGTGATTGACCGGCGGACGACGCGTCGCCAGGGATCTTCCAGTAGCCTCTGGGAGATTTTCGTGCATGTCGCCATTCCGGGGGGAAATATGGCTCGTGGTAGCAAACCGTCCCGTCGGCGCGCCCGCCTCGTCGCCGCTTCCATGGCGACGCTGGCGCTCGGCGGGACCGCCCTCCTCGAGGTGCCGGCCTCGGCGGCCGGCAAGCCGAAGGGGCACGACGTGTCCTCGCACCAGAAGAACGTGAACTGGTCGGGCGCGAAGAACAAGGGCGCCAGGTTCGTCTATGTGAAGGCGACCGAGTCGCACACGTACCGCAATCCGTACTTCGCCCAGCAGTACGACGGCGCGCGCGGCGCGGGCATCATCCGCGGCGCGTACCACTTCGCCCTGCCGCACAAGTCGTCCGGTACGGAACAGGCCGCCCACTTCCTGCGCAACGGAGGGGGCTGGCGGCCGGACGGCTGGACGCTGCCGCCCGCGCTGGACATCGAGTACAACCCGTACGACGAGAAGAGGAAGTGCTACGGGCTGAGCAAGGGCGCGATGGTCGGCTGGATCAGGGCGTTCAGCGCCGAGGTGAAGCGGCAGACCGGCCGGCGGCCCGTCATCTACACCAACCACGACTGGTGGAAGACGTGCACGGGTGACAGCGCGGCCTTCGGCTCGAACCATCCGCTGTGGCTGGCCCGCTACAGCGCGTCCGCGGGGTCGCTGCCGCCCGGCTGGAGCTTCTGGACCT
The DNA here is from genome assembly GCF_042889045.1 of Streptomyces sp. NPDC002701. Lineage (NCBI taxonomy): Bacteria > Bacillati > Actinomycetota > Actinomycetes > Kitasatosporales > Streptomycetaceae > Streptomyces > Streptomyces sp. NPDC002701. The sequence goes on from NZ_JBIAQL010000008.1 coordinate 57,368, forward strand.
TCTGGCAGTACGACGACAGCGGCAGCCTGCCGGGTGACCAGAATCTCTTCAACGGCTCCCTGTCTCAGCTGCGGAGCTTCGCAAGGGGGTAGTGGACCCTCGAATTCCGCCTCTGTTCGATGACGCGGGCCGTCACTTCGACACAAGCGGAAGGGCGGCACCGCGATCGAGTCACCCCACCGCCCTACTCAGTTCACTTTCCGTTCATCCAGGTTGCCTACGTTCCATCTGCCACTGACGTCCAACAGAAGCCTGGGTAAATGGAACACATCACGCTCCTCCTCGGAATCGTGATCGTCACCGCTCTCGTGTTCGATTTCACGAACGGTTTCCACGACACTGCCAACGCGATGGCGACGACCATCTCGACCGGCGCTCTCAAGCCCAAGACGGCGGTGGCCATGTCCGCCGTGCTGAACCTCGTCGGTGCGTTCCTCTCCGTGGAGGTCGCCAAGACGATCTCCGGCGGCATCATCAACGAAGAGGGCATCCGCACCGAAGTGATCTTCGCGGCGCTCGTCGGCGCCATTCTGTGGAATCTGCTGACCTGGCTCCTGGGTCTGCCGTCCAGTTCCTCCCACGCGCTCTTCGGCGGCCTGATCGGCGCCGCGGTGATGTCGGCTGGCTGGTCGTCGGTGAACGGCTCGACCGTGATCACCAAGGTGCTCATCCCCGCGGTCGCCGCGCCCCTGGTGGCCGGTCTCGCCGCGATGCTCGCCACCCGGCTGACGTACCGGATCAGCAACCGGGCCGGTGAGCAGGCGACCTCGAAGGGCTACCGCGCGGGCCAGATCACCTCCGCGGGCCTGGTCTCGCTGGCCCACGGCACGAACGACGCGCAGAAGACCATGGGCATCATCACCCTGGCCCTGGTCACCGGCGGTGTGCTCGCGCCCGGGTCGAACCCGCCCCTGTGGGTCATCGTCTCGGCCGGTGTCGCCATCGCCCTCGGCACCTACCTGGGCGGCTGGCGCATCATCCGCACCATGGGCAGGGGTCTCACCGACCTCGCGCCGCCGCAGGGCTTCGCCGCCCAGACCAGCGCCGCGACGGTCATCCTGGCCTCCTCGCACCTCGGCTTCTCCCTCTCCACCACCCAGTCCTGCTCCGGCGCCGTGATGGGTTCGGGGCTCGGCCGCAAGGGCGGTGTGGTCCGCTGGTCGACCGCGACGCGCATGTTCGTCGCCTGGGGCCTCACGCTGCCCGCCGCCGGACTGGTGGGCGCGGGCGCCGAGTTCCTCACCCAGCAGGGCACCTGGGGCATCGTCCTGACCGGCGCGTTGCTGATCGCCGGCTCCGGGGTCATCTGGACGCTGTCCCGCCGTCAGCCCGTCACCGTCGACAACGTCAACGACGAGCCCGTGCCCGCCGGCGTCGTGACGGCCGCGATCGCCGCCGTCACCCCGCCCCCCGCGGGCCCGGTCACCACCGCGGCCACGGCGACCGCGCCCGACGACCTGATGACGACCATCCCGGGCCCGGACGCCGAGCCGGCCCGTCCGGCCACGGTGTAAGGAACGAACCACATGAAGATCGACTGGGCAGCCCTCGGCTCCGTGTTCGGAGTCAGCCTCATCGCCACCGTCGCCCTCGTGGGCCTCTTCACCCTCGGCATCGTCGGCCTCTCCAAGCGCGAGACGGCCACCGCCCAGGGCGGCTCGGCGGCCCTCGCGGTCACCGGCGCGTACGCCTGCTTCGCGGCCTGCGCGGCAGCCGTGGCCTACGGCATCTACCTGATCGTGGCCTGACGCCCGCAGCGCGTCCGTCCGGCCCCCGCAGTACGTCCGTTCAGTACGGGACGGCCCCGCCGACCACTCGGTCGGCGGGGCCGTCCCGTGTTCCATGTGGGCCTCAGCACACTCTCCCTTCGCAGGTCAACAGCAAGTTGACGGGTGTTCTCGGGGCGTGGTGGACTGCCGGGGCCATGTACGACGGCAGGAGAGGAAGCCGGTGTGAATCCGGCGCGGTCCCGCCACTGTGACCGGGGAATCCCTTCCCCGGGAGTCAGGAACTCTCGTCGTCGGTCTCGTCGAACCAGGGCGTGGACACCCTGAGTGAGGACATATCGCCATGCGCGGCCGTCTGTTGTGGACCGGTGTGCCCCGTACGAGGGTGCCGGGTACGGGAGTTCCGCCTCACGTAGCGGCGGGCTGAACCGATGCGTGCCGATCGCGTCTTCGCGTACGGCGCCGCCGCCGGCCTCCTCGGTGACCTGCTGTTCGGCGATCCCCGCCGGGGGCATCCGGTCGCCGCGTTCGGCCGTGCCGCGGGGGCCGTGGAGCGGGTCCTGTGGCGGGACCACCGCGGGTGGGGCGCCCTGCACACCACCGTGTGCGCGGGCGGCGCCGTCGCCCTCGCCGTGGCCGCCGACCGTGCCGTACGCACCTGCGGCGCCGCGTCCGTCGCGCTGACCGCCGCCGCCACCTGGGCGGTCGTCGGCGGGACCTCGCTCGGGCGGGAGGCCCGGGCCGCCGGCGACGCGCTGGCCGCCGGGGACATCGAGGCCGCCCGCGAGCGGCTGCCGCACCTGTGCGGGCGCGACCCGCAGGCGCTGGACGCCGACGGGATCGCCCGGGCCGTCGTCGAGTCCGTCGCCGAGAACACCTCCGACGCCGTCGTGGGCGCCCTGGTGTGGGGCGCGGTCGCGGGCGTGCCCGGTCTGGCCGGGTTCCGGGCCGTCAACACGCTGGACGCCATGGTGGGGCACCGGTCGCCGCGATACCGGCGGTACGGGTGGGCCTCCGCGCGGCTCGACGACGTCGCCGGGTGGCCCGGAGCCCGGCTGACCGCTGTCCTCGCGGCCGTCGCCGGAGATGATCCGCGGGGCGCGATCCGCGCCTGGCGTACCGACGCCGGCCAGCACCCGAGCCCCAACGCCGGCCCCGTCGAAGCCTCGTTCGCGGGCGCGCTCGGAGTGCGGCTCGGCGGCACCCTCTCCTACGCGGGACGGGTCGAGCACCGGCCCGTCCTCAACGGCGGCGGGCGGCCCGTGCGGGTCGGGGACATCGAGCGGGCCGTCCGGCTCTCGCGCCGCGTGGGCCTGCTCGCGCTGGGTGTGAGTGTCGCCGGGCGGCTGCTCGCCGGGGCAGCCGCCGGGAAGGGGCGTACGTCATGAGCGGGGGCCGGGAAGGCGGGCCGGGCGGGGGGCTGCTCGTCGCGGGCACCACGTCCGACGCGGGCAAGAGCGTCGTGACCGCCGGGATCTGCCGGTGGCTGGTGCGGCGGGGGGTGAAGGTCGCGCCCTTCAAGGCACAGAACATGTCGCTGAACTCGTTCGTGACGCGGGAGGGCGCCGAGATCGGGCGCGCGCAGGCCATGCAGGCGCAGGCCGCCCGCGTGGAGCCGACCGCGCTGATGAACCCCGTCCTGCTGAAGCCGGGCAGCGACCGCAGCAGCCAGGTCGTCCTGATGGGCAGGCCGGTGGGTGAGATGAGTGCGCGCGGCTATCACGGCGGACGTCAGGAGGCGTTGCTCGGGACCGTGCTGGACTGTCTGGCCGAGTTGCGGGGCACGTATGACGCGGTGATCTGTGAGGGGGCCGGGAGTCCGGCCGAGATCAACCTGCGGCGGACGGACATCGTGAACATGGGGATCGCACGCAACGCGCGGCTGCCCGTGCTCGTCGTCGGCGACATCGACCGCGGCGGGGTCTTCGCCTCGTTCTTCGGCACGGTGGCCCTGCTGTCGCGCGAGGACCAGGAACTCGTCGCCGGGTTCCTCGTCAACAAGTTCCGCGGGGACGTCTCCCTCCTCGAACCCGGCATCGACATGCTGCACGGGCTCACCGGGCGCCACACCTACGGCGTCCTGCCGTACCGGCACGGGCTCGGCATCGACGAGGAGGACGGACTCCGCGTGTCCCTGCGGGGCTCGGTGCGCGAGTCCGAGGTGTCCGCCCCCGTCGGCGAGGACATCCTGCGGGTCGCCGTCTGCGCGATCCCCCTGATGTCCAACTTCACCGACCTGGACGCGCTCGCCGCCGAACCGGGCGTCGTCGTGCGGTTCGTGGACCGCGCCGAGGAACTCGTCGACGCCGACCTGGTCGTCGTGCCCGGCACCCGCGGCACGGTCCGCGCCCTGGAGTGGCTGCGGCGGCGCGGCCTCGCCGACGCCCTGGTGCGCCGGGCCGCCGAGGGGCGCCCCGTGCTGGGCATCTGCGGCGGCTTCCAGCTCCTCGGCGAACACATCGACGACGAGGTGGAGTCGAGGGCCGGCGCCGTGGACGGGCTCGGACTCCTCCCCGTACGTGTGCGGTTCGCGCGGGAGAAGACCCTCACCCGGCCCGCCGGCGAGGCCCTCGGCGAACCCGTCGAGGGGTACGAGATCCACCACGGGGTCGCCGAAGTGACCGGCGGTCAGCCCTTCCTGGACGGCTGCCGGGTCGGCCAGGTCTGGGGCACGCACTGGCACGGCTCACTGGAGTCGGACGGCTTCCGGCGCGCCTTCCTGCGCGAGGTGGCCGCCGCCGCGGGGCGCCGCTTCGTACCGGCCGCCGGCACGTCGTTCGCGGGGCTGCGCGAGGAGCAGCTGGACCGGCTCGGCGATCTGATCGAGGAACACGCGGACACGGACGCGCTGTGGCGGCTCATCGAGTCCGGCGCGCCGACAGGACTGCCTTTCATCCCACCGGGAGCACCCGCATGAGCACAGTGTTGTTGTTGTCGACCGCCGACACGGACCTGCTGGCGGCCCGTGCCTCCGGCGCCGCGTACCGGATCGGCAATCCGACCCGCGTGGACGTCGCGGAGGAGCTGCCCGCGCTGGTCGAGGGCGCGGACCTCGCGGTCGTCCGGCTGCTCGGCGGCAAGCGTGCCTGGGAGGACGGGCTCGCCTTCCTGAAGGCGTCCGGCATCCCGACCGTGCTGCTCGGCGGGGAGACCGTGCCCGACGCGGAGCTGATGGCCGAGTCGTCCGTGCCCGCCGGTGTCGTCGCGGAGGCGCTGCGCTACCTCGTCGAGGGCGGCCCGGAGAACCTGGCCGAGCTGACCCGCTTCCTCTCCGACACCGTGCTGGTCACGGGCGAGGGCTTCGAGGCACCGCGGCAGATGCCGCAGTTCGGGGTCCACGGCGAGCCGGTGACGGCCCCCGGCCGCCCGACCGTGGCCGTGCTCTACTACCGCGCCCACGAGCTGAGCGGCAACACCGCCTTCGTGGAGACCCTCTGCGACGCCATCGAGGCCAAGGGCGCCAACGCCCTGCCCGTCTACAGCGGTTCGCTGCGCGGCGCCGGCCCCGAGCTGTACGCGCTCATCGAGGGCGCGGACGCGCTGGTCACCACCGTCCTCGCCTCCGGTGGCGCACACGCCTCCGAGGCGTCCGCGGGCGGCGACGAGGAGGCGTGGGACATCAGCGCGCTCCAGACCCTCGACATCCCCTTCCTCCAGGGCCTGTGCCTGACCACGTCGAAGGCCGCCTGGGAGGCGTCCGACGCGGCCCTGTCCCCCATGGACGCGGCGATGCAGGTCGCGATCCCCGAGTTCGACGGACGCCTCATCACGGTCCCGTTCTCGTTCAAGGAGCAGGGCCCCGACGACGTGCCGGTGTACGTCGCCGACCCGGAGCGGGCCGCGCGCGTCGCCGGGATCGCCGTGCGGCACGCCCGGCTGCGGCACAAGCCCAACGCCGAGAAGAAGCTCGCGGTCGTCTTCACCGCCTATCCGACCAAGCACTCCCGGGTCGGCAACGCGGTGGGCCTGGACACCCCCGCCTCGGCGGTCCGGCTCCTCGACGCGCTGCGGGACGCCGGGTACGCCGTCGAGGGACACCCCGACAACGGCGACGAGCTGATCCACCGGCTCATCGCCGCCGGTGGCCACGACGTCGAGTGGCTCACCGAGGACCAGCTGGCCGCCGCCCCCGCGCGCGTACCGCTCGCCGACTACCGGGCGTGGTTCGACCGGCTCGACCCCGCCCTGCGCGAAGGCATGCTGGAGGCGTGGGGCGAGCCGCCGGGCTCCCTCTACGTGGACGGCGACGACATCGTGCTGGCCTCCCTCCGGTTCGGGAACGTCGTCGTGATGATCCAGCCGCCGCGCGGCTTCGGCGAGAACCCGATCGCGATCTACCACGACCCGGACATGCCGCCCTCGCACCACTACATGGCGGCCTACCGCTGGCTGGAGAACGCCTCCTCGGAGGGCGGCTTCGGCGCCGACGCGATCGTGCACATGGGCAAGCACGGCACGATGGAGTGGCTGCCGGGCAAGGGCCTCGGCCTCAGCGGCGGCTGCGCGCCCGACGCGGTGCTCGGCGAACTGCCGCTGGTGTACCCCTTCATCGTCAACGACCCCGGCGAGGGCACCCAGGCCAAGCGGCGCGGGCACGCCACGATCGTCGACCACCTGGTGCCGCCGATGGCCCGCGCGGACACCTACGGCGACCTCGCGAAGCTGGAACAGCTCCTCGACGAGTACGCGCTCGTGTCCGACCTGGACCCGACGAAGGCACCGGCCGTACGCGCCCAGATCTGGACGCTGGTGAAGGCTGCCGAACTCCACCACGACCTGCACGTCGACGAGCAGCCGGACGACGGCGCGTTCGACGAGTTCGTGATGCACATCGACGGGTATCTGTGCGAGATCAAGGACGTGCAGATCCGCGACGGGCTGCACATCCTCGGCGGCGGTCCCGAGGCCGAGGCGCGGGTGAACCTCGTGCTGGCCGTGCTGCGCGCCTCACAGGTGTGGGGCGGCACGGCGAACGCGCTGCCCGGCCTGCGGGCCTGTCTCGCCGAGCACTTCGGCCTGGTCGAGAAGGAGTTGCTGGCCGAGCCCGGCGCGCCCTTGAAGGTGCCGGTCGAGCTGAGCGACCTGGTGGCCGGTCCCGCCCGGACGGCCGCCGACGCGGTCGACCTGCTGGAACAGCTGTGCCGCCGGTTCGCGGAGGGCATGGAGGAGCGCGGCTGGGACACCGCGGCCGTGCCCGCGCTCGTACGCGAGGTGCTGGGCACCGAACTCCCGGATGCCGTGGCGGTGTTGGAGTTCGCGTGCCGGGAGGTGGTGCCGCGGCTCGCCCGCACGACGGACGAGATCGACCACATCCTCCACGCCCTGAACGGCGGTTACGTCCCGTCGGGCCCCTCGGGCTCGCCGACGCGCGGACTCGTCAACGTCCTGCCGACCGGGCGCAACTTCTACTCCGTGGACCCGAAGGCGATCCCGTCCCGGCTGAGCTGGGAGGTCGGGCAGGCGCTCGCCGACTCGCTCGTGCAGCGCTACCTCCAGGACACCGGCGCGTACCCGAAGTCCGTGGGGCTGACGGTGTGGGGCACGTCCGCGATGCGCACCCAGGGCGACGACATCGCGGAGATCCTGGCGCTGCTGGGCTGCCGGCCCGTGTGGGACGACGCCTCGCGGCGCGTCACCGGCTTCGAGATCGTGGGCCCGGAGGAGCTGGGCCGGCCGCGCATCGACGTCACCGTCCGGATCTCCGGTTTCTTCCGTGACGCGTTCCCGCACGTCATCAAGCTGCTCGACGACGCGGTGCGGGCGGTGGCCGAGCTGGACGAGCCCGCCGACCGCAACTACGTCCGCGCGCACGCCGACGAGGACACCGCCGAGCACGGCGACCGGCGGCGCGCGACGGCCCGTATCTTCGGCTCGAAGCCGGGCGCGTACGGGGCGGGCCTGCTCCCCCTCATCGACGCGCGCAACTGGCGCTCGGACGCGGACCTCGCCGAGGTGTACGCGGTGTGGGGCGGCTACGCGTACGGGCAGGGACTCGAAGGGCGGGCGGCGCGCGGGGACATGGAGACGGCGTTCCGGCGGATCGCCGTCGCCGCGAAGAACGTCGACACCCGCGAGCACGACCTCGTCGACGCCGACGACTACTTCCAGTACCACGGCGGCATGGTCGCCATGGTGCGCCACCTGACGGGCACCAGCCCCGAGGCGTACGTCGGCGACTCGGCCGTGCCCAGCCAGATCAAGACCCGCACGCTCGGCGAGGAGACGCACCGGGTGTTCCGCGCCCGGGTGGTCAACCCGCGCTGGATGGCGGCGATGCGGCGGCACGGCTACAAGGGCGCCTTCGAGATGGCGGCCACCGTCGACTACCTCTTCGGGTACGACGCCACGGCCGGGGTCGTCGACGACTGGATGTACGAGAAGCTCAGCGCGGAGTACGTCTTCGACGCGGAGAACCGGGACTTCATGAAGAAGTCCAACCCGTGGGCCCTGCGCGGCATCACGGAACGGCTCCTGGAGGCCGCCGAGCGCGGACTGTGGGCCGAGCCCGACGCCGAGACCCTGGAACGGCTGCGGGCCACCTATCTGGAGCTCGAAGGCGACTTGGAGGGCGATGTGGAGGGTGACGACCAGTGAGTACCCCGTTCCCGTTCACGGCCGTGGTCGGCCAGGACGATCTGCGGCTCGCGCTGCTGCTGAACGCCGTGTCCCCGGCGGTGGGCGGGGTGCTCGTCCGCGGGGAGAAGGGCACCGCCAAGTCCACGGCCGTGCGCGCTCTCTCCGCGCTCATGCCGCAGGTCGACGTCGTCGCGGGGTGCCGGTTCTCCTGCGCGCCCGACGCGCCCGACCCGGCCTGCCCGGACGGTCCGCACGAGGTGGGTCCGGGCGTCTCCCGTCCGGCCCGGATGGTCGAACTGCCCGTCGGTGCCTCCGAGGACCGGCTCGTCGGCGCGCTCGACATCGAGCGGGCGCTCGCGGAGGGCGTGAAAGCCTTCGAGCCCGGTCTGCTGGCCGACGCCCACCGCGGCATCCTGTACGTGGACGAGGTCAACCTCCTCCACGACCACCTGGTCGACCTGCTGCTCGACGCGGCGGCCATGGGTGCCTCGTACGTGGAGCGCGAGGGCGTCTCCGTACGGCATGCCGCGCGGTTCCTGCTCGTCGGGACGATGAACCCCGAAGAGGGCGAGCTGCGGCCGCAGTTGCTCGACCGGTTCGGGCTGACCGTCGAGGTGGCGGCCTCGCGCGAGCCCGACCAGCGGGTGGAGGTCGTCCGGCGGCGGCTCGCGTACGACGACGACCCGGAGGGGTTCGCGACGCGCTGGGCCGACGAGGAGTCCGCCGTACGGGCCCGGATCGTGGCCGCGCGCGAGCTGCTGCCCTCGGTGCGGCTCGGCGACGGCGCGCTGCGGCAGATCGCGGCGACCTGTGCCGCGTTCGAGGTGGACGGCATGCGGGCCGACATCGTGATGGCCAGGACCGCGACGGCGCTCGCCGCCTCGGCGGGACGGACCGTGGTGCTGGCCGAGGACGTGCGGCAGGCCGCGCTCCTCGCGCTGCCGCACCGGCGGCGGCGCAATCCGTTCGACGCCCCCGGTCTCGACGAGGACAAGCTCGACGAGACGCTGGAGGAGTTCGGGGGCGGGAACGACTCCGACGGCTCCGGGGATTCCGGGGACGACGAGCCGGATCCGGACCCGGACGGGCCCGGTGGCGGGCGGCCCCCGCAGGACGGGCCCGACGACGGCGGTGACGGGGGCGACGGCGGGGAGGATTCCGGTGAGGTGCCCGCGCAGGGCAGGCCCTCCGAGCCGTCCGAGTCCTCCGAGAACGGGCGGGCGCCGTCCCCCGGCGCCGGCGAGCAGTCCCCCGTACGGGCCGCCGAACCCTTCCGCACGAAGGTGCTGAGCGTGCCGGGGCTCGGTGAGGGGGCCGCCGGGCGGCGCTCGCGGGCCCGGACCGAGCACGGTCGCACCACCGGGGCGCGCCGGCCGCGCGGCGCCCTCACCAAGCTGCACCTGGCGGCGACCGTGCAGGCCGCGGCCCCGCACCAGCGGGCGCGGGGGCGCTCCGGGCCAGGACTCGTCGTCCGGCGGGACGACCTGCGGCAGGCCACCCGGGAGGGCCGTGAGGGCAACCTCGTGCTGTTCGTCGTGGACGCCTCCGGATCGATGGCGGCCCGGCAGCGGATGAGCGCCGTGAAGGGCGCCGTGCTGTCCCTGCTCCTCGACGCCTACCAGCGGCGGGACAAGGTGGGGCTCGTGACGTTCCGCGGCTCCGCGGCCGAGGTGGCGCTGCCGCCCACGTCGTCGGTCGACGCGGCCGCCGTCCGGCTGGAGTCGCTGCCCACCGGCGGGCGTACGCCGCTCGCGGCCGGGCTCCTTCGGGCGCACGACGTACTGCGGGTGGAGCGGTTGCGGGATCCGGCGCGGCGCGCGCTGGTGGTGCTGGTCACGGACGGGCGGGCCACCGGTGGCCCGGAGCCGGTCGCGCTGGCCGGGCGGGCCGCTCGGCTGTTCGCCGCCGAAGGCGTGGCCTCCGTGGTCGTCGACTGCGAGTCGGGGCCCGTGCGGCTCGGACTCGCCGGGCAGCTCGCGGGCGAGCTCGGCGGGACCGCGGTGACGCTCGACGAACTGCGGGCCGACTCGATCGCCGGGCTGGTCAGGGACGTCCGGGGCGACGGCAGGGGCAGCAGCAGGAGCGACATCAAGGGCGCCGGCAGGGGCGACAGCGGGAGGGCCGCGTAATGCCGCAGGGACAGCCGAGTGTCGTGCCCGAAGACGGGCTGACGACCCGTCAGCGACGCAACCGGCCGCTCGTCGTCGTGCACACCGGAGTCGGCAAGGGCAAGTCCACCGCCGCCTTCGGGCTCGCGCTGCGCGCCTGGAACCAGGGGTGGCCCATCGGGGTGTTCCAGTTCGTCAAGTCCGCGAAGTGGAAGGTCGGCGAGGAGAACGCGCTGCGCGTCCTCGGCGCCAGTGGTGAGGGCGGGTCCGTCGACTGGCACAAGATGGGCGAGGGCTGGTCGTGGGTGCAGCGGGACGCGCAGCTCGACAACGAGGCCAAGGCCCGCGAGGGCTGGGAGCAGGTCAAGCGGGACCTCGCCGCCGAGACGTACAAGCTGTACGTGCTCGACGAGTTCGCCTACCCCATGCACTGGGGCTGGGTGGACGTGGACGAGGTGGTGGCCGTGCTGCGGGACCGGCCCGGGACCCAGCACGTCGTGATCACCGGGCGCAACGCCCCTGACAAGCTGGTCGAGGCGGCCGACCTGGTGACCGACATGTCCAAGGTCAAGCACCCGATGGACGCCGGTCAGAAGGGGCAGAGGGGCATCGAGTGGTGATGTCCTCCGTCCCCCGGCTGGTCGTCGCCGCGCCCTCCTCGGGCAGCGGCAAGACCACCGTCGCCACCGGGCTGATGGCCGCGTTCGCCTCGCGGGGGCTCGCCGTGTCCCCGCACAAGGTGGGGCCCGACTACATCGACCCCGGCTACCACGCGCTCGCCACCGGACGGGTGGGGCGCAATCTCGACGCGTACATGTGCGGGGCGGAGCTGATCGCGCCGCTGTTCTCGCACGGGGCCCGTGGGTGTGACCTCGCCGTCGTCGAAGGGGTGATGGGGCTCTTCGACGGGGCCGCCGGTGAAGGGGAGCTGGCCTCCACCGCTCATGTGGCGAAGCTGCTGCGGGCGCCCGTGGTGCTGGTCGTGGACGCGTCCTCGCAGTCGCGGTCCGTGGCCGCGCTGGTGCACGGGTTCGCGTCCTGGGATCCCGAGGTGCGGATCGGCGGGGTGATCCTCAACAAGGTGGGGTCCGATCGGCACGAGTCGTTGCTGCGGGAGGCGCTGGATCAGTCGGGGGTGGCCGTTCTCGGTGTGCTGCGGCGGGCTCCGCAGGTCGCCACGCCCTCTCGGCATCTGGGGCTGGTTCCTGTCGCCGAGCGGCGGGGCGAAGCGGTTGAGGCTGTCGCTGCGATGGGTTCGCAGGTGCGGGAAGGGTGTGACCTTGATGCGCTGCTCGCTCTGGCTCGCAGCGCCGGGTCTTTGGCCTGTGCGGGCTGGGACGCGGGTGCGGCGCTTGTTTCCTCGCCCCCGCCGCCCCTTCCCGTCCCCTCCCTGAAGGCTGCGCCCCCGGCCCCCCCTGTCGCGCTTCGCGCTCGTCCTCAAACGCCGGACGGGCTGAAAGACGGACGCCCGGGCGGCCTGAAAGTTGAGTCCCCGGACGGGCTGAAACTACGGGCCCCCGTCGTCGCCGTTGCCGGTGGGGCCGCGTTCACCTTTTCCTATGCCGAGCAGGTCGAGTTGTTGCTGGCCGCCGGGGCCGAGGTCGTGCCGTTCGATCCTCTGCAGGACGAGCAACTACCGGACGGGACCCGTGGACTGGTCGTCGGGGGTGGTTTTCCCGAGGTGTACGGGGCCGAGCTGTCCGCCAACGAGCCCTTGCGCAAGGCCGTTGCCGCGCTCGCCGAGAGTGGTGCGCCCGTCGCCGCCGAGTGTGCGGGGCTGCTCTATCTCTCCCGTGAGCTCGACTCGCTGCCGATGTGCGGGGTCATCGACGCCGCGGCCCGGATGGACGAGCGGCTGACGCTCGGGTACCGCGATGCCGTGGCGGTGTCCGACAGCGTGCTGGCCGAGGCGGGCAGCCGGATGCGGGGGCACGAGTTCCACCGCACCGTCGTCGAGCCGGGGGCGGGAGCCGTGGCCGCCTGGGGGATGCGTGCTCCGGCGCGGCGGCTCGAAGGTTTCGTACAGCGGGGTGTGCACGCGAGTTATCTGCACACGCATTGGGCGGCCGCTCCCGGCGTCGCCCGTCGGTTCGTGGAGAGGTGTGTCGGGTCATGAGCGACAGCAGGCTGATCGGGGTCGGGGTCGGGCCCGGGGATCCCGAGCTCGTGACCGTCAAAGGGGTCGACCGGCTCCGTGCCGCGGAGGTCGTGGTCGTGCCCGTCATGGCCGCGCCCGACGGGCGGGACGGCGGGGAGCCCGGGCGGGCCGAGGCCACCGTGCTGCACTACGTGGAGCGGGAGAAGGTCGTCCGGGTCGTCTTCGCCCTCAACGAACGCTCCGACCGGGCGCGCCGCGAGGCCGCCTGGGATGTGGCCGGCGAGCGGGTGGCCCAGTTGCTGCGGACGCACGGCAGCGTCGCCTTCGCCACCATCGGCGACCCGAACGTGTACTCCACGTTCACCTATCTCGCGCAGACCGTGCAGCGGCTCGTCCCGGGCACGCTCGTCGAGACCGTGCCCGGGATCACCGCCATGCAGGATCTCGCCGCCCGGTCCGGGGCGGTCCTGACCGAGGGCACCGAGCCGCTCACCCTCGTGCCGGTCACCGCCGGGTCCGGGGTCCTCAAGGACGCGCTGAACGGGCCCGGAACCGTCGTCGCGTACAAGTTCGGGCGGCAGGCGGAGGAGGTCGCCGCGGCGCTGCGGGAGACCGGCCGGATCGACGACGCGGTGTGGGGGTCCGCGCTGGGGCTGCCCGAGGAGTCGATCAGGAGCGCGGCCGAACTGGACGGCGCCCCGCTGCCCTACCTGTCGACGCTCATCGCGCCCGCCCGGCGCGACGGCGGGCGCGGCGGCAAGCTGTGACCTGCCTCGGAAGACCCGCACGGCCCGGCTCACTCCGCGATGCCCACGACCAGCCAGATGAACGCCACTCCGGTGAGCGTGCACAGCAGCGTGGAGCGGGCCGGGTGTTCGTGGTGCGCCTCGGGGAGGATCTCGGCCGCCGCCAGATAGAGGAGCGCGCCGCCGAAGAACCCCAGATAGGCACCGAGCAGGTGTTCGGGGATGGTGAAGAGGAGGGTCGACGCGGCGCCCGCGACGGGAGCCGCCGCGTCCGCGCAGAGCATCGCGACCGCCTTGCGGCGGGCGTTCCCGTACAGGGTCGTGATCGTGTACGTGTTGAAGCCGTCCGCGAAGTCGTGGGCGATCACCGCGACCGCCACCGCGGCTCCCATACCGCCGCCCACCTGGAAGGCCGCACCGATCGCCACGCCGTCCATGGCGCTGTGGCCGACCATCGCCGCGGCGGCCGTCAGGCCCACCTGGGGCGTGCGGCCGTCGTGTTCCCCGCCGCCGTGCGCCGCGTGGCGTACGGCCAGCAGCCGTTCGACCAGATGGGCCGCGAGGAAACCGGCCACGAACAGCAGCAGCGCCGCCGGTACGCCGAAGATCTCCTCGCCCGCCGCCTCCAGTGCCTCCGGCAGCAGGTCGAGGCCGACGACGCCCAGCATCAGGCCGCCTGCCAGGCCGAGTACGAGGTGGCGGCGGTCGGTGACGCGTTGCGCCGTCCAGCCGCCGGCCAGCGTCATCAGGAACGCGCCGAGCGCGACGAACACCGCCATACGCCCTTGCTATCCGATCGACCCGACTTCCCGCACGTTCGCCGCACGCCCGAGCCCGCATGGCTCTCGGAAAGGACCCCATCCCATGGCTGACGCAGCCCAGGCAGCCCAGGCAGCCGACGCGCCCGGTGAGCCCGGTGCACCCGCCGGCAAGGTGACCTTCGTGGGCGCCGGGCCCGGCGCCGCCGATCTGCTGACGTTCCGTGCCGCGCGCGCCATCGCCGAGGCCGACGTCGTGATCTGGGCGGCCAGTCTGGTGCAGGCGGAGGTCCTCGAACACGCCCGTGCGGACGCGGAGATCCTCGACTCGGCGACGATGTCGCTGGAGGACGTCGCCGCCGTGTACGAGCGGGCCGCCGCCGAAGGGCTGAAGGTGGCCCGCATCCATTCGGGCGATCCCGCGCTGTGGGGCGGTACGCAGGAGCAGGTCGACCGGTGCGCCGGGATCGGCATCGCAACCGAGATCGTGCCCGGTGTCTCGTCGTTCTCGGCCGTGGCCGCGCTCGCGCAGCGCGAGCTGACCATTCCCGAGGTCGCGCAGTCCGTGATCCTCACCCGCCTCGGCGGCGGCAAGACGCCGATGCCGCCGGGCGAGGAGGTACGGGAGTTCGCACGGCACGGCACCACCATGGCGCTGTTCCTGTCGGCCGCCCGCAGCGGGCAGCTCGTACGGGAACTGCTGGAGGGCGGCTACCCGACCTCCACCCCGGTCGTGGTCGCGTACCAGGCGACGTGGCCCGAGGAACTGATCGTGCGGTGCACGATCAGCACCCTGGAGGAGACCGTCAAGGAGCACAAGCTCTGGAAGCACACGCTGTTCCTGGTCGGCCCCGCCCTCGAAGCGCACGGCACGCGCTCGCACCTCTACCACCCGGGCCACTTCCACGGCTTCCGCAAGGCCGACCCCGAGGCGCGCAAGGCGCTGCGGACCCGGGGTGCCACGACGTGACCGACGTGATCACGGTCGTCGGTACGGGCACGGGGGCGCCCCTCCCCCCGGACGCGGGAGCCGCGCTGGCCGGGGCGGGGCTCGTCGTGGGTGCCCGGCGCCATCTGGCGGCCGCGGCGCTGCCGGACTCGGCCGCGCGGATCGTCCTCGGCCCGCTCGCGCCCGCTCTCGACGCCATCGAGCGGTATCTGGAGAAGGCCGGGCGGCAGGACGGCGCCCCGGACCCGGGGCGGGTGGTCGTGCTGGCCTCCGGGGACCCCGGGTTCTTCGGGATCGTGCGGGCGCTCGCGGAGCGGTTCGGAGCCGGTCGTCTCGACGTGCACCCCGGGGTGTCGTCCGTCGCCGCCGCTTTCGCCCGCGCGGGGCTGACGTGGGACGACGCGGTGGTGGTGAGCGCGCACGGGCGTGACCTGCGGACCGCCGTGAACGTCTGCCGGGCGCATCCGAAGGTGGCCGTGCTGACGGGCCCCGGCTCGGGGCCGGCGGAACTCGGCGCGGCTCTGGCGGGGTCCGGCGGCCGGGTGCTCGTCGTGGCCGCGGCCCTGGGGGCGGGCGCGGGTGAGCGGGTCGAGCGGGTCACGCCCGCCGAGGCCGCCGCACGCGACTGGGGGCCGGCGGTGAACGTCGTGCTGTGTCTCGACGAGTCGCGCGTCCTGTCCCCCGTCCGCACGGTCGCCGGTCCGGCGCCGGGGCCCTCCCGATGGGCGCTGGCCGAGAGCGAGTTCACGCACCGGGACTCGATGATCACCAAGTTCGAGGTGCGGGCGCTGGCGCTGGCCCGGCTCGGGCCGCGGCTCGGTGACCACGTGTGGGACATCGGCGCGGGCTCCGGCTCGGTCGCGGTGGAGTGCGCGCGGTTCGGAGCCGCCGTGACCGCGGTGGAGAAGACCGGGGACGGGGTGGAGCGGGTACGCGCCAACGCGGCCGCGCACGGGGTCGACGTGACCGTCGTGCACGGGGCCGCGCCGACCGTGCTGTCCGACCTGCCCGACCCGGACGCCGTGTTCATCGGCGGGGGCGGGCGGGAACTGCCCGCCATGGTGACGGCCTGCGCCCGGCGGGCACGGCGGTCGGTCGTCGTGGCGCTGGCCGCGCTCGACCGGGTGCCCGCCGTACGGGAGGCGCTCGTCGCGGCCGGGCTCGACTGCGACGGCGTACTGCTGCAGTCGTCCCGCCTCGCCCCGCTGCCGGGGGACGTCACCCGGCTCGCGGCGACCAATCCCGTGTTCCTGCTGTGGGGCGTCCGGCCTCCGGCACACGCGGCCACCTCCGGTGACGTGCCCGGTGCGGTGTCTCGCGATGTGCGCAGTGACGTGCACGGTGACGTGCGCAGTGATGTCCGTAGTGATGAAGGAGTCGCACAGTGATCGGCCTGATTTCCGCGACGGCCGCCGGGTCGGCGGGCGCACGGCGGGTGGCCTCGGCCTGGCCCGGCCGTACCCGCGTCTACGAGGGACCCGTGGGGGACGCCGTGCGGCGGGCTTTCGCCGAGTGCGAGCAGCTCGTCTGCTTCCTCGCCACCGGGGCCGTGGTGCGGCTCGTCGCGCCGCTGCTCCGCGACAAGGCGTCCGACCCCGGGATCGTCTGCGTCGACGAGGGCGGGCGGTACGCGGTCTCCCTGGTCGGCGGGCACGCCGGTGGCGCCAACGAACTCGCCCGCGCGGTGGGCGAACTGCTCGGCGCCGAGCCGGTCGTGACCACCGCGACCGACTCCGTCGGGATGCCGGGCCTCGACACGCTCGGGTTCCCGGCGGAGGGGGACGTGGCGGGGGTGTCGCGGGCCATGCTGGACGGCGAACCGGTCGCCCTGCACGCCGAGTCGGTGTGGCCGCTGCCCTCCCTTCCCGGCCTGTCCGCCGTCCCGGCCGCCGGGAGCGCGTACGCGGTCCGCGTGACCGACCGGGCCGTCGAGCCCGCCGAACGGGAGGTCGTGCTGCGCCCGCCGTCCCTCGTCGTCGGCGTCGGCGCCTCCAAGGGGGCCCCGGTCGAGGAGGTGCTCGGACTCGTCGAGGACGCGCTGCGGGACGCCGGGCTGTCCGCGAGGTCCGTCGGCGAACTCGCCACCGTCGACGCGAAGGCCGGCGAACCCGGCATCCTCGGCGCCGCCGAGCGGCTCGGGGTGCCCCTGGTGACGTACACCGCAGAGGAGTTGGCGGCGGTCGACGTGCCGAACCCGTCCGACGCGCCGCTCGCCGCCGTCGGTACGCCCTCGGTCGCCGAGGCCGCGGCCCTCGTCCGCGGCGGTGAACTCCTCGTCCCCAAGCGCAAGTCGGCCGCGCGGCCGGCCATGGCGACCTGCGCGGTCGTCCGCCGGCCGGCGCGTGGACGGCTCGCGGTGGTCGGACTCGGGCCGGGCGCCCGGGACCTGCTCACCCCGCGTGCGAAGGACGAGCTGCGCCGCGCCTCCGTGCTCGTCGGTCTCGACCAGTACGTCGACCAGATCCGCGACCTGCTCCGCCCCGGCACCCGTGTCCTGGAGTCGGGGCTCGGCGCCGAGGAGGAACGCGCCCGTACGGCCGTGGCCGAGGCCCGGCGCGGACACGCCGTCGCGCTCATCGGCAGCGGTGACGCGGGGGTGTACGCGATGGCGTCGCCCGCGCTGGCGGAGGCGTCCGACGACATCGACGTGGTCGGCGTCCCGGGCGTCACCGCCGCCCTCGCGGCCGGGGCGATCCTGGGCGCGCCGCTCGGCCACGACCACGTGTCGATCAGCCTCTCCGACCTGCACACGCCGTGGGAGGTCATCGAGCGCCGGGTACGGGCGGCCGCCGAGGCCGACATCGTCGTCACCTTCTACAACCCGCGCAGCCGGGGCCGCGACTGGCAGCTGCCCAAGGCGCTCGCCCTCCTCGGTGAGCACCGGGAGCCGGCGACGCCCGTGGGAGTCGTACGCAACGCCTCGCGGCCGGACGAATCCAGCCGGGTCACCACGCTCGCGGGTCTTGACCCCACCACGGTGGACATGATGACGGTGGTGACCGTGGGCAACACGGCGACCCGTGAGATCGCCGGCCGCATGGTCACCCCGCGCGGCTACCGCTGGCAGGAGGAACCCGAGTGAGCCACACCGCCGGTCGGCCCGTGCTCGGCCTCGGCCCGCGCCAGCACCTCGTTCCACGCCAGCACCTCGTTCCACGCCCCCGCCTCGTTCCGCCTCTGAAGGAGAACTCGTGACCACCCCCGCCCCCGCCCTGCTCATCGCCGGCCATGGCACCCGGGACGATGCCGGAGCCGAGGCGTTCCGCGACTTCGTCCGGGAACTGGGCCGCCGCAACCCCGGCCTGCCCGTGGCCGGCGGCTTCATCGAACTCTCCCCGCCGCCGCTCGGCGACGCGGTGACCGAACTGGTCGAGCAGGGGGTGCGCCGGTTCGCCGCGGTCCCGCTGATGCTCGTGTCCGCCGGGCACGCCAAGGGCGACATCCCGGCCGCGCTGGCCCGCGAGAAGGAGCGGCACGCCGGGATCTCGTACACGTACGGGCGCCCGCTGGGCCCGCACCCCGCGCTGCTGACCGTGCTGGAGCGGCGGCTCGACGAGGCACTCGGCGGTTCGGTGCGCACGCCGCAGGACCGGGCCGGGGTGACCGTGCTGCTCGTCGGGCGCGGCTCGACCGACCCGGACGCCAACGCGGAGGTCCACAAGGCGGCGCGCCTGCTGTGGGAGGGGCGCGGTTACGCGGGCGTCGAGACGGCGTTCGTGTCGCTGGCCGCGCCGGACGTGCCGTCGGGCCTGGACCGCTGTGTGAAGCTCGGCGCGCGGCGGATCGTGGTGCTCCCCTATTTCCTGTTCACCGGCATCCTGCCGGACCGCGTCCGGCAGCAGACCGAGGGGTGGGCGGCGGCGCACACCGAGGTCGAGGTGGTCTCGGCCGACGTCATCGGGCCGGAGCCGGAGCTGCTCGACCTGGTCATGGAGCGCTACCGGGAGGCCGTACAGGGCGATCTGCGGATGAACTGCGACTCCTGCGTCTACCGCATCGCGCTGCCCGGGTTCGAGGACAAGGTGGGGGCGCCGCAGCAGCCGCACTTCCACCCGGACGACGAGGGACACCACCACCACGGACACCACCACGACAGTCACGCGCACTCCCATGCGCACTGACAGCGGCGACAGAGACGACGGCTCCGGCCCCCGGGGTACCGGCGCCACCGGCACCGGCACCGGCGGGCAGGCGCCGTCGGTGCCGCGGTCGTACGATCTGCGGCACCACGGTGACGTCGAGGTCCGCGACGACGGTTCGGCGCTGGTCGACCTCGCCGTGAACGTCCGGGCCGGCACTCCCCCGGCCTGGCTGCGCGAGCACATCGCCGGGTCGCTGGGCGGGCTTGCCACCTACCCGGACGGACGGGCCGCGCGGGCCGCGGTGGCGGCGCGGCACGGGCTGCCCGTGGAGCGGGTGCTGCTCACGGCCGGGGCCGCCGAGGCGTTCGTGCTGCTCGCCCGTACGCTGAGGGTCCGTCACCCGGTGGTGGTGCACCCGCAGTTCACCGAGCCGGAGGCGGCGCTGCGGGACGCGGGGCACCACGTGGACCGGGTGCTGCTGCGGCCCGAGGAGGGTTTCCGGCTCGACCCGTCGGCCGTCCCCGAGGACGCGGACCTGGTCGTGATCGGCAATCCCACCAATCCCACGTCCGTCCTCCATCCGGCCGCGACGATCGCCGGACTCGCGCGTCCCGGGCGGACGCTGGTGGTCGACGAGGCGTTCATGGACGCGGTGCCCGAGGAGCGGGAGGCGTTGGCGGGGCGGACCGATGTGCCGGGGCTCGTGGTGCTGCGCAGCCTCACCAAGACCTGGGGGCTCGCGGGGCTGCGGATCGGTTATGTGCTCGCGGCGCCCGGGACGGTCGGCGCGCTCGGACGCGGGCAGCCGCTCTGGCCGGTGTCCACGCCCGCGTTGGCCGCCGCCGAGGCGTGCATGACGTCCCGGGCCCTGGCCGAGCAGGCGGAGGCGGCCCGCCGGGTCGCCGTGGACCGGGCGCATCTCGTGGCCGGGCTGGCGGAGTTCGCGTCCGACGGGGTGCGGGTCGCTGAGCCGGCCGAGGGGCCGTTCGTCCTCGTCGGGATGCCGGGGGCGGCGGCGGTGCGGGCGCGGCTGCGGCGGCTCGGCTTCGCCGTGCGGCGTGGTGACACGTTTCCCGGCCTCGACGAGACCTGGCTGCGGCTCGCGGTCCGCGACCGCGCGACGGTCAACCGCCTCCTCCAGGCCCTGGACCAGTCCCTGACCCTCACCGACCGCTGATCACGTCTGCGGCCCGGTGAGGGCTGAGCGCGCAGTTCCCCGCGCCCCTGCTTTTCAGGGGCGCGGGGAACTGCGCGAGCAACCCCCACCAGCCCGCACGAACACACCCACCCCAGCCCACCACCCCCAAGGGGCGCGGGGAACTGCGCGGCCGGCCCCCACCGACCCGCACCCTCCAGCGCCCCGTACCGACACGGCCCCGTACCGGCAGCGCCCCGCCGGCGGCCAGGGCGGCGCTAAGCGACGACCCGGCCGCCCAGCACAACCCGTCGTGGTGCCGCCAGAACACGGACGTCCGCCCGCGGATCCTCCCCGTACACCACCAGGTCGGCCGGCGCGCCCTCCTCCAGGCCGGGCCGGCCCAGCCACTCCCGGGCCCCCCACGTCGTGGCCGACAACGCCTCGACGGGCGGGATGCCGGCGGTCACCAGCTCGGCGACCTCCGCCGCCGCCAGGCCGTGCGGCAGCGTGCCGCCCGCGTCGGTGCCCACGAACACGGGGATCCCCGCGTCGTACGCGGCCCGCACGGTGTCGTAGCGCCGCTCGTGCAGCCGCCGCATGTGCGCCGACCACCGGGGGAATCTCGCGTCGCCGCCGGCCGCGAGCCGCGGAAAGGTCGCGATGTTGACGAGGGTCGGCACGATCGCGACACCGCGCTCGGCGAAGAGCGGAATCGTGTCCTCGGTCAGCCCGGTGGCGTGCTCGACGCAGTCGATGCCCGCCTCGACGAGGTCCCGCAGCGAGTCCTCCGCGAAGCAGTGCGCGGTGACGCGGGCGCCGAGCCGGTGTGCCTCGGCGATCGCCGCCTCGACCGCGTCGCGCGGCCAGCAGGCGGCGAGGTCACCCGTGTCGCGGTCGATCCAGTCGCCCACCAGTTTCACCCAGCCGTCGCCGCGCTCCGCCTCCCGGGCCACGTACGCGACGAGGTCCGCCGGCTCGATCTCGTGCGCGAAGCCACGGATGTAGCGGCGGGTACGGGCGATGTGGCGGCCCGCCCTGATGATCTCCGGGAGGTCGTCGCGGTCGTCCACCCAGCGGGTGTCCGCGGGCGAGCCCGCGTCGCGGATGAGCAGGGTGCCCGCGTCCCGGTCGGCCAGTGCCTGCTTCTCCGACTCGTCGTCGGGGACCGCGCCGTGCGGGCCGAGGCCCACGTGGCAGTGGGCGTCCACCAGTCCCGGCAGGGCCCAGCCCTCGACGGTACGGACGTCCCGGGCCGTGGCGGGGCGGTCGTACGTGACCTTGCCGTCCACGACCCAGAGTTCGTCCCGGGCGTCCTCCGGGCCGGCCAGGACCCGGCCCTTCACATGCAGCACCGCCGACCGATCGCTCATGGGCGGCAGCCTAGTTCGTCGCGGGTGTA
Organism: Streptomyces sp. NPDC002701; assembly: GCF_042889045.1. NCBI lineage: Bacteria > Bacillati > Actinomycetota > Actinomycetes > Kitasatosporales > Streptomycetaceae > Streptomyces > Streptomyces sp. NPDC002701. The sequence continues at coordinate 78,949 of NZ_JBIAQL010000008.1, forward strand.
CGTCGCGGGGGTACTTGTCCACGGGCCCGGTGGGGGTTGCTCGCGCAGTTCCCCGCGCCCCTGACCAGCAGGGGCCCGCGGGCCCTAGAGGGCGTCCGGCTGGTCCGGGGTTCCCTCCTCCACCTGTGCCATCGCCGGGTCCAGCAGGCGGGACAGGAAGTGGCGGGTGCGGTCGTGGGTCGGGGCGGCGATCACCTGGGCCGGGGGGCCCTGCTCCACGATCACGCCGCCGTCCATGAAGACGACACGGTCGGCGACCTCGCGGGCGAAGGACATCTCGTGGGTGACGACCATCATGGTCATGCCCTCGTCGGCGAGCATGCGCATCACCGCGAGGACGTCACCGACCAGTTCCGGGTCGAGCGCCGAGGTGGGCTCGTCGAAGAGCATCACCTCGGGGCCCATGGCGAGCGCCCGCGCGATGGCGACGCGCTGCTGCTGGCCGCCGGAGAGGGAGCCGGGATAGGCCGTCGCCTTCTCGGAGAGCCCGACCCGCCGGAGGTTCTCGGCGGCGACCTTCGCGGCCGCCTCCTTGTCACGGCCGAGCACCCGGCGCTGCGGCAGCGTCAGGTTGTCGGTCACCGTCAGGTGCGGGAAGAGGTTGAACTGCTGGAAGACCATGCCGATCCGGCGGCGTACGGCATCGATGTCGACGTCCGGGTCGGTGATCTCGGTGCCGCCGACGAAGACCTGCCCCCTGGTGGGCTCCTCCAGGAGGTTCACGCACCGGAGCAGGGTCGATTTGCCGGAGCCGGAGGGGCCGATGACGCACACGACCTCGCCGGAGCCGACCTCCAGGTCGATGCCGCGCAGCACCTCGTTGTCGCCGAACGACTTGTGCAGGCCGCGGACCCGGATCTCCGGCGTGCCGCTCCTGTCGTCCCGGACGGTGTCGCTCTTGTCGGTACTCACTTGGTGGCCTCCCCGGCCTTCGCCTCGAGGCGGCGTACGACGAAACCGAGCGGGATGGTGACCAGCAGGTAGCACAGGCCCGCCACCAGGATCGGTGTCGAGTTGGCGGTCTCGCTGGCCAGGTCGCGGCCGAACTTGGACAGTTCGCGCTCCTCCAGCGTGACCCCGAGGAACAGCACCAGCGAGGAGTCCTTGAAGAGGAGCACCAACTCGTTGGTGAGCGGCGGGATCACGATGCGGAACGCCTGCGGGATGATGATGGAGACCATGGCCCGGGCGTGCGAGAAGCCCAGCGAACGGGCCGCCTCCATCTGCCCCTTGGGCACGGCCTGGATGCCCGCGCGGATCGTCTCCGCCATGTACGCGGCGGCCACCAGGCCGAGCGCGAGCGCGACCTTCCCGTACGTGCCGCCGGGGATCTCCGTGCCGGGGAACGCCAGCGGCACGGCGACACCCACGAAGATGAAGATCAGCAGGGCGGGCAGCCCGCGGAAGATCTCGATGTAGATGCCGGCCAGCCAGCGGTACGGACCGACCGACGAGAGCCGCATCAGGGCGACGACCACACCGAGGACGAGGCCGAAGACGAAGCCGGACACCGTGTAGAGGACGGTGTTCTTCAGCGCCAGCGTGATGATGTCGGGGAACATCCGCTCGGCCAGGTCGACCTGGGCGAACTGGTTGCGCAGCTGGTCCCAGTCGGCCGTGAAGCCGAGGGCGACCAGGGCGGCGACGAACACCGCGTACTGGACGCCCTGCGACACGGCCCGCTTCTGCCGCCTGGTGAGACCGCTCCTGCGGGGCGGGACCTTGGTGTCGGCGGTGTCGGCCTCGGTCATGAGGAGGCGGACGGCGAAGCGGAGGCGGCGCTCTCGTCGTAGGGGCCGATCCACTTCTCGTACAGCTTCTTGTACGTACCGTCGGACCTCGCGTCCGCCAGCGCCTTGTTCACGGCTTCGAGAAGCTTGGTGTTGCCCTTCTTCATCGTGAAGCCGTACTCCTCGCCGGTGTTGATGTTGTCGGCGACCTCGAAGGCGTCGGCGTTGGCCTTGTCCTTCAGCCAGCCCTGGACGACCGGGTAGTCGATGACGACGGCCTTGACCTGGCCGGTGCGCAGACCGTTGAGGAGGGCGTCGGAGGACTCGAAGGAGACCGGGTTCAGGCCCTTGCTCTTCGCGAACTCCTCACCGGTGGTCTGCGCCTGCGCGCCGACCTTCTTGCCCTTGAGGTCCGCGAGGGAGGAGATGCCGCTCTTCTTGTCGGCCAGGACGCCCTGGGTGGCCTCGAAGTACGGGTCGGAGAAGTCGACGTTCTTCTTGCGCTCGTCGGTGATCGTCATGCCGGCCGCGGCGAGGTCGCACTGGCCGGAGTTGAGGGATCCGCCGGTCTTGAAGTTCTCGAAGGGCTGGTCGAGGATCTCCTGCTTCACTCCGAGGTCCTCGGCGACCAGGTCGACGAGCGCGACGTCGAAGCCCTGGACCTTGCCGTCGATCTCCGACTGGAACGGCGGGTACGGCAGGTGCGTGCAGGTGGTGAGCTGCCCGCCCTTGACGAGCTCGACCCCGTTCGCGGTGGTCTTCTTGCCCCCGTCGTCGTCCGAGGAGCAGCCGGCGACGAGCAGCAGCCCGGCCGTCGCGGTGGTGGCGGCCAGCATGCGGGTCCGGCGCGCGGGGGCGGTCTTCACGAGGGGTGACCTCCTGTGGGGAAACTGTGGCTTCTGATTATAAGGATTGGTTTGAGGTCCTCAAACCAATCCCATGCCCTGGGGGTGCGCGGCCTCGGAAGTCGCCGGTGGTGACCACCGGGACGCCGGTTACGCTCGTTGCTGCCTACCCCGTGAGTGAAGAGAGCAACGCCGTGACCCACCCCTTCCTGGACCTGGAACCACTGAGCGCCGCGCACTTCGCGTCGATCGAGGACCGGGTGGCGCGGCTGCTCTCCACCCGGCAGGACGTGGTGATCACGCAGGGCGAGGCGCTGCTTCCGCTGGAGGGGGCCATTCGGGGTGCCGCCGGCCCGGGCACGACCGCGCTCAACGTGATCACGGGTCCGTACGGGCAGACGTTCGGCGACTGGCTCCGGGACTGCGGGGCGACCGTGTACGACCTGGCGGTCCCCTTCCACGCGGCGGTGACGGCCGCGCAGGTCGGGGAGGCCCTCGCCGAGCATCCGGAGATCGACTTCGTCTCGCTCGTGCACGCGGAGGCCGCCACCGGCAACACCAACCCGGTCGCGGAGATCGGCCCGGTCGTACGGGAGCACGGCGCGCTCTTCTACCTGGACGCGGTGGCCTCCGTCGGCGCCGAGCCGGTGCTGCCGGACGCGTGGGGCGTGGACCTGTGCGTGATCGGGGCGCAGAAGGCGATGGGCGGGCCCGCGGGGGTCTCGGCGGTGTCGGTGAGCGAGCGGGCGTGGGCCCGCATGGCGGCGAACCCGAACGCTCCGCGCCGCTCCTACCTGTCCCTCCTGGACTGGAAGGAGCGCTGGATCGACGCCGGCCGTACGGCGCTCCTCCATGCTCCGGCGCAGTTGGAGATGCTGGGCCTGGAGGCGTGTGTGGAGCGGATCGAGGCGGAGGGGCCGGCCGCGGTGATGGCCCGGCACGCCTCGGCCGCGGCGGCCACGCGGGCGGGGGTGCTCGCGCTGGGCGGAGGGCTGGAGCCGTATGTGCACGAGGCGTCGGACGCGGCGCCGGTCGCGACGACGCTGCGGACGCCGCCGGGTGTCGACGCGGCCCGTCTGGTGGGGCGGGCGCTGGCCTTCGACCCCTCGCTCCCGCTGGCCGCGGGCGGGGGTGCGCTGGCGTCGTCGATGATCCGGGTCAACCACTACGGTGCCGCGGCCAATGCGGTGGTGGTGGAGCGGTGCCTCACCGCGCTGCGCGCGGCCGCCCTGCCCACGGTCTGAGCCCTCTCTCGCAGTTCACCGTCTGCGGGCCCGTGGGGGCTGAAAAGCCGGGGCGCAGCACCGCTTTTCAGGGGCGCGGGGAACTGCGCGAGCAACCCGTGGCGGCCCGCACCCGGCCCACGACCCCCGCCACCCCACCCCCGTCGGGAATGGGACGGAGCGTTTGAACGTTCAGGTACTCGCTGAGGTGGTCGTCGGAAAGGGAGTGTCGGAGACATGCGCGTCGAGATCTGGAGCGACATCGCCTGCCCATGGTGCTACGTGGGCAAGGCCCGCTTCGAGAAGGCCCTGCACGCCTTCCCCCACCGCGACGGCGTCGAGGTGGTGCACCGCTCCTTCGAGCTCGACCCCGGCCGCGCCAAGGGCGACATCCAGCCGGTCATCCCCATGCTCACCAAGAAGTACGGCATGAGCGAGGCCCAGGCCCGGGCGGGCGAGGAGAACCTCGGTGCCCAGGCCGCCGCGGAGGGCCTCGCCTACCGCACCCAGGGCCGTGACCACGGCAGCACCTTCGACATGCACCGGCTGCTGCACCTCGCCAAGGAGAAGGGCCGCCAGGACGAGCTGATCCAGACCCTCTACCGGGCGAACTTCGCCGAGGAGCGGTCCGTCTTCGGCGACGACGAGCGCCTCGTCGAGCTGGCCGTCTCCGCCGGACTGGACGCGGAGGAGACCCGCAAGGTACTCGCCGACCCGTCCGCGTACGCCGACGAGGTCCGCGCCGACGAGCGCGAGGCCGCCGAACTGGGCGCGAACGGCGTGCCGTTCTTCGTGCTGGACCGCAAGTACGGCGTCTCCGGCGCCCAGCCCGCCGAGGTCTTCTCGCAGGCCCTGGAGCAGGCATGGGCGAGCCACTCCCCGCTCGAACTGCTCCAGCCGGCCGGCCAAGGCGACGCCGAGGCATGCGGCCCCGACGGCTGCGCGGTCCCTCACCAGCACTGACGTGCACCTATAAGCATCGCTTCGCGGAACCACGTAAAAGAACGCAATGGACGGAGGGTTCCGCGGGCCCCAGAGTGGTGCCATGGAAACCTTCGAGAGTCTCGTCCGTGCCGAGTTCGCCCCGAAGAACACCTATCTGAACACCGCCAGTACCGGGCTGCTCCCGACCCGCGCGGTGGCCGCCGTGCGGGCCGGTGTCGAGTCCGTGGCGGCCGGCCGGCCGCAGGACATGTTCGCCGACGTGGAGGCGGCCCGCGCCTCCTTCGCCCGCCTGCTGCACGTCCCGGCGACCCGTGTCGCGGCCGGGGCCTCGGTCGCCGTCTACACCGCGCTGATCGCCGCCTCCCTGCCCGCCGGCGCCGAGGTCCTCACCGCCGAGAGCGATTTCACCTCCGTGGTGAACCCCTTCCACGTGCGCCGCGACCTCAAGGTGCGCACGGTGCCGCTGGAGCGGATCGCCGGGTCCGTGCGCCCCGGCACCGCCCTCGTCGCGGTGAGCGCCGCGCAGTCCGCGGACGGCCGGATCGCCGACCTGGCGGCGCTGCGCGAAGCCGCCCGCGAACACGGCGCCCGTACGTACGTCGACGCGTCCCAGGCCGCCGGATGGCTGTCCGTCGACGCGGACGCGTACGACTACGTCTCCTCCGTCGCCTTCAAGTGGCTCGTCTGCCCGCGCGGCGTGGCCTTCCTGGTCGTTCCGGAGGACTTCGGCGGACTCGACCCGCTCTTCGCGGGCTGGGTCGCGGGAGAGCACCCGTGGGACAGCTGCTACGGGCCGGTCGAGGAGCTCGCCCACTCCGCGCGGCGGTTCGACGAGAGCCCCAGTCTCTTCTCGTACGCGGGTGCCCGGCACTCCCTCGAACTGGTCGAGGAGCTGACGGTGGACGCTGTGCGCGCCCACGACCTCGCACTCGCCGACCGGTTCCGCGCGGGTCTCACCGCGCTGGGACAGGAGCCGGTCCCGGCGCCGGGCTCGGCGATCGTCTCCGTGCCGGGCCTCGGTCACCGGCAGCAGGAGCTGAGCCGGGCGGGCATCGAGGTCTCCGACCGCGCGGGCCACCTGAGGGCCGCCTTCCACCTGTACAACACGCCCGCCGATGTCGACCGGCTGCTGGACGTCCTGTCCGGCTGATTCCCCGGCCCACTGGCGCGCGGCCCGCGAGGACGCTAGGAAGGGCACCACGAGGGTGGTGGTGCCGGTGGAGCCAACTCTCCACACGTCCGAACGGCCGTCCCCGGATACCGAGTTGCACCGGCGTCTGGTGTACGGCGACGAGACCGCGCTGGCCGAGGTCTACGCGTCGTACGGCGGCCTGGTCCGGCGGGTCGCCGTACGGGTCACGCGTAGCACGGCGGCCGCCGAGGACGTGGCGCAGGAGGTGTTCGCCCAGCTGTGGAGCAGGCCGTACGCGTTCGACGCGGGCCGGGGCTCGCTGCGCACGTGGCTGTCCCTGCTCGCGCACCGGCGGGCGGTGGACTGGGTGCGCGGCGAGGCCCGGCACCGCAAGGACTCCCGCGCGGACGACTCGGCGCTGCACGCGATCCCGGACACCGGGCCCGGCCCCGACGAGACGGTCGTGGACCGCGAACGGGCTCTGCTGCTGCACTCCGCGCTCGCCGAACTCCCGCAGTCACAGCGGGAAGTGGTCCACCTCGCCTATTTCGCGGGCCGCACCTACCGTCAGGCCGCCGTCGAGCTGGGCATCCCGGAGGGCACCGCCAAGACCCGCCTGCGGTCCGCGCTGCGGAAGCTGGCCGTGTCCCTGGCCGACCCGGCGGACCCGTCCGACCCCGCATGGGAAAGGGGCGCATGATGGCGACAGGGGAAAGAGGCCGCCGGTGAGCGACGACCACGACGGCGTGCCCGAGCTGCTGGCCGCCTGGGCGTTCGGCGCGCTGCAGCCCGCCGACGAGAAGACGGTGCCGCTGCATCTGGCCGGCTGCGGGAGCTGTGCGGCGGAGGCGGAGCGGCTGCGCGAGACGGTACGGCTGCTGGACGGGCCGCCGGGGACGGCCGAGCCTGCCCCCGCCGCCCTGAGCAACGGGTCGGACGGGGTGCTCGCGTTCGCCCTACGGGCGCGGTCCGCCGCGCCGCGTGTCGCCGAGCACGCCGCCCCGTACGCGGCCGCGGTCACCGCTCTCGGGGCACTGCTGCGCGAGGTGGACGGCCACGGGCCGTGGGGCACCCCCGTCGTGCACGACTGGGACGTGCGGGACACCGTCGGCCATCTGATCGCCGCCGACGAGGAGTTGGCGCGGCTCCTGGGTGTGCGGACGCACGCGCCGCCCTCGCGGATCACCGAGGACATGCGCTGGGAGGAGGCGTGGGAGACCCGGACCGCCGACGTGATCGCGTACGAGAGGACCCGCGCACCGGAGGAGACCGTGGCCGCCTGGTCCGCGCAGACCTCTGCGCTGCTGGCCACGCCCGAGGCCCGGGACGCCGAACTGGCGGCGTACGCGACGAGGTTGATGGGCGTACGGCTGCCGGTGGCCGACCATTTCCTGGGGCGGGCCTTCGAGACCTGGATCCACACGGACGACATCGGCCGTGCGCTGGGACTCGCCGTGCCGCCGCCGCCCGAGGTCCATCTGGGGCAGATGGTCCGGCTGGCCGTCCGCATGCTCGGCCTCGCGCTGGGACCGGCGGCGCCGCCGGTCCTGTTCTCGGTGACGGGCGTCGAGGGCGACGCCCGGTGGGTGCTCGGCTCCGAGGACGAGCCGGTCCGGGGTGAACTGGCCCTGCGCGCCGTGGACTTCTGTCTGCTGGTGGGAGGACGGCACACCACCGCCTCGGTACCCCGGGGCATGGTGGGCGACGAGGACGCCGTACGGAACGTCCTGGAGCGCGCGGCGTCGCTGGCCTGGCTCTGACACCGGCCCGACGATGTCCGCCCGCCCCACTGCCGGCAACGGCGGCGGGGCGGGCGGGACGAGCGGGTGCGACGGGCGGGGCCGGGTGGCGGCGGGTGGTCACTTCACCGGTGTGAAGTCCCTCGCCCCGATGAACTCGGGCCGGCGTACCGGCGCCGCGAAGGGCTCCACCGCCGCGTTCTCCACGCTGTTGAACACGATGAAGACGTTCGAGCGCGGGAACGGCGTGATGTTGTCGCCCGAACCGTGCATGCAGTTGCAGTCGAACCAGGTCGCCGAACCGGCCCGGCCCGTGAAGAGCTTGATGCCGTGCTGCGAGGCGAACTCGGTGAGCGCCTCGTCGGAGGGCGTGCCCGCGTCCTGCATCTGCAGCGACTTCTTGTAGTTGTCCTTCGGCGTGGCGCCGGAGCAGCCGAGGAACGTCCTGTGCGACCCCGGCATGATCATGAGGCCGCCGTTGGTGTCGTGGTTCTCGGTCAGCGCGATCGAGACGGACACCGTCCGCATGTTCGGCAGGCCGTCCTCGGCGTGCCAGGTCTCGAAGTCCGAGTGCCAGTAGAAGCCGCTCGCGCCGAAGCCGGGCTTCACGTTGATCCGCGACTGGTGCACGTACACGTCGGAGCCGAGGATCTGCCGGGCGCGGCCCACCACACGCTCGTCCCGTACGAGCCGGGCGAAGACCTCGCTGGTCCGGTGGACCTCGAAGACCGAACGGATCTCCTGCGACTGCGGCTCGACGATGGAGCGCTCGTCGGCGCGGACCGCCGGGTCGGCGATCATGCGCTCCAACTCGGCACGGTAGAGCGCGACTTCGTCGTCCTCGATGAGCTGTTCGACGGTGAGGAAGCCGTCGCGCTCGTACGACTGCAGGTCGGCCCCGGGGATCGGCCCCGGCGTGCCGGGCTCGCTCCACACGACCGGGTCCTGCCGGGGCACGGACACCTCACGGTCGCCGCGGCTGGGGTACAGGTCGGTGACGGTCGTCATCGTTCAGACCTCCTCGGGTTCGGTCAGCAGGGGGTAGACGCCGTTCTCGTCGTGGTCCTCCCGTCCGGTCACCGGCGGATTGAAGACACAGATGCAGCGGAAGTCCTCCTTGATCCGCATCGTGTGCCTCTCGTGCCCGTCGAGGAGGTACATGGTTCCCGGCGTGATCGTGTACTTCTCGCCGGTCTCGTCGTCGGTGAGTTCCGCCTCGCCCTCCACGCAGACGACGGCCTCGATGTGGTTCGCGTACCACATGGACGTCTCCGTACCCGCGTACAGGATCGTCTCGTGCACGGAGAAGCCGACCTTCTCCTTGGCGAGGACGATGCGCTTGCTCTCCCAGGTGCCCGACGCGGATTTCACGTGCCGGTCGGTGCCTTCGATCTCCTTGAACGAACGGACTATCACGGTGCTACGGAGCCTCCTTCAGGCCGGTGTGCGGGGTACGGGGAGGTGGGACGGGGGCCGGCGGGTGCGGACTCAGACCGTCTCTCGGACGGCCCGGGCGAGGGTACGGAGCCCCTCGTCCAGTTCCTCGGGCGTGATGGTGAGCGCCGGGAGGAGTTTCACGACCTCGCTCTCCGGGCCCGACGTCTCGATCAGCAGGCCGAGTTCGAAGGCCCGGTGGGCCACACGGCCGGCGCGCGCCTTGTCGTGGAACTCGAGGCCCCAGACCAGACCGCGGCCGCGGTACTCCTTGATGTCGGCGAGGTTCTCCTCGGTGATGGAGATCAGCGCCTGCTCGACCTGCTCGCCGCGGGTGCGGGTCTGCTTCTCCATGGCGGGGCCGTCGGACCAGTACGTCTCCAGGGCGGCGGCGGCCGTCACGAAGGCGGGGTTGTTGCCGCGGAACGTGCCGTTGTGCTCACCGGGCTCCCAGATGTCCAGCTCCGGCTTGAACAGGCACAGCGACATGGGCAGCCCGTAGCCGCTGATGGACTTGGAGACGGTCACGATGTCGGGCACGATCCCCGCCTCCTCGAAGGAGAAGAAGGCGCCCGTGCGGCCGCAGCCCATCTGGATGTCGTCGACGATCAGCAGCATGTCCTGGCGCTCGCACAGCTCGGCGAGGGCGCGCAGCCACTCGACGCGGGCGACGTTGATGCCGCCCTCGCCCTGCACGGTCTCGACGATCACGGCGGCGGGCTTGTTGAGGCCGGAACCCTGGTCCTCAAGAAGCCGCTCGAACCAGAGGAAGTCCGGGACCTGGCCGTCGAAGTAGTTGTCGAAGGGCATCGGCGTGCCGTGCACCAGCGGGATGCCGGCGCCGGCCCGCTTGAAGGCGTTGCCGGTCACGGCGAGCGAGCCGAGCGACATGCCGTGGAAGGCGTTGGTGAAGGACACGATGGCCTCGCGGCCCTTGACCTTCCGGGCCAGTTTCAGCGCGGACTCGACGGCGTTGGTCCCCGTCGGGCCGGGGAACATGACCTTGTACGGCAGGTCGCGCGGGCGCAGCACCATGTTCTGGAACGACTCCAGGAAGCCGCGCTTCGCGGTCGTCGACATGTCGAGACCGTGGGTGACGCCGTCGCGCTCCAGGTAGTCGATCAGGGCCCGTTTCAGTACCGGGTTGTTGTGTCCGTAGTTGAGAGATCCGGCGCCGGCGAAGAAGTCGAGGTACTCGTGGCCGTCCTCGTCGTACATGCGGCTGCCCTGCGCGCGGTCGAAGACGGTGGGCCAGCTGCGGCAGTAGCTGCGCACCTCCGACTCCAGGGTCTCGAAGACGCTCAGGTCGGGCTGGGTGATGGTCATGGCGGTACTCCTCAGGGCGTGGCGGCTCGGCGGCGAGGTGGTGTTCAGAGCGACAGGGGGCCGATGCGGTACAGCACTTCTGGGTCGTGCGGGCCGTCGGGGAACTGCGCTGTGTCGAACAGGACCTCACGCTCGACGCTCGCGCCGTGGCGCGCCGCGTACGAGGTGAACAGCCGCTCGGACGCGGTGTTGCCCGGGGAGATCGTGGTCTCCAGCGAGGTCAGCTCGTGCCGGCCGGCGACCCGGCGGGTCAGTCCGTCCAGGAGCGCGGCGGCGAGACCGCGTCCCCGCTGGGCCGCGTCGACGGCCACCTGCCACACGAGCAGCGTGTGGGGGCGCTCGGGCCGGATGTAGCCGGTGACGAAGGCGACCGGCTCGCCGTCGGCCGTACGCGCCACCGCGGAGGTGCCGGCGAAGTCACGGCACCACAGCAGGTAGCTGTAGGAGGAGTTCAGGTCGAGGGTTCCGGAGTCCTTGGCGATGCGCCAGAGTGCGGCTCCGTCCACCACGTGCGGACGGTCGATCCGCAGCCCTTCCGGCATTTCCAGGAATTCCGCTTGCAGGTCTGCTTGTGCGGCGGTCATGTCGACTGAATTTACCCAGCGAAAGTCGAAATTGCATCGCCGAGGGGGGTTACACAAGCGAAGCGCATGTGTTATCACGCGGGCGCATGCGGCGCGTGAGTACTGGTGGAAAGCGCCGCTTTGTCCCGAAAAAAGCGGCACAAAGCGGTCACCTTGTGGAGTGCGTCACAAGGACGTAACCACGGCGAGACCCGGCCGAATTGTTGGATCGACGTTCGCAGAATCTCCGTGTTTAGGCTCCGGAAAATCGGGCAGGAGTTTATGGGAAGCTGCAATGAATAGCAACTCGATAAACCGTGGAATCACCGTACATAAGAATTGCGTCAGAATTCTCAGGAACCGTCCCGCAGATCCGCCGGCCACTCCGGTCGGAACGCGATGTGGTCGTACGTGACCACGCAGCCCTCCCCCATCGGGGACTGGGTCATGAACCCGATCAGCGCGGCGCCGGTCTCCTTCTCGCCCGCCAGGGTGAAGAGGCGGACGAAGGTCCAGCGCTCGCCGTCCTTCGACGCGTGGAAGGCGAAGGCACGGCCGGTGCGGCTGATGCGGAGCCAGACGGAGCTGCCGTCGACGGTGAAGGAGTTGGCGTCGTCGGAGTGCCCCCGGGTGACGACCGTGCAGACGGTGGGCACGTCCGGCGAGTGTTCGAGGCAGAGCTTGGCCCAGGCCCGTTCGCCCACGTGCGCGTAGAGGACACCCGCGTCGAAGGCCCCGGCGAAGCCGACCGTGACGCGCGCGATCAGCTGGAAGTCCCCCTCGGGCGCCCCGAGCAGCCGGGGCGCGTCGGACGCCGGGTCCAGCCCTTCGTCGGTGGGCGCCACGAACCGGTCCTGCCGCGCCCCGGCCCACCCGGTGAGCACCCCGTCCTCGTACGACCAGTGCCCGTCGGGCCCGTAGGAGCGCAGGGAGAAGGGAAGTTCAGGTATGTCCAGATCCATGCCCCGAGTCTGCCAGTTCCCCGTCCCCACCAGGGCGCGCCCCGTCAGGGGCGCGGGGAACTGCGCGAGCGACCACGACGGGGGCCGCGGCCGACACACGACCGCGACCCCGTCACAGCAACAGCTACCAGCGGAGCGTCACCGCTCCAGACGCCCGTCGTACCGGCGGGGCACCCCCAGCGGGTTGTCGTCCCGCAGCTCGGGCGGCAGCAGCGCCTCCGGCGCCCCCTGGTACGCGACCGGCCGCAGCCACCGCTCGATGGCCGTGCCGCCCACGGACGTGGACGTCGACGTGGTGGCCGGGTAGGGACCACCGTGGTGCTGGGCCGGAGCCACCGCGACCCCCGTCGGCCACCCGTTCACGAGCACCCGCCCCGCGAGCGGCGTCAGCTCGGCGAGGATCTCCGCGCCGCGCCCCTCACCGGCGGCCTCCTCCGTGGAGAGGTGGACCGTCGCGGTGAGGTTGCCGGGCAGCCGCGCGAGCACCGCGTTCGCCTCGGTGTCGTCCTCGTAGCGCGCGACCACCGTCACCGGCCCGAAGCACTCCTCGATCAGCAGGTCGTACTCGCTCTCCGCGGTCAGCTTCCGCGCGGGCACCGTCAGGAAACCCGCGCTCACCGTGTGCTCACCGCCGGCTCCCGGCGTCACCGGGGCCTCCACGTCGGGGAGCCCGGTCCGCTCGGCGACCCCGGCGACGAAGTTGTCCCGCATGCGGTGGTCGAGGAGGACGCCGGCGTCGGTGTCGCTCACCGCGTCCGTCAGGGACTTCAGCAGACGGTCGCCCGCCGCGCCGGCCGGCGCCAGCACCAGGCCGGGCTTCACACAGAACTGCCCGACGCCCAGCGTCATGGAGCCCGCGAGCCCCGTACCGATCGCCTCGGCGCGCTCGGCGGCGGCGGCCTCGGTGATCACGACCGGGTTCAGCGAGCCCAGCTCGCCGTGGAAGGGGATCGGCACCGGCCGCGCCGCCGCCGCGTCGAACAGGGCGCGTCCGCCGCGTACCGAACCGGTGAAGCCGGCGGCCGCGACCAGCGGGTGCTCGACCAGCTCGACGCCCGCCTCGAAGCCGTGGACCAGGCCGAGGACACCGTCCGGGATGTCGTGGCGGCCCGCGGCCCGGCGCAGGACGGAGGCGACCAGCTCGGACAGGCCCGGGTGGTCGGGGTGCGCCTTGACGACGACCGGGCAGCCCGCGGCGAGCGCGCTCGCGGTGTCGCCGCCGGCGACCGAGAAGGCGAAGGGGAAGTTCGACGCCGAGTAGACGGCGACGACGCCCAGCGGCACCTTGTAACGGCGCAGATCGGGGATCGGCGGGGTCGCGGTGTCGTCGGGGTGGTTGATCACCACACCGAGGAACTCGCCCTCGTCGACGATGTCCGCGAAGGCCCGCAGCTGGTAGCAGGTGCGGGCGAGTTCGCCGGTGAGCCGGACCGGGCCGAGCGCGGTCTCCGCGTCGGCGGCCTCCACGAGGTGTTCCCTGGCGCCTTCGAGCTCGTCGGCCGCGGTGCGCAGGAAGGCCGCGCGGACCGTGCGGTCGGCGAGAGCCGCCCGGGCGGCGTGCGCGGCGCGGACGGCCTCGTCCACCTCCTGGGCGGTGGCTTCCACCGCAACCTGCTCACGCTGCTTCCCGGTTCGGGGGTCGACACTCCAGACTGGTGCTGCTGCCACCGCGGGTCCCTCCAGATGTAATGCCGCAGTACATGTGCCACTCACCAGGGGCGTTCGATATGCTGAACGCTGTCTCTGATGGTGAATATGCTGTCGAGACTATTTCCGGCGAACTAGGGGGTCAAGGCCGATGTCGGCAGGCGAGACGGGCGGCGGAGCACAGGTCAAGTCCGCGGTGCGGACGGTCGAATTGCTCGAGTACTTCGCCGGACGCCCCGGCATGCACTCCCTGGCGGCCGTGCAGGAAGCCGTCGGGTACCCCAAGTCCAGTCTTTACATGTTGCTGCGCACGCTCGTCGAGCTCGGCTGGGTCGAGACCGACGCGACGGGCACGCGCTACGGCATCGGCGTGCGGGCGCTGCTCGTCGGGACGTCGTACATCGACGGTGACGAGGTCGTCGCCGCGGCCCGGCCGACGCTGGACCGCCTCTCCGACGACACCACGGAGACGATCCACCTGGCCCGCCTGGACGGCACGAACGTCGTCTACCTCGCGACCCGCCAGTCCCAGCACTACCTGCGTCCCTTCACGCGCGTGGGGCGCCGGCTGCCGGCCCACTCCACGTCCCTCGGCAAGGCGCTGCTGGCGACGCACACGGACGAACAGGTGCGCAAGCTGCTGCCCGAGACGCTGCCCGCGCTGACCGAGTACACGATCACCGACCGGGAGAAGCTCATCGAGGAGCTGCACCAGGTACGGGAGCAGGGGTTCGCGGTGGACCGCGAGGAGAACACGCTGGGGCTGCGCTGCTTCGGCGTCGCGATCCCCTACCGGACGCCCGCGCGGGACGCGATCAGCTGCTCGGTGCCGGTGGCGCGGCTGACGCCCGCGCACGAACAGATGGTGAAGGACGCGCTGTTCGACGCGCGGGACCGGCTGACGCTCGCGACCCGGAGGCTCTGACATGGAATCCGGCCCGGACGTCGTGCTCCGCGCGGTCCACGACAGCGACCTGCCGGTGTTCTTCCGGCAGATGAACGACCCCGAGTCCCTGCGGATGGCCGCGTTCACGGCTGCGGACCCCGCCGACCGGGACGCCTTCGACGCCCACTGGAAGCGGATCCTCGCGTCGTCGGCCGTGACCCGGACGGTCCTCTTCGAGGGTGACGTCGTCGGCAGCGCGGCGGTGTACGGCTCGCCCGGCGAGCGCGAGGTCACCTACTGGATCGACCGCTCCCACTGGGGGCGCGGAATCGCCACGGCGGCGTTGCGGGCGCTGCTCGTCGCCGTGCCCGAGCGGCCGCTGTACGCGCGGGCGGCGGCGGACAACGCCGGGTCGGTGCGGGTCCTGGAGAAGTGCGGGTTCCGTGTGACGGCGCACGCCCGGGGATTCGCGCAGGCGCGCGGCACGGAGATCGACGAGGTGGTCCTCACCCTGCGGGCCTGACCCACCCGGGGGCGCCCGCCCCGCCGGAGCGCCGGGGACGGCACTTCATGAACGGCGGATGAGAAAACCGGGGTGAAGGGAACGTTCGGCCGCGTCCCGGTCGTCTTCAGGAGCGGGATGAACACAACGATCAGGCGCGCCTCCGTCTTCACGCTGCTGCTCGTGCTCGCTCTGCTGGTCAGGGCGACCTGGGTGCAGTTCTACGAGGGCCGGGCGCTCGCAGAGGACAAGGACAACCGGCGGAACGCGATCGAGCAGTACGCGTACCCGCTCGGGAACATCATCGTGGGCGGCGACGCGGTCACCGGTTCCGCGCGGACGACAGGCGGCGACCTCGAGTACAAGCGGACGTACACCGACGGCGGTCTCTACGCGGCGGTCACCGGCTTCAGCTCACAGGTGTACGGGGCCACGCAGCTGGAGGGCATCTACCAGCAGCTTCTCGACGGCACGGACAACCGGCTGAAGAACCCCCTCGACACGGTCACCGGCAAGCGGTCCGACCCGGGCGATGTGATCACCACCATCGACCCGGCCGTGCAGAAGGCCGCCTACGAGGCGCTCGGGGACAAGAAGGGGGCGGCCGTGGCGATCGACCCGACGACGGGCAGGATCCTCGGCGTGGTGTCCACCCCGTCGTACGACCCCACGGTGATCAGCGCGGGCGACTCCGACGCCTGGGACGAGCTGACCGACGACCCCGACAAGCCGATGACGAACCGGGCGCTGCGGCAGCCGCTGCCGCCGGGCTCCACGTTCAAGCTGGTCGTCGCCGCCGCCGCGCTGGAGGACGGCTTGTACTCCTCGGTGGACGTCAGGACGGCCAGCGAGAACCCGTACACGCTGCCGGGTACGACCCGGGTGCTGGCGAACGAGAACGCGTCGGCGCCGTGTGAGAACGCGTCGATCCGGGTCGCGCTCCAGTACTCGTGCAACAACGTCTTCGCCAAGATGGCCGTCGACCTGGGCGAGGACAAGGTGAAGGCGATGGCCGAGAAGTTCGGCTTCAACGACGCGTCGCAGGACGTGCCCGTGCGGGCGTACACCAGCGTGTACCCGTCGGACATGGAGAAGTCGTCCACGGCGCTGACGGGTATCGGGCAGTTCGACGTGACGGCGACGCCGTTGCAGATGGCCATGGTGTCGGCCGCCATCGCCAACGACGGGAAACTGGTCTCGCCCCACATGGTGTCGCGGATCAGCGACGCGGACGGCACGGTGCTGGAGGACTACGAGGACGGGACGGAGAGCCGGGAGATCGTCAGCTCGTCCACGGCCGAGCAGCTCCAGTCGGCGATGCGGACGGTCGTCGAGGACGGCACGGGGACGAACGCGCGGATCTCCGGGGCGACGGTGGGTGGCAAGACCGGTACGGCGCAGCACGGGGAGAACAACAGCAAGACGCCGTACGCGTGGTTCACGTCGTACGCGAAGGACGACTCCTCGGGCAAGGAGGTCGCCGTGGCGGTGCTGGTGGAGCAGTCGGACGCGGCACGGTCGGAGGTCAGCGGGAACGGGTTGGCTGCGCCGGTGGCTGCCGCCGTGATGCGGGCCGCGCTTCGCTGACAGCCCCGGTGGGGCCGTCCCGAAGGTCGCGCAGTTCCCCGCGCCCCTCGGGGGTCGGCGCTCGGCTGCGGGGCGGTGGGGGCTGGTCCAAAAGATTGCGCAGTTCCCCGCGCCCCTTGGGGGTCCCCGGTCGGCTGCGGGGCGGTGGGGGTCGGTCCAAAAGATTGCGCCGTTCCCCGCGCCCCTTTGAGGTCGATGCTCGGCTGCGGGGCGGTGGGGGTCGCCCCTAGAGATTGCGCAGTTCCGCGCCCCCTGGCGGGGCGCGGGCTTGCGGCGAGTTCCCGCCCCGGCGTCAGTTCACGCCGAGGAGTTGCTTCAGGGGGGCTATGGCGAAGTAGAGCAGGAACAGCGCCGACGCCCCCCACAGGAGCCAGTGGACCTCCTTCGCCCGGCCCAGCACCGTCTTGATGACGACGTAGGACACGAAGCCCGCCCCGATGCCGTTCGTGATCGAGTACGTGAACGGCATCACCGCGATCGTCAGGAACGCCGGAACGGCGATCTCGAACCGGTCCCAGTCGACCTGCTTGACCTGGGTCATCATCAGGAAGCCGACCGCGACGAGCGCCGGCGCCGCCGCCTGCATCGGCACGATCGTCAGCAGCGGCGTGAGGAACAGCGCGCAGGCGAACAGCCCGCCCGTGACCAGGTTCGCGAACCCCGTACGGGCCCCCTCCCCCACCCCGGCCGCCGACTCGATGTACGAGGTGGCCGAGGACGCGGACGACGCGCCGCCGGCCACCGCCGCGGCCCCGTCGATGAGCAGCACGCGGCCGAGCCCCGGCACCTTGCCCTCCTCGTCCAGCAGACCCGCCTCGGCGCTGACGCCGACGACGGTCCCCATGGTGTCGAAGAAGTCGGACAGGATCAGTGTGAAGACCAGCAGGACGACGGTGATCACACCGGCCTCGCCGAACGCGCCGACCAGGCTGAAGTCACCGAGCAGCCCGAAGTCCGGCGAGGCCACCACGTCGTCGGGCACCTCGGGAGTGGTCAGTCCCCAGCTCCTGACGTCCGCGAGGCCGTCGATGACGACCGCGACGATCGTCATGACCACGATGCTGATCAGGATCGCGCCCCGGACCTTGCGGGCGAGCAGCCCGACGGTCAGCAGCACACCCAGGCAGAAGACCAGGACCGGCCAGCCGGCCAGCGTCCCCGTACCGCCGAGCTGCACCGGGACGGTGGTCCCGGCGGCGTCCGGCACACGGCTGACGAACCCGGCGTCGACGAAGCCGATGAACGCGATGAACAGCCCGATGCCCACACTGATCGCCTGCTTGAGCGGCTGCGGTATCGCGTGCATGACGGCCTCGCGCAGTCCCGTCACCACCAGGACGCAGATCAGCAGGCCCTCCAGGACGATGAGGCCCATCGCGTCGTCCCAGCTCATCAGCGGGGCGATCTGGAAGGCGACGACCGCGTTGAGGCCGAGCCCGGCGGCGAGCGCGAGCGGCAGGTTGCCGCCGACGCCCATGACGATCGTCATCACGGCGGCCACCAGGGCCGTGGCGGTGACCAGTTGGACGCTGTCGAGCCGCTGGCCGAACTTGTCCTCGGCGTTGCCGAGGATGAGGGGATTCAGGACAAGGATGTAGGCCATGGTGAAGAACGTGGCGAAGCCGCCCCGGACTTCCCGGCCGAAGGTCGAGCCCCGGTCCGTGATCCTGAAGAACCGGTCGACGCTGTTCGGCGCAGGTCGTCCGGCGCCGGGCCGGTCTGCCACCTTCTGCGTTTCGGACATGGCGGTCGCTCCTCGTTGCCTGCGTGCCGGGTGTGCCGATGCTGGCTGGATTGTTCCCGCGTTGAACCGGTTCCAGGTTTTCCCCGTGTTACGGATTGCGGTTCGACCTGCCATACGAACGCTCAGGAACCGAAAGGGAGAGGTCGCCCGTGGGCACTGTCGTCGACGACGCCGCCTCCGTGGAGTTCCATGACTTCTTCGAGCGGCACTACGCCGAACTGGCCCGCCTGGCGCATCTGCTGACCGGTGAGCCGGACGCGGCCGACGATCTCGCGGCGGACGCCCTGCTCGCGCTGTGGCACCGCTGGGACCGGGTACGCGCGGCGGACCACCCGGTGGCGTACGCGCGCGGTGTGGTCGCCAACATGGCCCGCAGCCGGATCCGCAGCGCGGTGCGCGAGCGCAGACGGATCACGCTCTTCTGGTCGCAGCGCGAGGACAGGACCGAGAACCCCGACGTGCCCGGCATGGTGGATGTCCAGGAGGCCCTGCGCAGACTGCCGTTCCGCAAGCGGGCGTGCGTGGTGCTGCGCCACTCCTTCGACCTCTCCGAGAAGGAGACGGCACTCGCCCTCGGTGTCTCGGTGGGTACCGTCAAGAGCCAGACGTCGAAGGGGATGGCCGAACTGCAGCGGCTGCTGGGCGCCGAGGGGGCTCCCCGCAGGATGCACGCGGCGGCGCTGCGTGCCGGCGGCCATGGGGAGGCCGCAGGGACCGGGGAGACCGGAGGGCGGGGGCGATGAAGGACGTGCACGACGAACTGCGCGCCCGGCTGCGGGACTCGGCCGAGGCGTACGAGCCCGACCGCGCGCGCATCCTGGCCCGCGTCGAACGCGGCATGGCGGGCGGGGAGGCGGCGGGGCGTCCCGTGCCGGGACCCTCCGCGCTCGGCTGGTTCCGTGTGGCGGGTGCCACGGCCGCGGTGGCGGGCGTGCTCGCGGCGGGCGGCTACGCCGTCACCTCGGCCCTGGAGAGCGAGCAGCCGGCCGACCGGACGGTGGCGGTCACACCCGGCCCCGATCCCGCGCCGGGGACGACGGCGGAGGCGCCGAGCCGCGCCCCGCTCCCGCCCGAGCCGGCCGGGTCCCCCACCGCACGGCCGGAGGACGGCGCGTTGCGGTCGGACGGATCCGTCGACCCGCACAGCAACGAGTTCTGGGCACAGAGCAATGTGACCGTGCGGAACAGCAGGCAACTCACGGCGCTGACCGTGGTGTTGAAGGTCAGGCAGACCGGTGGGGTCACCTCGACCGGTGCCTGGCGCTCCGCGCCGGAGGACGACTTCACGGTCACCGTCGGCGAGAAGGACGGCTTCCTCGTCTACACCTGGGTGCTCAGGCCGGGCCGTACGGTGTGGCCGGGCGAGTGGGTGTTCGCCGGTCAGTACGACCACGACCGCGGGGGCCGCGACGCCGGGGACGACACGTACGCGGCCACCGGCCGCGCCGGGGGCGAAGAGCTCGCCGTGGGGGGCGACTTCGCACGCGGCGCGTCCGCAGGCGACGACTCGTAGGGAGAAAAGATCCGTCGCGCGGCAACCTCCGCCGCCCCGGTGGCGACCGGAGGACGCAACGTCTTCTCCCCACCCGAAGGAACCGGGACATGACCTCACGTCCGCACCACCGTGCACGTCACCGACGTAGGGCCGGCCGGAGGCGTGCCGCGGTCGGTGGCGCGTCCGCGCTGGCCCTGACGGGAGCCGCGATCCTCACCAGCACGATGATGTCGACGGCCGGCGCCGCCACCACCTGGCCGACCGCCAACGGCAGCGAGCCCGTCTCGGCCACGATCGCCGTCTCGGGCACCCGGGACGGGGGCCTGAAGCGCTACTACGGCAGTGGGGAGCTGGCCGGTGACGGCCAGGAGGAGGGCCAGGACCCGCTCTTCCGGCTCGCCGACGGAGCGACGCTGAAGAACGTCGTCATCGGCAGACCCGGCGCCGACGGCATCCACTGTCTGGGCACCTGTACCTTGCAGAACGTCTGGTGGGAGGACGTCGGTGAGGACGCGGCGACCTTCCGGGGCGGCAACTCCGCCGTCTACACCGTGACCGGCGGCGGGGCGAAGAAGGCCGCGGACAAGGTCTTCCAGCACAACGGCGGCGGCAGGCTCGTCGTCTCGAAGTTCGCGGCCGAGGACTTCAAGACCCTGTACCGCTCCTGCGGCAACTGCTCGACGCAGTACAAGCGCACCTCGGTCTTCGACACCGTCGAGGTGACGGCGCCCGGCTCACGGCTGGTCGGCATCAACACCAACTACGGGGACACCGCGACCCTGCGGAACATCACGCTCATCGGCGACAGCGGCAAGAAGATCGTGCCGTGCCAGAAGTACATCGGCAACGACACCGGAGCGGAACCGACGACGAACGGTTCGGGTCCGGACGGAACCTCCTGCGACTACACGGCATCTGACATCACGTACCGGTGACAGCCGACCCCCCGGCTGCACAGGATCTGCTGGTCCGAGCCCCCCTCGGCCAGTCAGAGGAACGCCCCTCGCCGGTGACGACCGGCGGGGGGCGTTCGCGTCCGGGACCGCTCGGCCGGACGCCGACGGGGCAGGACCACCGGCCGCGGTGGTCAGGCCGGTGCGCCGGCCCCGACGGCGGAGTCGAGCCAGGCGAAGACCTCGTCCTGCTGGGCCACCGTGAACACGTGTCCCAGTTCGGGCCAGACCTTGGTGTGCAGCCGCTCCTCGGCGTGCCGCGCGCGCCAGACGGCACGCAGCTTCTCGTACGCGACCCGGACCCCCTCCGCGGGGAACAGGGTGTCCTGGGCGCCGTGGAAGAAGAGCATCGGCCTGGGTGCGGCGATGCTCGCGACGTCCGGGAAGTCGAGGTGCCGGGCGAGCCCGGGATGGAGCATGTGGAAGGCCGACTGGCCGCGCAGGATGTTGTTGCCGGGCACCATGACCTCCTTCAGCCCGGTCATCCAGCACACGCTCGCCGCCGCCGCGACGTCGTCGCTGAGGGCGGCCGTCTGCCAGGCGCGGAAGGCGCCCATGGAGAAGCCGAGGGCCGCGACCCGGCGCCGGTCCACCCGGTCGAGGCCGGCCAGGAAGCGGGCGGCACGCACGTCCTCGCGTGCCATCAGCCCGGCGAGCGACGAACCGAGGTTGAGGAGGTTGCTCGCCAGGGCCTGCTGCTGCTCGTACGTGATCGGACCGCGGTCGCCCCAGCCGAGCGCGTCCAGGGCGAGGACCACGTATCCGCGCCGGGCCAGCTCGTCACCGACGAACCGTCCGCCGAAGCAGCGGTCCGCCCATGCCTGCGCGGAGGCCAGCCGGGCGTCGTCGGTCCAGGGCCGGACCAGTTTCTCCTTCCCGATGTCGAACCTGGAGCCGTGGTCGTGGAGGAGGAGGACGGCGGGGAACGGTCCGGTGCCGTGCGGGGTGAGCAGGGCACCGCGGACCCGCTCGTACCGCGTGAGGGAGAGCGTCACCGTCTCCCGCGTGTATCCGCCGGCCCCGGTCCGGCCCCCTCCGTCGTACGAGGGGTCGTACGGGGTGCTGTCCCGCTCGACGAACAGGTGCTGCTCGACCTTCGAGCGGGCCGTCCGCCGCCAGGTCCGGAAGTCCCGGACCGGTGAGCTGCCCCAGGCGAGCGGGAAGCGCAGCTCCTCCTTGAGGAGCGGGTGAAAGCCGGGCAGACCGCCCTCCACGACACCGGCGGCCGCGGCCGCGTGCGCTGCCGGTGCCCCGGCTCCCGCCGCGCCGAGGATCGCGGCCCCCGCGCCCGCGACGAACGCCCGCCGCGCCAGTGGCGCCTGTTCAGAATCGCCGCTCATACGGCCTCCAGTCGCCCAGATACGTCCCGCGGTGGTGCGAGGCGGCTTCGGCCCGGGTGAGCTGGGGCCGGTTGGCGGGGACGACGATCTCGGCACCCGGCCCGCTGTTGCGGTACTCGGCGAACCGCTGGCTCTGCCAGGGGTGGCCCGAGGACATGGTGCCGTACGGCTCGACCGCGTCGATGCCGGCACCGAGGCGGGTCCCGCGCACGGTCAGCATGGGCCGCGCGGTGGGGTCGGAGCTCGGCACCCAGGGCCGGGCCAGCTTGTAGTGGCCGTCCGGCGCCTCACTCGTCACCCGGCTGCCCGTCACCAGGTATCCGTGCGGGTTGGCGACCGCGGTCGAGGGGGCGAAGACGAAACCGTACGGGGCGCCGGTGAGGTCCGTCCGCCGCAGGGTGCGGAAGTGGCAGTGCTCGAACACGGCGGTCGCCCGCCCGAACACGAAGTCCACGTCCCCCTCCGCGTAGCAGTGCGCGAAGTACTGCCGGGCGAAGACGCCGAGCGCCATGGAGTCGGCGTACAGCGTGTCCTGGTGACCGAGGAAACGGCAGTGGAGGAACGCCGACCGGTCGCCCTGCACCTTGATGGCGACGGCCTGCGTCCCGGTGATCCCGGGATGGTCGGCACGCAGCCAGTCGTTGGCGAAGGTGATGCCCCGGGCGGTGAACCCGTCGGCCTGCACGGTCGTGGTGGCCGAGCCGCTGGTGCCGTGGGTGCCGCCGCCGGGCTTGGGGGTGCCGCCGGCGTTGTCGTACACGATCACCACGTCACGGGCGTCGCCGGAGGCGCCGAGCCAGGTCATGTCCGTACGGTCGGCGCCGACGGCGACCGTCTCCCGGTACGTTCCCGGGGCGATGACCAGCGTGTGGCCACCTCCGTCGGTTCCCCGCGCGGCGTCCACGGCGGCCTGGACCGTGCTGTGGTCGCCGAGGCCGCCGGGATGGACGTACAGGGTCCGCCCGTCGAGCCGGGCCGCGGGGGAGCCGTACCGCCCGAAGGGGGGACGTCCGCGGGCGTGGGCGGGTGCGCCGGTCCCGAGCGCGAGCGCGGCCCCGGCGCTCGCGAGCACGAAGGACCGCCGCCCCGGGCCTGCCGCTGTCGGCGGGGCCATGGTCAGCGGACCTTTCCGGCGCCCGCGCGGCCGCCGACGATGCCCGGCACGGCACGCGGCGGGTCGACCTTCGTGCGCAGGGTGGGCGTCCAGCCGGCACCCGACTGCAGGGTCTCCGCGGGGATCTCCGCGTTGTGGACGGCGATGAGGTCGGTCTTCCTGCCGTTGACGTAGTTGTTGACGGCGGTGAGCGGTGCCTCGCTCCACTTCTTCAGGGTCTTGGCCGCGCTGATCCCGGGCGGCAGCGAGAACGCGTTGTCGGAGGCGTACAGCTGCGAGGAGGCGCCGATGCCGAAGGTGTAGCCGTACGGCTGGTCCCCGGTCACCACGTAGTGGTTGTTGTACGCGTCGACCTGCCCGAAGCGCACCCGGGGCGCCCGCTCGCCGACGTCCTCGAACCGGTTGTGGTGGAGGGTGACCTTGAGCTTGCCCGCGTCGGTCGCGCCGGCGCCGTCGCTGTTGCCGATCAGCATGGTCTTGGCGTGGTCCTCGACCGCGTTCCAGGACACCGTCACGTAATTGGCGCCGCGGACGATGTCGAGCAGGCCGTCGTGCTGCTGGTAGGTCTCGCCGAAGTACGTCGGCAGGGTGCTGTCCGGGTAGCGGCCGTCGGTCAGGGTGTTGTGGTCCACCCACACATGGGTGGAGCCGTACACCACGACCGCGTCGTACTCGGAGTTCCAGGCACCGGTGTCGGTGTCGGTCGGGTCCCACTGCGGGAAGCAGTCCAGCGGGGCCTCGATGGTGAGGTTGCGCAGGATGACGTTGTCGACGCCCTTGATCTGCAGACTGCCGCCCCTGATCCCGGCGCCCTTGCCGACGCCTACGACGGTGGTGTTGGCGGGGACCTCCACCTTGATGGCCCGGTCCTGGTTGGCGGCGGAGGCGGCACGCAGTCCTTCGGGGCTGTCGGCGGGCTCCCCGGACAGGTCCGTGTCCAGGCCCCAGTTCTCCGGCGAGTACTTCTCCAGGTAGGCGTCGAAGTCGTACCCCGGCGCCTCGAAGGACGCGCACCCCTCGGCGACCGGATCGATGACCCCCTTGACCTTGACGATCTTCGGCGCGTCCCCGCCGGCCGCCAGCGCGGCCTTGAACCCGGCCCAGGTGGTGACGGTGTGGACCTGCGCGGCGGTGGCGGCTGCCCCGCCCGTGGTCCCGCTCCCCTCGGACCCCCACCCGTCCCCGGCGGGCAGGGTCTCCCGCCCGAGATCACGGGAGTGGGCGTGCGCGCCGGCCTGGCTGAGGGCCCCGGTGAGCCCGAGCACGAGAGCGGTACATCCGACAAGGGAAACTCTGGCATGAGCATGCCATGTGCGACTACGAGTACGCATGGAGCACATTTCCTTCCAGTCTTCTCAGAAGAGTCCAGCCTTCTCGGGGACACGGAGAACTGCGCCCCCGTCAGGGCACGGGGAACTGCGGCCCCGTCAGGGGCGCGGGGAACTGCGCGACCAGCCCCCACCGAGCGGCACGCACCCTGCTTCCTCCGCCAGGCGAAGGGCGACCCGCGACCCGGTCCCCACGCCCCGAGGGGCGCGGGG
Organism: Streptomyces sp. NPDC002701; assembly: GCF_042889045.1. Taxonomy (NCBI): domain Bacteria; kingdom Bacillati; phylum Actinomycetota; class Actinomycetes; order Kitasatosporales; family Streptomycetaceae; genus Streptomyces; species Streptomyces sp. NPDC002701. The sequence continues at coordinate 103,657 of NZ_JBIAQL010000008.1, forward strand.
ACCGGCCGGGTCACAAGCGGAGCGTCACCCCTTCTGCTCGTTCCACTCCGCCTGCGCCTCGTTGAGCTGGTCGGCCAGCGTGCCCAGGAAGTCCTTCGCGCTCAGCGACCCGTTCAGGACCTTCTGGAAGGCCGGCTCGTTGTCCGTCTTGGAGATGGTGTTCCAGTCGGGCAGGTAGTACGGCAGCTGGACGATCGTGGTCGACCCGTCGGTCAGCGCCTCGGCGGCGAGCTTGGTCGGCTCGGCCTCCGAGACCCACGCGTCCTTCGCGGCGTCGTTGTTCGACGGCACCTGGCCCGCGGACTCGTTGAACTTGGAGTTCTGCGCCTTACCGGTGGCGAACTCGATGAACTTCCAGGCGGCGTCCTTGTTCTTGGAGGTCTTGAAGATGCCCAGCCCGTCGACGGGGTTGGAGACCTGGACCCGCTTGCCGCCCGGCCCGACCGGCTGCGGAATGCCGCGGAACTTCTCGGCGCCGATCGCCTTCACGTGGTCCTGGTAGGAGCCCAGGTTGTGGTTGAGCATGCCGATGGTGCCGGAGTCCCACTGGGCGACCATCTTGGTGAAGTCGTTGTTGAGGTCGGCCGCCGGGGTGACCTTCTTGAAGAGGCCCACGTACTTCTCCAGGGCCGCCACGTTCTTCGGGTCGTCGACCGTGGTCTTCTCGTTGGCCGAGTCCCAGAAGGACGTGATGCCGGACTGCCCGTACATCGCGTCGAGTGCCTGGGCGATGGAGCCGGCGCCGCCGCGGATGGTGTAGCCGAAGGCGTTCTTGTCCTTGTCGGTGAGTTTGTCGGCGGCCTCGTAGAACTTGTCCCAGGTGGTCGGCGCGTCCAGGCCGGCCGACTTGAACAGGTCGGTGCGGTAGTAGAGGACGCCGTTGTTGGCGGAGGTCGGCACCGAGTACAGCGTGCTGTCCTCGGCACCGCCGCCGCCCGCGGCCTTCAGCGACTTGACCATGTCCTCGTTGAGCTTGCCGTTCAGGGAGGACGCGGAGAGGCGGTCGTCCAGCGGCTCCAGCGCGTTCTGCGCGGCGAAGCCCGCGAGCATCGCCGCGCCGACACCGCCGACGTCCGGCAGACCCTTGGCCTGGATGGAGGTGTCGACCTTCGACTGGTACTCGGTGGCCGCGATCGGGACGTACTTGACGTCGATGTCCGGGTTCGCCTTCTCGAAGTCGGCGATGATCTCCTTCCAGATGTCGGTGCGGACACCGCCGTTGTTGTCCCAGAAGGTGATCTCGCCCTTGCCGCTGCCCTCGGCGCCCTTGTCGCCCGACGAACCGCTGCCGTCGTCACCGCAGGCGGTGGCGGTCAGCGCCAGCACGGCGCCCACGGCGACGGCGGTGACGGAGCGGCGCGCTCCTCTGCTACTGCTCCTGCGAATGCTGCTCTTCATGATCGGCTCTCTTCTCCTGGATCCGACGAGGGTGCGGCCACCAGGGCGGTGACGGTGACCAGGACCCGGCCGGGACCTGGCCCCGGTCCCGGTCCCGGTCTCGGCAAGCGCTTGCTCCGGAAGTGCGTCATTGCGGCTCCCAACAGGCTCGCTACGGTGATGACGTCGTGCGGTCAGACGGGTGGCGCGGTGATGCGGAAGTGCGTGAACGTGGCCGACCCGGCGTGTCCCGCGCCGGCCGGCGCGACCCCGAAGAGGCCGAGCAGGGCGCCGACCCAGCGCCAGGGGGTGGCGGCGAAGACCTGTCCCGAGGACTCCCAGCCGCCGCCGAGGTCGTAGGAGAAGCGGCAGCGCGCCCCCGCGCCCGCCTCGGCCCGGAGCCGGACCCGTCCCCCGGGGGCCATCCGCGGATGGGCGGCGTCCCGTTCCCGCTCGGCCACCGACTCGGCGAACCGGTGCACCAGGTGGACCGTCCCGTCGGCCCCCCGTTCGAGCCCGATCCAGCTGAACGCGTCGCCCAGTACGGCGAGTCCGGCCCGCGCGCCGCTCTCCTCGGCGTCGAGCCGCAGCTCGACCTCGACGGTGCACGGGGTCCCGGGCAGCCGCTGGGTGAGCACGCTCGGCAGCCTGCGCAGATCGTGCGCGTCCGCCGACCGCAGGCAGGTCAGCCGCAGCCCGTCACCGGAGTGCCGGACCGCCCAGCCCGCCCCGGGGTCCTCCCGGTCGGGCGGAGCCGGCAGTGCGGGAGGGTTGGCGGTCCACTGCCACTGCAGTCCGAACCGCCCGCCGGGGAAGTCGTCGTCGGTGGCGGGCGCGGAGAGCGGCTGCCGCGGCAGGTCCGGCTTGCGGTGGACGGAGACGGGGGTGCCCTCGTCGCCGATGACCGGCCAGCCGTCCCTGCCCCAGCGCATCGGCTGGAGGTGGACCACCCTCCCGTACGCGCCCTTCTGCTGGAAGTGCGCGAACCAGTGCTCGCCGGACGGGGTGCTCACCCAGCCGCCCTGGTGGGGGCCGTTGACGTCGGTGCCGCCCTGCTCCAGGACGACCCTCTCCTCGTACGGCCCGAAGAATCCGCGGGAGCGGAAGGCGCCCTGCCAGCCGGTCTCGACGCCGCCCGCGGGGGCGAAGATCCAGAACCAGCCGTCGTGCCGGTACAGCTTCGGCCCCTCCAGCGTGAACCAGCCGGGGATGCGGTCGCCGTCCACGATCAGCTTGCCGTCGTCGAGCAGACCGGTGGCGTCGGGCCGCATCCGGTGGCCGGTGAGGCGGTTCTTGATGCCGGAGCGGGACTTCGCCCAGCCGTGCACGAGGTACGCCTCGCCGCTCTCCTCGTCCCACAGGGGGCAGGCGTCGATGAGCCCCTTGCCGGCCTTGACGAGGTGCGGGCGGCTCCAGGGGCCGCGTACACCGGGGGCGTTGACCTGGAAGACGCCGTGGTCGGGGTCGCCCCAGAAGATCCAGAACCGGTCGTCGTGGTGCCGTAGCGAAGGTGCCCAGACTCCACAGTCGTGCCGCGGCAGGGCGAACGCGTCGGCGGGTTCCAGGCGTTGCAGGGCGTGGCCGACGAGGGTCCAGTTGACCAGGTCGCGGGAGTGCAGCAGCGGCAGGCCCGGCGCCCGGCCGAAGCTGGACGCGGTCAGGTAGTAGTCGTCGCCGACGCGCAGCAGGTCGGGGTCGGACCAGTCGGCGTCCAGGACCGGGTTGCGGTAGGTGCCGTCGCCGAGGTCGGCGGTGAACAGGGGGGTGTCCTGGCCGCTCACGGGCTCACCGCCTTGCGGACGAGGGTCGCCGCCCCGTCCCGGTCGAGGCGTCCGTCGGCGACCACGGTGACGACCCGGCGTACGAAGGTCTCGCCGGCCGAAACCGGGAGCCGTTCCTCGTGGGCGAGGGACGAGCCGACCCCGGGGTACTCACTGGTGCGCACGAACCACGGGTCGCGGCGGGTCCGGTCCGTGGCGCCGGCGAACACCAGCGTCCAGCCGGCGCCCGCCAGGGCCAGCCAGGCCGCTCTCGTCCCGTGCGCGGCCTCCTCGCCCTCGGCGTCCGCCGTGAACACGACGGGCGGCTCGGCCTCCTTGCGGGCCCGCCAGAAGAAGCCGCCGTAGGCCGCGCCGGGCCGGCCGTTGGTCGCCGGGCTGCCGATCGACAGGGGCGCGGAGGTCGTGTTGGTGAGCGAGAAGGTGAAGTCCAGCGCCCAGGCGGTGTCGGTCAGTTCGGTCGCCGCGACCGTACGCCGTTCGCGCAGCAGCTCGGCGCCCGCGGCGACCCAGCGCAGCTCCTCCACGAAACCGTCGGGGTCGCGCAGCTGGAAGGCGGAGTGCCGCTGGGCGCCGTGGTTGTCCAGCTCGGTCGGACCCCGGTCGCGTACGTACGTGCGCCCGCCCCAGAAGTTGTGCCCCTCGACGTCGGGAACGGCGACACCGACGCCGAGGTGATGGAGGTGGTCGGCGGGGCTGAGTTCGGTGACAGCCGTGCCGGCCAGGGTGGTGACGGGGTGCAGGTAGGGACGCGGGGACAGCGCGGGGGCCAGCTCGGGCCGGGTGACGTAGCGGCCGACCGGGCGGCCCGCGACGCGCAGGACCAGCGATTCGGTGCTCATCAGGAGCTCACCTCTTTCGGGAGCGCCCAGGAGGCACCCAGCTCGGAGTAGAGGGCGAGGGTGTCGGCCGCGGCCGCGACGAGTCCGTCGACGCCGGGCACGATCCGCCGGTGCTCGCCGGTGTCGAGGTACCAGGCGTGGTCGGGCATCACGAGCGGGTCCGGTGCCCGCCGGATCGCCTCGACGATCTTCATGAAGGCGCCCGTCGTGTCCGGGGCGACCAGCAGTGCGGCCCGGCCCCCGAGGTGCTCGACCAGGTTCTCCAGCAGGTCGGTCCTGCCGTACGTGGCCTCCTGCGGGCCGTGTCCCGGGCGCTGGACGAGGACGCGGTCCTGCTTGTACCAGAAGGTGATCCGGCCGCCGGTGCCGTGCACCAGGACGTACGGCTCGTCGGGGTGTTCGGCGCACAGGGTCGCGGCGACGGTGATGCGGCGGCCGCCGGTGGTGGTGACGCGCACGCAGGACGTGTCGTCGGACTCGATGGCGTTGGCGCGCAGCAGTTCGGTCTCGATGCCGGTGACGTCCTCGGCGCGGGTGGCGCCGTCGAGTGCGAGGGCGGTGGCCACGGCGTGGGCGAGGGGGTTCGTCAGGACGCCGTCGACGACGTCGGCCCCGTCCAGCCGGCGCCGCCCGGCCCAGGGCGCCCGGCGGTAGTACGACTCGGCGCGGCCCCAGGCCCCGGCGCCGCCGATGCCGTCCACGCGGCCGATCGCGCCCTGCGCGATCAGCTCACGGATCGCGGGAACGGCGTGCGAGCCCAGCGACTGGAAGCCGATCTGGCAGACCACTCCGGCCGCCGCGACCCCGTCGGCCATGCGCCGGAACTCGGCGTACGACGGAGCCGGGGGCTTTTCCAGCAGGAGGTGTACGCCCCGTGCGGCGGCCGTCAGGGCCAGGTCGGTGTGGGTGGGGATCGGCGTGCAGATCGCGGCGATCACGGCGCCGGTGGAGTCCAGCAGCGCGCCGAAGTCGGCGGACTGCTCGGGCGGTCCACCCGGTGCGCCCGGCACCCCGAAGCCGTCCAGCTCCTCTGCGGTGAGCGGGGTGAGCTCGCAGATGCCCGCGAGGCGTACCAGGCCCTTGTCCTGGAGGCGGCGGATGTTCCCGAGGTGCCAGCGGCCGTGGCCGCGGGCGCCCGCGAGGACGACGGGAAGGGGGCCCCCGAGGTCGCTCATCCCTTCACCGCCCCGGCGCTGAAGCCCGTGATCAGCCACTTCTGGATGAAGGCGAAGACGATCACGACGGGCACGGCGGCGATGATGCCGCCGGCGGCGAGCGCGCCCAGGTCGACGCTGTCGGCGCTCATCAGGCTGTTGAGGCCGACGGGGATGGTCTGTTTCTCCTGGTTGCTGAGGAACATCAGGGCGAACAGGAAGTGGTTCCAGGAGTGCACGAAGGCGAAGGAGCCGACCGCGATCAGCCCGGGCCGCAGCAGCGGCAGGACGACCACCCGGAAGCCGGTGAAGCGGTTGCAGCCGTCTACCCAGGCGGCCTCCTCCAGGGAGTACGGCACGTTGCGGATGAAGCCGCTGATGAGGATCATCGACAGCGGCAGCTGGAAGACGGTCTCGGCGATGATGACACTGCCCAGCGAGTTGATCATCTGGAGCTCGGCGAAGATCTGGAACAGCGGCACCAGGAGCAGCGCGCCGGGCACGAACTGCGAGCAGAGCAGCGCCAGCATGAAGACGCGCTTGACCCTGAAGTCGAAGCGGGCGAGGGCGTAGCCGCCGGCCAGCGCGACGATCGTGGTCATGAAGAGCGTGGCGAGCCCGACGTACACGCTGTTCTCGAAGTACGTGCCGAAGCTGCGGTCGTTCCACACCTTGTCGAAGTGCTCGAAGGTCATGGGCCACGGCACGAGCGAGGTCGAGCCGGTCGGCCGGAGGGCGAACAGCAGGATCCAGTAGAAGGGGACGAGCGTGAAGACGAGGTAGACGCCGAGCGGGAGGTAGATCTGCCAGCGCGGGGCCTCGTCCCAGGCGCGCCTGCCCTTCCCCGGGCGCTGCGGCGGCTCGTCGGCCGCCGGTGCCGGCGTGGCGGGGGCGATGGTGCCGATGTCCTTGGTGATCACTTGTCCCCACCCACTCCGAACTTGCTCAGGCGCAGATAGACCATCGAGCAGAAGAGCAGAATCACGAACGCGACGGTGGTCAGGGCCGAGGCGTAGCCGAAGTTGTGCGCGTCCACACTGGTGTTGGCGATGTAGAGCGGGAGGGTCGTCGTCTCCCCCGCGGGTCCGCCGCCGGTGAGGGTGTAGAGCAGGTCGACGTTGTTGAACTCCCACACCGCGCGCAGCAGCGTGGAGAGGATGATCGCGTCCTTGAGGTGCGGCAGGGTGATGTGCACGAACTGCCGGAAGCGGCTGGCGCCGTCGACCTCGGCGGCCTCGTACAGGTCCTTCGACACGGACTGGAGGTCGGCGAGGATGAGGATCGCGAAGAAGGGGACGCCGCGCCACAGGTCCGCGACCACCACCGCCGGGAAGACCGTCGAGGTGTCGGACAGCCAGCTGGTGCCGTACTCCCCGATGCCCATGTCGGCGAGGTAACGGGTGATGCCCGTCTGGGAGTTGTAGAGCAGCACCCAGATCGCCGAGGTGAGTACGCCGGAGACGGCCCAGGGCGAGAAGACCAGGGCGCGGCCGAGCGAGCGGCCCACGAAGGTCTGGTTGACGATCAGGGCGAGCGCCAGGCCGAACATCAGCTGCAGTCCGACCTCGACGACGACCCACTTGCCGCTGAACACCAGGGTGTCCCAGAACTGCGGGTCCTCGGTGAAGGCGTGCGTGAAGTTGTCGAGGCCCGCGAAGCCGTTCCGCCACGGCTTGGTGGGGTTGTAGTCCTGCAGGCTGTAGTAGAAGACGCTGAGCACCGGGTAGGCGATGAAGCCCAGCATCAGCAGTCCGGCCGGGGCGATCAGCAGATACGGGAGCCTGCGGGGCGTCGCCGAGCCACGGCGCCGCCTCGGTGGCGCGGGCTGCTTCGCCACGGCTGCGGCTTGTGCCATGACTGTTCTCCGTTCTCGGGTGTGCGGGTCGAGCCGGTGGTACGGGTCGAGCCGGCAGTTCGAGTTGCGCGGGTACGGCGCGCGATCTTGATGGCAAGCGCTTTCACGTACGGTGTGCGGAGTCCGGACCGCGAGATCCGAGGCGGCGTCGTGCGGTCGGGTCAGCCCGCGTAGGGGTCCGGCACCTTGCCCGGCCTGGCCAGGAAGGCGAAGTCGCAGCCGGTGTCGGCCTGCGTGATCTGTTCGTTGTAGAGCGCCCCGTAGCCCCGCTCGTACCGCTCGGGCGGCGCGGTCCACTGCGCCCGGCGCCGCTCCAGCTCGGCGTCGTCGACGTTGAGTCGCAGGGCGCGTGCCTCGACGTCGAGGGTGATGGTGTCGCCGGTGCGGACCAGGGCGAGCGGCCCGCCGACGTACGACTCGGGTGCCACGTGCAGCACGCAGGTGCCGTAACTCGTCCCGCTCATCCGGGCGTCGGAGATCCGCACCATGTCCCGTACTCCCTGCTTCAGCAGGTGGTCGGGGATCGGCAGCATCCCGTACTCGGGCATGCCCGGGCCGCCCTTGGGTCCGGCGTTGCGCAGCACCAGCACGGTGTCCGCGGTGATGCCCAGTGCGGGGTCGTCGATGGTGCGCTGCATGGTCCGGTAGTCGTCGAAGACGACCGCGGGACCGGTGTGCTTCAGCAGGTGCGGTTCGGCGGCGATGTGCTTGATGACCGCGCCGTCGGGGCAGAGGTTGCCGCGCAGGACGGCGACGCCCCCCTCGGCGGCGACGGGGTTCTCCCGGGTGCGGATCACGTCGTCGTCGTGCACCTGCGCGGAGGCGAGCTGTTCGCGCAGGCTGTCGTGCGAGACGGTCGGCCGGTCCAGGTGCAGCAGGTCGCCGATCCGGGACAGGAACCCGGGCAGTCCGCCGGCGAAGTGGAAGTCCTCCATGAGGTACTTCCGGCCGCCGGGCCGTACGTTCGCCAGGACCGGCACCGTGCGGGCGATGCGGTCGAAGTCGTCGAGGGTGAGCCGGGCCCCGGCACGTCCTGCCATGGCGATGAGGTGGATCACGGCGTTGGTGGAGCCGCCGAGTCCGAGGACGGTCGTCACCGCGTCCTCGAACGCCTCCTGGGTGAGGATGTCGGACAGCCTGCGGTCCTTGCGTACCAGTTCGACGATCCGGAGCCCGGCGGCCGCGGCCATCCGGTCGTGCCCCGAGTCCACGGCGGGGATGCTGGAGGCGCCGGGCACGGTGACCCCGAGCGCCTCGGCGGCCGCGGTGAGCGTGGACGCCGTTCCCATGGTCATGCAGTGGCCGGGGGACCGCGCGAGCCCGCTCTCCAGTTCGGTCATCTCGCAGTCGCCGATGAGTCCGGCGCGCCTGTCGTCCCAGTACTTCCACATGTCGGTGCCCGAGCCGAGGACCTCGTTGCGCCAGTGGCCGGGCAGCATGGGCCCGGCCGGCACGAACACGGCCGGCAGGTCGACGGACGCGGCGCCCATGAGCAGCGCGGGCGTGGACTTGTCGCAGCCGCCCATCAGGACGGCCCCGTCCACCGGGTACGACCTCAGCAGTTCCTCGGTCTCCATCGCCAGCATGTTGCGGTAGAGCATCGGGGTGGGCTTCTGGAAGGTCTCGCTCAGCGTCGACACCGGGAACTCCAGCGGGAAGCCGCCGGCCTGCCACACGCCCCGCTTGACCGCCTGGGCGCGGTCCCGCAGGTGGACGTGGCAGGGGTTGATGTCCGACCAGGTGTTGAGGATCGCGATGACCGGCTTGCCGAGGTGCTCCTCGGGGAGGTAGCCGAGCTGACGGGTGCGGGCGCGGTGGCTGAAGGAGCGCAGCCCCGACGAGACGCCGCTGCCGTACCACTGGTGGCTGCGCAACTGCCGTGCGGCGTCCGGCTCCTGGGCCCCGCCCGGTGCCGATGGGCCGGTGCCGGTCATATGGACCACCCCGCGACGATGGCGGCGACCTCGGCGCGTTCGGACTCGGGGAGCTGCCTGCTCGGCGGACGGACGTCGCGGCGGCACAGGCCGAGCGAGGCCAGCGCCTCCTTGACGACCGTCACGTTGTTGGCGGAGCCGTTGGCCGCGCGCAGTTCCTCGAAGCGGCGGATCTGCTCCCACACCTTCATGGCGCCCGCGTAGTCGCCGGACCGGAGGGCCTCGATCATGTTCAGCGAGACGGCCGGGGCCACGTTCACCAGGCCGGACGTGAAGCCCGTCGCGCCCGCCGAGAAGTACGAGGGGGCGTACGGTTCCGCGAGTCCGGCCACCCACACGAAGCGTTCGAGCCCGGCGTCCCGGGCGAACGCGGCGAAGCGGGAGGCGTCCGGCACGGCGTACTTCACGCCGATGACGTTCGGGCAGGCGTCGGCCAGGTCGGCGAGCCGGGCGCCGGCCAGCACCGCGTTGCGGATGTAGGGGACGACGCCCAGTTCGGGGACGGCCTCCGCGACGGCCCGGTGATAGTCGACCCAGCCGTCCTCCGAGACGTACGGGTGCACGGGCTGGTGGACCATCACCATCTGCGCCCCGAGCTCGCGGGCGTGGCGGGCGGAGGCGACGGCGGTCGGCAGGTCGTGTCCGACCCCGACCAGGACCGTGGCCCGGTCGCGCGCCTCGTCGACGGTCAGCTCCGTGACGAGCCGCCGCTCCTCGGGGCTGAGGGCGTAGAACTCGCCGGTGTTGCCGTTCGGGGTGACGATGCGGACACCGCCGTCGAGTGTCCGGCGCAGCAGGACGCGGTGCACGTCCTGGTCGATGGAGCCGTCCGCCGCGAAGGGGGTCACGGGGATGGCCACCACGTCGGCGAGGGCCGTCCGCTGCGCCTCGAACGCGGGCGTGGTCGTGGTCATTCCTGCTCACCCTCTCCCTGGGCCCCGGGGAAGGCCCGTTGCACGAACGAGGCGATGTGCGAGTGCAGGGCGCGGGCCGCGCCGTCCGCGTCCCCGTCGAGGGCGAGCCGCAGGATCTCCCGGTGCTCGGTCGCCTCGCGCTCCCAGGACGGGTTGGCGGCCCAGGCGACCGCGGAGACCAGGGCGGCCTGGTCGCGGACCTCGTCGAGCATCCGGCCGAGCAGCGGGTTGCCGCAGCGGAGGTACAGGGAGCGGTGGAACTCGCGGTTGGCGAGGGACCGTTGGGCGGTGTCGGTGGCGGCGTCGGCGCGTTCGAGCGCCTCGCGCGCCGTGTCGAGGGAGGAGCCGCGCCGCACCGAGCGCCGCAGCGCCTCCGGTTCGAGGAGCAGCCGCACGTCGTACACCTCGCGCGCCATGTCCGCGTCCACCATGCGCACCGTGACGCCCTTGTACTGGTTCATCACGACGAGCCCGGTGCCGGCCAGGGTCTTGAGCGCCTCGCGCACCGGGGTCTTGGACACCCCGAACTGTGCGGCGAGTTCGGTCTCGACCAGGGCCTGTCCTGGGGTCAGCTGCCCGGTGAGGATGCGGTGTTTGATCCCTTCCAGCACGAACTGCGTGCGGGAGGGGATCGGCGTGGGCACAGAGGTCATGCTCGCCTCTCGGTGGTACGCGGCCCGCAGGGATCGAGGGCTCGCGTATCTGATCTCGCGTATCGCGTCTCATATATGACGTACGAAGTACGACGCGACGAAGCTAGGAGTGCCTCTGTGTTTCGTCAATGCTTCCGACGAAAGAAGTTGCCGTCGCCGTCCGGCGGCCCGCGGCCCGGACGTTGCTGACGTCACCTTCGCGCTCCGAGGACAGACCTGTTCGCCTTCGCGATGCGGTCCCGTCACCGGGGCACGGAGAACGGCCCGCCGGAGCCCGGCGGGCCGTCAGCGGGCCGTCAGCAGGCCGTTGGCCCCGAGTCCCTCAGCGAGGCCCGGCGCTCCCCCATCGCGGGTCCCGTCCGCTCAGCCCGATCACCCGGTCCAGCAGGGGCGCGTCCTGCGGCACCGGCACCACCGGGCCGAAGATGCTGCCGCGTGCCGGGTCGTCGACGGACGAGGCCAGCATCTCGTACGCCGCCCGCAGGGCCGCCTCGTCGGCGGTGTACTCCTGTCCCGTCGCCCGGGCCAGATCCCAGCCGTGCACGACCAGTTCGTCGGCGGCGACGACGCCGGCCACCTCGCCCGGCAGGTCCACACCGCCCGCCCGGGTCTCCCCCGTCCACGCGGCCGGATCACGCCACGCCTCGGCCAGCTCGACGAGCGTCCTGGGCAGCGCGGCACGCCAGCCGGGGGTCAGGTCCGGCAGCCGGGACGTGGGGGCGCTGTCCGTCGAGGCCCCGAGCTCCTTGCGGCCGGCGTCCCGGAACGCCTCCGCGAGACCGACCAGGTGCCCGATCAGATGGCGTACCGCGTACTGCGGACACGGGGTCGCGGCCTCCAGCTGGTCCTCGCGCACCCCGTCCGCGACACGTGCCACGATCAGGGCCTGCGGCCCCAGGTCGAGGGTGGTGGGGGTGGTCCCGCCGTCACTCATGCTCGGTTCCTCTCGTCACGGGATCGTCGGGGGGTAGACCGTCGGCCGTACGGAAACTCATCGTTCCCGCGGCCAGGACCGTGCTCAGGAAGCTGGTCAGACGTCCGCGCCGCCGGGATGCTCGGGGCAGCCGGGATGCCCGGTGTCGGGAACCCGAGGGGGAGCCAGGCCATGAAGGCGATCGTCCAGGATGCCTACGGATCAGCGGACCTTCTGCGACTGCGGGACATCGACCGGCCCGTACCGCGCGACGACGAGGTACTGGTCGAGATCCGCGCGGCCGGTCTGGGCCCCGAGGTGTGGCACCTCATGACGGGCCGGCCCCTGGTGGCGCGCGCCGTCCTCGGGATCCGCAGGCCGAGGAACCCCGTGCGGGGCTGGGACGGCGCCGGACGCGTGGCGGCCGTCGGCGCGAAGGTGACCGGCTTCGAGCCGGGCGACGAGGTCTTCGGGAACTGCGAGGGCTCGTTCGCCGAATACGCGTGCGCCAAGGCCGCGAAGGTCGCCCTCAAACCCGTCGACCTGACCTTCGAACAGGCCGCCGCGCTCCCGGTGTCCGGCATGACCGCCCTCCAGGCCCTGAGCGGCCCGGCCCGTCCGCGGCCGGGTCAACGGGTCCTCGTCATCGGCGCCTCCGGCGGTGTCGGCTGCTACGCCGTGCAGCTCGCCGCCGTGTACGGCGCCGAGGTGACCGGCGTCTGCGGCCCGGGCGGCGCGGACTTCGTAGGCTCCCTGGGCGCCACGCACGTCCTCGACTACACCCGCGAGGACATCACCGACGGCCCGCGCCGGTACGACGTCATCGTCGACAACGCGGGCCAGCGGCCCCTGCCCGTCCTGCGCCGCGCCCTGACCCCGCGCGGCACCCTGGTGATCGTCGGCGGCGAGGGCGGCACGGCCTTCCTCGGAGGTCTGAGCCGCGGTCTCCGGGCGGTCCTGCTGTCACCGCTGGTCGGCCAGAACCTCCGCAACCTCGTCTCCGTCGCCCGCCGCGAGGACCTCCTGACCCTGAAGGAGCTCGTCGAGAAGGGCAGCCTCACCGTGCCTGTGGACCGCACCTACCCTCTCGCCGAGACCGCGCAGGCCGTCCGCCACCTGGAGAAGGGCCACCCCCGGGGCAAGCTCGTGATCACCGTGCCCTAGAAAACTTCGCGATCGCAACGTCAAGCCGTTGCTCGGTGGGGTCGGGGCCGCGCCCCAGCCCCTCCCGGCCTCAGCCCAGCCGCGCCAGCGCCCGGGCCACGAGGGCGAGGTCCTCCTCGGACGCCAGGCCCGCGTGGTAGAGCCGTACTTCGGTGGCGCCGAGTCCCGTCGCGCGCGTCACGTCCTCGAAGAGGGTCTCGGGGCTGCCGCCCATCCCGCGCACCACGGTGAAGTTGGCCGCCAGAACGTTCCCCGCGACGGCGTGCTCGGCGAAGGGCGTCAGCAGCCCGGCCCCTCCGGTGCACGGCACGACCACGCCGTCGGCGACCGTCAGGACATGCCGCGGGTCGACCCCTGCGTTCGCGCCCACGTGGTAGGAGTCGGGGTCCGCGTGCAGCAGGATCCGGAAGCCCTCCGGGGCCGCCGCGCGGACCGCGCCGACGACCTCCGTCTGGAGCGAGCGGGCGACGGAGTCACGCCACGCGCGGGTGGCCGTCGCGAGCTCGGCGCCCAGCAGCTTCTCCACCACCTCCCAGCCCCCGGCGGGGGTCTCGCCGCGCCACACGGGCTCCAGCGCGCGCCGCACCGAGGCCGCCGACGCGTCGGCGTCGAGCCCCAGGTCCGTGCACCCGTCGCGGCACGCGGGACAGAAGCACAGCGACATCAGGTACGTCCCGGCGTCCCCGAGCGCCACGCCCGCGGTCTTGTCGTGGGCGTGCAGGTGCGGGAACCCGTACCAGCCGAGGGACTCCAGTTCCGTACCGGCCGCCCCCGGCCGCAGTGCCGCCTCGACGGCCAGGTCGGTCAGGTACGCGCGCGTCTCGGGCTGCGCGACGCAGGGCGCCCACGGATAGCGGTCCCCGTAGGCGTTGACCACGGAGGTGTCCGGGAACTCCTCGCCCAGCCGGGAGTTGTGCGCGAGGACCACCCAGGTGTGCACGTCGAGTCCGGCCCCCGCGAGCGCGTCGGCGGCCTCCCCGTACGCGTCACCCGGCGCCCAGTCCCCGGCGGCGTACGGCCGCAGCCTGCGCCCCTGCCAGCGCCCGCTGTCCGCCGGGTAGAGCACGGCCGCGTGCGAGGCGGTGACGACGCGGTGCCGGGGGTGGCGGGGGGTCAGCGCACGTGTCGAGTGGTACGCGGACGCGAGCGTCACCTGCCGCACCCCGAGCCCGGCGACGCGCGCGGCCGCCTCGGGATCGCCGTTGACGTCCCACGGATAGACGAACGCCGACGCCCTCACTTGTCCTCCTCGATCAGCGCGTGGCCGCGCTCGATCAGCCGGGCGAGCTGCTTGACGTGTTCCTCGGCCGGCTCGTGCAGCGGTGGCCGCACCTCGCCCACGTCGAGCCCGCGCAGCCGCACGCCCGCCTTGACCAGCGAGACGGCGTACCCGCGGCCCTGGGCGCGCAGTTCGACGAGCGGCCGGTAGAAGCCGTCGAGCAGCCGGTTCACGACCGCGTCGTCGCCGGAGCGCAGGGCCCGGTGGAAGGCGAGCGCGATCTCGGGCGCGAAGCAGAAGACGGCGGACGAGTAGAGCGTGACGCCGATGCCGCGGTAGGCGAGGCCGGTGAGTTCGGCGGTCGGCAGCCCGTTGAAGTACAGGAAGTCGCCCGGCGCCTCGGACCGTACGGCGCTGACGATGCGCTGCATGAGGTCGAGGTCGCCGGTGCCGTCCTTGAAGCCGATGACCCCCTCGGTGCGGGCCAGCTCCACCACGGTCTGCGGGGTGAACACGGCGTTGTCCCGCTGGTACACGACGATGTCGAGCGAGGTGGCGGCGGCCAGTTCCGTGTAGTGCCGCAGCAGTCCCCGCTGCCCGGCGACCACGAGGTACGGCGGCATGGCGAGCAGGCCGTCCGCGCCGGCCTCCTCGGCGAGCCGCGCGTAGCGCACGGCGAGCGCGGTCCCGTAGCCCGCCCCGGCGACGACGGGTACGCGGCCCGCGGTCTCCTCGACGGCCGCCCGTACGCAGTCCTGGAACTCCTCGGGCGTGAGCGCGTGGAACTCCCCGGTGCCGCAGCAGGCGAAGACGGCGGCGGCACCGGCCTCGACGCCCCGCCGGACGTGCTCGCGGTACACGTCCACATCGACGGCGCCGTCATGGTCGTACGCCGTGACGGGGAAGAACAGCGGCCCGCTCGGGACACCGAGCCGAGCGACGAGGGGGGCTGACGACACGGGCTCTCCCTAGAGCATGTACGTACACGCCATCCGTGCACGTTTCTGATGCGCGTCTATATCTCTGAACGCGCCCACGCTAAAGCGCGCTCTCGGGGGTGGTCAAGCGGGCAAACCCGCATTCCCGGAGCAATAAAAAACCGGAAACAAGGCATCGGGGCAGCGAATTCCGGCACCGCGCGCGACACTTGACGCGAGCGGCGGACGATCCTTAGCGTTTCCACGGATGTGAATGCCGTACATGATGACGCACGCGCATACGGTTGCTGACCCTAGGAGACCCGAGGATGCCCGCTCCCCGCACCGTTCTGCTCACCGGCGCCGCAGGCGGTCTGGGCACCCTGATGCGCGGGCTGCTGCCCGCCTACGGCTACGAGCTGCGCCTCCTCGACATGCGGCCCATCGAGGGCGAACCGGACGCGATCACCGCGGACCTCGCCGACAAGGATGCCCTGCGCGAGGCCGTCCGGGGCGTGGACGCGATCATCCACCTCGCGGGCATCTCCCTGGAGTCCACCTTCGAGAAGATCCTGAAGGCGAACATCGAGGGCACGTACCACCTGTACGAGGCCGCCCGCGAGGAGGGCGTCGGACGTGTCGTCTTCGCCTCCTCCAACCACGCGGTCGGCTTCACCCCGCGTCCCCGGGGCGAGGTGCCCCACACACCGGACGCGCTCATCCCCATCGACACCCCGCGCCGCCCCGACACCTTCTACGGCCTCTCGAAGTCGTTCGGCGAGGACCTGGCGCAGTTCTACTGGGACAAACACGGCCTGGAGACCGTCTCCGTCCGCATCGGCTCCTGCTTCCTGGAGCCGACCAGCGTGCGCATGCTGTCGGTCTGGATGAGCCCCGGCGACGGCGCCCGCCTCTTCCACGCGGCCCTGACCGCCGAACACGTCGGGCACAGCGTCGTCTACGGCTCCTCCGCCAACACCCGCCTGTGGTGGGACCTCTCGACCGCCCGCGCACTCGGCTACGAGCCGCAGGACGACTCCGAGCAGTACGCGGACAAGCTGATCGCCGAGCAGGGCGAGCTGGACCCGGACAATCCGGACCACGCCTGCCTGGGCGGCCCGTTCGTGACCCACCCGCCGGTCTGGCCCCACTGACGCTCCCGGCCGGCCCCGCCGGCCCCCGCCGACACTTCCGGCCACCTCACACGGACCACCCCTGCGGGCGGACGGGCACCGAACGGGCCCGTCCGCCCCGCCGTTCGGGCATGCGCACTGCCCGAATTACGCTCCGCCGCAGGTCCGACGCGGGCACCGGTCGCGTCGAACGGGCACATACGGGCGCCATCGGACCCGCAACAGACCTGGTCAGTGGCGCGTACCCGCTGTAGAACTTCCCCCATGGGTCCGACCGGGCCCGAACGGGCAGTACGCAAGGGAGCGGAAGCGGGTGTCGGGCATGAGCGCGGAAGAAAGACAGCGGGAGATCGTGAAGACCGCCCGGCGCACCGGTGCCGTCGACGTGAACGCGCTGGCGGCCGAGCTGGGCGTCGCCAGGGAGACCGTGCGCCGTGACCTGCGCGCACTGGAGGACCACGGCCTCGTCCGCCGCACGCACGGCGGCGCCTATCCCGTGGAGAGCGCCGGCTTCGAGACGACGCTCGCCTTCCGCGCCACCAGCCACGTACCCGAGAAGCGCCGGATCGCGGCCGCCGCGGCCGAGCTGCTCGGCGACGCGGAGACGGTCTTCGTCGACGAGGGCTTCACCCCCCAGCTCATCGCCGAGTCACTGCCCCGGGACCGGCCGCTGACCGTGGTCACCGCGTCCCTGGCCACCGCGGGCGCGCTCGCCGAGGCCGACAACAAGACGGTGCTGCTGCTGGGCGGCCGGGTCAGGCCCGGCACCCTGGCGACCGTCGACCACTGGACGACGAAGATGCTCGCGGGCTTCGTCATCGACCTGGCGTTCATCGGCGCCAACGGCATCTCCCGCGAACACGGCCTCACCACCCCCGACCCCGCCGTCAGCGAGGTCAAGTCCCAGGCGATCCGGGCCGCCCGGCGCACGGTGTTCGCGGGCGTGCACACCAAGTTCGGCGCCGTCAGCTTCTGCCGGTTCGCGGAGATCAGCGCCTTGGAGGCCATCGTCACCAGCACCTTCCTTCCCGCCTCCGAGGCCCACCGCTACTCGATGCAGGGGCCCCAGGTCATCCGAGTCTGACGAGCAGCCCACCGGGCCCCCGCCAGAGGTCGGCAAGAGTCCGACATCCCCACCGACACACCACAGAAGCACCGCACTCCCCCACGCCATCCCTTATGTACTGAAACATCCAGGAGTGATCCATGCGAACCCAGAGCCGACGGAGGCCGCGCGCGATGTTCGCCGCGGCCGCCGCAGGGACGCTGCTCGCCCCGCTGCTCTCCGGTTGCTGGGCCGGAGCAGGCGGAGCGGGCTCCGGTGGCAACTCCATCAACGTCCTGATGGTCAACAACCCGCAGATGATGGAGTTGCAGAAGCTCACCGCCGCCCACTTCACCAAGGAGACCGGCATCAAGGTGAACTTCACCGTCCTGCCGGAGAACGACGTCCGCGACAAGATCAGTCAGGACTTCGCCAACCAGGCGGGCCAGTACGACGTCGCCACCCTGTCCAACTACGAGATCCCGATCTACGCCAAGAACGACTGGCTGCAGGAGATGGACTCCTACGTCGCGAAGGACCCGGAGTACGACGAGCAGGACGTCCTCAAGCCGATGCGCCAGTCCCTCACCGCGGAGGACGGCAAGCTCTACGGGCAGCCCTTCTACGGCGAGTCGTCCTTCCTGATGTACCGCAAGGACGTGTTCGAGGCGAAGGGCCTCACCATGCCCGAGCGCCCGACCTGGACTCAGGTCGCCGACCTCGCGGCCGAGGTGGACGGCGCCGAGTCCGGCATGAAGGGCATCTGTCTGCGCGGCCTGCCCGGCTGGGGCGAGATCATGGCCCCGCTGACCACGGTCGTGAACACCTTCGGCGGCACCTGGTTCGACAAGGACTGGAAGGCGCAGCTCGACTCCCCCGAGTTCGAGAAGGCGACCAAGTTCTACGTGGACCTCGTCCGTGAACACGGCGAGTCCGGCGCGGCCCAGTCCGGCTTCGCCGAGTGCCTGAACAACCTGACCCAGGGCAAGGTCGCCATGTGGTACGACGCCACGTCCGCGGCCGGCTCCCTGGAGTCGGCGAAGTCCCCGGTCAAGGGCAAGATCGGCTACGTGCCGGCACCGGTCGAGAAGACGGAGTCCTCCGGCTGGCTCTACACCTGGGCCTGGGGCATCCAGGACGCGTCCCGCAACCCCGACAAGGCGTGGAAGTTCGTCTCCTGGGCGTCCAGCAAGGAGTACGAGCAGCTGGTGGGCGACGAGATCGGCTGGTCCAACGTCCCGGCAGGCAAGCGCGCCTCGACGTACACGAACGCCGACTACCGCAAGGAGGCCGGCGCCTTCCAGGAGATGACCAAGAAGGCCATCGAGGGCGCCCGGCCCACCGATCCCGGCGTACAGCCGCGGCCCGCGCCCGGCATCCAGTTCGTCGGCATCCCCGAGTTCACCGACCTCGGCACCAAGGTCTCCCAGGAGATCAGCGCGGCCATCGCCGGACGCCAGTCCGTCGAGTCGGCCCTGAAGAAGTCCCAGAAGCTGGCCGAGGAGATCGCCGAGGAGTACGAGGGACGATGACCGCGACAACGACAGCCCCCGTGGCAGCACCACCCGTCCGCACAGAGCAGAAGCCGCCCTCCGACCGCCTGCGCGCCTGGGCGACCAGGGCCCCGCTCCTGCCCGCCCTGATCTTCATGGTCGCCGTGACCCAGCTGCCGTTCGTGGCCACGCTGGTGATCTCCTTCTTCGACTGGAACTCGCTCTACCCGGACGCCCGCAGCTTCACTGGCTTCGGCAACTACGCCGAGGTCCTCACCGACGAGGCCCTGCGCAAGTCGGTCTGGACGACCATCCTGCTCACCGTCACCGTCGTCCTGGCCAGCCTGATACTCGGGCTCGGCCTGGCCCTCCTCCTGGACCGCAAGTTCCGGGGCCGCGGCCTGGTCCGCACCCTCCTGATCGCGCCCTTCCTCGTGGTCCCCGTGGCGGCGGCCCTGCTCTGGAAGCACGTGCTCTACAACCCCGAGTACGGCCTGCTCAACGGCCTGCTGCACTACGTGGGCGGACCGGAACCGGACTGGATCAGCAACACTCCGCTCCTCGCCGTGGAGATGTCGCTCATCTGGCAGTGGACGCCCTTCATGATGCTGATCCTGCTGGCGGGCCTGCAGAGCCGGGACCACCAGCAGATCGAGGCGGCGAAGGTCGACGGCGCGAGCGGCTGGCAGATCTTCCGCTACCTCACCCTCCCCCACCTGCGCCGCTACCTCGAACTGGGCGCCCTGCTCGGCTCGATCTACATCGTGCAGAACTTCGACGCGGTCTTCACGATCACGTCCGGCGGCCTCGGCACCGCGAACCTGCCCTACACCGTCTACCAGAGCTTCTACCAGGCCCACGAGAACGGCCTCGCCTCCGCGGCCGGCGTCCTGGTCGTCATCGGCTCGATCATCATCGCGACCTTCGCACTGCGCGTGGTCTCGTCCCTGTTCCGCGAGGAGGTGTCCCGCGCATGAGTGCCACCGCCGTACGTGCAGACCTCAGCAGCACCCAGCCCACCGCACCCGGCCCCCGGCGCCCCAGAGGAAGGGGCCTCGGCCTGGTCGCCTGGCTGGCCGGCATCGTCTTCTTCCTGCCCATCGCCTGGATGGCCCTGACGTCCTTCCACTCCGAGGAGGACGCGGCGACCAACCCGCCGTCCTTCGGGGCCGCCCTCACCCTGGACGGCTACCGCGAGTTCTTCGGTTCGGGCGGCGGCGCGAGCCCCTGGCCGTCCCTGATCAACTCCACCGTGGCGTCACTGGCGTCGACGCTCCTGGTCCTCCTCCTGGCCCTGCCCGCGGCCTACGCGCTCTCCATCCGCCCGGTGAAGAAATGGACCGACGTCCTCTTCTTCTTCCTCTCCACGAAGATGCTGCCGGTGGTGGCGGGCCTCCTGCCGATCTACCTCTTCGCGAAGAACACCGGCATGCTGGACAACATCTGGCTCCTGGTCATCCTCTACACCTCGATGAACCTGCCGATCGCGGTGTGGATGATGCAGTCCTTCCTCGCCGAGGTCCCGGTGGCGATCATCGAGGCGGCCCAGATAGACGGCGCGAAACTGCCGACGATCCTCACCCGCGTCGTGGCCCCCATCGCCCTCCCCGGCATCGCCGCCACCGCCCTCATCTGTTTCATCTTCAGCTGGAACGAGCTGCTGTTCGCCCGCGTGCTGACGGGCGTGGTGGCGGAGACCGCCCCGGTCTTCCTCACCGGCTTCATCACCAGCCAGGGCCTGTTCCTGGCGAAGGTGTGCGCCGCGTCGCTCGTCATCTCCCTGCCGGTGCTCGCCGCGGGGTTCGCCGCCCAGGACAAACTGGTCCAGGGCCTGTCGCTTGGAGCAGTCAAGTGAAAGCCGCCGTCATCGAGTCCGTGGGCAAGGCCGTCGTCGCCGAGGTCCCGGACCCGACGCCAGGACCCCGCGAGGTCGTCGTGGAGGTCGCGGCCTGCGGGCTGTGCGGCACGGACCTGCACATCCTCCAGGGCGAGTTCGCGCCCAAGCTGCCGATCGTCCCCGGCCACGAGTTCGCCGGCGAGGTCGTCGGAGTGGGGCGGCAGGTCACGGAGCTGTCGGTCGGCGACCAGGTGGCGGTGGACCCGTCCCTGTACTGCTACGAGTGCCGTTACTGCCGTACGGGACACAACAACCTGTGCGAGCGCTGGGCCGCGATCGGCGTGACCACCGCGGGCGGCGCCGCCCAGTACGCGGTCGCGCCGGTGGCGAACTGCGTCAAGCTCCCCGAACACGTACGCACCCAGGACGCGGCCCTGATCGAACCGCTCTCCTGCGCGGTCCGCGGCTACGACGTCCTGAACTCCCGCCTCGGCGCCCATGTCCTCATCTACGGCTCGGGCACGATGGGCCTCATGATGCTGGAGCTGGCGAAGCGGACCGGCGCGGCGAGCGTGGACATGGTGGACATCAACCCGCAGCGCCTGACGACCGCCCAGAAGCTCGGTGTGTCCGCGTCCGCGACGAGCGCCGACGAGCTGGAGCGCCCGCAGGGCTGGGACCTGGTGGTGGACGCCACGGGCAACGCGGCGGCGATCCAGGACGGCCTGGAGCGGGTCGCCAAGGCCGGCACCTTCCTGCAGTTCGGGGTGGCCGACTACGCCACCCGGGTCTCCATCGACCCGTACCGCATCTACAACCAGGAGATCACCATCACCGGCTCGATGGCTGTCCTGCACAGCTTCGAACGGGCGGCGGAACTCTTCGCGACGGGAGTCCTGGACCCGGACGTCTTCATCTCGGACCGCCTCCCCCTGGACCAGTACCCCCAGGCACTGACCCAGTTCGCCTCAGGAGTCGGCCGCAAGATCATCGTGACCCCGTAACCCCCTCCCCCTCCCCCTCCCTCCGCGCCCTGGAAGAAATCCCAGGGCGCGGTGGTGCTCCCGCAACCCGCGGAGCACCATCTGAAAGTTAAGGGAACGGTAAAACGAGCCCGCTCGTTCACCCGGCATGACAGCTATGACCCCCGGCTCGAACATCCCTCTCCCCGTCACCCGCGTGACGGTGGACGTCGCCGCCCCGGTGCGGCTCGACGTTTCGGGCCTGCTGCTCACCGCCGACGGCAAGGTGCGCTCCGACGACGACTTCATCTTCTACAACCAGCCGTCCGGCCCGGGCGTGACGTACCGCTCCGGCGGCGGCAGCACCCCGGACTCGATCACGGTCGACACGACCGCCGTGCCCCCGGGCATCGAGAAGATCGTCGTCACCGCGAGCCCGGACGCCGCGGGCCAGACGTTCCAGGGCATCGAACCGACGGCCACGATCCGTGACGCGAACGACGGCTCGGTCCTGGCCTCCTTCACCCCGCCCCAGCTCAACGCGGAGACGGCCCTGGTCATCGTCGAGGTGTACCTGCGCAACGGCGCCTGGAAGGCCCGAGCCGTGGGCCAGGGCTACTCGAACGGCCTGGCGGGCATCGCCACGGACTTCGGCGTGACGGTGGAAGAGCCCACACCCCCGCCGCCGGCCCCCCTGACCACCCCCGCACCCCCGGCGGCGCCCCCCGCCGCCCCCACGGCCCCGCTCACCCCCGCGGCGCCTCCGACACCCCAGGCGGCACCCCCCACTCCCCCGCCCTCGGGCAAGATCAACCTCGACAAAGGCCGGGTGAACCTCCAGAAGAACCAGACCGTGTCCCTGACCAAGGGCGGCCGCCCCTTCCTCTCCCAGGTGAAGATGGGCCTGGGCTGGGAGCCGGCGTACCGCGGCAAGGACATCGACCTGGACGCGTCCGTCATCGCCTACGGGCCGCAGCGCAACCACATCGACAGCTGCTACTTCGGCAAGCTCTCCATCGTGAACGGCGCGATCAAGCACTCGGGCGACAACCTCACCGGCGAGGGCGGCGGCGACGACGAGGTGATCGTCGTGGACCTGGGCCGCCTCCCCCAGGAGGTCACCGGCCTGGTCTTCACGGTGAACAGCTTCTCCGGCCAGAAGTTCACCGAGGTCGCCAAAGCCTACTGCCGCCTCCTGGACGCCGCCACGGGCGAAGAGCTGGTCCGCTTCGACCTCACGAGCGCGGAGCCCCAGACCGGCGTGATGATGGCCAAGCTCATCAAGCAGTTCTCCGGCGAGTGGGAAATGACGGCCCTGGGCAACTTCGTCAAGTCCCGCACAGTCCGAGGAATGGTGAAACCCTCAGCCCAAGCCCTCTGAAAGCCCCCACCACGCCGGCCCCGCCCGCGGCCGCAAACGCACCGGTGGCGGGGCCGTCCCGGTAGACACCCACGGCGATCCGATCCGGTGTGCACCGGGGGCGGGGCCGTGCCGGTATGTCATGCCCGTCGCGTACGGCTCCCGCAAGATACGAGCACATGTCCCGGCAGAGAGCCGTACGCACGGAAGGCGACGGGCAGACATACCGGCACTGCCCCGCCCACCCCCACCGGCCGACCGGCGCGGGTCACCCCACCCAGGGCCACTCCGCATCCCGAGCCCCCTCAAGCAACGGAACCATCCGAAAGGCCGCATCCGAGAGCCCCCCGAACGTATGCCGGTTCCGACCCCCCGACGGCGCATGCCCCGCCCGGTACCCGGCGAGGTTCCAGGTGTACACCGGCACGTCCGCAGGAACCTGCGAGGCCGGATCCCCGTGACCGCTGTACCCGGCCTGCTCGTCCGTGACGATCAGCACACGGTCGTGCTTCTTGTAGTGCCGGCGCACAGCCTCACTCGTGTTGGTCCCCCCGAGGTCCCCGAACCGCTCCAGCACCTTCAACACCGACTCGCCCCGCCGGAACGACACCACGTCACTGCCACTGCCGAACTCGACGAGATCCGCGTCGGCCGCCCGCAACGCGATCGCCGTACCGAAGACGGCCGCCGCGTCGGCCCACGTGAGCGCCGACCGGTCGGACAGCCGGGAGAAGAACATCGAACCGGACCGGTCGACGAGGACGAGCGTCCGCCCGCCCAGAACCGGCACGTTGGCCAACGAATGACCGAGCGCCCGCTCCAGCGGATACGCCCACCGCAGCGACGGCGCGTGCTGATACGCGGCGAGGTACCGGAACGGAAACTGCCGCGACCGCGCGACCTCCGCCGGATCACTGATCTTCTCCGCGACCCGCGAGGCCACCTCGTCCGAGACCCCGGCCTCGTCGAAATTGCGCAGGTTCCTGACGAGAGCCATCGCCCCCATCGAGGGAATCACCGCCTCCCAGGCCGCCGCGTCCATCGGCCCCTGGAGCCACCCGGCCAGCGCCTCCCAGGTCATCCCGGCCGCCGCGAGCCGCCCGGCGCCCCCCTCGGACGTCACGATCGCACGCCGCTCCGCCACCGGCACCGCCATCAGCTCGCGGTGCGCGGTGAGCACCCGGTCGGCCGCGGGCGGCACAGCGGTGTCCGGGTTGTGCCGGCGGTCGAGGGCGTACCGGAACAGCTCACCCTGCCACGGCTTGTCCGGATCCGGCGCCGCGTGCACGAGGTTGAGGACGTCACCGAAGCGGTAGCCCTTGGACCCCGTGTCGTACTTCAGCAACGCCTTGGCGCCGTAGAGGCGCCGCACGGCATCGGCGACACCGCGCTTCACCGGCTTGGGCAGGGCGCGGCCGTACCGCGAGGTCCAGTAGGCGAGCAGTTCACCGGGCTCGTCGGGACGCCGCAGCACGGAGGCGACGACCTGCCGGTTCGCCGGCCCGTCCGTGACCCCCGCGTCGAGGCGCGCCTTGACGTACTCGGCGGCGCCGACGATCGACGCGGTCCGCAGGTTGCCCTCGCCGCGCAGCCAGCCGAGCAGGGCCGCGGTCCACGACGGATCGGTGACGGCGAGCTGCCGTACGAGCGCGGCGAACCGGTCGTCGCGCGCCTCGCCGTCCTCGTAGAAGGTCTTCTGCGCGACGAAGTTGGCGATGGACAGCAGAAAGAGCTCGGAACGCGGATCCCGCTCGACGCCCCGCCCGCCCTCGTGGGTCCGCAGCACACGCCCCGTGGAGGCGACACGCGAAGTACCCCTGGCCTTCGCCGCCTTGGTGTTGAACCGCGCCATGATGAATTCCCCCGAATTCTCGAATGTTTCGGAGGGAGGCGCAGCAAATGGAGCGTGCCCGAGTTCAGGGGTCGGCGGCGGACCTGTTCGGATGCTCTACCGAATTGAGCTACACCGGCCCGAAGCCGATGACGGGACTTGAACCCGCAACCCTCTGATCCCATGAAGTAACCGCTGCCTGCGCACCGGGCACACACCATCTGCTGCGCCTCCCGAGATCAAGTCGGCTGCGGCGTGGATTCTTTGAGAGAGAAGTAGCCGCAGCCATCGCACCGGGAGGTGCATTGAATTGTGGGTGTCCAGAGTTCAAGGCCGGCGGAACCGACGTAGGTGCTCTAGCCCCTGAGCTACACCGGCATGTGGTACCGGTGGCGGGACTCGAACCCGCGGCCGCCCCATTATGAGTGGAAGTAGGTCCTGCCCTCGCACCTGGACGTTGTCCACTGTAGGAGGCGTGCCACGGGCCGGGCGAACGATTAAATCCCCACTTCGCTCAACACTTCACGCTTGCGGTGAACGTGTGTCAGCGCCGCTTCTGCCGCTTCCAGGGCCCCTTGACGGCGACCATGATGCCCGGCTCCTGAATGTTGGCGTACAGGGTCTTTCCGTCGGGCGAGAAGGTGACGCCGGTGAACTCGCTGAACTCGGGCTCCTCCTCGGTGCCGATGTTCAGGTCGTTGCGGGCGATGGGATAGGTCCGCCCGCTCTCCGTCGCACCGAAGAGATGGGAGACACCTTCGCCGTCCTCGGCGATCACCAGACCGCCGTACGGCGAGACGGTGATGTTGTCCGGCCCGTCGAAGGCGCCGTCCACCGACGGGTCGGGGTTCACCCCCAGCAGGACCTTCAGGGTCAGCGTGCGCCGCTTGGGGTCGTAGAACCAGACCTGCCCGTCATGCTGGACAGGGCTCTCGTCACGGGCGTACGAGGACACGATGTACGCGCCGCCGTCACCCCACCACATGCCTTCGAGCTTGCGCGCACGGGTGACCTCACCGAGGTCGAACTGCTCGCGCACGGGAACGGTCTTCCCGTCCCGGTCGGGCACGTCGACCCAGTCGACCCCGTACACGGTGCCGATCTTCGTGGCGCGGGACAGATCGTCGACGTAACGGCCGCCGGAGTCGTAGCACTTGGGCGCCTGGAGCACGCCCGCGTCGTCGGCGAGGGTACGGAACTTCCCGCGGCCGTGGGTGAAGCCGTGCGGGGGCTTCCAGCGGAAGAACAGGCCGTTGGGCTCGGAGTCGTCCTCGGTGAGGTAGGCGTGGCCGCGCTTGGGGTCGATGACGACGGCCTCGTGGTCGTACCGGCCGAAGAACTTCAGCGGCTTGGGGTCGCGGTTGGCGCGGCGGTCGGCCGGGTCGACCTCGAAGACGTAGCCGTGGTCCTTGGTCATGCCGTTCTCGCCGGCGCGGTCGGAATTCTCCTCGCAGGTGAGCCAGGTGCCCCACGGGGTGCTGCCGCCCGCGCAGTTGGTGGAGGTGCCCGCGATGCCGACCCACTCGGCGACCGCGCCGCCGGGACGCACCTCGACGACCGTGCACCCGCCGGACGCGGCCGGGTCGTAGACGAGACCTTCGGCCAGCGGCACCGGGTGCTTCCAGTTGGCGCGCGGGCCCTTCAGCTCGTGGTTGTTGACGAGGAGGGTCGTGCCGCGCGGGCCGTCGAAGGTGGCCGTGCCGTCGTGGTTGGAGGGCGTGAACTCGCCGGACTCCAGCTTCGTCCTGCCGCTGTACGTGATGACGCGGTACGAGAACCCGGCGGGCAGCGCGAGGATGCCGTTCGGGTCGGGCAGGAGCGGCCCGTAACCGACGGCTCCGCCGTGCCGGCCGGCGTCGTGCAGGTCGGTGTCGTCCCCCGCGGTCTCGGTGTCCGTGGACGCGAGGGCGCCGGGCGCGGTGGCGAGTGAGCCGACGCTGCCGATCAGGGCGACACCGGCACCGGTGATCGCGGATCGTCTGGCGAAGTCCCTGCGGGTGAGCGACATGCTGTCTCCTGTGACGGTGGCGAGCTGCGGGCGGCGGACGCGGCTGTCGGCCACACCGTCCCCCTCCTTCCTGAACACCGGTTGAACACCGCCCGACGTTCCCGGCCCCCCTTGCGTGAACGCGCCCCCGCACCCCACCCGCACCCCATACGGCTCAACAGCCCTCGCGTCCGAACTGTTGCCCGCCATAATCTCGGTACCAGACCCGCACGAGCGCTGGGAGGCGAGCCGCAGTGGACGCACGTCAGGCACGCCGTCTCCATGAGGAGCGGTTGATGGCGCTGGCCAATGTCGACGGCGTCGGTACCGGCCGCGACGAGGAGTCCGGCGAGGACGTCATCGTCGTCTTCGTCACACAGAAGGTCCCACGCGAGGAGCTCCGCCCCGAGGACGCGATCCCGGACACCCTGGAGGGCATCCCGGTCCGAGTCCTCCCCCTGGACGAACCCTGACCTTCCCATCCCTGGGGCTGCGCCCCAGACCCCCTTTGTCCTCAAACGCCGGACGGGCTGAAAAATCAGCCCGTCCGGCGTTTGACCGGGGGTTCGGGGGCGCAGCCCCTGAGCAGTGAGGGGAAGGGAAGGGGCGGCGGGGGCGAAAACCCCCTACCCCTGCTGCTGCGACCGCGCCTTGAACGCAGCCTTCCGCGCCTCCTTCGCCACCTTCTTGTCCGGATGCAGCCGCCCCATCGCCTCCAGCACGTCCGGCGTGGCGGGATGCTCCACCCGCCACGCCGCGTCGAAGAACGACCCGTGCTGCGCCGCGAGCCCCTCCACCAGCGCCTGCAACTCCTCGGAGTTGCCCTCCGCCGCAAGCTGCGCGGCGATCGTGTCGACGGTCAGCCAGAACACCATCCCCTCGGACGGCGCGGGCACGTCCGGCACCCCCCGCTCGGCGAGCCAGACCCGCGCGAGCCCGCCCAGTTCGGCGTCGTCGAGCACCTCGTGCAGCGCGGGCGCGGCCTCCGTACCGACCAGGGACAGCGCCTGCTGACAGCGCAGCCGCCGCAACGGCGCCCCCGCGTCGGACCCCCGGGCGGCCGCGAGCAGCTCCCGCGCCGCGTCGAGGGGTGCCCGGCGCGCGAGCCACTGCTCGGTCTCCGCCTGCGCGGCCGTCGGCGGGAACGTGGACGTGGAGTCGAGGAGCACGTCGGCCCCCTTGTCCGCGAGGTCGCCCACCGCGGGCGCCGCGAACCCGGCCTCCAGGAGCCGCGCCCTGATGCCGTACACGCCGAGCGGGGTGAGCCGCACCATCCCGTACCGGGTGACGTCCGTGTCGTCCAGGGCCCCGCCGGACGCGGCGGGCTCCTCGTCGAGGTCGGCCATGAGCGCCTCGTCGACGGGCTGAAAATCGACGAGCCCGATCGGCGCCAGGGTCCGGAACTGGTCGTCGAGCCGCATCATCGCCTCCGACACCTGCTCCAGGACGTCGTTGGTGGGCTCCCCCATGTCGTCGGGCACGATCATCGACGCGGCGAGGGCGGGCAGCGGCACCGGCCCCTCGCCCGGCCCGTCGGCGCCGGCGGTCAGCAGATAGAGGTTGCCGAGCACCCCGTCGAGGAACTCGGCCTCCGCCTCGGGGTCCCAGTCCAGGGCGGAGAGGTCGATCCGGCCGCCCTCGTCCATGGCGTCCGCGAGGTCGTCGAGGTCGGGCACGCTCGCGTCGGCCAGTACGGTCTCCAGGGCGCCGAGCCACAGTCCCAGCACGTCCTGCGGTGCTCCGGAGAGGACGAGGGCGAGGTCGGCGCCGGTGGTGACCGTACCCGCCTCCTCGTCCAGGACCTCGACCAGCCCGGTGTCCACGGCGACCCGCCATGCCTCGCCGGCGTGGGCGACGGCGTCCACACCGTCGAGCCCCAGCTCCGCGGCGGCGGCCGCCAGCTGTTCCTCGACGAGTTCGCCGCCGGCCCCGACCCGGGTCTCCGGGCCGGCCCAGCGGGCGAGCCGCACGGCACGCGAGAGGAGCGGCGTGGCGAGCGCGTCCCGCGCGAGCTCCGCTTCGGAGTGCAGACGCACCGGCGGCAGGGGGGAGCTGTCTGACATCGGCTGGTTCTCCTAGGACGAACAGTCGGACGTACATCGCGGCGCCGGTCCGGACGCACGACGCGGCGCTCCGGGGCCGGCCGGGAACACACTCTCCAGCCCGCCGCCCCGCCCGGGAGACGCAGCCTCAGCCTAGACGGATTTCGACCCATGCCGCCCGGTTCATGAACCTGCCACAAGTATTCAGCCAGGAAACCTTGACAAGTGCCGTGACCAGACACGAGATTGACGCGCGTAGATACCACCCTCGTCCCGGCGCCCACGCACGTCCCCGGAGGGATTTCGTTGCCGAGCAAGTCTTCCGCACGCATAGCCGCGCTCACCGTGGCGGCC
Organism: Streptomyces sp. NPDC002701; assembly: GCF_042889045.1. NCBI lineage: Bacteria > Bacillati > Actinomycetota > Actinomycetes > Kitasatosporales > Streptomycetaceae > Streptomyces > Streptomyces sp. NPDC002701. The sequence continues at coordinate 132,421 of NZ_JBIAQL010000008.1, forward strand.
GTCTGTTCCACGGTCTCCCCGGTGGTTCTCACCTCGCCCGCCCACGCGGATGCCGTGGCCGTCCACGACATCCAGGGCTCCACCCGGACCTCCCCGCTCGCGGGCCGGCAGGTCACGGATGTGGCCGGTGTCGTCACGGGCGTCCGCACCTACGGGTCGTCCCGCGGTTTCTGGATCCAGGGCCCGTCCGCGGACGCCGACCCGGCCACCAGTGAGGGCGTCTTCGTCTTCACGAGTTCCACCCCGAAGGTCGCCGTCGGTGACGCGGTCACCGTCTCGGGCACGGTCACGGAGTTCGTGCCGGGCGGTGCCTCGACCGGCAACCAGTCGGTCACCGAGATCACCCGGCCGACGGTGACGGTGGTGTCGAGCGGCAACGCCCTGCCCAGGGCCACCGTCATCGACAGCCGTTCCGTACCGTCTGCGTACGCGCCCGAGGGCGACGCGGCGGCGGGCGGTTCGGTCAACGGCCTGACCCTGCGGCCGAAGAAGTACGCCCTCGACCTCTACGAGTCGCTGGAGGGCATGAACGTCGCGATCGGCTCGTCGCGCGTGGTCACCGCCACCGACCCGTACTCGGAACTCTGGGTGACGGTCAAGCCGCACGAGAACCCGAACCGCCGCGGCGGCACGGTGTACGGCTCGTACACCTCGCAGAACACCGGCCGGCTGCAGATCCAGTCGCTGATCCCCACCGCCACGCAGCCGTTCCCGAAGGCGAACGTCGGGGACACCCTGAAGGGCACCACCGAGGGCCCTCTCGACTACAACCAGTTCGGCGGCTACACGCTGACCGCCCGCACCCTGGGCACGGTCGAGGCCGGCGGCCTGGAGCGCGAGACGACCCGCAGGCAGTCGCGCACGGAGCTCGCGGTCGCCACGTACAACGTCGAGAACCTCGATCCGACGGACGGCACGTTCGCCGACCACGCGGCCGCGATCGTCGACCACCTCCAGTCGCCCGACATCGTGTCCCTGGAGGAGATCCAGGACAACAACGGCGCGACGAACGACGGTACGGTCGCCGCCGACCTGACGATGAAGAAGCTGACCGACGCGATCGTCGCCGCCGGCGGACCGGCCTACGAGTGGCGGTCCATCGACCCGGTGGACCTCGCCGACGGCGGCGAGCCGGGCGGCAACATCCGGCAGGCGTTCCTCTACAACCCGGCGCGGGTCTCCTTCGTCGACCGCGCGGGCGGCGACGCCACCACCGCCGTCGGCGTCACGAAGGTGCGCGGCAAGGCGCGGCTGACGGCCTCCCCCGGGCGGATCGACCCGGCGAACGAGGCATGGACGAACAGCCGCAAGCCGCTCGCGGGCGAGTTCAGCTTCCGCGGCGAGACGGTCTTCGTGATCGCGAACCACTTCGCGTCGAAGGGCGGCGACCAGGGGCTGCACGCGCAGTTCCAGCCGCCGGTGCGCAGCTCGGAGACGCAGCGCCACCTCCAGGCGGCCGCCGTGAACGCCTTCGTCAAGGACATCCTTGCGAAGCAGCGGAACTCGGACGTCGTCACGCTCGGCGACATCAACGACTTCGAGTTCTCCCGGACGACGCAGCTCCTGGAGGCCGACGGCGCCCTGTGGTCGGCCGTCAGGTCCCTGCCGAGGAGCGAGCGGTACAGCTACGACTACCAGGGCAACAGCCAGGTCCTCGACCAGATCCTGATCAGCCCGTCGATCCGCAAGGACCGTGACTTCACGTACGACAGCGTGCACATCAACGCGGAGTTCGCCGACCAGATCAGCGACCACGACCCGCAGGTGCTGCGGTTCCGTCCGTAGCCGTTCCGGTTCCGCCCGGACGTCACCCGCGGGCGTACGCCGCCGGGCCCGGCCCCACCGTCAGGGGGGCCGGGCCCGGTCGTTCCCCGGGAGGGACGGCCGGTGGTCAGCGGCCGGGTTCGTAGGTGAGCTGTTTGACCTGGCGCAGGGTCAGGACGGTCTCGACGGCCTGGACGCCGTCCAGAACCCCGATCCGCTCGCTCAGGTACCTGTACAGCGCGCCGGTGTCGCGGCACAGGACGGCCGCGACGATGTTGGCCTGGCCGGTGACGGCCGAGGCGAAACCGACCTCCGGATGTCCCGCGAGGGCCCGCCCGACGTCGGCGAGGGCGGAGGGGGCCACCGTGAGCCAGAGCATGGCGTCCGTGGCGCGCCCCAGGGGCGCGTGATCGTGCTGTACGTCGAAGTAGAGGACCCCCAGGGAGCGCAGCCGGTCCAGCCGCCGTCTGACCGCCGACTCCGTCTGCCCGGTGCTCGTCCCGAGTTCGGTGAGCGGGGTCCTGCCGTCGCGCCGGAGCACGGCCAGCAGTGCCTCGTCGTCCGCGTCCAGGACGACCGGATCGCCGGCCGCCTCGACGGGCGGCGGCGTCAGCGCGGCCTCCTCCTCGGCGTCCAGGGCCCGCAGTTTGTTGAGCCAGCCGAGCGGACCTCCGTAGTAGGAGTGCAGCAGGCAGTGCGCGCTGACCGAGATGACGCGCGGAGTGCGCGGCAGTCGGTCGAAGAGGAGTTCGTCCCGTTCCTGCCCCGAGCGCGGTTTCATCGCGCACATCACCTCGGTGCCGCCCGAGATCAGGTCGATGTACGAGGTGTCGGGGCGCCGGGCCAGCGCGTCCGCCAGTTGTTCCGCCGCGTCCGGGGTGCAGCGCAGCCGCACGATCCAGCTCTGCCTGCCGAGCCGGCTCCCGTCGGTCATGCCGAGCACGCGCAGGCCCGCCGTGGTGCGCAGCCGCCGGTAGCGCCGTGCGACGGTCTGGTCCGAGACCCCGAGCACCTCCGCCAGCCGGCTGAACGGCGCGCGGCCGTCCACCTGGAGCGCCTGCAGCAGCTTCAGGTCGAGCGGGTCGAGGGGGTCGAACGCGCGGGGCGCCACCGGATTGCTTCCGCTCTTCTCACTCGGGGCCGGCACGGGCCGCGCACGGCTCGCGGACGGTCATCGTACCGGGAGGGGTGCCGGTTGCCGGGGGTCGAGCCGGTGTGCCGGGGGTGAGCAGCGAGGCCCGGGCCCGGGGATGTGTCCCCGGGCCCGGGCCTCCCACCGGTGCCCTTCCCGTCCCCACGGAGGGCGCCCGGTAAGACGCCGGATCACAGCCCCGGGTTCATCCCTACCGGGGATCGAGTTCCGGAAGGGGCTCGGCGTCCGCGCGCTGCGCGGGCGTCCGGGCGGCGGCGGACCCAGCACCGGGCCCGCCTCCGGCGCCCGTGCTCGTGCCGGTGCCGGTGCCGGTGCCGGTGCCGGTGATCACCGTCGTCGTCCGCCGGGGGCCGCGCAGCAGGGTCACGGCGACCGCCGCGGCGACCAGGGTCAGGACCGCGGACACGATCAGACACAGGTGGAGGCCGTCGAGGAACGCCTCGGACAGCGCCCCCAGGGCACGCCCCTGGGCCGGGCCCAGGTCCATCTGTGCGACCGCGCCGAGCCCGTCCTCGTCCACGGCCGCGACGACGCTCTGCCGCTGGGGGCCCGTCAGGCCCGCCTCGGCGAGGTGCCCGGACAGGGAGTCGGTGGCCCGGCTGGTGAGCAGGGCGCCGAGGACTGCGGGGCCGAGGGCGCCGCCGACCTGCCGGAAGGCGTTGTTCCCTGCGGCGGCCATCCCGGCCAGGTGGTGCGGCACGGAGGCGACCGCGGTGGCGGTCATGGGCGTGATGACCAGGCCCGTGCCGAGGCCCAGCAGGGCCAGCCGCCACACCAGGGAGACGTACGAGGTGCCGGCGTCGATCGTGGTCAGGGACAGCAGGGCGCCCGCGCTGACGAGCAGGCCGCCGGTGATCAGGACGCGTGCCGACACCCGGTGCATCAGGCGGCCGACCGGCGCTCCCACCAGGATGGCCATCAGGCTGACCGTCACCAGCCGGGCGCCCGCCTCCAGGGTGCTGAGCTGCTGGACCATGCCGAAGTACAGGCTGAGGGCGAAGAAGAACCCGATCAGCCCCAGGAAGCTGATCATGGCGATCAGGGTGGTGGCGCTGAAGGCCGCGCTGCGGAACAGCTTCAGGTCCAGCATCGGGCTGTCGCTGCGCCGCTCCACCAGGACGAAGGCCGCGCCGGCGACGACGGCCACACAGAGGGCCACCAGCACCTGCACGTCCGTGAAAGAGTCGGCGCCGCCCTCGATGACCCCGTAGACCAGTGCGGTGATCGCCAGGGCGGCGGTGATCTGGCCGGGCCAGTCCAGCCGGCGCGAGCCGGCCGCGCGGGAGTCGGTCAGCTGCCGGGCCGCGACGGCCATGGCGACGAGCGAGACGGGGATCGCCAGCAGGAAGATCCACCGCCAGGCGAAGTGTTCGAGGACGATCCCGGCGATGATCGGGCCGAGGGCCAGGGCGGACAGCAGGGACGTCGCCCACAGCCCGATGAACTTGCCGCGCTCCCGGGGGTCGGGGACGACGTGGCTGATCAGCGCGAGGGTCGTGGGCAGCAGGGCGGCGGCGCCCACGCCGGCCAGTGCCTGGCCGATCCACAGGACCTCGATCGACCGGGCGGACAGCGCCAGGGCGGCGCCCGCGGCGCAGAAGGCCAGGCCCGCCTGGAAGACCTTCTTGCGGCCGTGGACGTCACCGACGACCCCGGCGGTGAGGATGAGGGCGGCCATGGGCAGCACGAACGCGTCGGACACCCAGGCCAGTTGGGCGGTCGAGGCGTCCATCGCCCGCTGGATGGCCGGCAGGCTCACCGAGACGGTGGTCACCGGCAGATAGGCGACGAACACGCCCACACAGGCCATGACGAGCGTGGCCGCCCGCCGGCCCTGCGGGACGCCCGCGCTGGTTGTGACGTTCACTGAACTCTCCCTTGCGGCGCGACACGCCGCGGTCGTCTTCTTCCACGGTCACCTTCGGTCGTACCGCCGGACCGGGGCCAGCCAGGGCCGGGACATCCGGGATATCCGACACCGGGACCCCGTTCACCGAGGATTCCCGACACGCTTTCCGACACGCGTCGGCGACAGGGGAAGCCGATCGAGCGCCGGCCGTCAGGGGGCGGCCGGGCTCACGCGGGGACGAGACCGAGGGCGTAGGTGTACCGGCCGACCGTGGACCGCTTCAGCCCGGGGTACGTCTGCACGCGCTCCCACTGCGGTGTGCGCGAGCCCACCCCGTCGCCCGGCGCGTCCATCGCCGCCCGGTGCGCCTCGGCGCTCTCCCACTCCGCGTAGTTGAGGACCTTCGTGCCGTCGGTGCTCAGGTGGAAGTGGGCGGAGATCCCGCCGGGACGCGGGTCCGGCTCGCTCTCCAGTGCCTCGAACACCGCGTCCACCCAGGCGCGCTGCCGCTCGGGGTCGGCTCCTTCGAACTCGATCTCGACGATCACGACGCAGCCGGGCACGCGGGTCTCCCCCGGCCGGACGCCGCTGCGGTACCGCCGGTACCGGTCGAGCCGCACCCGCTCGATGCCGGGCACGGCCACGTCGATCTCGTCCACCCGCTCCTGCCGGTGGACCTTCACGAACGCCTCGTAGTCCTGCTCGCTCCGCCACTGCGCATGATGCAGCAGGGTCGTGCCGTCGTCACCGGCGTACACGTAGTACCCGAGCAGCCCGGCGGCCGGCCACGGACGCCTCTCCCAGGTGGCGGCGATCGACTCGACCGTGGCCCGCTGCCGCTCGGGGGTTCCCACCCGCCAGGTACTGAAGAACGGGGCCCCGGCCTCGGGGCGGACCAGTTCGGGGTGCACATCGGTACGACGGGTCATCACAACCTCCGGTGATCGCTGCTCAACTCGTGCACCGCCCACCCTCGGACCTCGACCAAAGTTCAGGTCAAGTCCCTCGCCCCCGACACACGCCGAGCGCCCTCCCGCAGAAGCGGAAGGGCGCTCGGGTCAGCACCGCGCCGGGCGTCAGTTGTGGCTGTGCAGGATCTCGTTCAGTCCGCCCCACACCGCGTTGTTCGGCCGCGCCTCCACCTTTCCGGTGACGGAGTTGCGCCGGAACAGGATGTTGGAGGCGCCGGACAGTTCACGGGCCTTGACGATCTGCCCGTCGGGCATCGTCACCCGCGTGCCGGCGGTGACGTACAGACCGGCCTCGACCACGCACTCGTCACCGAGGGCGATACCGACGCCCGCCTCGGCCCCGATCAGGCACCGCTCGCCGATGGTGATGCGGACGTTGCCGCCGCCCGACAGCGTGCCCATCGTGGAGGCGCCGCCGCCGATGTCCGAGCCGTCGCCGACCACGACGCCCGCGGAGATGCGGCCCTCGACCATCGACGTGCCGAGCGTGCCGGCGTTGAAGTTCACGAAGCCCTCGTGCATGACCGTGGTGCCCTCGGCGAGGTGCGCGCCGAGGCGGACCCGGTCGGCGTCGGCGATCCGGACGCCCTTGGGGGCCACGTAGTCCGTCATGCGCGGGAACTTGTCGACGGACGTCACGGCCAGGTGCAGACCCTCGGCGCGGGCGTTCAGCCGGGCCGTCTCCACGTCGTCCACGGCCACCGGACCGAGCGAGGTCCAGGCGACGTTGGCGAGGTGGGCGAACAGGCCGTCGAGGTTCTGGCCGTGCGGCCGCACCAGCCGGTGCGAGAGCAGGTGGAGGCGCAGGTACGCGTCGTGCGCGTCGACCGGCTTCTCGTCGAGCGAGGCGATGACCGTACGGACCGCGACCACCTCGACGCCACGGCGGGTGTCCGGGCCGGCCGCCCGCACGGCGCCCTCGCCCAGCAGTTCCACCGCGCGTTCCGCGGACAGGCGCTCGGTACCGGAGGGGCCCGGCCCCACGACCAGTTCGGGGGCCGGGAACCAGGTGTCGAGGACGGTGCCGTCGGCGGCGATCGTGGCGAGCCCGGCGCCCGCGGCGCCGGTGGTGCGAGGAGCAGTCGTGTCGGTCATGAGGGCAACCTAACCGGCCGGGGCCGGTACGGGCCAACCGGCGGCGGAGGCATCTCAGGGAACGGGCCGGACGCCGTGGCCGAGGGGCGTACGCGCGGGCCCGGCCGGCGCTCTCACGGGATCACCCGTGCCAGTACCGTCCGCGCGTACTCCTCGTCGTAGGGCGCCCCGGTCAGCAGGACCCGCAGGCAGATGCCGTCGATCAGCGCGACCAGCGCCCGGGCGGTCACCGGGTCGGTGCGGCGGGCGAGGAGCTCGGCGAAGTCCCGGCCCCACTCGTCGGCGACGGGCCGCAGGGCGGGCCGGCGCAGGGCGGCGAGGTAGAGCTCGTACTCCACCTCCACCCCCGTACGGTCCCCGGCGAGCCAGTCGCTGCCCAGCGCGGCGAGGTCGGCGGCGAGGTCGGCGCCGGGGTCCGCCAGGGCGGTACGGGCGGCGACCGACCTGGCGAAGCCGTCGGTCGCCTGCCGCAGCGCGGCGACCAGCAGCTCGTCGAGGGTCCGGAAGTGGTACGTCGTCGAGCCGAGCGGCACATCGGCCTCGGCCGCGACCGAGCGGTGGCTCAGCCCGTCGATGCCTTTGGCGGCCACCACCCGGATCGCCGCGTCGATGATCCGCTGCCGTCGCCCCGGATCGTGACGCCGGGCCATCAGCGTCCTCCGCCCGCGTCCATCAGTGCGCCCCGCCCACGTTCAGCACCACGACCCCGCCGATGATCAGCGCTATCCCGGCGAACTTGGTGAAGGTCAGCCCTTCCCCGAGGAACACCATCCCGATCACCACGATGGCCGCCGTGCCGAGCCCGGACCAGATCGCGTACGCCGTACCGACGGACACGGTCTTGAGCGTCTGGGCGAGCAGCAGGAAGGCGACGATGTAGCCGACGGCGGTCACCACCGAGGGCCAGAGTCTGCTGAAGCCGTCGCTGTACTTCATGGCGGTCGTGGCGGCCACTTCCGCGGCGATGGCTCCAGTGAGCAACACGTATCCCATTCCCATGCGTACGAGCGTACGCATCGATGTGTACGCCCGTACACAGAACCCGGAAAGTTCTTCGGGCGCCGTTGTCGCCCCCGGACGGAGACGACGGCAGCCGCGAACGGACCGCCGCGCTCCTGTCCGCCTCCTGGCAGCGCCGAACGCCCTGGGCGCGGCAACTCACCTGGAGCGGAGACGAGTTCGGGCAGGAACCACTCTCGGGAACGCTTACTCGACGCACACGACTTCCACTAATGTTCCCCTCGTCGCGCACACGGATCCTGCCGACAGGGCCGTCCCGTGTGCCCGCGGCCACCGCCTCCTCTTGTGCCACGACACCTGACCGAACCGCGTCCGCCCCGGCGGCGCCGGGGGGAACCGCACATGCCCGAAAGAACGACCGAGTCCGCCCCCGATCCTTCGGCGCACCTCCCGAAGGTGTGGGAGACCGGGGAGGCGCTGGAGGAGCCGCGCATACCGGGGACGCGCCGGCTCTGGGCGGCCGCGGCCCTGCTGGTGGCCGTCCTCGCCTCCGTCGTGACGGTCACCGTCCTGGACACGGACACGGACGCGTCGTCGCGGGACCGGACGGAGAACACCTCCGCCACGGACGAACCGTTCGTGCCCGGCCCGCCGACGATGGACCCGGCGCCCAGCGGGAAGAGCGGCCTGGCCGCGCCCGAGCCGGCCGCCGAGACCACCGCGGGCGGTTCCGCGTCACCCGCGGGCGGGCCGGGCGGGCCGGACTCCGAGCAGGCACCACGGCCGTCGGCGTCGAAGCCCGCGTCCGGGTCCGAGTCCGCGGGCAGGCCGCCCGCGTCCACGCCCTCGTCCTCGCGGAAGTCCGTCCAGTCGGTCAGTCACCCCGACCGCCACTGGCGTCTCGGCCGCGACTCCGTCCGGCTCGACCATGTCGACCGGACCGGCCGGACCGACCGGCACGGCTCCTCCCGGGCCGGTCAGGGTGCCTCGTTCCGGCTGGTCCCCGGCCTCGCCGACGCCGGCTGCGTCTCGTTCTCCGTCGGCGACGGACGCTACCTGCGCCACTTCGCGTTCCGTCTGCGCGCCGACCACGACGACGGCTCCGCGCTCTTCGAGCAGGACGCCACGTTCTGTCCGCGCCCGACGGCGTTCTCCGGCGCCGTCATGCTCGAGTCGGTCAACTACCGCGGCCACTTCCTGCGCCACCGCGACTTCCGGCTCCGCCTGGACCCGTACGAGGACAGCCGCCTCTACCGCGCGGACTCGGCGTTCCGCCTGGTCAAGAGCCTGGGCTGAGCCACCCGGACGCAGGTGTGGCCCCCGGCGCAGTTGCCGGGGGCCACACCTGCGGACAGAACTCACTCAGGGGTGCTCAGACGTTGAAGCCCAGCGCCCGGAGCTGGTCACGGCCGTCGTCCGTGATCTTGTCCGGGCCCCACGGCGGCATCCACACCCAGTTGATGCGGAGTTCGTTCACGATGCCGTCCGTGGCGGACTTGGCCTGGTCCTCGATGACGTCGGTGAGCGGACACGCCGCCGACGTCAGGGTCATGTCGATCGTCGCGATGTTCGCGTCGTCGATGTGGATCCCGTAGATCAGTCCGAGGTTGACGACGTCGATGCCCAGCTCGGGGTCGACGACGTCGTACAGGGCCTCGCGGACTTCTTCCTCGGAGGCCGGTTTCATCTCGATGGTCTCGCTCATGCCGTCTTCCTCTCGGCGCCGGCCTCGCCCAGGGCCTGGGCCGTCGCGTCCTTCCAGGCCATCCAGCTCAGCAGCGCGCACTTGACGCGGGCCGGGTACTTCGAGACCCCGGCGAACGCGACCGCGTCCTCCAGGACCTCTTCCATCGTGTCGTCCGGCTCGATGCGTCCCTTGGACTGCATCAGCTCCAGGAAGGTCTCCTGGATCCGCTGCGCCTCGGCCAGGTCCTTGCCCACCAGCAGGTCGTTCAGCACGGAGGCCGACGCCTGGCTGATCGAGCAGCCCTGCCCCTCGTACGAGACGTCGCTGATCGTCGTGCCGTCGTACTTCACGCGCAGCGTGATCTCGTCGCCGCACGTGGGGTTGACGTGGTGCACTTCGGCGTCGCCATCCCGCAAGCCACGCCCGTGGGGGTGCTTGTAGTGGTCCAGGATGACTTCCTGGTACATCGAATCCAGCTTCACGACTCAGCAGCTCCTCAGCCGAAGAAGTTCCGTACGTGCTCCAGTCCGTCGACCAGTGCGTCGATCTCGGCCGGCGTGGAGTACAGATAGAACGACGCTCGCGTGGTCGCAGGAATTCCGTACCGCAGGCAGACGGGCCGCGCGCAGTGGTGTCCGACCCGGACCGCGATGCCCTGCTCGTCCAGGACCTGGCCCACGTCGTGCGGGTGGATGTCACCCAGCGTGAAGGAGATCGCCGCGCCGCGGTCCTCCGCCGTCGTCGGGCCGATGATCCGCAGGTCGGGGACCGCGCCGAGCCTCTGCACCGCGTACTCGGTCAGGGCGTGCTCGTGTGCCAGGACCTTGTCCATGCCGATCGCGCTCAGGTAGTCGATCGCCGCGCCGAGACCGACCGCCTGGGCGATCGGCGGGGTGCCCGCCTCGAACTTGTGCGGGGCCGGAGCGTACGTCGACGAGCTCATCGACACGGTCTCGATCATCTCGCCGCCGCCGAGGAACGGGGGCAGGTCCTCCAGCAGCTCCTGGCGGCCCCACAGGACGCCGATGCCGGTCGGGCCGCACATCTTGTGGCCGGTGAAGGCCACGAAGTCGGCCTGCAGGGCCTGTACGTCCAGCGGCATGTGCGGGGCGGCCTGGGAGGCGTCGATGCAGACCAGCGCGCCGACCTCCTGTGCGCGGCGCACTATCGCCTCGACGGGGTTGACCGTGCCCAGGATGTTCGACACCAGCACGAAGGAGACGATCTTCGTCTTCTCCGTGATGATCTCGTCGATGTTGGACAGGTCGAGGCGGCCGTCGTCGGTCAGGCCGAACCACTTCAGCTTCGCGCCCGTGCGCTGCGCGAGCAGCTGCCAGGGGACGATGTTGGAGTGGTGCTCCATCTCCGTGATGACGATCTCGGTCTCGTGGTCCACCCGGTAGGGCTCGTCGGCCCAGCCGAGCATGTTGGCGACGAGGTTGAGCGACTCGGAGGCGTTCTTCGTGAAGATCACCTCGTCGCGGCTCGGCGCGTTGACGAACGCCGCGACCTTGTCACGCGCGCCCTCGTACAGCGCCGTGGCCTCCTCCGCGAGCACATGCACACCGCGGTGGACGTTGGCGTTGTACTGCTCGTAGTAGCCACTGAGCGCGTCCAGCACCTGGCGCGGCTTCTGCGAGGTCGCCGCGTTGTCCAGGTACACGAGCTTCTTACCGTCGTGGACCTGGCGGTCCAGGATGGGGAAGTCCTTGCGGATCGCCTCGGTGTCGAGGAGGCCCGGCAGCTGTGTCACGCGGATACGCCACCCTTCGTGTATACCTCGTAGCCCTCGTTCTCCAGCTTGTCGGCGAGCTCGGCGCCGCCGGACTCGACGATCCGGCCGCCGGAGAACACATGGACGAAGTCGGGCTTGATGTAGCGCAGGATGCGCGTGTAGTGCGTGATCAGCAGGGTGCCGACCTCACCGGTCTCGCGGACCCGGTTGACGCCCTCGGAGACGACGCGCAGGGCGTCGACGTCCAGGCCGGAGTCGGTCTCGTCGAGGATCGCGATCTTCGGCCTGAGCAGCTCCAGCTGGAGGATCTCGTGGCGCTTCTTCTCACCGCCGGAGAAGCCCTCGTTCACGTTGCGCTCGGCGAAGGAGGGGTCCATGTTCAGGCGCTCCATGGCCTCCTTGACCTCCTTGACCCACAGCCGGAGCTTGGGGGCCTCGCCGCGGATCGCGGTGGCGGAGGTGCGCAGGAAGTTGGAGACGGAGACGCCGGGGACCTCGACCGGGTACTGCATGGCGAGGAACAGGCCGGCGCGGGCGCGCTCGTCGACGGACATCTCCAGGACGTCCTCGCCGTCGAGGGTGACGGTGCCGCCGGTGATCGTGTACTTGGGGTGGCCCGCGAGTGAGTAGGCGAGCGTCGACTTGCCGGAGCCGTTCGGGCCCATGATGGCGTGCGTCTCGCCCTGCTTCACGGTGAGGTCGACGCCCTTGAGGATCTCCTTCGTGGCGTTGTCGGCCTCGACGGTGACGTGCAGGTCGTGGATTTCAAGCGTTGCCATGGGTTCCTCAGGACTCCTGGGTGAGGGAGGCGCGTACGTCAACAAAGACGCTGCCCCCTTCGATCTTTACGGGGTATACGGGGACGGGGCGCGTCGCGGGAAGGCCGGACGGCTCGCCGGTTCTGAGGTCGAACGCGGAGCCGTGCAGCCAGCACTCGATCTGACAGTCCTCCACCTCGCCCTCGGCGAGGGAGACGTTCGCGTGCGAGCAGATGTCGTGGATCGCGAACACCTCCCCCTCGGTCCGCACGACCGAGACCGGCGTGCCGTCGAGTTCCACCCGCTTCGGGGTGTCCTCCTCCAGCTCGTCGAGCCCGCAGGCGCGCAGGAACGTCATGGGGGCAGCCATCAGACCGACGCCTCCAGCTCCTCGTCGATCTTCACGAGAAGGCGCTCCTCGATGTCGTCGACGCCGATCTGCTGGACCAGTTCGGCGAAGAAGCCGCGCACCACGAGCCGGCGGGCGTCGTCGGCCGGGATGCCGCGGGCCATCAGGTAGAAGAGCTGCTCGTCGTCGAAGCGGCCGGTCGCCGAGGCGTGTCCGGCGCCGACGATCTCGCCGGTCTCGATCTCCAGGTTGGGCACGGAGTCGACCCGGGCGCCGTCGGTGAGAACCAGGTTCCGGTTCATCTCGTACGTGTCGGTGCCCTCCGCCTGGGCCTCGATGAGCACGTCACCGATCCACACGGCGTGCGCGGCCTCGCCCTGGAGGGCGCCCTTGTACGCGACGTTCGACTTGCAGTGGGGCATGTCGTGGTCGACCAGGAGGCGGTGCTCCTGGTGCTGGCCGGCGTCCGTGAAGTACAGGCCGAACAGCTCGGCCTCGCCGCCGGTGCCCGCGTAGTGGACGCGCGGGTGGAGGCGTACGAGGTCGCCGCCGAAGGTGACCACGAAGGACTTGAAGGTGGCGTCCCGGCCGATCAGCGCGTTGTGCTGGCCGACGTGGACGGCCTTGTCGTCCCAGTCCTGGACGGAGACGACGGTGAGCTTGGCGCCGTCGCCGAGGACGTAGTCGACGTTGGCGGCGAGGACCGCGTCGCCGGTGTGGTCGATGACGACGACGGCCTCGGCGAAGGCGCCCAGCTCGACGACCTGGTGGCCGTAGGCGACTCCGCCCTGGCCGTGCACGGCGATGCGGATCGGCTCGGTGAGCACCGTCTCCTTGGGGACGGTGACGACACCGGCCTTCTCGAACGCCGAGTACGCCTGCGCGGCGACGCGGTCCACCGGGGTGCCCGCCCGGCCGAGCCGCTCGTCGTCGCGGCCGACGGTCTCGACCGTGACGCCCTCGGGCGCGTCGATGTCGACCTTCACGCCGTCGCCGGTGGCGACGGCGGTGCCGTCGTGCAGCCCGCGCAGCCGCTCCAGCGGCGTGAACCGCCATTCCTCCTCACGGCCGTGGGGGACGGGGAAGTCCGCCACGTCGAAGGACGGGGGTGCGCTCATGCGCGTGGCGACGGTCGACTCGGCGGCCACCGCGATCTGGCCCGCGGTGGTGGAGCCCACAGGGATACTTTGCGCCTCAGCCATGGCTGTCGGTCTGCTCTCTTCCTACGTCAGAATTCGCTGGCTGTGTCCGGAGGGCGGCGGGTCTAGCCGACCGCGCCTTCCATCTGCAGCTCGATCAGCCGGTTGAGCTCCAGGGCGTACTCCATGGGCAGCTCCTTCGCGATGGGCTCGACGAAGCCGCGCACGATCATCGCCATCGCCTCGAACTCGGAGAGACCGCGGCTCATCAGGTAGAAGAGCTGGTCGTCGGAGACCTTGGAGACGGTCGCCTCGTGGCCCATGGACACGTCGTCCTCGCGGACGTCCACGTAGGGGTACGTGTCCGAGCGGGAGATGGTGTCGACGAGCAGCGCGTCGCACAGCACGTTCGACTTCGAGCCGTGGGCGCCCTCGCCGATCTCGACGAGACCGCGGTAGGACGTACGGCCGCCGCCGCGTGCCACGGACTTCGACACGATGTTGGAGGACGTGTTCGGCGCCATGTGGACCATCTTGGAGCCGGCGTCCTGGTGCTGGCCCTCGCCCGCGAAGGCGATGGACAGGGTCTCGCCCTTGGCGTGCTCGCCCATCAGGTAGACGGCCGGGTACTTCATGGTGACCTTGGAGCCGATGTTGCCGTCGATCCACTCCATGGTCGCGCCCTCGTACGCCACGGCGCGCTTGGTGACCAGGTTGTAGACGTTGTTCGACCAGTTCTGGATGGTCGTGTAACGGCAGCGGGCGTTCTTCTTGACGATGATCTCGACGACCGCGGAGTGCAGCGAGTCCGACTTGTAGATCGGGGCGGTGCAACCTTCGACGTAGTGCACGTAGGCACCCTCGTCGACGATGATCAGGGTCCGCTCGAACTGGCCCATGTTCTCCGTGTTGATACGGAAGTACGCCTGGAGCGGGATCTCGACGTGCACGCCCTTCGGCACGTAGATGAAGGAGCCGCCGGACCACACCGCGGTGTTCAGCGACGCGAACTTGTTGTCGCCGACCGGGATGACCGTGCCGAAGTACTCCTTGAAGAGCTCCGGGTGCTCCTTCAGGGCGGTGTCGGTGTCGAGGAAGATGACGCCCTGCTCCTCCAGGTCCTCACGGATCTGGTGGTAGACGACCTCGGACTCGTACTGGGCCGCGACACCGGCGACGAGGCGCTGCTTCTCCGCCTCGGGGATGCCGAGCTTGTCGTACGTGTTCTTGATGTCCTCGGGCAGGTCCTCCCAGGACTCCGCCTGCTTCTCCGTGGAGCGCACGAAGTACTTGATGTTGTCGAAGTCGATGCCCGAGAGGTCGGAGCCCCAGTTCGGCATGGGCTTCTTGCCGAAGAGGCGCAGACCCTTGAGCCGGAGCTTGGTCATCCACTCCGGCTCGCTCTTCTTCGCGGAGATGTCCCGGACGACGTCCTCGTTGATACCGCGCTTGGCAGAGGCACCGGCCACGTCGGAGTCGGCCCAGCCGTATTCGTAGTTGCCCAGACCCTCGAGCTCGGGGTGGGCGGTCTCCTCGATGGGGAGCGTCATGCGGGGTTCCTCCCGGCGGTGCTTACGGATGCGTTGTCAGCGGTCTTCGAAATCTCGGGGGTGTGCGAAATCCTGGGAATGAACGTCGTGCAGACGCCGTCGCCGTGGGCGATGGTGGCCAGCCGCTGGACGTGCGTCCCGAGCAGCTGGGAGAAGACTTCCGTCTCCGCCTCGCACAGCTGCGGGAACTGCTCGGCGACGTGGGCGACCGGGCAGTGGTGCTGGCAGAGCTGCTCCCCGACCGGTGCGGTGCGCGCCGTAGCAGCGTACCCGTCCGCGCTCAGCGCCTTGGCCAGGGCTTCGGCGCGCTTCTCCGGCGCGGCGGACTCCACGGCCGCGCGGTACGCCCCGGCCTGGGCGGCCATCCTGGCGCGGGCGAAGGCGACGAGCGCGCCCTCCCCGCCCTCGCGCTCCGCGATCCAGCGCAGGGCGTCCGCGGCGAGCTTGTCGTAGGACTGGTCGAAGGCGTCGCGGCCGCAGTCGGTCAGGGCGAACACCTTGGCGGGCCGGCCGCGGGTGCGGGCGCCGTAGACGCGCTGTTCGCGGGCCTCCACGACGTCGTCCGAGACGAGGGCGTCGAGGTGCCGGCGGACGGCGGCCTGGGTCAGGCTCAGCCGCCCCGCGAGGTCGGCCACCGTCGAGGGGCCGTGGTCCAGGATGGATCGCGCGACGCGGTTGCGCGTGGAGCGCTCACCGGTCGCGAGTTCCTCCTGAGGGGCCCCCGTGGGGGTCTCCCGAGCCTCGCCGACGTTTTTCACAACACCATTGTTGCGTAATTCCTCAGGGAGTGACAAGCCGTGTCCATGCCGGGCGGGGTGCGGTGCGTCACTTAGGGGGACCTAAGCTGACCTGCGGAAACGATCTTTGATCGATCAATTCGGTGGCGGGACCGAAGGCGGTCGGCAAGACTGGCGAACCATGCCGACACCGCCTCCGACCGGCCCTCTCGTCACCCGCGACACCCTCACCGCGGACCTGCGCGCCCTCGGCGTACGCCCCGGTGAGACGCTCCTCGCGCACACGTCGCTGCGCTCCTTCGGCTGGGTGAACGGAGGCACGGTCGCCGTCGTCCAGGCGCTGCTCGACGCGCTCGGCCCCGACGGCACCCTCGTGGTCCCGACCCAGACCGGCCACCTCTCCGACCCGGCCCTGTGGAGCAGCCCGCCCGTGCCCGAGGAGTGGTGGGCGACGATCCGCGCCACGATGCCGGCGTACGACCCGCTCGTGACGCCCTCGCGCGGGGTCGGGGTGATCCCGGAGACGGTGCGCACCTGGCCCGGCGCCCTGCGCAGCGCGCATCCGCAGACCTCGTTCGCGGCGGTCGGCCCCGGCGCGGCGGCGGTCGTCGAGGGGCACGCGCCGGACTGCCGGCTCGGCGAGCGCAGCCCGCTGGCCCGTCTGGAGGACCGGGGCGCAAGGGTCCTCCTGCTCGGCGCGGGCTACGACTCCTGCACCGGCTTCCATCTCGCCGAGTACCGGATACCCGCCCCGCTCGTCGAGGTGGGACGGCCCGTCCGTACGCCGGAGGGGCCCCGCTGGGAGGTCGTCACCGAGGTCTCGATCAGCTCGTCGCAGTTCGACACGATGGGCACCGACTTCGAGCGGGACCGCCCTGTCGTACGGGGTCGGGTGGGCGCGGCCGACGCGCGGCTGTTCCCGCTGGCGGACGCGGTGTCTTATGCGGAGCGGTGGCTCGCGGTGCACCGTCCCCGCGACGAGTGGATCATGAACGACGTGTCGTCCGCGGGCCGCTCGTGACCCGCCCCGCCCGCCCGCACCCGGCCGGCCGTCCCTAGACTTGGCGCCCATGCGAAGTGAGGCCGCCCATGCGAAGTGACCCCGTCGTCCAGGTCAGCGGTCTGGTGAAGAGATACGGCGGGAAGACCGCCGTGGACGGCCTGGACCTGGTGGCCCGGGCGGGCGTCACCGCCGTGCTCGGACCCAACGGCGCGGGCAAGACGACCACCGTCGAGAGCTGCGAGGGCTACCGCAGACCGGACGCCGGAACCGTCCGCGTCCTGGGCCTCGACCCGGTGCGCGAGGCCGCCGCCCTGCGCCCTCGTATCGGTGTGATGCTCCAGTCCGGTGGTGTCTACTCCGGCGCCCGTGCCGGCGAGATGCTCAGGCACGTGGCCAGGCTGCACGCCCATCCGCTGGACGTGGACGCGCTGACCGAGCGCCTGGGCCTCGGCGGCTGCGGCCGGACGGCGTACCGCCGGCTCTCCGGCGGCCAGCAGCAGCGCCTCGCCCTCGCCATGGCCGTCGTCGGCCGCCCCGAGCTGGTCTTCCTGGACGAGCCGACGGCCGGTCTGGACCCGCAGGCACGCCGGGCCACCTGGGACCTCGTCCGCGATCTGCGGGCCGACGGTGTGTCGGTGATCCTCACCACGCACCACATGGACGAGGCCGAGCAGCTCTCCGACGACGTGGCGATCATCGACGCGGGCCGCGTCGTCGCCCAGGGCTCCCCCGAGGAGCTGTGCCGCGGCGGCGCCGAGAACACCCTGCGGTTCAGCGGCCGCCCCGGCCTGGACCTGACCTCGCTGCTCAAGGCCCTCCCGGCGGACTCCACGGCGGCCGAGCCGGCCCCGGGCTCGTACCGGGTGGGCGGCAAGATCGACCCTCAGCTGCTGGCGACCGTCACCACCTGGTGCGCCCAGCACGGGGTGATGCCGGACAGGATCTCCGTGGAGCGGCACACGCTGGAGGACGTCTTCCTGGAGCTCACCGGTAAGGAGCTGCGCGGATGAGCGCGGAAACGGACGCCCGGGCCACCGCCGGGGGCACCTACACGCCGAGGCCGGGGGCGGCCCCGCTGTCCCGGATGATCGCGGCGCAGGCGGCGCTGGAGACGAGGATGCTGCTGCGCAACGGCGAGCAGCTGCTGCTGACCGTGATCATCCCGACGCTGCTGCTCGTGCTGTTCAGCGTGGTCGACGTCGTCGACACGGGCGCGGGCGAGGCGGTGGACTTCCTGACGCCGGGCATCCTCGCGCTCGCCGTGATGTCGACGGCGTTCACCGGCCAGGCCATCGCGACGGGCTTCGAGCGCCGGTACGGCGTCCTGAAGCGGCTCGCCGTCTCCCCGCTGCCCCGCTGGGGGCTGATGACGGCCAAGACCCTGTCCGTGCTGGTCACGGAGGTCCTTCAGGTGATCCTCGTGACAGTGATCGCCCTGGCGCTGGGCTGGTCGCCCGAGGGCGATCCCCTCGCCGTACTGCTCCTGCTGGTCCTCGGCACGGCGGCGTTCTCGGGCCTCGGCCTGCTGATGGCGGGGACGCTGAAGGCGGAGGCCACGCTGGCCGCCGCGAACCTGGTCTTCCTGCTGCTGCTGGTCGGCGGCGGAGTGATCGTGCCGCTCGACAAGTTCCCGCAGGCGGCGCAGGACGTCCTCGGCCTGCTGCCGATCTCGGCCCTCTCCGACGGCCTGCGGGACGTGCTCCAGCACGGCGCCGGGATGCCCTGGGGCAACCTCGGGATCCTCGCGGTGTGGGCGGTCGTGGGCCTGGCCGCCGCCGGGAGGTTCTTCCGCTGGGAGTGACGGCACCACGGACGACGTCCCGCCGGCCGCCGGCGGGCGGGGAGGGGGGCTCGTGAAAGCGTGCACAAGCGGCCCCCTAGGATGGATGCCGTGTCGAACGTGACCCGAGCGGACGCCGCTCACGCCGTGCGCAACCCGCTCGCCTTCATCGCCGGGCGCTGGACCCCGTCCCCCCGGACGGTCCGGCGTGCCGCTCTCGCCGCGCTCGTCATGGCGGTGCTGATCGTGGTCACCGGTGGTGCGGTCCGGCTGACCGGCTCGGGCCTCGGCTGCCCGACCTGGCCCAAGTGCACCGAGGACTCGCTCACCAACACGCACGAGATGGGCGTGCACGGTGTCATCGAGTTCGGCAACCGCATGCTCACGTACGTCCTGTGTGCCGCGGTCGGCTGGGCGATCGTCGCCGCCCGCTCACAGAAGCCGTACCGGCGCAGTCTCACCCGGCTCGGCTGGGCGCAGTTCTGGGTCGTCATGGGCAACGCGGTCCTCGGCGGCGTCGTCGTCCTGGTGGGCCTGAACCCGTACACGGTCGCCGCCCACTTCCTCCTCTCCACCGCCCTGATCGCCGTCGCCACGGTGATGTGGCAGCGCACCCGGGAGGGTGACGGCGCGCCGCGTCCGCTGGTCGGCAGGCCGGTCCAGCAGATGGCGTGGATCCTGGTCGGCGTCACCGTGCTGCTCATCGCGGTGGGCACGGTCGTCACCGGCGCGGGTCCGCACGCGGGCGACTCCAGCGAGGTCGAGCGCATCCCGCTGGACTGGGAGAACGTCACCAAGCTGCACGCCGTCCTGGCCTGGATCGTGGTGACGCTTGCCTTCGCCCTGTGGTTCGTGCTGAAGGCCGTCGACGCCCCCGAGGGCCCGCTGCACCGCACCCACGACCTGTTCCTGGTGCTCCTCGCGCAGGGCGCCATCGGCTACGTCCAGTACTTCACCGACCTCCCGGAGGTCCTGGTCGGCCTCCACATGTTCGGCTCCTGCCTGGTGTGGATCGCCACGCTCCGGGTGCTGCTGGCGCTGCGGGAGCGCCCTGAGGTCGCGGCGGAACTGCCGGAGCAGTCGACGGAGTCGGCCCTCAGCCGCACCTGACCCGCGGACGCGGCTGCGCCCGCGCCCCCGTCCGAGGTCAGGTGTACGCGCCCGCGTCAGGTGTACGCGGCCACGAGGCGGTCGATCGCCGGCCCCAGGTAGTCCCGGGCGAGCCGCCCCCTGCGGGCCGCCCACTCCTGGACCGGCGCCCCCGGCTCCGGGTAGCGCCGGCTCCTGATGTCGGCGACCACCTCGACGGGTGCGCCGAGACCGGGCAGCAGATCGAGCGCCTCACGCTTGCTGATCAGCCGCCCGTCCTTCAGGGTGACGAGGGCGCGGGCGTACGTGATCAGTCCCATGTCCACCCAGATGTCCTGCGTCCAGTTGCTCGCGCGGTCCACCTCCCGCCGCCAGAAGTCCCGCTGGTCCCGCACGACGAACGCGGCGAGTTCACCGTCCGTCACGGGCGGCAGCAGGTGCTCGGGCCGCTCCCCGGACAGGACCAGTCCCGTGGTGTGCAGTTCGCGCCGGGTCACCGGTGTGACCGGCCGCCTGAGGAGCCGCTGATGCGCCCAGGTGAGGTGCCGGTGTTCGAGGTCGGCCGCCGTGCCGGGCGTCAGATAGCTGCAGTGCAGCTTGGCGACGAGCGGTTCGGTACGCAGCCGGGCGTGCAGCCGGCCCACCCGCCAGACCGTCCTCGCCGTGATCGGGCCGTCCAGGACGGCGATCAGGTCCAGGTCGCTGCGGCCCTCCTGGTAGTCGTCCCCGCCGAGCGAACCGTGCGCCCACACGGCCACGGGGGCGAGATCGCGCAGTTCGGTGCGGAAGCGGTCGAGGAGCCGGTCGGTCGCGTCGCTGCGAGTCATACGCACAGTCTGTGCAGCTCACCCCACCCCGTACACCCGCTTCGCGTTTCCTGCCGAGATCAGCCCCGCCACCCGCTGCGCGTCGGCCAGTGCCCAGGCGCCCTCGGCCACCCAGGCACCGAGCACCCGGGCGAGCGCCTCGCGGAAGAGACACGCGCCGACCACATGGAGTTCGGGCAGTCCATGGGCGCCGCTGGAGAAGAGCAGCTTCCCGAAGGGGGCGAGTTCCAGGATCTCCGAGAGCACGGCCGCCGCGCGGGCCCCGGTACGCACCAGCGCCGCGCCCAGGTCGGCGTACACGTGCGGGAACACTCCCGCGAGGTGCGCCGCGTGCCGGTGGTACGGGTAGCCGTGCAGCAGCACCAGGTCGGTGCCGAGTCCTGCCGTGGCGCGGGCGAAGTCGCTCAGGAGGACGGGGTCGGTGCGGTCGATGCGCAGTCCTGGTTCGCTCAGACCGGCGTGGAGCTGGAGCGGCAGGCCGGAGGCGACCGCGATCCACAGCAGGTGTCTGAGCAGGACCGGATCGCTCAGCGCGCCGCCCACCCGGCGGCCCGCCAGCCACCGGCCGGCGGCGCCCCGCACGTCCCCGGGCCCGGGCGGTTCGGGCGCGAGCGCCAGTCCGTGCCGTACCCCCGCCACCGAGGTGAAGGCCACGGCGTTCGCGGCCGCCCCGTGCACCGACTCGGCGAGGTTGGCTAGGAACGACTCGACGGTGCCGGAGGTGTCGGCGACCTGCTCGGCCAGCAGTTCGAGGCGGACGATCTCATGGGCGCCTGCGGCTCCCGCGGACGCCATCTCGTCGGGTCCCGTGAGGTCGCCGGGCAGTCCGGTGTCGACCAGGTACGTCGTGATGCCGCTCCCCCGCAGCAGCTTGCGTCCCGCCTCCAGGACGCCCAGCTCCCGGCGCCGGGCCAGATAGCGGGCGGGCGGGCAGTGCGGTTCGAGGCCCAGCAGAGGGGGGCACCAGCGGCGTACGGCGAAACCGGTCTGCGTGTCGAAGAACGTGGTGCCTGCGGCGGGCAGCCCTTCGCCCCTGGCGAGGTGGGCCTCGAAGGTGCCGAGGCCCAGCTCCGTCCGCAGCACGCCGTGGCAGTACTGGTCGACCAGCGACGGCGTTTCGATCATCCGGACCTCCCCACGCTCTGGCTCCGCCTCTTGCGGGCTTAACGGGTGAGGCGGGTGGTCGGGTGCGGGTGGGTCGTGGCCGGTCGCGCCCACACGGCGGGGCCGCACAGGTCACCGCCGCGCGCCCCTAATCAGGCTTGTTGCTGGGGCCGCCCACCTGGATGCCCGCCATGCGGGTCCACTCGTACGGGCCGGTCCTGACCTTGTTCGCGAACTCGCCGTCGAAGTCCTCGTGGAGGGTGATGCCGGAGCGCTTCACGGCTTCCTCGGCGAGGGCGTAGCTCGGGGCCACGAGGTCGCCCCATTCACCGTCCTCGCCCACGAGGACGATGCGGGCACCCATCTGCCCGAGATACGCGATCTGCCCCTCGGCGCCGCCGTGGGCCTGCGCGAAGGAGGAGATCTGCGAAGCGAGCCTGCCCACACGCCGCCCGCTCTTGCCACCACCGTCAACCTGCTGAGTATCTGCCATACCCAAATGCTACCGACGGGTAGCCCTATAAGAGGTCCTGGGACCCCTTTAGGGGCGCGAGGACCTGCGCAACCGCCTAGGGGCGCGAGGAACTGCAGAACCTTTCAGGGACACGGGGGCTGCCCAACCGCCTAGGGGCGCGGGGAACTGCGCAATCCTTGAGGGGCGCGGGGAACTGCGCGACCAGCCCCCACCGGCGGTCAGCCGACAACGAACCTCAGCCACCCCAAGCAGAATCCAGACGCCACGTCAGCGAAGGAACGGATCCACCGCAACCGCCACGAACAGCAGCGAGACATACGTGATCGACCAGTGGAACAACCGCATCTCCTTGAGCTTCGCCCCCACGGCCCCCCCCTTGGCCCGAGACTGCAACCCGTGCGCCTCCCACAGCCAGAACCCACCGGTCACCAGCGCCACGACGGTGTAGAACCACCCCGTGTACCCCAGCGGAGTCAGCAGCAGGGACACGATCACCATGGCCCAGCTGTAGAGGACGATCTGCCGCGCGACAACCTTGTTGGAGGCGACGACCGGCAGCATCGGCACACCCACGCGCGCGTAGTCCTCCTTCACCTTCATGGACAGCGGCCAGTAGTGCGGCGGCGTCCAGAAGAACATGACCAGGAAGAGGATGACCGGCGCCCACGACATGGAGTCGGTGACGGCGGACCAGCCGATGAGGACGGGCAGACAGCCGGCGATACCGCCCCACACGATGTTCTGCGACGTACGCCGTTTGAGGATCATCGTGTAGACGACGACGTAGAAGAGCAGGGCTCCCAGCGACAGCCAGGCGGACAGCCAGTTGACGGTCAGACCGAACAGAAGGGTGGAGCCCACGGCGAGCGTGATGCCGAAGGCGAGGCACTCACGGGGGCTCACCATGCCGGTGACCAGCGGGCGCTGCGCCGTACGTTCCATGAGCGCGTCGATGTCGCGGTCGATGTACATGTTCAGCGCGTTGGCACCGCCGGCGGAGAGATATCCGCCGAGGCAGGTGAGGAGCACCAGCTGCAGATCGGGCACACCTTGTTCCGCGAGGAACATCACCGGGACCGTGGTGATCAGCAGCAGTTCGATGATCCGCGGCTTGGTGAGGGCGATGAACGCCTTGACCCGGGCCCCGAACGGCCGGTCGCTCGTACCCCGGCTCGTCCCACCGGCTTCCCCCGTGGCCCTGCGGGCACGGGGGGTGCCCCCACCCGCTGGACGGGATTCAACGGCCGTCACGCACACCCCTGACAGAGACATCCCAGCGAGCCCCGAGTGTGAACTCCCGGTAAAGGCTCGCGCGTACCACGCCACTGTAGACGTTGCCCAGACCCCGGCCTCGACGGGGGTCCGCTCGTGTCGAAGGGGCCCGCGCAGGACTGATCGGCCGGGGATTGAGCAGTCGGATGAGCGGCTCCGTATTCACTTGCCGGATACGGAACGCGCCGGTCGGGAGGCAGAAGAGGGGAAGTCCCGGCAGTCTGGAACGACTCGAAAAAATGCGCGTTGCCACGGGGGTAGGCTCGACAGCGAGCCGGTGGGCGCCGCGTGCACCGGCATTCGACATGTGCAACATGTGGAGAGGAGCCCTGACCCAGGGTGAGCACCAAGCCGACCACAACAGACCTCGAGTGGACCGAACTGGATCAGCGGGCCGTCGACACCGCCCGCGTCCTGGCCGCCGACGCCGTACAGAAGGTCGGGAACGGCCATCCGGGTACGGCGATGAGTCTGGCACCCGCCGCGTACACCCTCTTCCAGAAGGTGATGCGGCACGACCCGGCGGACCCCGAATGGACCGGCCGCGACCGCTTCGTGCTGTCCGCGGGCCACTCGTCCCTGACCCTCTACACCCAGCTGTACCTGGCCGGCTTCGGTCTGGAGCTGGACGACCTGAAGTCGTTCAGGACGTGGCGCTCGAAGACCCCGGGGCACCCCGAGTACGGGCACACCCGCGGCGTGGAGACGACGACCGGGCCGCTCGGCCAGGGTGTCGCCAACGCGGTGGGCATGGCGATGGCCGCCCGCTACGAGCGCGGTCTCTTCGACCCCGAGGCCGCCCCCGGCACCTCCCCGTTCGACCACTTCATCTACGCGATCGCCGGTGACGGCTGCCTCCAGGAGGGCATCTCCGCCGAGGCGTCCTCGATGGCCGGGCACCAGAAGCTCGGCAACCTCGTCCTGCTGTGGGACGACAACCACATCTCGATCGAGGGCGACACCGAGACCGCGGTGTCCGAGGACACGGTCAAGCGGTACGAGGCGTACGGCTGGCACGTGCAGCGCGTGGAGCCGCAGGAGAACGGCGACCTCGACCCGGCCGCCCTGTTCGCGGCGATCGAGGCCGCGAAGGCGGTCACGGACAAGCCGTCGTTCATCGCGATGCGCTCGATCATCGCCTGGCCCGCCCCGAACGCGCAGAACACCGAGGCCGCGCACGGCTCGGCGCTCGGCGACGACGAGGTCGCGGCCACCAAGCGCGTCCTCGGCTTCGACCCGGAGAAGACCTTCGAGGTCGCCGACGAGGTGCTGGCGCACGCGCGCCAGGCGCTCGACCGGGGCCGCGAGGCGAAGGCCGAGTGGGAGAAGGGCTTCGCCGAGTGGCGGACCGCCAACCCGGAGCGCGCCGCCGAGTTCGACCGCGTCGCCGCGGGCGAGCTGCCGGCCGGCTGGGAGGAGAAGCTCCCGGTCTTCGAGACGGGCAAGGGCGTCGCCACCCGTGCCGCGTCCGGCAAGGTGCTCCAGGCCCTCGGCGCGGTCATCCCCGAGCTGTGGGGCGGCTCGGCCGACCTCGCGGGCTCGAACAACACGACGATCGACAAGACGTCGTCGTTCCTCCCGGCGGACAACCCGCTGGCGGAGGCGGAACCGTACGGCCGCACGATCCACTTCGGCATCCGCGAGCACTCCATGGCCGCGGAGATGAACGGCATCGCGCTGCACGGCAACACCCGTATCTACGCCGGCACCTTCCTGGTGTTCTCCGACTACATGCGCAACGCCGTCCGCCTCTCCGCGCTGATGCACCTGCCGGTGACGTACGTGTGGACGCACGACTCCATCGGCCTCGGCGAGGACGGCCCCACCCACCAGCCGGTCGAGCACCTGGCCTCGCTGCGCGCCATCCCCGGGCTGAACGTCGTGCGCCCGGCCGACGCCAACGAGACCGCGCTCGCGTGGCGCGAGATCCTGCGCCGCTACACCAAGGTCTTCGGCAAGGGCGCCCCGCACGGTCTCGCGCTGACGCGTCAGGGCGTGCCGACGTACGCGGCCAACGAGGACGCGGCCAAGGGCGCCTATGTGCTCTTCGAGGCCGAGGGGTCCGACGGGCGGGGCGCGGAGCCCGAGGTCATCCTCATGGCCACCGGTTCCGAGGTGCATGTGGCCGTCGAGGCGCGTGAGCGGCTCCAGGAGGCCGGCACCCCGACCCGGGTCGTGTCCGTGCCGTGTGTGGAGTGGTTCGACGAGCAGGACCAGGGGTACCGGGACTCGGTGCTCCCCCCGTCCGTCAAGGCGCGTGTCGCGGTCGAGGCCGGTATCGGTCTGACCTGGCACCGTTTCGTCGGGGACGCGGGCCGCATCGTTTCCCTGGAGCACTTCGGTGCTTCGGCGGACGGCAAGGTCCTCTTCCAGGAGTTCGGTTTCACTGCCGAGAACGTCGCGGACGTGGCCCGGGAATCGATCGCCGCAGCCCAGCGCTGACGCTGACATACGACACGTAGGAGATGCATTTTCCATGACAGACGCACTGAAGCGCCTCTCCGAGGAAGGCGTGGCGATCTGGCTGGACGACCTGTCGCGCAAGCGGATCACGTCCGGCAACCTCGCTGAACTGATCGACCAGCAGCACGTCGTGGGCGTCACCACCAACCCGTCGATCTTCCAGAAGGCGATCTCGCAGGGCGACGGCTACGACCAGCAGCTGTCGGACCTCGCCGCCCGCGGGGTCAGCGTCGAAGAGGCCATCCGCATGATCACGACGGCGGACGTCCGTGACGCCGCCGACATCCTGCGGCCGGTCTTCGACGCGACGCAGGGCCAGGACGGGCGGGTCTCGATCGAGGTCGACCCGCGGCTGGCGCACAACACCAAGTCGACCGTCGCCGAGGCCAAGCAGCTCGCCTGGCTCGTCGACCGGCCGAACACGCTCATCAAGATCCCGGCGACGGAGGCCGGCCTGCCCGCGATCACCGAGACGATCGCGCGGGGCATCAGCGTCAACGTCACGCTGATCTTCTCGCTGGAGCGCTACCGCAAGGTCATGGACGCGTACCTGGAGGGTCTGGAGAAGGCGCAGGCCGCCGGCCTCGACCTCTCCACGATCCACTCCGTGGCGTCCTTCTTCGTGTCCCGCGTGGACACCGAGATCGACAAGCGGCTCGACGCGCTGGGCACCGACGAGGCCAAGGCCGCCCGCGGCAAGGTCGGCCTCGCCAACGCGCGGCTCGCCTACCAGGCGTACGAGGAGGTCTTCTCCTCGGACCGCTGGGCCGCCCTGGACAAGGCGCAGGCCAACAAGCAGCGTCCGCTGTGGGCCTCGACCGGCGTCAAGGACCCGGCCTACAAGGACACCCTGTACGTCGACGACCTGGTCGCGCCGAACACGGTGAACACCATGCCGGAGGCGACCCTGTTCGCCGCCGAGGACCACGGCAGCATCACCGGCAACACCATCGCCGGTACGTACGAGCAGGCCCGCGCCGAGATCGACGCGGTCGAGAAGCTCGGGATCTCGTACGACGAAGTGGTCCAGCTCCTGGAGGACGAGGGCGTCGAGAAGTTCGAGGGCGCCTGGAACGACCTGCTCAAGTCGACCGAGGCGGAGCTCCAGCGCCTCGCCCCCTCGGAGGGCTGAAATCTTGTCAAGCAGCAATCCGCTGCGTGACCCGGCGGACCGACGGCTCCCGCGTATCGCGGGGCCGTCGGGCCTCGTCATCTTCGGGGTCACGGGCGATTTGTCCCGTAAAAAGCTCATGCCTGCTGTTTATGACCTTGCCAACCGCGGCCTGCTGCCGCCGGGCTTCTCCCTCGTCGGCTTCGCGCGCCGCGAGTGGGCGAACGAGGACTTCGCCCAGGAGGTCCACGACGCCGTCAAGGAACACGCCCGTACGCCGTTCCGTGAGGAGGTCTGGCAGCAGCTCATCCAGGGGATGCGCTTCGTCCAGGGCACCTTCGACGACGACGACGCGTTCGAGCGGCTGCGCGACACGATCGGGGAGCTGGACAAGGCACAGGGCACGGGCGGCAACTTCGCCTTCTACCTCTCCGTCCCGCCGTCCGCGTTCCCCGTGGTCATCCGGCAGCTGAAGAAGCACGGCCTCGCCGACCAGACGGGCGGCTCCTGGCGCCGCGCGGTCATCGAGAAGCCCTTCGGCCACGACCTCAGGTCGGCCGAGGACCTCAACACCACCGTCGAAGAGGTCTTCGCCCCGGACCAGGTCTTCCGCATCGACCACTACCTGGGCAAGGAGACGGTCCAGAACATCCTGGCGCTGCGGTTCGCCAACCAGATGTTCGAGCCGATCTGGAACCGGTCGTACGTCGACCACGTACAGATCACCATGGCCGAGGACATCGGCATCGGCGGACGCGCCGGCTACTACGACGGCATCGGCGCCGCCCGTGACGTCATCCAGAACCACCTGCTCCAGCTGATGGCCCTCACGGCCATGGAGGAGCCCGCCTCCTTCGACGCGGACGCGCTCGCCGCCGAGAAGACCAAGGTGCTCGGCGCGGTGAAGCTGCCCCGGGACCTGGGCGCGAACACCGTCCGCGGTCAGTACGCCGAGGGCTGGCAGGGCGGCGAGAAGGCCGTCGGCTACCTCCAGGAGGACGGCATCGACCCCCGGTCGAAGACCGACACCTACGCGGCGATCAAGGTCGAGGTGGACAACCGCCGCTGGGCGGGCGTCCCCTTCTACCTCCGGACCGGCAAGCGCCTCGGCCGCAGGGTCACCGAGATCGCCGTCGTCTTCCAGCGTGCCCCGCACTCCCCCTTCGACCACACGGCGACGGAGGAGCTGGGCCAGAACGCGATCGTCTTCCGCGTCCAGCCCGACGAGGGCATCACGGTCCGCTTCGGCTCCAAGGTGCCCGGCACCTCCATGGAGATCCGGGACGTCTCGATGGACTTCGCGTACGGCGAGTCGTTCACCGAGTCCAGCCCCGAGGCGTACGAGCGGCTCATCCTCGACGTCCTGCTGGGTGACTCGAACCTCTTCCCGCGCACCGAGGAGGTCGAGCTGTCCTGGAAGATCCTCGACCCGATCGAGGAGTACTGGGACAAGCACGGCAAGCCCGCGCAGTACCCGTCGGGCACCTGGGGGCCCGTCGAGGCCGACGAGATGCTCGAGCGAGACGGACGGAGCTGGCGTCGGCCATGAAGACAGATCTCACGGACACCACGGCCAGCAAGATCAACAAGGCGCTCGTGCAGGCCCGCCGGGCGATCGGCACGCCTGCCGTCGGCATGGTCCTCACCCTCGTCATCGTGACCGACGAGGAGAACGCCTACGACGCCCTGAAGGCCGCCAACGACGCCTCGCGCGAGCACCCCTCGCGCACCCTCGTCGTCATCAAGCGCGTCTCGCGCTCGCCCCGCGACCGCACGAAGTCGCGGCTGGACGCCGAGGTCCGGGTCGGCGCGGACGCCGGCGCCGGTGAGACGGTCGTCCTGCGGCTGTACGGCGAGGTGTCGGACCACGCCCAGTCGGTCGTCCTGCCGCTGCTGCTGCCGGACGCGCCGGTCGTCGTCTGGTGGTCGGTGGACGCGCCCCGCGACCCGGCGGGCGATCCGCTGGGCGCCCTGGGCCAGCGCCGGGTCACCGACAGCTACGCCTCGGAGAAGCCCGTCGAGGAGCTGAAGGCCCGCGCCGAGAGCTACGAGCCGGGCGACACCGACCTGGCGTGGGCGCGGATCACTCCGTGGCGTTCGATGCTGGCCGCCGCGCTCGACCAGGTCGACTGCGAGGTCGTCTCCGTCGAGGTGGCGGGCGAGGAGGCGAACCCCAGCGTCGAACTGCTCGCCATGTGGCTCGCCGACCGCCTGCACGTGCACGTACGGCGTGCGGTCTCCGCCGGTCCCGGCCTGACCCAGGTACGCCTGGAGACGACCGGCGGCCCCATCACCCTGCACCGGTCGGACGGGGCGATGGCGACGCTGGCGCTGCCCGGCCAGCCGGACCGGGTGGTGGCGCTCAAGCGCCGCGAGACGTCCGAGCTGCTCGCGGAGGAGCTGCGCAGGCTCGACCCGGACGACACGTACGCGTCCGCACTGCGGTTCGGGGTGGACCGGCTGGGCGGCATACAGTCGGCGTCGCAGCGGGCCGAGTCGGCCTGGACCCCGGGGGAGCTGCCGGTCCGGCCGGTGCCGGACCCGCCGGCCGGGAAGTCCGCGCCGGCGTCTCCGTCCGCCTCCGTGTCGACCGCCGCCTCCGCCTCCCCGGCGGGCGACGGTGACGCCTCGCGGCCCACTCCCGCCCAGATGCCCCCGGTCAAGAAGGCGGACCCGCAGTGAGCACTCCTCAGCTGGTCGTCCACCGCGACAAGGAGCTGATGGCCCAGGCCGCCGCGGCCCGGCTCATCACGAAGGTCGTGGACGCGCAGGCTTCGCGCGGTCACGCCTCCGTCGTGCTGACCGGTGGCCGCAACGGCAACGGCCTGCTGGCGGCGCTCGCGGCGGCCCCCGCGCGGGACGCCGTCGACTGGGGCCGGCTGGACCTGTGGTGGGGCGACGAGCGGTTCCTGCCCGAGGGCGACCCCGAGCGCAACGTCACCCAGGCCCGGGAGGCGCTGCTCGACTCGGTGCCGCTGGATCCGAAGCGCGTGCACGCCATGCCCGCGGCGGACGGCCCCTGGGGGCCGGACGCGGACGCGGCGGCGGAAGCCTACGCGGCCGAGCTCGCCGAGGCCGCCGGGCCGGAGAACCACGGCCCGGTCCCGTCCTTCGACGTACTGCTGCTGGGCGTCGGGCCGGACACGCATGTGGCCTCGCTGTTCCCGGAGCTTCCCGCCGTCCGTGAGACCGAGCGGACCGTGGTCGGCGTGCACGGTGCGCCGAAGCCGCCGCCGAAGCGGGTCACGCTCACGCTGCCCGCGATCCGGGCGGCGCGTGAGGTGTGGTTGCTCGCGGCGGGTGAGGACAAGGCGCAGGCCGTGGCGATCGCCCTGTCGGGTGCGGGGGAGATCCAGGCTCCGGCGGCGGGGGCCCAGGGCCGGTCCCGCACGCTGTGGCTGCTGGACGCGGCAGCCGCGTCCCAGCTCCCCCGCGCACTGTACCCCCCGGCCTCACCCTGACGGACTGCAAGACCGCGCAGTTCCCCGCGCCCCCGGACGGGGGCGCGGGGAACTGCGCGAACGACCCCCACCGGCCCGCACCCGAAAACAGAAGCCGGGGCGCAGCCCCGCTTTTTAAGGGGCGCGGGGAACTGCGCGGCCGGCCCCCACCGGCCCGCAGGCAGGGTGCCGGCCGCCACGACTAGCCGCGCCCGCGACCCCGCCCGCGCAACTCCCGGTACGTGGCCACGAGCGCGGTGGTGGACTCGTCGAGGCCAGGAACGTCGGCGCCCTCGGTGAGGGCGGGTTCGACGCGCTTGGCGAGGACCTTGCCGAGCTCGACGCCCCACTGGTCGAAGGAGTCGATGTTCCAGACCGCGCCCTGCACGAACACCTTGTGCTCGTAGAGGGCGATCAGCTGGCCGAGGACCGACGGAGTCAGCTCCCGCGCGAGGATCGTGGTCGTCGGATGGTTGCCCTTGAACGTCTTGTGCGGCACCAGCTCCTCGGGCACCCCCTCCGCCCGTACCTCGTCCGGCGTCTTGCCGAAGGCCAGCGCCTGCGTCTGGGCGAAGAAGTTGGCCATCAGCAGGTCGTGCTGGGCCTTGAGCCCCTCGCTGAGCTCGGCGACCGGCTCGGCGAAGCCGATGAAGTCCGCCGGGATCACCTTCGTGCCCTGGTGGATGAGCTGGTAGTAGGCGTGCTGCCCGTTGGTGCCGGGCGTGCCCCACACCACCGGTCCCGTCTGCCACTCCACCGGGTTCCCGTCGCGGTCCACGGACTTGCCGTTGGACTCCATGTCCAGCTGCTGCAGGTACGCCGTGAACTTGGACAGGTAGTGCGAGTACGGCAGCACCGCGTGCGACTGCGCGTCGTGGAAGTTGCCGTACCAGACGCCCAACAGGCCCAGCAGCAACGGCACGTTCGACTCGGCGGGCGCGGTCCTGAAGTGCTCGTCGACGAGGTGGAAGCCGTCGAGCATCTCCCGGAAGCGGTCCGGGCCGATCGCGAGCATCAGCGACAGGCCGATCGCGGAGTCGTACGAGTAACGTCCGCCGACCCAGTCCCAGAACTCGAACATGTTGGCCGTGTCGATACCGAAGTCGGCGACCTTCTCCGCGTTCGTCGACAGGGCCACGAAGTGCTTGGCGACGGCTTCCTGACCGGCCTTCAGCTCGGTCAGCAGCCAGTCGCGCGCCGAGGTCGCGTTGGTGATCGTCTCGATGGTCGTGAACGTCTTCGACGCGATGACGAACAGCGTCTCGGCCGGGTCCAGGTCCCGCACGGCCTCGTGCAGGTCGGCCCCGTCCACGTTCGACACGAAGCGGACCGTCAGGTCCCGGTCGGTGAAGGACCGCAGCACCTCGTACGCCATCGCCGGGCCCAGGTCGGAGCCGCCGATGCCGATGTTGACCACGTTCGTGATGCGCCGGCCGGTGTGCCCGGTCCACTCGCCCGAGCGGACGCGCTCGGAGAACTCGGACATCTTGTCGAGGACCGCGTGCACCGCCGGTACGACGTTCTCGCCGTCGACCTCGATCACCGCGTCGCGCGGGGCGCGCAGCGCGGTGTGCAGCACCGCCCGGTCCTCGGTCGTGTTGATCTTCTCGCCGCCGAACAGGGCGTCCCGCAGGCCGAACACGTCCGTCGCCGCGGCCAGCTCACGCAGCAACCGCAGGGTCTCGTCGGTGACCAGGTGCTTGGAGTAGTCGACATGCAGGTCGCCGACCTGGAGCGTGTATGCGGTGCCGCGTCCCGGGTGCTGGCGGAACAGGTCGCGCAGGTGCGCCCCGGCCTGTTCCTCCCGGTGCTCGGCCAGAGCGGCCCACTCGGGTGTCTGGTCGAGCCTGGTACGTCCTTGTGCGTTCATCTCGGACTTCCGCCTCTTTCCTGCCTGTGCTGCGTACCTTGCCCCGCTGCCGGTCCCAACCTAATTGATCAGGGGACGACGTGAGCTGTCGTCCTGCCGTCATCCGGTCCGACAACGGATACGTCCGGTACGAGCGGCGGGTGTCAGCACGACGACGGAGAAGGTGTGCGGACGCGGGCGTACGAGAAATACGCCAGCGGAGGGCGCGCTCGCGCAGGACACAGCGACCGGGCACCTTTCGGTGTCCGGCCGGAGTCAACTCCTAAATCTCGCCCCGCAGTTTGGCGAGCGCCTCGGCGAGGATCGCCTCGCCGTCCGCGTCACTGCGCCGCTCCCGTACGTACGCGAGGTGCGTCTTGTACGGCTCGGTGCGCGGTGGGTCCGGGGGGTTGTCCCGGTCCTGTCCGGCGGGGAAGCCGCAGCGCGGGCAGTCCCAGGTGTCGGGGACCTGCGCGTCGCTGGCGAAGCTGGGCTGCGTCTCGTGCCCGTTGGAGCACCAGAAGGAGATGCGCAGCCGGGGCGCGGACTCGCCACGCTCGGCCTCGCCCATCGGCCCCGCCCCGACCCGGCTTCCTCGGATCGCGTTGCCACTTGCCACGGTCGTAACTCCCTGCGTGATGGTGCCGCGAAGCGAGTCGGCGTGACGCTTCGCTGCGGGCGCCTCAGTCTACGTAAGGCCCAACGCGCGTCCAGTGAGAGGAGTTACACCTCCGCGCTCAGACGCAAGCCCCATGATAGGCCGCGCCTGCGGGCGCGTACCGGACATGGGGCCTTACGTGCGGAATGTGCTTGCGGAATGTGCGGTTGTGCTGCTTGACCGGTGCCGGGCCGGTGGTCAGTTGTTGACCTTCATCAGGATGCCCAGCACCACGATGCACGCGAACCACAGCAGGCCGACCACCACGGTGATGCGGTCGAGGTTGCGCTCGGCGACCGAGGAACCGCCGACGGACGACTGCATGCCGCCGCCGAACATGTCGGACAGGCCGCCGCCCTTCCCCTTGTGCATCAGCACCAGCAGCATCAGCAACAGGCTGAAGACGATCAGGGCGATCGAGAACCCCATAACCACGGCTGGACCAACTTCCTAGGACTTGGACGGACGACGGGGGCCGGCGCTTCGGGTACGAAGCGGCCCGGCCCCCGCAAGGGTACGACGTAACGCCGCTACGGCATACTCGCAGCTTGGCGGTTCACTTCCGGCGGGCGCGGCCTACTGGTCGCGGAACCGGACGATCTTGACGAACTCGTCGGCGTCCAGCGAGGCGCCGCCGACCAGGGCGCCGTCGATGTCGGGCTTCGCCATGATCTCCGCGACGTTGCCGGACTTCACCGAGCCGCCGTACTGGATGCGGACGGCGTCGGCCACTTCCTGCGAGTACAGCTCGGCGAGCTTGCCGCGGATCGCCGCGCAGACCTCCTGGGCGTCGTCGGCGCCGCAGACCTTGCCGGTGCCGATGGCCCAGACCGGCTCGTACGCGATGACGATCGACCCGGCCTGCTCGGCGGGGACGTCCTTGAGGCCGCCCTCGACCTGGCTCAGCGTGTGCGTGACGTGGTCGCCCGCTTCGCGGACCTCCAGTTCCTCGCCGACGCACAGGATCGGCGTGAGGCCGTGCTTGTACGCGGCCTTCACCTTGGTGTTGACGATCTCGTCGGTCTCGGCGTGGTACTGGCGGCGCTCGGAGTGGCCGATGGCCACGTACGTGCACTTGAGCTTGGCCAGCATCGAGCCGGAGATCTCGCCGGTGTAGGCGCCGGAGTCGTGCGCCGAGATGTCCTGGGCGCCATACTTGATCTTGAGTTTGTCGCCGTCGACCAGAGTCTGTACCGAGCGCAGGTCCGTGAAGGGCGGCAGGACCGCGACCTCACAGGCGTCGTAGTCCTTGTCGGCCAGGGCGAAGGCGAGCTTCTGGACATGGGCGATGGCCTCGAGGTGGTTGAGGTTCATCTTCCAGTTGCCCGCCATCAGCGGCGTGCGAGTGGTCATACGGGGTCAGTCCTCCAGTGCGGCGAGACCGGGGAGCGTCTTGCCCTCGAGGTATTCGAGGGAGGCGCCGCCACCGGTGGAGATGTGGCCGAATGCGTTCTCGTCGAAGCCCAGGATGCGCACGGCGGCGGCGGAGTCGCCGCCGCCGACGACCGTGAAGGCCCGGGAGTCGAGCAGGGCCTGGGCGATCGCCCGGGTGCCCTCGGCGTAGTCGGGGTGCTCGAAGACGCCCATCGGACCGTTCCAGAAGACGGTGGCCGCGTCGGCGAGCTTCGAGGCGTACAGGGCGCCGGTCTCCGGGCCGATGTCCAGGCCCATCCGGTCGCCGGGGATGGCGTCCGCGGCGACCGTGGCCGGATCGGACGGCGCCTTGGTTTTGAGGTCGGGGAACTCGGCCGCGACCACCACGTCGACGGGGACGACCAGCTCGACGCCGTTCTTCTCGGCGCGCTCGACGTACTCGGTGACGGCCGCCAGCTGGTCCTCCTGGACCAGGGAGGCACCGATCTCGTACCCCTTGGCCTTGAGGAAGGTGAAGGCCATGCCGCCGCCGATGAGCAGCTTGTCGGCCTTGTCTAGCAGTTCGTCGATGACGGCGAGCTTGTCGGAGACCTTGGAGCCGCCGAGGGCGACCACGTACGGGCGCTCGACCTTCTCGGTGAGCTTCTCCAGGACGCCGACCTCGGTGGCGATGAGGTGGCCCGCGTAGTGCGGCAACCGCGCCGGGAGGTCGAAGACCGAGGCGTGCTTGCGGTGCACCGCGCCGAAACCGTCGCCCACGTAGACATCGGCCAGGGCCGCGAGCCGGTCGGCGAACTCGCCGCGCTCGGTGTCGTCCTTGGACGTCTCGCCGGCGTTGAAGCGCAGGTTCTCGATGACGGCGACCTGGCCGGGCTGCAGGCCGTCCACGGCGTCGTGGGCGGCGGGGCCGACGGTGTCCTGCGCGAACGCGACAGGCGCGTCGAGGAGTTCACCGAGCCGCTCGGCGGCGGGCAGCAGCGAGAAGGCGGGGTCCGGGGCGCCCTTGGGGCGTCCCAGGTGCGAGGCGACGATCACCTTGGCACCGGCCTCGGCGAGGGCCTTGACGGTCGGCAGGACGGCGCGGATGCGGCCGTCGTCGGTGATGCGGCCGTCGGCGAGCGGCACGTTCAGGTCGGCGCGCACGAAGACCCGCTTGCCGTCGACGCCGTCGGCGAGAAGTTCGTCGATCGTCTTCATCAGTGGACTCCTAGGGAGAGCTCTTGTGTCCGAGAGAGGGCTGATCGCTCAGCACGTGCCACAGGGCCCGGGGTGCGCGGCGGTGCGCTGCCCGGGCCCTGTGCTCATACGAGGTGCCTTGCTTCTTGGACCTAGAGCTGGTCGCCGACGAAGACCGTGAGGTCGACGAGGCGGTTGGAGTAGCCCCACTCGTTGTCGTACCAGCCGAGGATCTTCACCGACGTGCCCTCCTGGACCATGGTCAGGGAGGAGTCGAAGGTGCAGGAGGACGGGTCGCCGACGATGTCCGAGGAGACGATCGGGTCCTCGGTGTAGGTCAGGAAGCCCTTGAGGTCGCCGTCGTCGGCGGCCTTCTTGAACGCGGCGTTGACCTCGTCCTTGGTGACCTCGCGCTGCAGCGTCACGACCAGGTCGGTGGCCGAGCCGGTCGGGACCGGGACGCGCATCGCGATGCCGTCGAGCTTGCCCTTGAGCTGCGGGAGGACCAGCGCGGTGGCCTTGGCGGCACCCGTGGTGGTCGGGATGATGTTCTCGGCGGCGGCGCGGGCGCGGCGCAGGTCCGAGTGCGGGAAGTCCAGGATCCGCTGGTCGTTCGTGTACGCGTGGACCGTCGTCATCAGGCCCTTGACGATGCCGAAGTTCTCGTCGAGGACCTTGACCATCGGCGCCACACAGTTGGTGGTGCAGGAGGCGTTCGAGATGACGTGGTGGTTGGCCGCGTCGTACTTGTCCTGGTTGACGCCCATCACGATCGTGATGTCCTCGTCCTTGGCCGGAGCCGAGATGAGGACCTTCTTGGCGCCACCGGCGATGTGCTTCTCGGCGTCGGCCTTCTTGGTGAAGATACCGGTCGACTCGATCACGATGTCGACGCCCAGGTCACCCCACGGGATGTCCGCGGGGTTGCGCTCCGACAGCACCTTGATGGTGTGCCCGTCGACAGTGATCGTGTCGGCGGTGTGCGACACCTCGGCCTTGAGACGGCCCAGGATGGTGTCGTACTTGAGCAGATGAGCGGTGGTCGCGGTGTCACCCAGGTCGTTGACAGCCACGATCTCGATGTCTGCACCCTGCTCCAGCAGCGCGCGGAAGTAGTTACGACCGATGCGGCCAAAGCCGTTGATGCCTACGCGGATCGTCACGAACCGATCTCCTCGTTAGGTACGCCGGCTGTGTACGCCGGCGAGTTGTATGGGATGTCCCCGACCGCCTACGACCCTACCTCCCTGAGGCTCCCGGGGTGACATCGAGATGCCCCTATACACGGCAGGGCGGTCCGTACCCGCCAGTAGGGGTACGGACCGCCCGGAGCAGGTTGCCCCTTTCGGCCGTGTCAGCCGCGCAGGGCGGCCAGTGCCTTGCCGAGCAGTGCCGTGCGGTCGGCCGCCGAGGTGACGTGCTCCAGGCCGAAGCCGAACAGCACGGTGTCACGGGTGGTGACCGCGCCGTACGTCTTGAAGAGCTCCCCGGACAGACCCCAGTCGCTGACGACCGCGGGGCTGCCGGCGGGCGGCCCGGGGACCTTCCAGGCGCCGAGCGACGTCTCGAAGCCGTCGGCCGGGCCCGCCGTGCCGCCGGTCACGACGGAGGCGTTGTCGGCGAGGACCCCGCGTCCGCCGGAGCCCGGGTCACTGATGTAGCTCAGTGACACCTCGACCGTCTTCCCGGCGTACGCGGACAGGTCGAACTCGACCTGCTGCCAGCCGTCGGAGGCCCCGGTGAGGCTGTTCCACGCTCCGCTCGTGCCGGTGGGGGCGCAGCCGCCCGCGCCGGGGGTGAGGTAGCGCCTGAGGGCGGGGTGGGCCTGGACGAAGTAGCCGGCCTCGCACTCGGCGGGAACGGCGGTGCTGGTGGCG
Organism: Streptomyces sp. NPDC002701; assembly: GCF_042889045.1. Classification (NCBI taxonomy): domain Bacteria; kingdom Bacillati; phylum Actinomycetota; class Actinomycetes; order Kitasatosporales; family Streptomycetaceae; genus Streptomyces; species Streptomyces sp. NPDC002701. The sequence continues at coordinate 169,666 of NZ_JBIAQL010000008.1, forward strand.
CCGCCCTTCTCCGGGAGCGTGGTCCAGTCGTCGGCCCCGGCCGTGTGCGCCTCCAGCACCGCGTGGTCGTAGCCGTCCTCGGTGTCCCACAGCAGCTGGGTGCGCAGGGCGGGCGCGTCGGCCGCGCTCACCCCGGTGAGGTCGATGGTGCGGGTGAGGCGGTTCCAGGCGTAGTCGGAGTGGGTGACGGCCGCCATGGACGCGCCCTCGTACGGGCCGTACGGGTTGACGGTGCCCGGGTAGGCGCCGGCTCCCGCGCTCGCGAACTGCGGGTACTTCTCCACGGGCAGGGTGTCCGAGGTGACGCTGTAGGCACCCGCCGCGTTCAGCGGGTTGCCGGGCGTGTCGCCGAGCGGTCCCGCGGCGCCCGCGAGCTTGCCCGAGCCGGTGAAGGCCGTGGCGCCCGGAGTGTTCGTACGGGAGTAGGCGCCCAGGTAGTACTGGCTGAAGTCGTTCGTCAGGGCGCCCGGCAGCGCGACCTGCCCGCCCGCCTGCTCGCCCGCCTCGATCAGCTTGCCGCCCTCGTTGAGGTAGGCGCGCAGCTGGAGCTGGGTGGTGTAGCCGGGGCGGTCGGCGCCGGTGTAGTGGACGACGGTCCGGAAGTGGCCGAGGACGCCGAGCGCGTCGGGCGCGCCCTGGGTGGTGACGTCCCAGACGAGGGCCCTGCGGCCGTTGGCCCGCAGCGCGTCGACGTACGTCTGGGCCTTCGTCGCCGCGGCGCCCTCCTCGGCGACGACCAGCGTGTCGGCGCGGGGCCGTTCGGCGATCGTGTACGTGAAGTGCTTGCTGGAGGTGGGCTTCCCGCCGCGGGTCTCGCCGGTGAACCAGACCTCCACCTTGTCGCCGGGCTCGCCGTCCCGGACCTCGGCGCGGTACTCGTCGAAGTAGAGGTTGTCCTCGCCGCCGAAGGTCTCGCCGCCCTTCCAGGGCCGGAGCGCCCGGTCCCGGGTACGGCCGTCGTTGACGCGGTACCGGAGTTCCTTGTCGCGTACGGACTTGCGGGCGACCACGGAGATCTCCTGGTCGGCGCCGCGGGAGTACGAGGTCGTGAAGGGGGCCGGGGTGAAGTCGGGGGCGTCGATGCCGACCGGGGACTTCGGCCGGTCGGGCCTGGCCGCCGCCTCGCCGACGGCGAGCGCGAAGGGGATGTTCTTGGCGAACTCCTGCTGGATCAACTTCTCGTCGTCCGGGAAGGTGAAGACCGACGCGCAGTCGGCGGCGTTCCAGGCGTCGTTCGGGTCGAGGTTCGACACGGTCTGGCAGGTCGACATCTCGGGGGTGAACATCGCCGTGCCGTTGACGTTGGACGCGTGTCCGTCGGCCTCGCCGTTGGTCGTGTAGAGCTCGGAGGAGACCTGCGGGCGGTAGCCGGGGATCGCCGGGTTCTCGGGGGTGCCGGCGAGGGACTTGTAGAGCACGTCGTCCGGGCTCGGGGTCGCCACCTGCCAGCCGACCCCGTAGAGGATCAGTTCGGCGGCGGAGTGGTAGTTGATGCCGTAGTCGAAGCCGATGCGCTTCTGGAAGGCGTCGATCGCCTTGGTCTCCGGCTCGGAGCCGGGGCTCGCGCCGCGGTAGGTCTGGCTGGTCGGGTACGGGGACGAGCCCTCGTCGTCGTAGCCCCACTTGTAGGCGAAGTTCCGGTTGAGGTCGACGCCGTCGCCGGTCGTCAGGGCTCCGTCGCCGTTGACGTCACGGAGGTTCTTGCGCCACTGGCGGTCCCCTTCCGCCTTGAACGTCCAGTCGTAGCCGTCGGGGTTGGCGGACAGCACGAACCACAGCTCGGTGGAGTCCACGAGCCTGGTGACGCGCCGGTCCTTGCCGTAGTTGTCCAGGTAGTGGTGCAGCAGGCGCCGGGTCATCTCCGGCGTGATCCACTCACGGGCGTGCTGGTTGGACATGTACAGCACGGAGGGCTTGGCGCCGTCCTTGGTCTTCTTGGCGCCCTTGGTGAGCTTGACCGCCAGGATGTCCTGACCCTGGATGGTCTTGCCGATGGAGACGACCTTCGTCAGGGACGGGTTCTGCTGTCCCGTCCTGAGGATCTCCTCCCGGAGGTTGCCCGGGCCGCTGTACGGGCGGTAGACGCCGTCCCCCGCGGCCGCCACGCGCGCGCGTGCCTTCGCCGAGAGCTTGTGCTCGGCGAGGTCGACGCCCTTGTCCTCCAACTGCTCGGCCTGCTTGTCGGTGAGGTAGACCTCGACCGTGGCCGTGCCCTTCTGCGGTACGTGTTCGCCCAGTTCGTGACTGTCCTGGCCCGCCGCCAGGAGCAGGGGTACCTGTTCCTTGGTGACGTCCGCGCGGAACACCTTGACCTCGTCCGCGCCCGGGTCGGTCGCGGCTCCGGGTTCCGCCTGCGCCATGGGTGCGACGGCCACTCCGCCGAGCAGGAGTGCGCCGGCAGCGAGGATCGATCTCGCTCTTCGTCTCATGAACCCCCCTTGCGGTTGTCCGCCACGGCGGCGAACAGATGCCAGGCTCATGACACTTCATGGTCAAGTCAAGGGGGTGTCTGCGACGGCCCGACACCCACTGGCTAGCCCAAATGGGCCTGCGGGGGGATGTGTTGGGGGCGGTGCGGGTGCATGTGCGGGTGCGGGTCGGCGGGGGTTGCTCGCGCAGTTCCCCGCGCCCCTTGGGTGGGTGGGGGTGCCTGCGGGTGGTCAGGTGGGCGGAGCGATGACATCCCGCTCAACCCCGGCCCACCCAGGGGCGCGGGGAACTGCGCGAGCAACCCAAAACGACCCGCACCCGACAACCCGCAGGCACCCCCACCCACCCAGGGGCGCGGGGAACTGCGCGCTCGGCCCGGAACGACCCGCACCCGACAATTCACACGAGCCCCACCCACCCCAAGGGAGGTCAGCCCACCAGGTTGTCCGCCAGGTCGTCGCTGAGGTTGGACTCCGTGCCCGGGATCCCGAGATCCTGCGCCCGCTTGTCGGCCATCGCGAGAAGCCGCCGGATACGCCCCGCGACCGCGTCCTTGGTGAGGGGCGGCTCGGCGAGCGCACCCAGCTCCTCCAGAGACGCCTGCTTGTGCTCCATCCGCAGCCGCCCCGCGGCGGCGAGATGCTCCGGGACATCGTCCGCGAGAATCTCCAGCGCCCGCTGCACCCGCGCCCCGGCGGCCACCGCGGCCCGGGCCGACCGCCGCAGATTGGCATCGTCGAAGTTGGCGAGCCGGTTCGCGGTGGCGCGCACCTCACGCCGCATCCGCCGCTCCTCCCACGCCAGCACGGACTCGTGCGCTCCGAGCCGCGTCAGCAGCGCACCGATGGCGTCTCCGTCCCGGACGACCACCCGGTCCACCCCGCGCACCTCACGTGCCTTCGCGGCGATCGACAGCCGCCGGGCGGCGCCCACCAGCGCGAGCGCGGCCTCGGGCCCCGGGCAGGTCACCTCCAGCGACGACGAACGCCCCGGCTCGGTGAGGGAGCCGTGCGCCAGGAACGCCCCGCGCCAGGCCGCCTCCGCGTCGCAGGTGGCCCCCGAGACCACCTGCGGCGGCAGACCCCGGATCGGGCGGCCCCGGCCGTCCACGAGCCCGGTCTGGCGGGCCAGCTGGTCACCGCCAGCGACGACCCGGACGACGTAACGGGAGCCGCGGCGCAGACCACCGGGCGCCATCACGATCAGCTCGGAACTGTGGCCGAAGATCTCCAGAATGTCCCGCTTCAGCCGTCGTGCCGCCATCGCGGTGTCCAGCTCCGCCTCGATCACGATGCGGCCGCTCACCAGGTGAAGGCCGCCCGCGAACCGCAGGATGGCGGAGACCTCCGCCTTTCTGCAGCAGGTCCGGGTGACGGGAAGCCGGGAGATCTCGTCCTTCACCGCTGCCGTCATCGCCATGGGCCGATCCTTCCATGCATCCGAAAAATACGGTCGTACGCGGCGGCCAACAGCTCCGGATCGTGCCTAGGAGTCCCGTCGGTCCTGGCCACCGGCGCCAGCTCGACCGCCGCGCCGAACCGCTTGGCGGCGTCGGCGAGTATCTCGCGGTCGGGCACGGCGGCCTCGTCGGCCAACACCACGTCCAGGGCGAGTTTAGGGGCGTGTCGTCCCAAAACCTCCAAATGACGCTGCGGGGAGAAGCCTTCTGTTTCTCCGGGCTGCGGAGCGAGGTTCAGCGGGAGGACCCGGCGTGCCTTCGTCTCGGTGAGGGCGTCCAGCAGCTCGGGCACGAGCAGATGGGGGATCACCGAGGAGAACCAGGAGCCGGGGCCGAGGACCACCCAGTCCGCGTCGAGGACCGCGGCGACCGCCTCGGGCACGGCCGGCGGGTCGTGCGGCACGAGGTGCACGGACTGCACCTCACCGGGCGTGAGAGCCACCGTGGCCTGCCCCCGCACGGTGTCGATCTCCTCGGGCCGCTCCGGATCATGCCCCTTGACGAGGGCCTGCAGCTCCAGGGGTACGGCGGACATCGGCAGCACCCTCCCGTGCGCGCCCAGCAGTCTGCCGACCAGGTCGAGGGCCTGGACGTGGTCGCCGAGCTGCTCCCACAGGGCGACGATCAGCAGGTTGCCGACCGCGTGCTCGTGCAGATCGCCCTGGGACTGGAAGCGGTGCTGGATGACGCGGGCCCAGGTCTGGCCCCAGTCGTCGTCGCCGCACAGCGCGGCCAGGGCCTTGCGCAGGTCGCCGGGCGGCAGGACGCCCAGCTCGTCGCGCAGACGGCCGCTGGAGCCGCCGTCGTCGGCGACCGTCACGACCGCCGTCAGGTCGCCGGTGATGCGGCGCAGGGCGGCGAGCGAGGCGGACAGCCCCATGCCCCCGCCCAGCGCGACGACCTTGGGCTGGGCACCGCGGCGGCGGGGCTTGGCGCCGCGGGCCTCAACGGGCTTGCCGCCGCGCCCTTCGACACCGGCCCGCCGCAGCCGGTCCAGCCGCAGAGAACGTCCCGTCATTCGCGGCCCATGTCCCGGTGGACGACGACCGTCTCCACTCCCTCGGACACCAGACGGGCGGCGAGCTTCTCCGACATGGCGACGGAGCGGTGCTTGCCGCCGGTGCAGCCGACCGCGATGGTCACGTAGCGCTTGCCCTCACGGCGGTAGCCCGTCTGGACGAGGCGCAGCAGTTCGGCGTACCGGTCGAGGAACTCCTTGGCGCCGGGCTGGTTGAAGACGTACGCGGCCACCTCCTCGTTGAGGCCGGTGTACTGGCGCAGCTCCGGGACCCAGTGCGGGTTGGGCAGGAACCGCATGTCCACGACGAGGTCGGCGTCGACCGGCAGCCCGTACTTGAAGCCGAAGGACATGACGGTGGCCCGCAGCTCGGGCTCCTCCTCCCCGGCGAACTGGGCGTCCATCTTGGCGCGCAGCTCGTGCACGTTCAGGCTGGAGGTGTCGATCACCAGGTCGGCGTCGCCGCGCAGCTCGCGCAGCAGTTCGCGCTCGGCGGCGATGCCGTCGACGATGCGGCCGTCGCCCTGGAGGGGATGCGGCCGGCGCACCGACTCGAAGCGGCGCACCAGGGCGTCGTCGGAGGACTCCAGGAAGACGATCCGCCGGGTGACGTGCTTGGTCGCCAGGTCGGCGAGGGACTCGCGGAGGTTGTCGAAGAAGCGGCGGCCGCGGACGTCGACGACGACCGCGATCCTGGCCACGTTCCCCTGCGAGCGGGCGCCGAGCTCCACCATGGTGGGGATCAGCGCGGGTGGCAGGTTGTCGACGACGAACCAGCCGAGGTCCTCCAGACATTTGGCGGCGGTGGACCGGCCCGCGCCCGACATCCCGGAGATGATGACCAGCTCCGGGATGGCCGTCTCGGGGACGCCGGTCGTCTCGATGATCGTGCCCGTGTTCACTTCCGCTCCGTCTTCCCGCGCCGGTCCACCGGCCGTGCCGACCGTGTCGGCCGTGTCGGCCGTGTCACGTGTGTCTGCCGCACCGGCCGCCGCCGTCCGTTCCGGGTGATCCTCGCGTGCTTCCCTGTGCGCCGCCCCGGTCCCGGCCGTGCGCGGTGCCCCGCCGGTGGCCGCGCGCGGTTCCCCGGCGTCCGGCGTGCGCCGCGCCGCCGGTTCTTCCTGCTCGTGTCCAGTCATCTTTCCTGCCCCCGTCGCTCGTCCGAGGCGCCCGCGGACACGGGCTCCCCTGCGACACCCGCCGTCGTTTCGGGCGCCGCGTCCTCCACGTGATCCTCGTCTTCCATGATCTCTCCGGTCGCGGTGTTCACGGCGGGAGCCGCCGGGGCGGCCTGGGCGAAGGCCACGGCGATCGCCTCGGCCGTCTTGCGGCCTATGCCGGGAACCTCGCAGATCTGGTCGATTGTCGCGGATCGCAGCTTTTTCACCGAACCGAAATGTTTGATCAATGTCTGCTTGCGCGTCTCGCCGAGGCCCGGCACGTCGTCGAGCGGGCTCGCCCGGAAGCGCCGGGCCCGCTTGGCGCGCTGGTAGGTGATCGCGAAGCGGTGCGCCTCGTCGCGCACCCGCTGAAGAAGATAGAGCCCTTCACTGGTACGTGGCAGTACCACCGGATCGTCGTCGCCGGGCAGCCAGACCTCTTCGAGGCGCTTGGCGAGGCCGCAGACGGCGATGTCGTCGATGCCCAGCTCGTCCAGGGCCCGCTGGGCGGCCGCGACCTGCGGCTTGCCGCCGTCGACGACGACGAGCTGCGGCGGGTACGCGAAGCGCTTGGGCCGCCCGTCCTCCTCGGTGAGAGCGGCCTCGCCGTCGGCCCACTCGCCGGTCTTCTCCTTCTCGCCGAGGTACCGCCTGAAGCGGCGGGTGATCACCTCGTGCATGGACCGGACGTCGTCCTGGCCCTCGAAGCCCTTGATCTGGAAGCGGCGGTACTCGCTCTTGCGGCTCAGCCCGTCCTCGAAGACGACCATCGACGCCACGACGTCGTCGCCCTGGAGGTGCGAGATGTCGTAGCACTCGATCCGCAGGGGGGCGCTGTCCAGGCCGAGGGCCTCGGCGATCTCCTCCAGCGCGCGGGAGCGGGTCGTCAGGTCGGAGGCGCGCTTGGTCTTGTGGAGGGCGAGCGAGTGCAGGGCGTTGCGCTCGACCGTCTCCATGAGGGCCTTCTTGTCGCCGCGCTGCGGGATCCGGAGCGACACGTTCGAGCCGCGGCGCCCGGTGAGCCACTGCTGGACGGGCTCCAGGGGGTCGGGCAGCGCCGGGACGAGCACCTCCTTCGGTACGGAGTCGCCGGTCTCCTCCCCGTACAGCTGCTGGAGCGCGTGCTCGACCAGGTCTCCCGTGGTGACGGCCTCGACCTTGTCGGTCACCCAGCCGCGCTGGCCGCGCACCCGGCCACCGCGTACGTGGAAGATCTGCACGGCCGCTTCGAGCTCGTCCTCGGCGAGGGCGATCAGGTCGGCGTCCGTCGCGTCGGCGAGCACGACGGCGCTCTTCTCCATGGCCTTCCTGAGGGCCCCGATGTCGTCGCGCAGGCGGCCGGCGCGTTCGTACTCCATGTCCTCGGCGGCGTCCGCCATCTGCCGCTCCAGGCGGCGGATGTACGTGCCCGTGCGGCCGGTCATGAAGTCGCTGAACTCCTCGGCCAGTTCGCGGTGCTCCTCGGCCGAGACGCGCCCGACGCAGGGCGCGGAGCACTTGCCGATGTACCCGAGGAGACAGGGGCGGCCCGTCCGCTCGGCGTTGCGGAACACGCCCGCCGAGCACGTCCGTACGGGGAAGACCCGCAGGAGGAGGTCCACGGTGTCGCGGATGGCCCACGCGTGCCCGTACGGGCCGAAGTAGCGCACGCCCTTCTTCTTGTGGCCGCGCATCACCTGCACCCGCGGGAACTGTTCGTTCATGGTGACCGCGAGGTACGGGTAGCTCTTGTCGTCGCGGTACTTCACGTTGAACCGCGGATCGAACTCCTTGATCCAGGAGTACTCCAGCTGGAGCGCCTCGACCTCCGTGGACACCACCGTCCACTCCACCGACGCGGCCGTGGTGACCATCGTGCGCGTACGCGGGTGGAGGTTGGAGAGGTCCTGGAAGTAGCTGGCCAGGCGCTGGCGCAGGCTCTTCGCCTTCCCGACGTAGATCACCCGGCGGTGCTCGTCGCGGAATCTGTAGACCCCTGGCGAGTCGGGAATCTGTCCCGGCTTGGGGCGGTAGCTGGAGGGGTCGGCCATGTCTCACACCCTACTGGCGGGGTGTGACAGCGCGGCGGCCCGCCGGTGACCGGGGGCGGTGGAGGCGGTCTCGGCGGTTAGGGACCACCGGGCGCCTTCCGGGGGACCTCCGGGATTCCTCCGTGGATGCTCCGGTGTTCTTCGAGGGGTTCCAGCGTTTCTCGAGGGTGCCCCACAGGGGCTTCCCCGCTGTCCTGCCGCCCGCTCGCGAGCGACGAGGAACGCGCAGGTCAAAAGGGCTGCGGGCCGAACCGGTCGCGACAGTCGGCCGGCCCGTGCCGCACGTCTCGGAGGCACGTCCTGGCGGCCCGCGGACGACGTCGCGCCGGGCGCCGACGGTTACGCGCGTCGGGAGGTGGGCAATTGAGGTGGACCGGAACCCGTTTCGGGGCCGGCCGTGACGACACGAAGACAATTCGGGGCAATGCTCGTACCAGTGCGGATGCAGGTGGACCGGGCGCCCCGGACAAGGGCGTCGGGTCGATGACCGAAGGGCTGCGGACCATGCGACAGACACGGATCGAAAAAACACGGCGGTCGGTCCGGGTCCGCCCGTACCAGGACGAGGAGCAGTTCGGCGAGGGCCTGCTGTCCGGCCTCGACCCCCGCGACCCCGACATCGTGCGTGCCAAGCGCCTGCGGTCGGCACGGCACGGCGGCAATCCCCGCCCCTGAGCCGGACGGCCGCTGCCCCACCACTCACCCTTCCGCTCAGCCCGCGACCGGCCCGGAGCGTACGCGTGTCATCGGGTCCAGGACTCCCGTTCCTCGGACCTCCACCGCATACGCCCCGGGCCGTCGTCCGTCCGGCGAGAAGTCGCCGTCCGTCCGGAGAGGACTCACCGCCCGCCTTCCGCACCGCGGCGAAGTTCCGCCTCAGGTGTTGTCCGGACCTGGTCAACAGGCTTCAATGCGGGATTACTTGGGCCGGGAACCACGGCGTACACATGTGCCCATGCCCTGTACGCCGATCGCGCGGCCTTCGCGACCGGCGGGAACGGCCCGACGAGCCGTTGTGAGCATCCACAGAGAGGGCCCTGCATGCGGCACGGCACACAGCACGCGGACGTCGCCGCCGCGGAACTGGAGACGGCCCTGCGGGGCGGCCCCTTCCATGTCGCCCTGCGTGCCGCGATCACCGCTCGTGGACTGCCGCTGCAGCGCGTACAGCACCATCTGACGCGGTACGGGGTCAAGGTCGGCGTGACGAGTCTGAGCTACTGGCAGCAGGGCGCGCGGCGTCCACAGCGCGCCGAGTCCCTGCGGGCCGTGCGCGCCCTGGAGGAGATACTCCAGCTGCCGGACGAGTCGCTGATCCGGCTGCTCACGACGGTGGACGACCGCACCGGCGCGGAACGCCCTGCGGTCCGCTCGTACCGGTCCCTGGTCGAGGCGTCCGGCGCCGTGGAGAAGCTGCTGGCCGAACTCGACTCGCCGCTCGACGGCGGGCTGCTCGCCCTGGGCCAGCACGAACGAGTGCGGATCGGCGCCGGGCGCGAGCTGCTGGGACGCGACTGCCGACACATCGTCCGCGCCCACAGGGACGGCGTCGACCGCTACGTCGCCGTCCACCACGGAGATCCCGGCTGCGCCCCCGAGCGCATCACCGTGCACGCCCTGGAGAACTGCCGCACGGGACGCGTGCTCCGGCACCACGAGACGGGCGTCCTGGTGGCCGAGCTGCTCTTCGACACCCGGCTGCGGGCGGGTGACACCTTCCTGTTCCGCTACGGCGTCGAGGACGGCACCGCCGGCGCGTCCGGCGAGTACGTCCGCGGGTTCGGGTTCTCCGGCGGGCAGTACGCCCTTGAGGTGCGGTTCGCCGGGGAGGAGCTGCCCGTGCGCTGCCACCGGTTCACCCAGCACTCGGCGGCGGCACCCCGCAGCGGCCACCGGGAACTGCCGCTGAGCCACTGTCACCGGTCGGTCCACCTGGTGGAGCAGCGGGTGCGGTCGGGGATCGTGGGGATCGCCTGGGACTGGGAGTGATCGGCCGGTCGGGCAGTGGGGCGGTAGGGCGACGGGGCGGTAGGGCGGTCGTCGCGTAAACGCTTGCGCAAGCGTTTACGTGCTGCGCCGGATGGGGTACTTTCACGGACGAGCAGCGCGGATCCGGGGAGGACTTCATGGCGACGATGGCCGACGTGGCCCGGCACGCGGGCGTGTCCGTCGCGACGGTCTCGCACGTGCTCAACGACACGCGCCCGGTGCTGCCGCACACGCGCCAGGCCGTGCTCGACGCCGTCGAAACCCTCGCCTACACCCCGAACACCCTGGCCAGGTCCCTGGTCACGGCACGCACGCGGTCCATCGGGCTCGCGGTGTCGGCGATCAGCAACCCCTACTTCACGGAGATCCTCCAGGGCGTGGAGGCGGGCGCCCTGGAGCACGGTTACAGCCTGCTGATCGCGGATCCGCACGACGATCCGGCCCACGAACGCAAGGTGGTCCAGCTCCTGCACGAGCGGCGCGTGGACGGCATGATCGTCGCGCCGTCCACGCAGCCGCGGGAGCTGATCGCCTATCTCGGGCGGCACGAGGTGCCGACGGTGTTCCTGGACCGGCTGGTCGACGGCGACGCGGCGCCCGGTTTCGCCTGCGACCAGGTGTGCGCGGAGAACGCCGAGCCGGTCGCCCGCCTGGTCACCCACCTCGCCGAACGGGGCCACAGGAGGATCGGCCTGGTCGCGGGACTTCCCGGGCTCAGTACGACGAGCGAGCGGATCGCCGGCTACCGGCACGGCCTGGCGCACGCGGGACTCGCCCACGACGAGCGGCTGGTGGTCACCGGCAACTCGGAGGCGGCGGGCGCCGAGCGGGCGACCGACGCCCTGCTGTCCCTCCCGGCACCGCCGACGGCGCTCGTCACCGCCAACAACGCGATGACCATCGGCGCGCTGCGCGCCGTCCGCGCGCGTGGTCTGTCCGTGCCCGCCGACCTGGCGCTGTGCTGCTTCGACGACTTCTCCTGGGCGGATCTCTTCTCGCCCCGGCTCACCGCGATCTCCCAGCCCAGCAAGGAGATCGGCGCCCAGGCCGTACGGCTGCTGCTGGAACGGCTGGACTCCCCCGGCCGGGCGGCGCGTACGGTGCGGCTGCCCTCCACCTTCGTCCACCGCACCTCGTGCGGCTGCCCCGAGAAAGGACCCGACTCGTGATCGTCGTCGCCGGTGAGGCCCTGATCGACCTGGTGCCCAGTGAGAAGGGCGCGCTCGCCGACCTCGCCCCGCGTCGCGGCGGCGGCCCGTACAACACGGCGGTGGCGCTGGGCCGGCTCGGCTCCCCCACGTCCTTCTGCTCCCGGATCTCGCACGACGCCTTCGGCGAGGCCCTGGTCGGCGGGCTCCGCGAAGCGGGTGTCGACGTGTCGTCCGTGCAGCGCGGCACCGAGCCCACGACTCTCGCCGTCGCGTCCATCGCCGCGGACGGCTCGGCCGGTTACTCCTTCTACGTGGAAGGCACCGCGGACCGGTTGTTCTCGGCGCCCGCCCACGTCCCGGACGGGACGCGAGCGGTGTCCTTCGGTACCTGTTCGCTCGTCCTGGAGCCGGGCGCGAGCGCGTACGAGGAGCTGATGCGGAGCGCGGCGGCGCAGGGCGTGTTCACCACGCTCGATCCGAACATCCGCGCGGTGCTCATCCCCGACGCGGACGCCTACCGGGCCCGGTTCAAGAGCTGGCTGCCGTCGGTGTCGCTGCTCAAGCTGTCCGAGGAGGACGCCCGGTGGCTGGGCGGCACACCGCGCGAGTGGCTGACCGCCGGCCCCTCGGCCGTGGTGATCACGCGGGGCGGCGACGGACTGACCGCCTTCACCCGGGACGGCGGCGAGTACTCCGTGCCGGGTGAACCGGTCGACGTGGTGGACACGATCGGCGCGGGCGACACGGTGAACGCGGCGCTGCTGCACGGACTCGCCTCCCGCGGCGCACTGTCCGCGGAGGCGGTCGCGGGCCTCGGGGCGGACGGCTGGGGCGCGTTGCTGCGGTTCGCCGCACGGGCCGCGGCGATCACCTGCTCCCGCGCGGGCGCGGAACCCCCGTACGCGCACGAGGTGGGCACCGTCTGAGCGGGCTCGGCCGCGACAGAGGCGCCCCGAAGGGGTGCGGGGAACTGCGCGACCAGCCACGACGAACCCGCGGACACCCGACGGCACGCCCCGGCACCCCCTGGGCACGACACCCGGCACGCTGACGCGTCGCGCCCCACGGGTTTCCCGTGGGGCGCGACGCGTGACAGTGACGACATACAGGACCACCCGGCCCTGAACCCGGTTCAGGCTTTACGGGCCCGGGCCGTCTTCTTCGCCGGAGTCGCCTTCTTCGTGGCGGCGGCCGCCTTCTTGGCGGCCGTGCCGGTGGCGCCCTTGGCCGCGGTGGTCCCGGCCGCGGCGGACCTCGTCGTCGTGGTCCTGGCCGTCGCCGTCTTCTTCGTCGTCGACCCGGCCGCCGCGACCTTCTTGGCGGTGGCCTTGCGCGCGGGCTTCGCCTGCGGGGCGTCGCTGACGCGCTCGGCGCCGAGGACCTCCCGCAGGAACTTGCCCGTGTGGCTGGCCGGCACCCCGGCGACCTCCTCGGGCGTGCCCTCGGCGATGACGATGCCACCGCCGGCGCCGCCCTCGGGGCCCATGTCGACGACCCAGTCGGCGGTCTTGATGACATCGAGGTTGTGCTCGATGACGATGACCGTGTTGCCCTTGTCGACCAGCCCCGACAGGACGACGAGCAGCTTGCTGATGTCCTCGAAGTGCAGGCCGGTGGTCGGCTCGTCGAGGACGTACACCGTGCGTCCGGTGGACCGCTTCTGGAGCTCGCTGGCGAGCTTCACCCGCTGGGCCTCACCGCCGGACAGGGTCGTCGCGGACTGGCCGAGCCGGACGTAGCCGAGGCCGACGTCGTTCAGTGTCCTGAGGTGGCGGGAGATCGCCGGGACCGCCTCGAAGAAGTTCATGGCTTCCTCGATCGGCATGTTCAGGACGTCGGCGATGGACTTGCCCTTGTAGTGGACGTCCAGGGTCTCCCGGTTGTAGCGGGCACCGTGGCAGACCTCGCAGGGGACGTACACGTCCGGCAGGAAGTTCATCTCGATCTTGATCGTGCCGTCGCCCGCGCAGTTCTCGCAGCGGCCGCCCTTGACGTTGAAGGAGAAGCGGCCGGGCAGGTAGCCGCGGACCTTCGCCTCGGTGGTCTCGGCGAACAGCTTGCGGACGTGGTCGAAGACACCGGTGTACGTCGCCGGGTTCGACCGGGGTGTGCGGCCGATCGGCGACTGGTCGACGTGCACGACCTTGTCGACGAGGTCGTCGCCCGCCACGCGCGTGTGGCGGCCGGGGACGCTCCTGGCGCCGTTCAGCTCGCGGGCCAGGTGCGTGTACAGGATGTCGTTGACCAGCGTCGACTTGCCGGAGCCGGAGACACCGGTGACGGCCGTGAGGATGCCCAGCGGGAACGACACGTCGATGTCCCGGAGGTTGTTCTCACGGGCGCCGTGCACGGTGAGCTGCCGGGACGGGTCGCGCGGGCGCCGGACCTCGGGCAGGGGGATGGCCTTCTTGCCCGACAGGTACTGACCGGTCTGCGACTCGTCGTTGGCGAGGAGCTCCTTCAGGGAGCCGCTGTGCACGACGTGGCCGCCGTGCTCGCCCGCGCCGGGGCCGATGTCGACGATCCAGTCGGCGACCTTGATGGTGTCCTCGTCGTGCTCGACGACGATGAGCGTGTTGCCCATGTCGCGCAGCCGGACCAGGGTCTCGATGAGACGGTGGTTGTCCCGCTGGTGCAGGCCGATGGACGGCTCGTCGAGGACGTACAGGACGCCGACGAGGCCGGAGCCGATCTGGGTGGCCAGCCGGATGCGCTGGGCCTCGCCGCCGGAGAGGGTGCCCGCGGCGCGGTTCAGCGACAGGTAGTCGAGGCCGACGTCGACCAGGAACCGCAGCCGTTCGTTGACCTCCTTCAGGACGCGTTCGGCGATCTTCTTGTCGCGGTCGTCGAGCTTCAGCTCGCCCAGGAAGTCCGCGCAGTCGCTGATGGACATGGCCGCGACCTCGGCGATGGACTTCTCCATGACCGTGACCGCGAGGACGACGGGCTTGAGGCGCGTGCCCTCGCAGGTGGGACAGGGCACCTCGCGCATGTAGCCCTCGAAGCGCTCGCGGCTCGTGTCGCTCTCGGCCTCGCTGTGCCGGCGCTTGACGAACGGGACGGCGCCTTCGAAGGGCGTCGTGTACACGCGCTCCCTGCCGTACCGGTTGCGGTAGCGGACCTCGATCTGCGTCTTGTGTCCGTGCAGGAGGGCCTTCTTGGCGCGCTGCGGGAGACCGGCGAAGGGGATGTCGGTCCGGAATCCCAGCGCGTCCGCGAGAGCGTTGATCAGGCGTGCGAAGTAGTCCTTGGTGTGTCCGTGCGACCAGGGGTGTATGGCGCCCTCGTCGAGGGACTTGTCCGGGTCGGGGACGATCAGCTCGGCGTCGACCTCCATGCGCGTGCCGATGCCCGAGCACTCCGGGCAGGCGCCGAAGGGCGAGTTGAAGGAGAAGGAGCGGGGCTCCAGCTCCTCGAAGGACAGGTCGTCGTACGCGCAGTACAGGTGCTCCGAGTACATGCGCTCGCGCTCGGGGTCGTCGGCGGGGAGATCGACGAAGTCGAGCACGACCATGCCGCCGGAGAGGCCGAGCGCGGTCTCCACGGAGTCGGTCAGGCGGCGCTTGGCACCGTCCTTGACCGTGAGGCGGTCGACGACCACCTCGATGGTGTGCTTCTCCTGCTTCTTGAGCGTGGGCGGCTCGGTGAGCTGGATCGTCTCGCCGTCGACCCGGGCCCTGCTGTACCCCTTGGTCTGGAGATCGGCGAAGAGGTCGACGAACTCCCCCTTGCGCTCCCGCACGAGCGGCGAGAGCACCTGGAAGCGGCTGCCCTGCGGGAGCTCCAGGACCTTGTCGACGATGGCCTGCGGCGACTGGCGCGAGATGGGGCGGCCGCACTGGGGGCAGTGCGGCTTGCCGATGCGCGCGAAGAGCAGCCGGAGGTAGTCGTAGACCTCGGTGATGGTGCCGACCGTCGAGCGCGGGTTGCGCGAGGTCGACTTCTGGTCGATGGAGACGGCCGGGGAGAGGCCCTCGATGAAGTCGACGTCCGGCTTGTCCATCTGGCCGAGGAACTGCCGGGCGTACGAGGACAGGGACTCCACATAGCGCCGCTGTCCCTCGGCGAAGATCGTGTCGAAGGCCAGCGAGGACTTGCCCGACCCCGACAGGCCCGTGAAGACGATGAGCGAGTCGCGCGGGAGGTCGAGCGAGACATTCTTCAGATTGTGCTCGCGCGCTCCACGGACGATGAGACGGTCGGCCACGCCGGTCCGCACCTTTCTTGAGAGAAGTGACAGGGGCGAGGCCCCCGTCTTCTCCAGACTAGGGGGAGCCACTGACAACGCCGGTTCGGTTCGCCTCGATGGGAACAATCCCGGGCTTCCAAGAATGCCCGGCGCCGCCCCCGACCATATAGCACGCGCATTCGATTAGCGGGGGTTGTCCGCCGCCTTCACCCGAACGTGTGGCGCCGCTATCGTCGGACGCATGAACGATCATGTGCGCGACCTGGCGTCTGTACGTGACGCGACCGAACGGCTGCTCAGCGCAGTCGCCGAACGGGACAACGCCGATGTGACCGAACCGTCACGGCTGCCCGGCTGGAGCCGTGGACATGTCCTGGCTCATCTCGCCCGCAACGCGGACGCCCTGGTGAACGTCCTGGAGGGACGGCCGATGTACGTCTCGGCGGATGCCCGGGACGCCGACATCGAGCGGGACGCGCCCCGCCCCCTGGAGGCCCAGCTCACCGACCTGCGCGACAGCGCGGCCCGTTTCCAGGAGGCCGGGGCCGCGCCCGCCGACTGGTCCCGCACCGTCGAACTGCGCAACGGGGTCACCGACGCGGCGGTCCGGGTGCCGTTCCGGCGGTGGATCGAGGTAGAGCTGCATCACGTGGACCTGGGCATCGGGTACGAGCTGGAGGACCTGCCGGAGGAGTTCACGGAGCGCGAGACCGCCTTCCTCGCGGACCGCTTCGCCGGACACCCCGGGGTCCCGCCCACGCGCGTCACCGACGGCACGCGCGCGTGGAGCACGGGACGCCGCTCCGAGGGTGGGGCCGAGGTCACCGTGACGGGTCCCGCGCCCGCCCTCCTCGGGTGGCTCGCCGGGCGCCGGGACGGGGCCGCTCTGCTCGTCGAGGGCGGACCGCTTCCCGTACTGCCCCCGCTATAGGCTGAGCGGCATGACGTACAGCGGAGCGGTGAAGGTCGGCGGCCCTGCGAGTGTGCACGAGCTGCGGGACCTGATGATCTCCAAGGTCGCGGTCGGCCCGATGGACAACAACGCCTATGTGCTGCGCTGCCGGGCCACGGACGAGCAACTGCTGATCGACGCGGCCGACGACGCCGGCACACTGCTCACGCTGATCGGCGCCGACGGCATCGCGTCCGTGGTCACCACGCACCGGCACGGCGACCACTGGCAGGCCCTCGCGGAGGTGGTGGCGGCCACGGGTGCGCGTACGTACGCGGGACGGGACGACGTCGACGGCATCCCGGTGCCGACGGACGTACCCGTGGAGGACGGCGACACGATCCGGGTGGGTCACGTCGAGCTGACCGCGCGCCACCTGGTGGGGCACACACCCGGCTCGATCGCACTGGTCTACGACGACCCGCACGGCCATCCTCATGTGTTCACGGGTGACTGCCTCTTCCCGGGCGGCGTGGGCAACACACGGAAGGATCCGGCGGCGTTCGCCCGCCTGATCGACGACGTCGAGACCAAGATCTTCGGCACGCTCCCGGACGAGACCTGGGTCTACCCGGGCCACGGCAACGACACGACGCTGGGCGCCGAGCGCCCCCACCTGCCGGAGTGGCGCGCACGGGGCTGGTGAACCGGCCCGTGGGGGAACGGCGCGCGACGGAGCGTGCCCCGTAGAGGGACGGTGCGCGGCAGCGACCCCGCGCGCCCCGTGTGAACAGAGCGCTCACACCCGTGCCCTGCGCGCGCTCCCGGCGCAGGAGGCCGCGCTGTCCACTGGTAGCGGTCCCGCACAGGATGACGGCTCCTGCGCGGACGGGCCGCCGGCCTCTTGATCCCCGCCCTCGGCCGGCGGCCCCGCCTGGCAGCGGTGGCCGACGTCCGGCGGCCACCGCCCCGGGCGCCGTGTCCTCTCCGGGCCGTGCCGGGCCGAACTCGGCCGTGCTGGACCGGGTCGTGCTGGACCGGGCCGACCAACGCGGCCGGTGACACACCGGTTTCACGAGATCGCAACACCCGTTCCCACCATGCGGAAAGTTGCCCCTGCGATCTCGACAGCCGGGCCCGCGCACTGCGACTCTCCCGCCATGCATCCTGCCCGAAGCACCCTGCGCGGGGCTGTGTCCGCCGCCGTCGCTCTGCTCGCCCTTGCCGTCGGCTGCAGTCCGCAGCCCGAGGAGAAGGCCGCCGACCGGTCCTCCGCCGCGCCCTGCGCCGAGGGCGAGCTGAGCACCGAGGTCTCCGGAAAGCTGACGATCGCGACGGACGAGCCCGCGTACGAGCCCTGGTTCAAGGACGGCAAGCCGGCCGGCGGCGAGGGATTCGAATCGGCCGTCGCGTATGCCGTGGCGAAGCAGCTCGGCTACGACAAGAGCGACGTCGTCTGGCAGACCGTGCCCTTCAACAAGGCGTTCGCACCCGGCGAGAAGACCTTCGACTTCGACATCAACCAGGTGTCGATCAGCGACGAACGCAAGAAGGCCGTCGACTTCTCGTCCGGCTACTACGACGTACGCCAGGCCGTCATCGCGCTGAAGGACTCCAAGGCCGCCAGGGCGAAGAGCATCGCCGACCTCAAGGGGGTCAAACTGGGCGCCCAGGTCGGCACGACCAGCCTCACCTACATCGACGACGTGGTGCGGCCGACCCGGGCGCCGGCCGCGTACACGAAGAACGACCAGGCCAAGTCCGCGCTGCGGAACGGGCAGGTGGACGCCATCGTGGTCGACCTGCCGACCGCCTTCTACATCACCGCGGCCGAGGTGACGGACGCCAGGATCGTCGGGCAGTTCGAGAACCGGGGCGGCTCTCCGGAGCAGTTCGGGCTCGTGCTGGACAAGGGCAGCGCCCTCACCTCGTGCGTGACGGACGCCGTGGACGCCCTGCGCGAGGACGGCTCGCTGGCCGCCATCGAGAAGCAGTGGCTGTCGGACGCCGTCGACGCGCCGGTACTCAGGTGACCGACGGGTGGCAGGAACCGGCCGGAGTGGCGGACGGCCGGACGGACAGGAGGACGGGCGGAGGACCCGGCAAGGATTCCGCCGACGGGGACGGGCACGATCCGTACGTCCCGTCGCCGCGACGCCTCGAACGGGAGCGCCACAAGCGCTCCCGCGCCCGCCGCGCGACGGCGGTCGCCGCACTGTCCACGCTCGCGACCGCAGTCGTCCTCTACCTCGTCGTCGTGAACGCGCCGGGCTGGCCGCGCACCAGGGAGACGTTCTTCGACGGGCGGTACGCGCGCGAGGCGCTCCCCAAGGTCCTCGAAGGGCTGTGGCTGAACGTCCGGCTGCTGCTGGTGTGCGGCGCGGCGGTCCTCGTGCTCGGCATGCTGATCGCCGTCGCCCGCACGCTGCGCGGTCCGGTGTTCTTCCCCGTGCGGGCGCTGGCCGCCGCGTACACCGACTTCTTCCGCGGTCTGCCGCTGATCATCAACCTGATGATCGTGGTGCTGGGCGTGCCGGCGCTGCGGCTGCAGGGCATCACGGTCGATCCGGTGTTGCTGGGCGGCACGGCGCTCACGCTGACGTACTCGGCGTACGTCGCCGAGGTGTTCCGGGCCGGCATCGAGTCGGTGCACCCCTCGCAGCGTGCCGCGGCGCGCTCGCTCGGCCTGAGCAACCGTCAGGCGCTGCGGTACGTGGTGCTCCCCCAGGCCGTACGCCGTCAGGTGCCGCCGCTGCTCAACGATCTGGTGTCCCTGCAGAAGGACACCGGACTCGTCTCGATCGGCGGCGCGGTCGACGCCGTGCGCGCCGCGGACATCATCGTGGGCCGCAGTCTCAACTACACGCCGTACATCGTCGCGGGACTGGTCTTCGTCGCGCTGACCATTCCGATGGCCCGCTTCACGGACTGGGTCACGGCACGGATGGACCGCCGTCAGGCACAGGGAGGGAACACATGAGCGGGACGAGCACGGACCCCACCGCACCCGTGCTGCGTATGGAGGCCGTCCGCAAGACCTTCGGCGGCTCGGTCGTCCTGCGCGATGTCGACCTGGAGGTCGCCCCGCACACGGTGACGGCGCTGATCGGGGCCTCTGGCTCCGGCAAGTCGACCCTGCTGCGCTGCGCGAACCTCCTGGAGGAGATCGACGACGGCGCCATCTGGCTGGACGGCGAGGAGATCACCGACCCGCGTACCGACCAGGACGCGGTGCGCAGGCGCATCGGCGTGGTCTTCCAGGCGTACAACCTCTTCCCGCACATGACCGTCCTGGAGAACACCACGCTCGCCCCGCGCCGTGTGCACCGCGTGGAGCGGGCGGAGGCGCGGGCGCACGCCCGTGAGCTGCTCGACCGGCTCGGCCTCGGTGACAAGGCGGACGAGTATCCCGACCGGCTGAGCGGCGGCCAGCAGCAGCGGGCCGCGATCGTCCGCGCCCTCGCCGTACGCCCCCGGCTGTTGCTCCTCGACGAGGTCACGGCCGCGCTCGACCCCGAGCTGGTGGGCGAGGTCCTGAGCGTCGTCCGGGACCTGAAGGACGACGGCATGACCATGGTGCTGGCCACGCACGAGATGGGCTTCGCCCGCGATGTCGCGGACCAGGTCTGCTTCCTCGACGGCGGGGTCGTCCTGGAGCGCGGCACGGCCGAGGAGGTCTTCGGCGAGCCGCGGGAGGAGCGCACGCGGCGCTTCCTGCGACGGATCGTGGAGGCGGGACGGCTCTGAACGGTCGGCCGTCAGGCCCGTGCCTGACCCGCCCCCGCCAGTGCCGCGACCCGCTCCACCCCGAACACGTATCCCTGCACACCGCAGCCCGCGATGACTCCGTCGGCGCGCAGCGAGACGTACGAGTGGTGCCGGAACTCCTCACGCCGGTGGATGTTGGAGATGTGGACCTCCAGCACCGGCAGGCCGTCACAGGTGTTGAGGGCGTCCAGGATCGCGACGGAGGTGTGCGAGTAGGCGCCCGGATTGATCACGATCCCCGAGTGGTGGAGGCGTGCTTCGTGGATCCAGTCGACCAGTTCGCCCTCGTGGTTGGACTGCCGGAAGTCGATCGTCCCGCCGTGCGCCGCCGCCGCCTCGGCGCACGACGCCTCGACGTCCGCGAGGGTGTCGGAGCCGTAGATCTCCGGCTGCCGCTGGCCCAGGAGGTTCAGGTTGGGGCCGTTGAGAATCATGATGGGGGCGTCGGCGAGAGTGCGGGGCACGGGTCCTCCGGTCCGGTCCAATGGTTCGGCCCGTCAAGGACCGCTGTTCGGACCCGGTTTATCACGGTGCGCGGACCTGCAACTCGGCATCCCCTACGGAGGCGTGAGCCGGGTCGACAGACCTGCCCGGCGCATCACCGTGAGGTACTGGGGCGCCCCGGGCTCCCGCGCGCCCCCGTAACCCGTGGTGACCGTGGGTAGTTGACGCGGCATGCACCGTGCACGCACAGTAAAACCGCCTTCCATGCCGCGACTCGCGGCCGCCGCGCTCGCCGGGACGGCCATCGAGTTCTACGACTTCTTCGTCTACGGGACGGCCGCCGCGCTCGTCCTCGGCCCGCTGTTCTTCCCCACGTTCTCGCCGGTCGCGGGGACGCTGGCGGCCTTCGGGACCTTCGGGGTCGGGTTCGTGGCACGGCCGCTGGGTTCGGTCCTGTTCGGGCACATCGGGGACCGGCACGGACGGCGGCCCGTGCTCGTCGCCTCCCTCCTGCTGACCGGCGCCGCGACCGTCGCGGTCGGCTGCGTACCGACGTACGACGCCATCGGTACGGCCGCTCCCGTGCTGCTCCTGGTGCTGCGTTTCCTCCAGGGGCTGGGGCTCGGCGGGGAGTGGGGCGGGGCCGTGCTGCTGACCGCGGAGCACGCGCCCGCCGGACGCCGCGGACTGTGGTCGAGCTTTCCCCAGATCGGGCCGGCGGTGGGCTTCGTCCTCGCGAACGGCGTGATGCTCGCGCTGTCGGCGACGCTCTCCGAAGCGCAGTTCGCCTCCTGGGGCTGGCGGGTGCCCTTCTGGGCGGCGGGGGTGCTCGCCGCGGCCGGGCTGTGGCTGCGCTCCTCGCTCGCCGAGAGCCCGCAGTTCCTCGGCCTGCGGGAGCACGCGCGCGTGCCGCTCGCCGAAGTGGTCCGCGGGCACTGGCGCCTGGTGCTGCTGACCGCCGGGGCGCTGGCGGTCGGGTACGCGCTGTTCTACGCGGTGACGACCTGGTCCCTCGCCTACGCGACCGAGCGGCTCGGGGTGAGCCGTACCGTCATGCTCGCCTGCATCATGGCGGCCGTGGTGGTGAAGGGCGCCCTCACCCCTGTGGCGGCCGTGCTGAGCGACCGCTTCGGGCGGCGGCCGCTGTGTCTCGCGGGGTGCGCGGTCGCCACCGTGTGGATGTTCCCGATGATCGCGCTGCTGTCGACGGCGGAACCGCTGCTGATGTTCCTCGGCTTCCTGGTGGCGCTGATCGCGTTCGTCACGATGTTCGGTGTGATCGCCGCGTACCTCGCGGAGCTGTACGAACCTCGGGTGCGCTGTACGGGCGCGGCGGTGGGCTACAACCTGGGCGGGGTGCTCGGAGGCGCGCTCACCCCGATCGTGGCGACCGCGCTCGCGGACGGCGGCGGGCGGGTGCCGTGGGGCGTGGCCGGCTATCTGACGGGCATCGCACTGCTCAGCCTCGGCTGCTTCGCGCTGCTCCCGGAGACCCGGCCGGTGGGGGTGGTGGTACCGGAGCCGGCCACGGGCTGAGCGCTGCTGGAGGTACGTGACTGCCCCGGCCGGTGGCCGAGGGGCCCTACGGGTTGATCGCCAGTTCCAGATACGCCGCGAACAGCACCAGGTGGACGCCGCCCTGGAGCGGGGTCGCCCGGCCGGGGACCACCGTGAGGGAGCTGACCACCACGGTCAGGGCGAGCAGCACCATGTGTGTGGAGCCCAGGCCCAGGACGAGCGGGCCGGAGAGCCAGATCGACGCGACGGCCACGGCGGGGATGGTCAGGCCGATGCTCGCCATCGCCGAGCCGAGGGCGAGGTTCAGGCTGGTCTGCACACGGTCCCGGCGGGCGGAGCGCAGTGCGGCGATCGTCTCGGGCAGCAGGACGAGCAGGGCGATGATCACGCCGACCACGGCGTGCGGCATCCCGGCCGCCTCCACCCCGGACTCGATGGTGGGTGACACGCCTTTGGCGAGGCCGACCACGCCGACGAGGGCCAGGCCGAGGAGGCCGAGGCTGGTCATCGCGGTCCTGGCGGAGGGAAGGCCGGCGTGCTCGGCCGCGGCGATCACCTCGCCCTGTCGCGTGACCGGCAGGAAGTAGTCGCGATGTCGCACGGTCTGCGTCGCCACGAACATGCCGTACAGGACGAGCGAGGAGAGGGCGGCGAAGGTGAGCTGGGTCGTGGAGAACTCCGGCCCCGGTCTGCTGGTGGTGAAGGTCGGCAGCACCAGGCTGAGCGTCGCCAGCGTCGCCACGGTCGCGAGGGCGGCGCCGGTGCCCTCCGCGTTGAAGACGGCCAGGCCGTGCCGCAGCGAGGCGACGAGCAGACTCAGGCCGACGATTCCGTTGCAGGTGATCATCACGGCCGCGAAGACGGTGTCGCGGGCCAGCGTGGCGCTCTTGGCCCCGCCGTCGGCCATGAGAGTGACGATCAGCGCGACCTCGATGATCGTGACAGCGACGGCCAGGACCAGCGAGCCGAACGGTTCACCGACCCGGTGGGCGATCACCTCGGCGTGATGGACCGCGGCCAGTACGGAGCCGGCCAGCACCGCCGTCACCAGGGCGACGAGCGCGCCGGGCAGATCGCGGCCCCAGGTGAGAACCAGCAGGACGATCGCCATCACGGGCACGGCGGCCGTCCACCGCGTCACGAGTGACCGAAGCCGAACGATCATGCTGCGATCGTCGCAGCCACGCACGGGTCCCGCATTCCGGCGGGCGGGCCGCGCTCGCCGTACGAACAGGCACCGGGAGCGGTGGCCGGCAGTTCGCCGACGTCGCTCCCGGTGCTGGTCGTTCCTGCGTCCGACGGGGTCAGACGTCGATGCTGTCCTTCTCGGAACCTTCGGTCTTCTGGGTCCCTTCGGTCTTCCCCGTCTCTTCGGCCGCCTGCTTCTTGGAGGCCATCAGGCTGGTGATCGTGGTGATCACCAGAACGGCGCAGATCACGCCGAGGGAGACCGGGATGGAGATCTCCGGAACATGGACACCGGACTCGTGCAGCGCGTGCAGCACCAGCTTGACGCCGATGAATCCGAGGATGACCGACAGGCCGTAGCTGAGGTGGACCAGCTTCTTGAGGAGTCCGCCGATCAGGAAGTACAGCTGCCGCAGGCCCATCAGCGCGAACGCGTTGGCCGTGAACACGATGTACGGGTCCTGCGTCAGGCCGAAGATCGCGGGGATCGAGTCGAGCGCGAAGAGCACGTCGGTGGTGCCGATCGCCAGCATGACGACCAGCATCGGGGTCATGACCCGCTTGCCGTTCTGCTGGATCCACAGCTTGGTGCCGTGGTAGCGGTCGGCGACACCGAAGCGGCGCTCGGCGGCCTTGAGCAGCCGGTTCTCCTCGAACTCCTCGTCCTCGTCGTCGGCGCGGGCTTCCTGGATCAGCTTCCACGCGGTGTAGATGAGGAACGCGCCGAAGATGTAGAAGACCCACGCGAAGCTGGCGAGGATGGCGGCACCGGCGGCGATGAAGATCGCGCGCAGGACCAGGGCTATCAGCACACCGATGAGCAGCACTCGCTGCTGGTACTGCGTGGGCACCGCGAACTTCGCCATGATCAGGACGAAGACGAAGAGGTTGTCGACGCTCAGCGACTTCTCGGTGATGAAGCCGGCGAAGAACTCTCCGGCGGGCTGGCCACCGGAGAAGAAGAGCAGTCCGAGCCCGAACAGTGCGGCCAGGACGATCCAGACGACCGTCCAGATTCCGGCTTCCTTGATCGATACGTCGTGCGGCTTGCGGCCGATGAAGAAATCGACCCCGATGAGGGCCGCGAGGCCCACGATTGTGAGGACCCAAAGGGTCACTGAAACATCCACTGCGCCTCCGGCAGTACGTAACGGCAAATGTCAGCGTCGTCGCTGCCGGAGGTCTCTTCCACCCGGTGCGTCCTGGGCACGTGATGCGCCCGGCTGCACCTGGGCCGACGCCCCGGGATCTGGCCTGATCCGTATTGACGGGAACGCCGCAGTAGTCAGGGAGTACTCCCCTCCGCACTCATGACAGTACCCAATCACCAAGGAAAGGTAAAGAGATTGGTAAAAGAAAAGCCAAGTGCGCTGGTCAGGTGAGTTGACCAAGTCTTGGGGAAGGGTTGGGCGACCTCAGCGGTTACAGGAGCGGCGGGCTGCCGCGACCTGGGTGAGGACGTGCTGCAGCACCTGGCTGCCCGGCGGGACCCGCGAGGGGTCGTAGGTCCAGGTGTGCCCGACCCACGGGTCGGCGAGGTGGTCGTCGGGCACCGGCGTGAGCCGGAGCAGCGACCGCCACAGCGGGTCGAGCAGCGGCCCGTAGGCGGCGGCGTCCTCCCGGTCGGCGACCAGCATGAGATGCACTCCGACGGCCGGGCCCTCGTCCGCGAGATAACGCAGCTGGGTCACGGCACGGTCGTCGAAGCCGTGCGGGAAGTCGTTGACGATCAGCAGTTGCTCGGCCGGGTCGAGGTCGGACGGCAGCGAGTCGGCCGCACCGCCCCTGATGGCCATCTGCACCAGGTCGACGCGCTGGGTCAGCCGGGCCAGCACCTCGGTCACCCCCGCGGCGCCGACGGCGGGCGGACCGGCGAGCACTCCGGTGCTCACGAGCGGCAGGAGGGACGGGGCCGCCGAGCCCGCCGCGTCGATGACGTGCACGGTGTACTCACCGGCGGGATAGACGGCGAGCAGCCGGGCCGCGTGGGCCACGGCCGTGTCCATGGCGAGGCGGCGCAGGTCGTCGGAGTCCGCTATCGAACCGTCGAAGGATCCGCCGCGGCCGCTGTCGATCCACAGACCGCGCTCCAGCGGCAGCCGCACCAGCATGGGAATGCTCACGCCGGCGCTCTCGGGCAGGTGCAGGTCGCCCAGACGCAGGGCCATGGGGATCTCCATCGGCACCCGGTAGGCGTGCCAGGCGGGGTTGTCCCAGCGCGCGAACGCGGGCGGCAGCGCGGGCTCGACGACCTCGGCCTCGGCGGTGAGCTGGGCGAGGTCGCGGTCGAGAACCTGCCTGGCCCGGTCGATCAGCTCGGCGTGCTTGGCGCGGGCCGCCTCGCGGGCGGCATCGCCCTGGCCACCGATCCGGCTGCGCGGGTCGGACAGCACCTTGTCGAGTTCCTGCTCCATCCGCGACTCGGCGAAGTCGACGGCGCTGCGATACGCGGCGGCCGTGCGGGCCAGGTCCTCGAACATGCCCCACACCTGGTTGTAGAGGCGCTCCTCCATGGACCAGCCGGTCGCGTCGCCCGCCACGGGCTGTGCGGGCTGCCCCGGCCGGGCCGGGGGCGCGGCCGGCGGGGGCGGCGGCGGTGCGGCGGCCTGCCGGCCAGGGTGGCTGTAGTTGACGGGGCCGCCGGCTCCGGGGCCGCCGGGCTGGGTGACGGCGGACGGATCCCCCGGTGCTGAGGCCGCGGGGTAGCCGGGCTGCGGAACTCCGGGGCCGACACCGGGCGCGGTGGCTCCCTGGCCGCCGGGATGTCCTTGCTGCGGAGGCACCTGCCCCGGCGCGCTCTGGGACGTCGTCGATCCGCCCTGGTCCTGGCCGAGGGCGGGTGCCGCGGCGTGCCGTGAGCGGTCGCCCTCGGCCGTGCGCGGCGGTGGCGCGGAGACCGAGCGTGCCAGGCCCTGGGCGACCGCTTCGTTGATACCGCCGGCGAGCTGGTGGGCCTGGGGCAGACCCTGGTCGGCGAGAAGCTCGGCGAGACCGCCCGCATATCCCTGGCCCACGGCGCGCACCTTCCAGGCGCCCTGCCTGCGGTAGAGCTCGAGTGCGACGACGGCCGACTCGGAGTCGAGCCCTGTGACCGTGTAGCTGGCGACCTCGGAGCCGTCGAGCCCGGTGACCGCGACGAAGGGGGCCGCGACGGCACCGAACCGGACCGGACCGCCCACTCCGGAGGGCAGGGCGAGGAGCACACTGACCCGGTGCACGGTCTCCGGCAGGGCGTCCAGGTCGCACGCGAGCCGGTGATCGGCCGCCGCCTGCTTGGACACCTCTATGCCTGGCAGAGTGGGTGAGCCCGGGTGGGCCACCCACTCGACACCGTGCACCTTGCCCCGCTCGTCGCTGAGCGTGGCCCCGGCCACGATCGGCTTGCCGGCCGACACCCGGATCTCAAGTCGTGCCTGGGATAGCGGGTGGTTCTGCCCCCGGACCAGCTCAGCCGTCATCGCCTTCGTTCCCCCTACGTATGTCGAGCGCCGGGCGCCGTGCTGTCTACAGGTGCGGCAGGATCGCCGGCATCAGGTCCTGGAAGGTACGGCCGTTGGCGGGCGTACCGAGGGCCGTCATCTGCCAGCCGGTGCCCGCGCGGTGGACCTTCGCCATGATCTGCGCGGTGTACTGTCCGCCGCCCGCGAGGGTGTAGCGGGCCAGTTCCTGGCCGTTGGTCTCGTCGACCAGGCGGCAGAACGCGTCCTGCACCTCCTGGAACGTTTGGCCCGTGAACGAGTTCACGGTGAAGACGATCTGGTCGATGTGGACCGGGATGCGGGCGAGGTCGACGAGGATCGCCTCGTCGTCGCCGCCCTGGCCCACGCCGCCGACGAGGTTGTCACCGGTGTGCCGCACCGAGCCGTCGTCGCTGACGAGGTGACGGAAGAACACCACGTCGACCGGCTGCTTGTCCGCGAACAGCACGGCGGACGCGTCGAGGTCGATCTCGCGGGTACGGGATCCGAACAGCCCACGTCGCGGGGCTGCCTGCCAGCCGAGCCCCATGCGCACCGCGGTCAGCGTGCCCCCGTCGTTCTTCTGCAGACTGATGGCCTGACCCTTGGTCATGTTGACCGTCACGCGCTGTTCCCCTCTCGGACCGACTGTCCCCTGTTGCCGCAGAATCCTGCGGTTGACCAGCAACCCTACGCACGGCCACTGACAGCGCCGTAGCCCGGTGCACACTTTGTGTCGGTCTTGCAACACAGCGCGGCGGTCGGGCGTCAGGCGATACCGGCTTCCTTCATCTGCCGCAGTTCCTTCTTCATCTCCGAGACCTCGTCACGCAACCGTGCGGCGATCTCGAACTGCAGGTCCGCCGCGGCCGCGCGCATCCGGACCGTCATCTCCTCGATCTGTTCCGCGAGTTCCGCCGCGGGCCGGTCGGTCGGCACGGTTTCCTTGGCCTTGCCCTTGGCGGACCTGGCGCCCTTGTCCGTCTTCGACAGGGCGGGCACGGGCGCCTTGGCGCTCTTGCCGTCCTTGAGATTGCGGTAGCCCGTGCCGAGCAACTGCTCCGTGTCGACGTCCTCGCGGGCGATCTGCGCGACGATGTCGTTGATCTTCTTGCGCAGGGGCTGCGGGTCGATGCCCCGCTCCGTGTTGTACGCGACCTGCTTCTCCCGGCGGCGGTTCGTCTCCTCGATGGCCTTCTCCATCGCCGGGGTGATCTTGTCGGCGTACATGTGGACCTGGCCGGACACGTTGCGGGCCGCGCGGCCGATGGTCTGGATCAGTGAGGTGCCGGAGCGCAGGAAGCCCTCCTTGTCGGCGTCGAGGATCGACACCAGGGAGACCTCGGGCAGGTCGAGCCCCTCCCTGAGGAGGTTGATGCCGACGAGGACGTCGAACTCGCCGGCCCGCAGCTCACGCAGCAGTTCGACCCGGCGCAGGGTGTCGACGTCGCTGTGCAGGTACCGGACCTGGATGCCCATCTCGAGGAAGTAGTCGGTGAGGTCCTCGGCCATCTTCTTGGTGAGCGTGGTGACCAGGACCCGCTCGTCCTTCTCGGTGCGCAGACGGATCTCGTGCACGAGGTCGTCGATCTGGCCCTCGGTGGGCTTCACCACGACCTCGGGGTCGATGAGGCCGGTGGGGCGGATGATCTGTTCGACGAAGCCGTCGCCCCGCGAGAGCTCGTACTTGCCCGGCGTCGCCGACAGGTAGACGGCCTGGCCGACGCGCTCCTGGAACTCCTCCCACTTCAGCGGACGGTTGTCCAGCGCCGAGGGCAGCCGGAAGCCGTGGTCCACGAGGGTGCGCTTACGGGAGGCGTCGCCCTCGTACATGGCGCCGATCTGGGGCACCGTGACGTGCGACTCGTCGATGACGAGCAGGAAGTCGTCCGGGAAGTAGTCGAGCAGTGTGTTCGGCGGGGAGCCGGGCTCGCGGCCGTCGAAGTGCATCGAGTAGTTCTCGACACCGGAGCAGGAGCCGATCTGGCGGAGCATCTCCAGGTCGTACGTCGTGCGCATGCGCAGGCGCTGGGCCTCCAGGAGCTTGCCCTGCTTCTCCAGCTCGGACAGGCGCTCGCCGAGCTCCTTCTCGATGGCGTGGGCGGCGCGCTCCAGGCGCTCGGGGCCCGCGACGTAGTGGGTGGCGGGGAAGACGTACTGCTGCTGGTCGTCGCTGATGATCTCGCCGGTGAGCGGGTGCAGCGTGGAGAGGGCCTCGATCTCGTCACCGAACATCTCGATGCGGACGGCCAGCTCCTCGTAGACCGGGAAGATCTCGATGGTGTCGCCGCGGACGCGGAAGGTGCCGCGGGTGAAGGCCAGGTCGTTGCGGGTGTACTGGATGTCGACGAAGCGGCGGAGCAGGTCGTCGCGGTCGATCTCGTCGCCGACCTTGAGGTTGACCATGCGGTCGACGTACTCCTGCGGCGTGCCCAGGCCGTAGATGCAGGAGACCGAGGCGACCACGACCACGTCACGGCGGGTCAGCAGTGAGTTGGTCGCGGAGTGGCGCAGGCGCTCCACCTCCTCGTTCACCGAGGAGTCCTTCTCGATGTAGGTGTCCGACTGGGGGACGTACGCCTCGGGCTGGTAGTAGTCGTAGTACGAGACGAAGTACTCGACCGCGTTGTTGGGCAGCAGCTCGCGGAATTCGTTCGCCAGCTGGGCGGCCAGCGTCTTGTTCGGCGCCATCACGAGGGTGGGGCGCTGAAGCTTCTCGATCATCCACGCGGTGGTCGCGGACTTGCCGGTGCCGGTCGCGCCGAGGAGGACGACGTCCTTCTCCCCCGCGAGGACGCGCCGCTCGAGGTCGGCGATGGCAGCGGGCTGGTCGCCGCTGGGCTGGTAGGGACTGACGACCTCGAAAGGCGCCACCGTGCGTTCGATCTTGGATACGGGCCGCATGCACCAACCGTACGACCCCGCACTGACAACGGGCTCCCGTCACCGGTTCTGCGGGGTGCGGGAGCCGCCGTGGTGCCGCAGGCGCGGGTCGGGCACGGGCGGGCGACCGGTGGGCCGGACCGGGTGGGCGGGGATGCCGGGCTTCTGGTCGGTGGCGCTCCAGTCGGGCTTGCCCATGACCATCAGCGGATCGAACATCACGACGACACCGGCCAGCAGCAGGAAGGCCAGCGGTCCGATCATCAGGGGGGCCAGCAGGGTCGCGGGCGAGTCGCCCGCGGGGGTGCTGGTGGCGCCGTGCAGATGGACCCTGAGGGCGGCCATCCCCATGTAGTGCATGCCGCTGACGGCGAGGCCCATGACGAGGCTGGCGCCCACGCTCCACAGGAACCCGCGGACCTGTCCGGCGGCCCACAGGGCCGCGGTCGCGGCGGCGACGGCTATGACGACGGAGGCGGCGACGGTGAAGGTGTCGTACTCCAGCTTCCCGTTCAGACGCATTCCGGCCATACCCAGGTAGTGCATCGAGGCGACGCCCAGACCGGTGATGGTACCCCCGGTGAACAGCGCCGTCCCGGACGCTCCCCGGTACCCGACGATGAAGATCCCGATGCCGACCATGACGATCGCGACGCCGAGACTCGCGAAGGTCGTCAGCCTGTCGTAGTGGACCGGGGTCTCCCGCACGGAGAACCCCATCATCGCGATGAAGTGCATGGTCCAGATGCCGGAGCCGATCGCCGCCGAGCCGAGGGCGAGCCATCCGGGGCGCCACGAACGGGTGACGAGCATCGACCTCGTGGTGCAGCGCAGACCGAGTGCCCCGCCGAGACAGGCCATCAGGTACGCCACGAGCGGCGTGACGAGTCCGTAGCTGAATCCGTCGACCGTGCCCTGCATGCGCGGTTGCCTTTCCGCCCTGTTACATCCCGGAACCCCGTGAATTGTCCCCGTGCCAGCAGCGCCGCGTGACCAGGGGTGTCGCAGAGAGTATGACTCCCCCCTGAACGCCCGAACGATTTTCCTGCAAAGAATCACGGCGTTGCCCCAGTTGTGTGGCACGCGTGATCGGGTTCGGGCAACTCCATTCAGTTTGTGGCCATCCCACACCCCCCGAATGTTGACCCCCTGCTGTCACTCTGGGACCGTCCGTGATCGCAGACGCAAGGAGTACGTATGCACGCGCGCGCTGCCGCCGCCACGACCACCGCGCTCCTGGGAGCCGCCGTCGTTCTCCCCCTCCCCACCGCGCACGCGGCCGTGAGCGACGACCGGCCTCTGGTCGTGGCCCACCGCGGGGCCTCGGCCCAGGCCCCCGAGAACACGCTCGCCGCCGTCGACAGGGCGGCCCGCCTCGGCTTCAGCTGGGTCGAGAACGATGTCCAGCGCACCAAGGACGGCAAACTCGTCGTGATCCACGACGACAGCCTGGCCCGCACCACCGATGTCGAGAAGGTCTTCCCCGGCCGGGCTCCCTGGAAGGTGAAGGACTTCACCGCCGCGGAGATCGCCCGCCTGGACGCGGGAAGCTGGTTCAGCCCGCGCTACAAGGGGGCACGGGTACCGACGCTGAAGCAGTACATGAACCGCGTCTCGCACAACCACCAGAAGCTCGTCCTAGAGATCAAGAACCCCGGGCTGTACCCGGGCATCGAACGGGAGACCCTCAAGGTCCTCAGCAACGAGGGCTGGCTGGGCCCGAGCCAGGTGCGGCACAAGCTGGTGATCCAGAGTTTCGACGCGAACAGCATCCGTAGGGTGCACGCGCTGCGGCCCGACATCAAGACGGGCTTCCTGGGCACTCCGTCGTTCGCGCAGCTGCCCGCCTACGCGCGGTTCGCCGACCAGATCAACTCGTCCCACACGACGCTCTCCCGCGGGTACGTCGCCACGATCCACGCGCTCCGAGGACCGCACGGCAAGCCCCTGGAGATCCTCACCTGGACCGTCGACACCCCTCGGGACGCCCGGCGCGTCGCGGGCCTCGGGGTGGACGGCATCATCACGAACAAGCCGGACGTGGTGCGCAAGGCTCTGCGCGAGGGCTGAGCACCCGGGCCGGCGGTCGGGCGCCGGTGGCGCGGACGCCCGCGGGTGTCCGCGCCACCGGCGCTGTCAGTGGTGCGCCGTACCGTGGAGCGCATGAACAGCCATGGGCAGGACGAGCAGCGCGTGGTGTGGGCCGTCGTCGACAGTGGCATCGGTCCGCTGCTGCTGGCGGCGACCGGCGAGGGTTTGGTCAGCGTCGCCTTCCACGCCACGGACGAGGTGCGCGACCGGACACTGGAGCGGCTCCGCTCCCGGTTCGGCACCGAGCCCGTCGAAGCGCCGCGGTCGCCGCTGCTGGCCGAGGCGATACGGCAGGTCGCGGCGTACTTCGCGGGTGAGCGCCACGACTTCGAACTGCCGCTCGACTGGTCCCTGATCTCCGGTTTCAACCGCCAGGTGCTGCGCGAGCTGGCGTCCGGCGTCCCGTACGGGGCGGTGGTGGGCTACGGCGACCTGGCGCGGCGGGCGGGCCGGCCGGGGGCCGCCCAGGCGGTGGGGATGGCCATGGGCGCCAACCCGCTGCCGGTGGTCGTGCCCTGCCACCGGGTCGTGGAGAGCGACGGTGGCATCGGTGGGTTCGGGGGCGGCGTGGAGACCAAGCGGAAGCTGCTGGCCCTCGAAGGTGTGCTGCCGGAACCGCTGTTCTGAGCGAGTCGTGGGGGGGGTGCCCGTGCCCCGTGCTTCGGTCCAGAGGGTGACCCGTCCGCGGAGCGGGAGGATCGCGCTCCCTGCTGTGCCACGGCTGCGCGTACCCGCGCGGAGGCTGGCCGGAACGGTGCGGCGGTAGCAGACTCCGCCCTGCGCACAGCCACTGGCGACCGAAGGCACGGGGGCCGAAGGGACGGCGATCACGTATGAGCGGGAACAGGGCAGTCGCGTACCTCAAGCCGGGCGCGGTGGAAGTCAGGACCATCGACTACCCGTCGCTCGAACTGCAGGACGGTCCGGGGGTGGCCGCCGCGAACGTCGGCCGCACCTGCCGGCACGGAGTCATCCTGAAAGTACTCGCCAGCAACATCTGCGGCAGCGACCAGCACATGGTGCGCGGCCGGACGACGGCGCCCGAAGGGCTCGTCCTCGGGCACGAGATCACCGGGGAGGTGGTCGAGCGGGGCCCGGACGTCGAGTTCGTCGACGTCGGGGACATCGTCTCGGTGCCCTTCAACATCGCCTGCGGGCGGTGCCGCAACTGCAAGGAGCGCAACACCGGCATCTGCCTGAACGTGAATCCGGCCCGCCCCGGCGCGGCCTACGGCTATGTCGACATGGGCGGCTGGGTCGGCGGCCAGGCGGAGTACGCCATGGTCCCGTACGCGGACTTCAACCTGCTGCGGTTCCCGGACCGGGACCAGGCACGCGAGAAGCTGCTCGACCTGACCATGCTGTCGGACATCTTCCCGACCGGTTTCCACGGCGCGGTGTCCGCGGGCGCCGGGGTCGGTTCGACGGTGTACGTGGCCGGTGCGGGACCGGTCGGTCTCGCCGCCGCGGCGTCGGCGCAGTTGCTCGGCGCGGCCGTCGTCATCGTCGGCGACCTCAATGCCGAGCGGCTCGCACAGGCCCGTAGTTTCGGCTGCGAGACGGTCGACGTCAGCCAGGGCGACGTGAGCGAGCAGATCGACCAGATCCTGGGCGAGCCGGAGGTGGATGTGGCCGTCGACGCGGTCGGCTTCGAGGCACGGGCCCACGGTCCCGACGCCCCGGAGGCACCCGCCACGGTTCTCAACTCGCTGATGGGCCTCACGCGCGCGGGCGGCTCGCTGGGCGTTCCGGGCCTGTACGTCACGGACGATCCCGGCGGGGTCGACCAGGACGCGCGGACCGGGACGCTCAAGGTGCGGCTCGGTCTGGGGTGGGCGAAGAGCCACAGCTTCACGACAGGCCAGTGTCCGGTGATGCGGTACCACCGGGGCCTGATGAAGGCGATCCTGCACGAGCGGGTGCACATCGCCAGGGCCGTCAACGCGACGGTGATCGGCCTGGAAGACGCGCCGCGCGGTTACGCAGAGTTCGACCAGGGCGCCAGCCGTAAGTACGTCCTCGACCCGCACGGGGTGTTGAGCGGGATACAGCCCGTCTGAGGTTGCCAGACTGCCGGGCAGCCGGACGGCCGAGTGAGGAGGCACGCGGAGAAGGGGCGTCCACGCCCGCGTGGACACCCCCTCCGGCCCCGCTCCGGCCCTCGGTGGCGGGGCGGTGGCGATGCGGAGAGCTACTCGTAGTGCCGGGCCTCGAAGATGTTTCCGTCCGGGTCCCGGAAGTAGAAGCTCCGCCTGGCCTTTCCTCGGGCGCCGAAAGCGTCGTACGAGAAGTCCGAGAGCGGGACGGCGCGTTCCTCCAGGCGGGCGTGGAGCGCGTCGAACTCCTCGGACCCGTACGAGAGGCACACGTGGTTGACCGGGTGGCCCGCGCTCTCGGCGGCGCCGGGGACCATGTCCATGCCCGCGGCCATCGTCAGAGGCGCGAGGTCGAAGATGGTCTCCTCGTTGAGGCGTACCGAGGGGAACGACGCCTTTCCCGCCGCGTACTCGGTGACCCTGATGGGTTCCAGACCCATCGCCTTCTCGTAGAAGTCGGCCGATGCGACGGGGTCGCGCACCCAGAGGACGACGTGGTCGAGTCGTGTCGAGTTGTCCGTCATACCCACAGGCTGCTGACCTCCTGTGGCGGTCGCAAGGGTTTGGCCGGGCGCGTCGCCCGCCAGGGATGAGAGGGGAACCGACAGACAGGAGGCACGCGCGTGCTGGTGGTGTCCGAAGAGGTTCGGGAGGCGCTCGCCGCGAGGCGGCCCGTGGTGGCGCTGGAGTCCACGATCATCGCGCACGGACTGCCGCGTCCGCGCAATCTCCGGGTGGCACTGGAGCTGGAGGACACCGTACGTCAGGAGGGCGCCGTCCCGGCGACGATCGCCGTGCTCGACG
Source organism: Streptomyces sp. NPDC002701 (assembly GCF_042889045.1). Classification (NCBI taxonomy): domain Bacteria; kingdom Bacillati; phylum Actinomycetota; class Actinomycetes; order Kitasatosporales; family Streptomycetaceae; genus Streptomyces; species Streptomyces sp. NPDC002701. Next base: position 204,234 of record NZ_JBIAQL010000008.1, read on the forward strand.
GGCGGCCCCATGTGGGCCTCGACACGAAGCAGGTGGAACGGGTCGCCCGCGAGGACGGCATCCGCAAACTGGGGCACCGCGATCTGGCGCCGGCGGTCGCCGCGGGAGCCAGCGGAGCCACCACGGTGTCGGCCACGGCGCTGCTGGCCGCACGCGCGGGCGTACGGGTGTTCGCGACGGGCGGGCTCGGGGGCGTGCACCGGGAGTGGACGGTGACGCAGGACGAGTCCGCCGACCTGGGGCTCCTCGCGCGCACCCGGATCACGGTGGTGTGCGCGGGCGTGAAGTCGATCCTGGATGTCCCGGCGACCCTGCAACGCCTGGAGACGCTGGGTGTCGCGGTCGTCGGATACGGCACGGCCACCTTTCCCGGCTTCTATCTGTCGGACTCGGGGCACCCGGTGGACTGGACGCTGGAGTCGCCGGGCGAGGTCGCGGCCGTCATGCGCGCGCAGGACGGCCTGCGAGGACCCGAGTCGGCACTGATCGTCGCCAATCCCGTGCCCGAGGCGCAGCAGCTGGATCCCGACCTGCACGCGCGCGTGCTCGCCGACGCGCTGCACGCGTGCGAGGCGCAGGGGGTGAGCGGGCAGGCCGTCACTCCGTTCCTGCTCGACCACTTGGTGCGCCACACCGATGGAGCGTCGCTGGACGCCAATCTGGCAGCGGTACGCGGCAACGTACGGCTGGCGGGGCGGATCGCGGCGGCCTGGGCCCAGGCATGACAGCACCGGCGCGGGCATGACGTCTCCGCCTCCCGGCCGGTCGCCGGGTCCGGCGCCCGTCCCCGGCGGGGCTCTCCTCGTCGTCGGTGACGTCATCACGGATGTCGTCGCCCGGCATCGGGGGCCGCTCGCCGCGGGGACCGACACGGCGGCCGCCGTCCGGACCGTGCCGGGCGGTGCGGGCGCCAACGTCGCGTGCTGGGCGGCCCGCCAGGGCGGACCCGAGGTGCGGTTCCTCGGCCGGGTGGGCGCGGACTCGGCCGCCTGGCACGAGCGGGAACTGGTGGCCTCCGGGGTGCGCCCCCTCCTGGTCGTCGATCCACTGGCGCCCACCGGGACGGTGATCTGCCTGGTGGACACGGACGACTCGGCGGAGCGCACCTTCCTCACGGACAGCGGTGCGTCCCTGCGCCTGGACGCCGGCGACTGGTCGCGGGAGCTGCTCGACGGTGTCGCGTGGCTGCACCTGTCGGGCTACCTGTTCTTCTCCGCGCCGTGCCGGGCCCTGGTGGCGGTGGCGGTGCGGTCGGCACGCGCGTGTGGAGTGCCGGTGAGCGTGGATCCCGCCTCGGCGGGCTTCCTCGCCGAACTGGGCGTGGGCCGCTTCCTCGCGCTCATCGAGGGGATCGACGTCCTGCTGCCGAGCCGGGACGAGGCCCGGCTGCTGGCGGGTCTGCCCGACACGGTGGACGCGGCGGCCGAACTGAGCCGCCACGTTCCGCTGGTGGTGGTCAAGCAGGGCGACGCCGGAGCCCTCGTCGCCCGGTCGGGGGCGGTCCGGGCCCGGATTCCTGCGCGATCCGCGGCCGCTGTCGACACCACCGGGGCAGGCGACGCCTTCACCGGAGCCTTCCTGGCCACGCTGATCACGGGCGGCAGACCGGAAGAGGCCGCCGCCGAGGGGTGCCGGGCCGGGGCCCGGGCGGTGGAGCAGGTCGGCGCGAGGCCGCGGAGGGAGGCGTGACCCCGCCCGGCACTACGCCTTGCGTCCCCACGCCGAGATCAACGGCGCGGTGACCAGGTCCATCCCGCCCGCGGCCACGTTCGCCAAGTGGCGGTCGATGTCCTGGTCGGTGACGAGCCCCGCGGCGACGAGCTGAGCACGGGCCTGCCCGACGGTCGCGGACTCGAGCGCCCCGCAGGCCGGCGAGGTGAACGGGAAGTACACGTCTGCCCCGACCTGCCGCAGTCCCGCCTCCCGCAGCAACCGGGGAAGCCGCCGCCCGTACGCGAGTTCGACGCCCTCCCCGGCCAGCACGTCCCGCATCGCGTGGCGTACGCGGTTGGCGAGTTGCTGTTCGGGGCCGCGTTCGTCCGGGCAGGCCAGCGGCTGCAGTGCGGGATCGGCGTCCTCGACCACGAGCCGTCCGCCGGGCCGCAGCGCCCTGATCATCGTGCGCAACGCCCGTTCCCTGTCCGGCACATGCGCGAGGACGAGCCGGGCGTGCACGAGGTCGAAGCCCTCCCCCGGCGGCTCGTCGGCGCCCATGTCATGGACGCGCGGCTGAACCGGCGGGCGGACGGCCGGAGGCACCCAGCCGGTGTCGGGGTCCGTCACGACGACCCTGCCGGTGGGGCCGACCTTCTTGGCGAGCCAGGACACCACGGACATGCCGTCGGCACCCACCTCCCAGCAGCGCCAGCCGGACCCGATGCCGGACCGTTCGATGTGCCGGAACGTCGTGGGGTCGAAGAGAGCGGCGTGGGCGTCGCATCGCCGCCCCGCCTCGGACCGGGGGTTGTCGAGGAGGTGTCCGTCGGTTCGCATCATGCGCCGATCATCCCATTTGTCATGCTTTTCTTGAGTGGGCGACGCTCCCGATATGGGGCTCGGCGGGTGGTTCCGGAACGGAATGCTCCGTTCCCACAGGCTCGGCCGACCGGCGGAACATCCTGGCAGACTGGCCGCGGCAAGGCGCAGAGGGCGGCGCGAGGAGATCCACGCAGGGAGATCCAGATGTCCATGGCAGGGAATCTGCGGAAGGTGACGGGCCTGAGCAAGGTCGGCGGCCTCCGCAAGGTGGCACGGCTGACACGACGTCGTGCCCGTGTGGACCTGAGCCACCCCGCCCGGTCACCGCTGGGTACCGCGGTGGTGAACTGCGTGGCGTACGAGGAAGGGTCCAGGGTTCCCGCCGGCCGCGATCTGGTCGAGACGGTGGAGCGGGTCCGCAAGGCCGAGGGCGGCTTCGTCTGGCTCGGGCTGCACGAGCCGACCGAGGTGGAGTTCGCGGGGATCGCCGAGCTGTTCGACCTGCACCCGCTGGCGGTGGAGGACGCGGTGGACGCCCATCAGCGCCCGAAGCTGGAGCGGTACGGCGAGACGCTGTTCGCGGTGTTCAAGACGGTCTGCTACGTCGAACACTCCGAACTGACCGCGAGCAGCGAGGTGGTGAACACCGGCGAGATCATGGTGTTCGTCGGCCAGGATTTCGTGGTGACCGTGCGGCACGGGCGGCACGGCTCACTGGGTCCGCTGCGGGAGGAGCTGGAGGCCGACCCCGAGCAGCTCTCCAAGGGGCCGGCCGCCGTCCTCCACGCGATCGCGGACCACGTGGTGGACGACTATCTGCAGGTCACGGCTTCGGTGCAGGAGGACATCGACGAGGTCGAGACCGCCGTGTTCGCGGCGGACGGCGCGCGGGCCGACCCCGGGCACATCTACCAGCTCAAGCGTGAACTGCTCGAACTGAAACGGGCGGTGGTCCCGCTGGGCCGGCCCATCATGGAGCTCGCCACGCGGCCGATTCGGGTGATCGACCCGGAGATACAGGCGTACTTCCGGGACGTCTCCGACCATCAGCTGCGGGCCGCGGAACAGATAGCCGCCTTCGACGAACTGCTCAACTCGATCCTGCAGGCGCACCTCGCGCAGATGAGTGTGGCGCAGAACGAGGACATGCGGAAGATCACCGCCTGGGCGGCACTGATCGCCGTACCGACGATGGTCTGCGGTGTCTACGGGATGAACTTCGACCACATGCCGGAGCTGCACTGGACGTTCGGGTACCCGTTCACGGTCGGCATGATCGCCGTCGTCTGTTTCACCCTCTACCGCGGCTTCAAGCGGAACGGCTGGCTGTGACACCGCCCCGACGGCCCGGCGTCCGGGTCACGCCGAGAAGCCGATGACGCGTTCGGGCAGCACGCGGATGATCACGCGGACCTCGTCGTCCTTCTCCGCGGGAGGGTCGACACCCAGGTACTTGTGCGAGAGCTCGTAGGGGAGGCGCTTGCCCTCGTCGGGGACGATCTCGCCGGTCCCACGGATCTCCACCGAGGTGTAGGGGTCGGCGAGGTCGAAGACCGAGAGGCTGACGCGGGGGTCGCGTCGGAGGTTGCGGACCTTCTGCCGGCCTTCGGTGGAGGAGAAGAGGACGGTGTCACCCTCGCGCTTGATCCAGACCACCGAGTTCTGGGGTGCGCCGCCGGGGCCGAGGGTGGCGACGCTGGCGAAGTTCTTGCCGTCGAGGAGCGTGCGGACCGAGTCGTCGAAGGAGGTCGTCATGCCGACAGACTAACTACATGCACATGCATACAACACCCTTGCGCGGCGCGGATGTCACGCGGGACGGGAGCGGCGGTCTCCCGTCGGCGGGTCAGCCGTTCCAGGCCGGATGGCGCGGATCGTCCGCCCGGACCAGGATGTCGGCCGTGTCCCCCGGACTCGTCTCACTCTCGTACCGCTCGTACGCGGGGAGCGTCCAGTGCTCCGCCTCCGGGGTGCGGCGGCGCAGGGCGGCCGGCGAGAGACGCACGTGGACGGTGAGGTCGAACGGGAACCAGTGCCGCAGAAGCATCGGCCCGTGCAGCAACAGCATGCCACTGGGCGGGAGTTGGACGTACGGGCTGCGGGTGGCGCGGTCGGTGGCCGGGTCCCGGAGGTCGGGCAGGACACGGCCGTCACCGCCGGGTTCCAGCGGGCCGAAGACCTCCCGCCACAGGGCGCCGGTGTCGAACCAGCCGTCGTAGTACGACTCCACGTCCTGGTGGCCGTACTCGAGCCGGAGGGAGGCGGGCCGCAGATAGCCCTGCGTGCCGACGACCAGGGTGGAGCGGCCGCGGGGGCGAAGGGCTTCGGCGACACGTTCGGCGAGGTCGCCCGGGCGGGCGGCCGGGGCACCGTCGAAGGCGACGCGTGGCCAGGGGCTGCCGTCGGCCGGCTTCAGGTCGAGCAGTCGCTCGGCGAGGGAGTCGCCAAGCCGGTCCCAGGTGATCGCTTCGAGTCGCACACGGCCCAATGATGCCGCGCGGGCGCGGGCGCACGCGGACGGCGGCAGCGTGGGACCTGACCGGCCGCCCCCGGCCGGGCGCGGGCCGGCCGTGGAGACCGTGCAGGCGGACCGGGGTGGGCGCCCGGGCCGTCCTGAGACGTCCGCGCATGCGGTCGAGTTTCTCGGCCATGGTGGCCTTCCCCGTGCGGCAATTCACTTGTGATGGCAGGAAGGCGCCGTGCAGGATCTTGAGGTTCGGGGTGGTCCGGCTTCACGGTTCGGGAGCGGTGCGGGAGTTGCTGACAAGAGGTTCCGCCTACGCGGGAGTTGCCATGATCGAGGGACCGTACTTCGTGCTCACCGTGGTGGGCGTGCTGGGCACCGGGCTGGTGGCGGGGGTCTTCTGCGCGTTCTCGGCGTTCGTGATGAAAGGGCTGGCCGCGCTGCCGCCGGCGCAGGGTGTCGCGGCGATGCAGGCGATCAACGTGACCGCGTTGACGCCGGCTTTCATGCTCGTGTTCGTCGGGTCGGCCGTGCTCTGTGCCGTGATCGCGGTGGTCACCTTCGTGCTGTGGCCCGACGAGGGCACGGTGGAGCTGTTGCTGGGCAGCGCGCTGTACCTGTTCGGCTGCTTCGGGGTCACGATCGCGGCGAACGTCCCGCGCAACAACAAGCTGGCCGGGATGGAGGCCGGCACACCGGAGGCCGTCGCATACTGGCCCGCGTACGTGAGCGAGTGGTCGATGTGGAACCACGTCCGGATGGTCGCCGCGTCCGCCGCTGCGCTCTCGTACGTGCTGGCGCTGACCTGACGGCACCGGCGCGACGCCCACGCGGGCGGGGCGGCCGCGGCCTCCACCGCGGCCGACGCGGCTGCCGCGTCCGTCTGGAGCAAGGCGTGGGCCCAGCGTCCATGCGGGGCGGGCGTGGGCGCGGCGTCCACCTGGGGCGGGGGCGGGCTCGGCGTTCACCTGGGGCGGGCGCGGGCCCGGCGTCCATCCGAGGCGGGCGCGGGCCCGGCGTCCATCCGAGGCGGGCGCGGGCCCGGCGTTCACCTGGAGCGAGCCTGGGCTCGGCGTCGTATCGTGGCAGGAGAGTCTGTCAGCAGGCCCGCGGCCCCGCCCGACCGCACGATGGCGTCGAACACGGCGGCGGAGACCGTACGGCACCGTGCGTGTACGTGAGGGAGACGGCTGTGGCCGATCCCAGGGGTTTCCTCCGGTCGTCCCGCGAGGAGTGGCCACGTCGTCCCGTCGAGGACCGGGTCCGTGACTGGGACGAGGTGTACGTTCCCGGGGCGCTGCTGCCGATCGTCCGGACGCAGGCCGACCGGTGCATGGACTGCGGTGTTCCGTTCTGTCACGACGCATGTCCGCTGGGCAACCTCATCCCCGACTGGAACGACCTGGTGGCACGCGACGACTGGCGCGGGGCGAGCGAGCGGTTGCACGCGACGAACAACTTCCCCGAGTTCACGGGCCGGCTGTGTCCGGCGCCGTGCGAGGCGGGCTGCGTCCTGGCGATCAACCAGCCGGCGGTCACGATCAAGAACGTCGAGGTCGCCGTCGCCGACCGTGCCTGGGCGGACGGGCTCACGCCGCCGAGGCCGCCGGACCGGCTGTCGGGGCGGAGTGTCGCGGTGGTCGGCTCGGGACCGGCGGGCCTCGCGGCGGCACAGCAGCTGACCAGGGCCGGACACACCGTCGCCGTCTACGAACGGGACGACCGGATCGGCGGATTGCTGCGATACGGCATCCCCGAGTTCAAGATGGAGAAGCGGCACCTGGAGCGGCGGATCGCGCAGATGCGGGCGGAGGGAACGAGGTTCCGTACCTCGACCGCCGTCGGCCGGGACATCGGGGCGGCCGAGCTGCGAGCGCGCCATGACGCCGTCGTGCTCGCCGTGGGCGCCACGGCCTGGCGCGAACTGCCGGTCGAGGGGCGCGAGTTGAGCGGTATCCATCAGGCGATGGAGTATCTGCCGTTGGCCAACCGGGTGTGCGAGGGGGACCTGGAGGTGTCCCCGTTGTCCGCCGCGGGCAAGGACGTCGTGATCGTCGGCGGCGGCGACACGGGGGCCGACTGCCTGGGCACGGCACTGCGTGAGGGGGCGAGGTCCGTGACCCAGCTGGACATCTACGCACAGCCCGGCGCCGAGCGGGACGAGGACTCCGATCCGTGGCCGGTGTACCCGAGGATCTACCGGCTGTCGGCCGCGCACGAGGAAGCCCGGGATCTGGGGACCGCGCCCGCCGCCGAGGCGGACGCCCGGCTCTTCGCGGCGTCCACGCTGCGCTTCACCGGGGACGCGGACGGGCGGGTGCGTTCGCTGCGCCTGGTCGGGGTCGACGCCGGACGCCGTCCGCGCCCGGGCACCGAACGCGCGCTCCCCGCCGACCTCGTGCTGCTCGCGCTCGGCTTCTCCGGACCCGACCGCTCCGACGGGCTCGTCGACCAGTTCGGCCTCGGCCTCGGTCCCCGGGGCACGATCAGCCGGGACGCGGACTTCGCGACCGACGTGCCGGGGGTGTACGCCGCCGGGGACGCCGCGCGAGGCCAGTCCCTCATCGTGTGGGCGATTGCCGAGGGCCGGGCGGTGGCCGCGGCGGTGGACCGGCGTCTGACGGGCGGCTCCCGGCTGCCCGCGCCGATCGGACCGCACGACCGGCCCTTGACGGCGTAGCCGGAGGCTTCGCATTCAGGCCGAAGACCGCCGGTAGGGTGCACTTCCATGGCGGATTCAGGGGTCAATCCCACGAAGCGCACCGGCACCGACACCGATCCCGAGGCCGGTGCTACCGGCATCGGCGCCGACCTGCATCTGGAACTGTCCGGTCCTGGCGGCCGCCGCGCCGCCCTGATCCGTGCGCTGCGTGAGGCGATCCGCAGCGGGCGGCTGGCTCCGGGCGCCCGTCTCCCCCCGTACCGTTCACTGGCCGCGGACCTCGGCGTGGCCCGCAACACGGTGGCCGACGCGTACGCGGAGCTGGCCGCGGAAGGCTGGCTCACCGCGCGGCAGGGCTCGGGCACCCGGGTCGCCGAGCGCGCCGAACCGCTGAAGGCGCGGACGCGCGGACCCAAAAAGGCACCTCCACGCGCGCGTGGACCGCGACACGACCTGCGTCAGGGCACCCCGGACGCGTCGTCGTTCCCGCGTGCCGCCTGGCTCGCCTCGTACCGGCGGGCCCTCCAGCGGGCGCCCAGCGAGGCGTTCGGGCCCGGCGACCCCGCGGGACGGATCGAGTTGCGGGAGGCGCTCACGGAGTACCTGGCACGCGCGCGCGGTGTCCGTACCGAGCCGGGCCGGATCGTCATCTGTTCGGGCTTCGCGCACGCCCTGCGGCTGCTCTTCCCCACGGTTCTGCGCGGCCCCCTGGCCGTCGAGTCGTACGGTCTCCCCTTCCACCGGGGGTTGCTGGCGGCGGCGGGCGTACGGACCGTCCCGCTGGCCCTCGACGAGGACGGCGCCCAGGTCGGTGACCTGGGCGGCGAACGGGCCGTACTGCTCACGCCCGCCCACCAGTTCCCGACCGGCGGGCCGCTGCATCCCTCGCGGCGTGCCGCCGTCATCGACTGGGCACGCGCGCGTGGAGGGGTGGTCCTGGAGGACGACTACGACGGGGAGTTCCGCTACGACCGCAAGCCCGTCGGGGCCGTACAGGGGCTGGACCCGGAGCGGGTCGTCCACATCGGCTCGGTCAGCAAGAGCCTGTCGCCCGCGCTGCGGCTGGGTTGGATGGTCCTTCCCGAGCGGTACGTCGACGAGGTGCTGGCGGCCAAGGGCGAGCGGGAGGCGTGGGCGAGTGCCCTGGACCAGCTGACGCTCGCGGACTTCGTCGAGTCGGGGTCGTACGACCGTCATGTACGGCGGATGCGGCAGCGGTACCGGCGACGGCGTGACCGGCTGGTCGAGGCCCTCGCCGCACACGCGCCGCATGTCGGTGTCACCGGCATCGCGGCCGGCCTCCACGCCGTGCTGCGGTTGCCGCCCGGCAGCGAGCAGTCGGCGGTGAAGGCCGCCGTCTCGCAGGGCCTCGCGCTGGACGGCCTCGCGGAGTTCCGGCACCCGGAGGCGACCATGGCCGCGCCGGACGGACTCGTCGTGGGTTATGCCACGCCCTCGGAGCACGCGTACGGGGCCGCGCTGGAGGCGTTGTGCGCCGCGCTGCCGCCTCCATGAGCGCGCGTTGTGCGCCGCGGCCCTCTCCATGAGCGCTTCCCACGGCGGCCGCGGGTGCCACCCGTGGAGCGGACGGCCCTGAGAGGCGGGGCGCGCGTGGGACGGAGGAGGTAAGAGGCAGGGCGCGTGGGACGGAGGAGGTAAGAGGCAGGGCGCGTGGGACGGAGGAGGCAGGAGAGGCGCAGGAGGCAGAGGAGACGGCGGGGGCAGAGGGGGCGGCGGGGGCGGGTGGCCGGAAGGTGATCCTCGGCCGTCCCGCGGCGTGACGCCGAGTGGGATCATCGGTTGCAGGAGGCGTGTTGCTGACGCGGCCGTACACCGGCCGGTCCGGCAGGAACCCGCCCCCATCCTTCGTTCCGCCGTCAGGCGCAGGGCCACCCCCGCGCGTCCCCCCTGTTGGCGGTCGGTCCTGGAGGGTGCTCGATGACGACGGTTGACGAACGTCACGAAGACGGTACGCGTGGCGAGGACGATCGGGACGCGCACCACGGCGTCGGCGACGTCGTCCGTGTCGGCGCGGAAGCCGTCCCCCTGCGCGATCCGCGGGCCGCCCGCATCGCCTTCGCCGGATCCAAGGCCGCGCATCTCGCACGTGCGGCGGGGGCCGGGCTGCCCGTGCTGCCGGGTTTCGTCGTGCCGCCCATCGTGCCGCTCGGCGAGGTGGCCGCCCGGGAGTCGGAAGGGCTGCGCCGCGCCTGGCAGGAGCTCTCCGAGGACGGTACCCGGCCGCTCGTCGTACGGTCCTCGTCCCCGCGGGAGGACACCGAGGAATCGTCCTTGGCGGGCCAGTTCGCGTCCGTCCTGGACGTCCGTGGCTGGCACGGCTTCCGTGCGGCGGTACGGACCGTGCTCGACTCGGCCCACCAGCCGGACGGCACGGTCGCGCCGATGGCCGTACTGGTGCAGCCCATGCTCGCGGCCCGGGTGGGAGGCGTGCTGTTCGGCGCCGACCCCCTGGAGGGGCGGACCGACCGGATGCTGGTGAGCGCGGTGCGGGGCGGGCCCGACGCACTGGTCAGCGGCGAACAGCCCGGCACCGGTTATTGGTTGGGCCGCTGCGGCCGGGTGTCCCGCACCGGTCCCAAGGACGCCGAACCCCTGCTCAGGGCCGCCGAACTGCGTCGACTCGCGCGGCTCGCCCGGCAGGCGCGGGCACTCTTCGGTGGGCCGCAGGACATCGAGTTCGGGTTCGACGAGGCGGGGCGGCTGTGGCTGTTCCAGAGCCGGCCCATCACGGCGATGGCGGCGCGGCCCGCCCGCGGGGCACGGCTGCTCGGCCCCGGTCCGGTCGCGGAGACCCTTCCCGACCAACTGGAGCCGCTGGAGGAGGATCTGTGGGTGGCGCCCATGGCCCGGGGGCTGGCCGCCGCACTCGACATCGGGGGCACCGCGTCACGGCGACGGCTGCGCGCGGTGCCGGTCGTCACGACGGTCGGTGGCCGGGCGGCGGCGGATCTGCGGCTGCTGGGCGTTGCCCCGCCGCGGCACCGGTGGCTGACGCTGCTCGATCCGACGCCGGGTGCCCGCAGGCTGGCCGCGGCGTGGCGGGTGGGCCGGCTGGCCTCGGCGCTGCCCGGTCTCGCGACGGACCTCGTCGCCGACGTCGACCGCCGGCTCGCCGGGACACCGCCTCCGGACCGGCTCGACCGCCGTGAACTCGTCGCCGCTCTCCGCTGGACCCGGACCGTCCTGGTCTCGCTGCACGCGCAGGAGGCACTCGCCGGCGCCCTGCTGGCCGAGACCGGCACGACGGCGGCTGGCGCGGCCCTCGCCGCTCTCGCACAGGCCCGCGCCCTCGGCGTACCGGACCACCGGCTGGTGGCCGCGCAACCGGTGGTACTGGCACTGACACCACCCGCCCTGAGCCGGGAGCTGAGACTGCCGGAAAGTCCTGCGGACACGGCCGGGCTCGCCGCCGCCGGAGGTCCCGCCAGGACTCCCGGCCACACCGCCGCCGGGAGTCCTGGCGACAGGAACGGTCCTACCGCTGCCGGAAATCCCGCGGCCCCGGACGGCCACGCCGCCGCGGGGAGTCGCGCCGACACGAACCGACCGCGCCGCCACCGGGAGTCACGCCGACACGAACGACCGCGCCGCCACCGGGAGTCACGCCGACACGGACGGTCCTGCCGCCGCCAAAGACCCCGCAGGCCCGGACGGCCGTGCCGACGCAGCCGGGAATCCCGCCAGCACGAACGGCCATTCCGCCGCCGGGATTTACGCAAGCCCGGACGGCCATTCCGCCGCCGGGATTTACGCAAGCCCGGACGGCCACCCCGCCGCCCGGAGTTACGCGGAGGACGGCCGGACCCCGGAGCGCTCCACCGGCACGACCCCACTCCGTGCCAGGCCGGCGGCAGCCGGCCTGGCTCCGCGCGAAGCCCTGCGTCTGCGTGTCCGCTGGGTGCAGGAACTGCAGGTCCGGCTGGTGCGGGACGCCGCACGCCGACTGTCCGTACCGGTTGCTCCGGGCGATGTCCCGGACGCACCGCGAGCGCCGGGCTCGTCGCGGGTGGGACTGCTGCGCTGGCCAGAACTGATCCGGGCACTCGAACACGGCGCCCTGCCCGCCGACTTCGCAGAGCGTCTGCCACGCGCGGCGTCGGCGCCCCTGCCCGACACGTTCCGACTCGCGGCAGGGGGCGCGATCGTCGCCGAGCGCCCCAAGCGCGGGAGCGGCGGAGACAGGGGCGGGAACGAGGGGCAGGGCGTGTCCGGTGGCCGGGCCGTCGGGACGGCGTGGGACGGGACCGGGCCACGCCCCCCGGACCCCGTGCTCGTCGTCCGCACGCTCGACCCCGCGCTCGCGCCGGTCCTGCCCGGACTCACGGGACTCGTCGCGCAGACCGGCAGCCCGCTGTCCCACCTGGCGGTGCTGGCGCGGGAGTTCGGGCTGCCCACCGTCGTCGGGGTCACGGACGCCGTCCGCCGGTTCCCGCCGGGTTCCCGTCTCACGATCGACGGCACCACCGGCGACGTACATACGGACGATCCACGTACCGCCCCACCCCCATCACCCGTCCGCCCACCCGCACCCGCACCGGCACCGGCACCGGCACCAATACCGGCCCCCACATCGGCACTCGCGCCCGCGCCCGCATCCGGACCCACATCCGCATCCGCATCCGCGCCAGCGCCCGTGCCCGGCCAGGTCCGCCGATGCCCGCGGTGAGGCGCGTCGCCTACCTCTTCGGGGGTGCGGCCGCCGCGGGCGCCGGCACGTACGTCGTCGTCTATCTGTACCGGTGGCAGTGGCAACGGGCCATTCTCTGCGGGGTCCTGCTGCTCGTCGTCGAGGTGATGCTGCTCGGACTCGTGCTGCTCGGACGGCTCGCGCGGATCGAGGAACGGATGCGTGACGCGGACCGGCGCCAGGAGGACGTCCTCGCGCGGTTGCGGGAGAAGGAGTCCCCGGCGCGTACGGCGGACGACCGCTTCCGCTGGCTGGACGAACCGACGAACCGTACCTACGTCTTCGTACCGGTCCTGATGGTCACCGGGGTACTGCTCTCCGGACTGGCCTGGGTGGTGCAGCGGATCGCGTCGGTCACCGCCCGGCCCACGGCGGAGCGGCGGCTCGCGGGGCGGCTCGCCGTCCTGGCCGCGCCCGACCCGGACGGCGGGACCGACCTGGACGACCTGCCGCCGCCGGGCGCCCGGCGCGGACACGGCCGTACCCTGCGCGTGTCGGCCGTCGCCGTGGTCGGGGCCGCGCTGCTCGGGGCGCTGGTCTTCGGGCTCGCCGACCTCACACAGACCCGTCCGGAGGGGGCGAAGGACTCGGCGGCGACCTCCCTGCTCCTGCGCGTCGACATGCGCGGCACGAAGATGACCGCCGAGCGCCAGTCCCTCGCCGCGCGCCAACTCTGGGAACGCTGCCGCGACTCCACGTCCGTACCGCTGAACCACGCCACCCTGGGCGAGCTGGGTGACGGTCTCTTCGCCGGCGTCGTCCGGCCCGCGCTGACCGATCACGACCGGATACGGCTGCGCGGCTGCCTGGAGGACACCGGCCTCGACCGTACGCACCTCACGGTGGTCGGCATCGGCGACGCGGGCTCGGCCGACGACTGACCCCTGCCACCGCCCTCGATCTCCGGCCCAACCCCACTCCGCGCCCGCCCCGTCACACCCACCACTTCCACCCCTACCGCAGCCGGGCACCCCGTGCAGCACACCCCCAACTTCCCTCCCAGCACTCCGGGTTACGATGCCGACGCGCTCCTCGTCCCCGAGCCTCCGGGTCGCCCATGGCTGTCGTCGCCCCGCCCGCACCCCGCTCCCCGCTGCCCACCGGCCGTCCCCGAAGCACCCTGCGCCGGACACTGCCGCGCACGCTCGCCGCCGCCGGACTCTGCTATCTCGCACTCTGGGCGACCGGTGCGCTGGGCATCCTCGCGCTCTCGTACTGGACGCACGAACAGACCCCGCCGCCCGCGGGGACCCGTGCGGTGCGGGGCATCCACCACTTCCAGCCCGTGGACGCCGCCGGTGGCCTCTGGCGCGGCGCCGCCCCCTCCCCCGCCGGCTACCGGGAACTGGCTCTGCGCGGCTTCACCACCGTGGTCGACCTGCGGGCCGAGGACCTGTCGGCCGCCCAGCTCGCCGGGCCGCACAAGGCGGGCCTAGACGTCGTACGGCTGCCCGTGCGGGACGGACAGACCCCGACGCCGCACCAGGTACGCCGTTTCCTCGGCGTCGTCGGTGCGGCCCCGGGGCCGGTGTTCGTGCACTGCGGGGCGGGTGTGGGGCGTACGGGGACGATGGCGGCGGCCTACCTCGTGAAGGCCGGGCAGGAGTCCCCGTCGGGTGCGGTCCGCCGTAATCTCGCGGTCGGACCGCCGTCCATCGAGCAGATCTACTACGCGCTGAGTCTCGGCCCGAGCCGGGCGGAGCAGCCACCGTTTCCGGTGGTGGCGGTCAGCCGGCTCGTCGACGCGCCCCGCCGCATGTGGTCCTGGTTCTGACCCGGCCTTCTCGTTCGTCCCGGCATCCTCAAGGGCCACGCCGCGCCGCGCCCCTGCCCTGACCTGCCGCGCCCTGCCGCCGGGTCTCGACCGACCCACCCGCCCTGGCCCCGCCCCGCCCCGCCCCGCCCCGGGAGAATCGGTTCTGCAGCATGGGCGGTCCTGCTCACCGACACCTCAGGAGAGCAGGAAATCCGCCTCCCCCGCCTTGGCGCCCTGGATGAACGCGGTCATCTCGCCGGGGGTGTAGATGAGCGCGGGACCGTCCGGGTCGGCCGACTGGCGGACCGCGATCCGGCCGTCGGCGAGCTTCATCGCCTCCAGGCAGTTGCCGCCGTTGCCCCCGCTCCACGGCTTGTGCCAGCCCTCGCTGCCCAGTTCCCTGGCGGGCATGCCGTTGTAGATCCGCGCGACGCGTATCCGGGATTTGATGCGATCCATTCACAGCTCCTTGCGGAGATCCGACAGGATCTCCTTCGTGCGATGTGCCGTGGCGGCCTGGGCCGCCATGCGGTCCATGACCTCGAGATGGGCTGCCACCTCGCTGCGCGCGTCCAGGTAGACGGCGCCGGTCAGGTACTCGCTGTAGACCATGTCCGGCAGTTCGGGCATGGCAAAGCGGAACAGCACGAACGGCCCGTACGTGCCGGCGTGCGGTCCCGAGGAGAAGGGGGCGATCTGCAGGGTGACGTTGGGCAGTGCCGCGGCCTCCAGCAGCCGGTCGACCTGCTCGCGCATCACCGCCGGGCCGCCGACCGGGCGGCGCAGCGCGGTCTCGTCCATCACGGCCCAGAACCGGGGCGCACCCTCGCGCGTCAGCAGTTCCTGCCGCTGCATGCGCAGCGCCACATGGCGTTCGATGTCCTCGGGTCTGGTCTGGCCGACCGCGCCGGACTGCATGACGCCACGGGCGTACTCCTCGGTCTGCAGCACTCCGGGCACGAAGTGTGGCTCGTAGCAGCGGATGAGGGCGGCCGCGCCCTCCAGGCTGACGTACATCGAGAACCAGCCCGGCAGGATGTCGTGGAACCGCTGCCACCAGCCCGGCTGGTTCGCCTCCTCCGCCAGGGTGACGAACGCCTCGGCCTCGGCGTCGGAGACGCCGTACGACTTCAGCAGGAGCTGGAGGTACGGGATCTTGAGGGTGACCTCGGCCATCTCCATACGGCGGACGGTGGCGGCGGTGACACGCAGGACGCGCGCCGCCTCCTCACGCTTGAGCCCCGCGCGTTCCCGCAGGTCCAGCAGTCGCCGCCCGAGGACGACCTGCCCGACCGTCGGCGCGGACCGCGGCTCGCTCACGTCCACCTCCACTTTTGTCCAGACAGCCGGGGCGGCGCCCGTTCGGGCCCTGTACGGGTACCCAACTGACGCCGCGCCACGTGCTGTTGCGAGCAGTGTGCCACGGCCCCACTGCCCAGAACACTGCACTCTGCAATTTTCAGAGTGACACTTGCCAAGTGTTCACGACGGGGAGATAGTGGCAAGCGTGATTCCGTCCGCGCCGTTAGGAACAGACGCCGTCGAGGACCGGTCCCGTCTTGGCGCCGTTGCCGGGGTATCCCCCGACACGGCAGCCGAGCGCCGGTTCCGCTTCGAGCTGGCCGCACATCCGGGCTCCGCAGCACAGGCCCGGCACCTGACGCGTGCCCGGCTCGCGGGCTGGGCGGTCTGCGAGGACACCTGCGACACGGCGGAACTCGTCGTCTCCGAACTGGTCACCAACGCCATCGTGCACACGGCGAGCCGTCATGTGGTCTGCGAGCTGCACGACGGCGCGGACGCGGTGCGGATAGCGGTCCGTGACGAAGGATGTGCGCCGGGTGAGCCCCACCCGTCGCCACAGCGTCCTGACGAGGAGCATGGGAGGGGACTGCTTCTCGTCGCGGCGATGTGTACTGCCTGGGGCGCCCAGGAAACCGGTCCCGGACTTCTGGTCTGGGCCGAACTGCCGCGCTCGGCGAACAACGGCGCCGAGCCGCGGTCGGACCTGGGCTGGAGTGCGAGGAGCCGGCCGGCCCCTGCCGGCTCCTCGCCGACCGGCGGGGCCGCTGTCCCGCCGGTCGGGCACGAGTGGTTCTGACCGACCTGAACGTTCCACTCGCGAGCCGGCCACCGGCCGGTGCGGGCGTCCCGAGACCGAACCTAACTGTGAACACGGACGGGGGCTGAATGGGTGTGAGGGCTGGCTCGGCCGGTGTGCCGAGGGTGCTGAGTCTGGACACGCTGGTCCGTATCGAGCGCGGCCGGACGCCCTCGGGCGCGGACGCGTCCCGGCGGCTGACCGTGCCGGAGGGCATGCGGGCCCCGCTGGGCTGCGACGCGGTGGCGATACCCGCGGAACTCGGCCCGCTGCTGATGCCCCGGCTGCCGCGCGTCGGCTGTGTGTACGCCGACCGCACGCACTGGTGGTGGCTCGTGCCCTCCGACTCCGATGTCGCCCTGGAGTGGCCGGCGCCCGCGCACTACGCCACGGGAGCGCTCGTTCCCGTCACGCCCGACTTCCCCGGCCTGATCCACACGCCCGAGGGCAAGCTTCCGTACACTCCGCCGATCCCCCTCTACCTGGCGTTGTGCCGGGTGACGGGGACGCCGCCGGCCTGGTCCCGGCCGATAAGCGCCTGAGCCGTGTTCGTACGTTCGTCGCAGTAGACCTCCGAGTCCCTTGCAGTAGTCCTCCGCCTCCGGGCGCGTGGAAGCACGCGTTCCCGGGCATGGCACAGCAGGCCGTCCGAGCGCCCCGGGCGTGCTCCGGATACGCCGTGCCGGGCAGGGCGCGCGCCCTGCCCGGCGGCGCCCGACACCGCGATAGTGGCCGTTCGTCCACGATCGGGAGGCATCGGTGGGGTCTGCTGAGTCGACGGGATCGCCCAAGAGGACCGCATCGGCGGCGCCCACCGGGCCCGCCCCGCAGAAGACGGACCCGCAGCCCGCGGGTCCGGACCTGAAGAAGGCGGCCCCGGAGGGTGGCGGCACCGAGCAGGGGGCCGGCGGCACCGAGCCGTCCGAGTCCGAGCGGCTCCTGTTCGGCGGGCCGCTGCGGTACGACATGGGCTGGTCGCAGCACGCGAACGCCTTCCTGGAGCTGAACTTCCGCGCCATGGTGACGCGGCTGCCCGCGCTGCTCTCGGCCAGTTTCCGGCTGGCCTGGCAGGCGGACCGCCCGGCCGCGCGGACCGTTCTGGCGGCGGAGGTGGGCCGCGGTCTGGCGCAGGCGGTGAGTCTGCTGGCGGTCAACAGCGTCCTGGGCCGCCTGCTGGGCGGCGGCCAGGTCGCGGACCGGCTGCGGGACGCGGTGCCCGCGCTCGTCACGGTCGCCGTGGTGATGCTGCTCGCCGCCCTGCTGCGGGGCGCCTCCACGTACGCCACCGGCCGGCTCGAACCGAAGGTGGAGCGCGTCGCGACGGAGCTGTACCTGGAGCGGGCCGCGGCGGTCGAGCTTGCGGCGATCGAGGACGAGGCATTCCACAAGCTGCTGGACACCGCGCAGTGGGGCGCCTCGTCCGCCCGGCGGATGATCCCGATCGCCACGCGTGTGGTGAACGCGGGGATCTCTCTCGTCGCGGCGGCCGGCGTCCTCACCGTGCTGCACCCGGCGCTGCTGCCCCTGCTGGTGACGATGACGCTGCCGAGCGCGTGGAGCGCGCTGAGCATCGCGCGCCGCCGGTACGCGTCGTACCACGTCTGGGTACAGCACGTCCGGGCCAGCCGGCTGATCGGCAACCTGCTCACCGAGCCGGGTGCCGCGCCGGAGATCCGCGTCCACGGCATCGGCCCGTTCCTGCTGCGGCACTACCGCGCGATGTCGGAGTCCGCCGAGACCGAACAGACCCGCCTCGCCCGCCTGGAGGCGCGGACCGGTCTGATCGCGGCCGCGTGGACCGGCGTGGCCGTCGTGGCGACGTACGCGACACTCGGCGGGCTGCTGCTGGCCGGCGCGATGTCGCTGTCCGTGGCGGGCACGGCGGTCATCGCGATCCGTACGGGCTCCGCGAACCTCAACACCCTCGTCCTGGAGGTCAACACCCTCCACGAGGAGGCCCTCTTCGTCGGGGACCTGCAGCGTCTGTACGTGGAGGCGGCCGAGCGGGCCATCCCGGTCGGCGGCGCGGCGCTGCCCGAGCGGCCACGGGAGATCCGCTTCGAGGACGTCACCTTCACCTACCCGGGCAGCGCGGCCCGGCCCGCGCTGTCGGACCTGACGCTCAGCCTCCCGCTCGGCAAGATCGTGGCGCTCGTCGGGGAGAACGGTTCCGGGAAGACCACCCTGGTCAAGCTGCTGGCGGGCCTGTACGCGCCCCAGCGAGGCCGGATCCTGTGGGACGACGTGGACGCGGCGACCGCCGACCGGCACCTGCTCGCCGAGCGCATCGCGATGGTGGCGCAGGACTTCAAGCGGTGGCCGTTCACGGCCCGGGTGAACGTCGCGATCGGCCGGGCCTCGGCGCCGCTCACCGACGAACGGCTGGGCGAGTCCCTCAGGGAGGCCGGGGCGGAGGACGTGGTGGCGGACCTGCCGCGGGGGCTCGACACCCTGCTGGCCCGTATGTTCACCGGCGGCCACGAGCTGTCGGGCGGCCAGTGGCAGCGGCTCGGCATCGCACGGGCGGCGTACCGCCGGGGCGCGATCCTGGTCGTGGACGAGCCGACGGCGGCTCTCGACGCCCGCGCCGAGCTGGAGGTCTTCGAGAAGATCCGGTCCCTGGCGGGTACCGGTCAGACCGTCATCCTCATCACGCACCGGCTGGCGTCGGTGCGCCACGCCGATCTGGTGCATGTCCTCGACCAGGGCCGTCTCGTGGAATCCGGCACGCCGGACGAGCTGCTCTCCTCGGGTGGCGTCTTCGCCGAGCTGTACGGGCTGCAGGCCGGGCAGTTCGCGGCGCGGACGCCCGCCGCGCGGGTGCCGGAGCCGAAGGCGGGCTGAGCTCCCCTACGCGCGGCTCGCCCCGCCCGGCCGGCGACCGCCGGCCCGGCTCACTCGGCGACGAGTTCCCGCACGACGACCAGGAAGGTGTCCGTGGACAGGTCCATCACGACGTCGACGTGCTGCCCCTCCAGGCGGCGCGCCTGCGCGAACTCCTCCGCGGGCCAGGAACCACGCGGCCCGCCGGCGGGAAAGCGCTCCAGCACCGTTCGACCGTTCACCATCCTGCACCTCCATGTAGCGCTGCTCCCGTGAGAGCCCTTGAAGAGTTAAACGCTCATCATGGGGGCAAGGTCTCGCGAAGTGACGCTACTGAGACGTAGTCGACACATGTTCACGACGATCGGGGGAACACGTGTACGCCGTTTCGCACTCTCGTCGCAGCGTCCGCGCTCAGTCCTCGTACTCGTCGTGGTACCGGACGCGGTCGCTGCCCGCGGGCGCGCCCAGCGCCGACGCGCGCCCCTCGGGCCGCTCCCACTCCTCCTGCCGCCCGAGCGCCGTGAGGTCCAGGAAACTCGTGGTGGACCCCAGCCCGTCGAGGCCGCGATCGAACGTCGAGTACGTGTGGAAGATCCGCTCCCGGTCCCGCAGGAAGCAGCTCACCCCCGGCCGCTCGTACGGTCCGCCGCCGCCGTCCCCGGCGTCTTCTTCGAACGACACCTGGAAGTCGTGGTTGAACTCGTTGCCGTACGACGAGTACCAGGGCAGCGTCCATCCCATCCGCGCCTTGAAGGGCAGGATCTTCGTATAGGGCGCCCTGGAGACGAGCGCCAGCTCGGTGCTCCGCGCGCGCAGATGGGCGAGGTGCCCGATCTGGTCGACGAACGCCGAACAGCTGCGGCAGCCCGCGTCCCACTCGGGCGCGAACATGAAGTGATACACGACGAGTTGCCGGCGGCCCGCGAAGAGGTCCAGCAGCGTCGCCTTGCCGTCGCCGCCCTCGAAGACGTATTCCTCGTCGATCTCGACCATGGGCAGCCGTCGCCGGTTCGCGTTGAGCGCGTCCCGCGCCCGGGTCGCGGCCTTCTCCCCGACCAGCAGTTCCTCGCGCGCGGCACGCCATTCCTCGCGCGACACGATCCGCGGAAGCGTCATTGCTCCTCCTTCGATGCGGTGCCTTCACAGGGGTGGACCGGAGGAAGGAGCGGAACTCATCGGTGGCGGGCGGCGGTCGGCGGACTTTCCGCCTCAGGTGTCGTAGTCCTGGATGCGTCTGCCGTGGCTCCGGTCGATCAGGGCGGGCATGCGTTCGTTCATCTCCTGTACGACCGACGGGACGTCGAGGGTGAGGAGTTCGCGGTCTCGCATGAGGATCCGTCCGTCGACGATCGTCGTGCGTACGTCGCCTGCGCGGACGCTGTGCACGAGGGTGGCCGCGAGGTCGTGCACGGGCTGGGTGTGCGGTCCCGTCAGGTCGACCAGGATGATGTCGGCCGCGCGGCCCGGTGCGAGGCTGCCGATCCGCTCGCCGAGCCCGACCGCCCGGGCGCTCTGCAGCGTGGCGTGGTGCAGGGCCTGCCGGGAGGTCAGCCGGCGCGGGTCCGCCCCGGTGAACTTCTGCGTCAGCGCGGTGAGCGCCATGGACTCCCACACGTCCAGGGAGTTGTTGGAGGCGGCCCCGTCCGTGGCGAGTCCCACGGGGATGCCGAGTTCGCGCAGGGCCTGTACCGGTGTGGTCGTGGGCCAGGCGAACCTGAGGTAGCCGCGGGGCGCGCTCGCCACGGCGACGCGTCCCCTCGCGCGGGCGAGCACGGGCAGGTCGCGCTCCATGATGCCGGTGCCGTGCGCGATGAGCAGGTCGGTGTCGAGCAGTCCGGCGCCGGCCAGGACCTCGATCGGTGTACGGCCGTGGCGGGCGAGGCTCGTGTCGCTCTGGTCGCGGTTCTCGGCGGCGTGCAGGTGCACGGGCAGGCCGTGTTCCTGGGCGGAGCGGGCCGTCGCGGCGAGGTCGGCGTCGTCCACGGTGTAGGGCGCGTGCGGGGCGAGCGAGGTGGTGATGCGGCCGCCGGCGGTGTCGCGGTGCCGCAGGGCGAAGTCGAGCGACCGCTCGCGGCCCTCGGCGCCCTGGGAGGAGAAGAACGCCTGCCCGAGGTTGGCGCGCAGACCGCTCTCGGCCGTCACGGCGGCGACGGTGTCCATCGAGAAGTAGTGGTCCGCGAAGCAGGTGACTCCGCCGCGGATCAGCTCGGCGCAGGCCAGGCGGGCGCCCAACTCGACGTCCCGGTCCTGGAGGTTGGACTCGATGGGCCAGACGACGTCGTTGAACCACTGCTCGACGGGAAGGTCCTCGGCGATGCCGCGCAGGGTGACCATCGGGGTGTGGGTGTGGCAGTTGACCAGTCCGGGCATCGCGACCTGGCCCCGGGCGTCGATGCGTTCGGCGGCGGGGAGGTCCACCGGTCCCGTGGTGAGCGCTTGGATGCGGCCTTCGCGTACGACGACGGTGGCGTCCTCGACGAACCCGATCTGTTCGTGCTCGTCGTGCACGAGGGCGGTGCAGTGGGTGATGACGAGGTCGGCGGCGATCCGCGCGGGGGCGGACGGGGAACCCGGTGCGTCGGTCTTCGCGTCGGGCGAGGGCTCGGGCGAGGTCATCCCGCCACGGTACGGCGGGATCGTGCCGTCGGACGGCGTGAACCTCAGAACCCGGACAGGGCCCGGCGGGAACCGTGCGGGGGGTCCGTGAGCCCGGCGTGCTCCCGCCGGTCCACGAGTTCGTCGAGGAGGGTGGCGAGGCGCTCGGTGTGCCGCGGGGTGAGCTGTCCCGCGTCGTCGAGGTGCACGGCGCAGGCGGTGGTGGTGTCCACGAGGCGTTCGAGGGTGGCCGCGACCTCGTCGGTGCCTTCCGTCCGGCGGGCCAGGGTGGGCAGTTCGGCCAGGGAGCGGTCGATCGCGGCGCGGGCCTCGGCCAGTGTCCGGTATGCCTCGCGGCGCAGCGCCCAGCGGGCGGCCCGGTCGTCGGCGCCGCTCAGGACGTGTGTGAGGTAGGCGTGCGCGGCGTCGGTGGCGGCGCCCAGCCGGGCCCGTACGTTCCCGCCGCGCTGCCCCGGTGCCGGGAGGTGCCCGACGACCAGCACGATCGCGCAGGCCAGCAGCGTCTCGCCGATGCGGCCCCAGGATGCCTCCGGCTCACCGCCGACCATGACGAGGGCGAGGACGAGGACGGTGACGACGGCCGTCTGTGCGGCGAAGTGCCGGGTGGCGACGGGGACGAGGGCTCCGCTGATCGCGACGAGCGCGACCAGCCCTTCGGGCCGGGGCAGCACGGCCGCGAACCCGGCGAAGACGAGGGCGCCGAGGACGGTGCCGGCCGCCCGGTTCAGGACGCGCGAGACGAGCGGGCCGAGGTCCGGCTTCACCAGGAACACCGCGGTCGCGGGGAGCCAGTACCAGTGCACGTGGTGCAGCGTCTGCGCGACGGCGGCACTGGCGCCGTAGCAGAGGGCGACGCGGAAGCCGTATTCGCGCCCTCCGGTTCCGGTGGCTGTGCGCAGCGCCGCCGTGACGCGCAGGGGCCGCAGGTGCAGGCCCTTGCGCGCGGTCCGCTCGGCGCCGCGTCCGAGCGGATGCCCGTCGGCGTCGCCGTGCGGAACCGGGCCACCGCGGTCGAAGGTCTCGGCGGCGTGCAGCAGCGCGTCGTCGAGGGCGCGCAGTCCGGGGACGGACCGGGAGGGCGCGGGCAGCGGCCCGACGCTCTCCCCGGTCCGCACGGCGGCGGAGAGCCGCCGGGGACCCTCGGCCGTACGGGCGGGCAGGGCGTCCCCGGCCCAGGCCAGGGCGGTCGCGGCCTCGGCGAGCGGCAGCGCGGCGGCGTACTGCGCGCGCAGCCGCCGCTCGGCCGCGGAGGTGGCGTACCGCCGCAGCCGCGCTCCCGCCAGCGCGTCCTGGGCGTGATCGAGTGCGGCGGTCAGCGCGGCCCGCCGGCCACCGGCCTCCGCCCCGCCCACATGGGCGAGCAGGTCGGCGACGGCGTCGTACACACCGGCGACCGCCGCGCGTTCCCCGTCGAAGCGGAAGTCGCCCGCGAGGGCGCCGGGGGTGGGCAGTGCGAGCCGCAGCACGATCAGCCAGCCGGCGCCGGCGAGGAAGAACAGGGCCCGCTGCCAGCCGGGTTCGGGCAACGGCATCCCGGCGCCGACGGCCGCGGCCACGAGCAGCTGGGTGCCGGCCCCGGACGCGACGGGCCCCACCGCGCTGACGGCCCCGGCGACCAGCCCGAGCCCGGTGAGGAGCAGGGTGAGCGGGACCGCCCCGACCCCCTCCCCGGCGTACGTGCCGACGACGAGCCCGGCGGCACCCGCGAGCGCGGGCAGCCCGATCCTGTGCACGGCGGCCCGCCGGCTCCCGGGCCGGTCGTTGATTCCGGCGAACATGGCACCGAGGGCGGCCATGACCCCGAGCGTCTCGCGCCCCACCAGCACGGCCACGACCAGCAGGGGCCCGCCGGCGAGCAGACCCCGCACCACGGCGGCCCACGGTACGGGCCCTCGTTGCCCCCGCAGCGCGTGCGCGAGCCAGAGCGGCAGGCGGCGGGAGACGGCGGAGATCGGTCGCGGCACGGGCACGGGCTCCTGTCGGGCGAGGGCGGTTGCGGGGTGGCATGCCTTCGGGCGACGTCGGCCTGGGCGGTGTCTCTACAGTCTCCTACGGCCTCCACCGTAGATCGTGTCCGGCGAGGAGAGCGGACGCGGACATTTCCACGGTGTGACGATTCCGGGGAAAGCGGATGTCTTCATGAAGGCGACCGCGACCACGATCGCGACCACGCAGGAGCGGGCCCGAGGGCGTAGCCGGCCCCCGGGCCCTGTGGTGCCGCCCATCTGGCACGCCGGCACGCTTGAGGACCCAGGTCAGTTTCACGCGCCGCGTCCTGCCTTTGGACCACCGCACATCGAGCTGTGCGGGCCGGACTTGAACCGGCATTTCGACGTCCGGGCCTGAGTCCGGTCGATCCGGCGATCGGCGGCGAATGCTGAGTCTGGAGCAATAGTCTGAGATTGATCGCGGTCTGCCTCTGCCGGTTGGGCCACCGCGGCGCGTAGGCACCCGCTGGGCGACTCGTACAGTCAGTACGAGAGGTGCGGGTGCCGCTCTGTGCCGCGGGGAGGACTCGAACCTCCACTGGGACCGCGCAGTCACGACAAGCTTCAGGTTCAGCTTGCGCTCCTCGCGCACCCCGGCCGTCATGAGTGACGACCGGGGAGTTCTTGAGGCTACCCGAACAGGTAGCCGAAGACGGCGTCTCCGACACGCTGGTCGGTGACGTCCACGCCGTTCGCCTCCTCCCGGGCGAACTTGACGGCCTGCTGCAGCTTCTCGACGCGGTCGAGCAACTCGTTGACGCGTCGCGCGGGCAGGGCGCCGGAGAACTTCACGGTCGTCCAGTACCCGACCGGGACGTCCTCGTAGTACACCTCGACCTGGGCCGGGTGCTTCTCGGTGGCCTCGGCCTTGACGTGGTTCCGCGGGACCTTCTTCGTGCGCAGGGTCCGCACCGGCTCGGTCTTCCACGCGTCGGTCGACGGGTCCTGGACCCACGACTCGGAGGCGTCGAGCACGGGCAGCTTCCGTACGAAGGTGTTGAGATCCGTGAGCTGCTTCTCGAGGAAGAGCAGGTAGGACACCGGAACCTCGGCGACGAGCACCCGCCCGTCGACCTTGACGTCCGCGCGGGCCGTGCAGTTGGCCCAGTCCTTGGTGGCGGTCACGTCGAACAGCCGGGTCAGGGTGGCCGCGGTCTCCCGCAGCACGTTCTCGGCCTGCACCTGCACCCGGGTCGACTCGGGCGGCAACTGCTCGCCCTCTTCGTCCTTGGGCTGATACGTACGCGAGATGCCGGCCAGCAAGGCGGGTTTCTGCAACCCGTGATGAGCGGCCGTCAGGTCCTGATGGGACTTGGACTTGATGCCCTTCTCGACGGCAATGATCTGATTGAGTTTCGCCACGCCCGTGACGGTAGCAGTGCCGACTCGGCCTCCTCGAATGATTATTCGACGACGCCGGGCCGTGCGGCGTCCTCGGAGGGCGAGCTGCGGGGGGCGCACCCTGCGCAGGGCGCGCCCAGGACCTCAGCTGCCCATCGCCGCCGCCTTCCTCAGGGCGGCCAGTTCTTTGTACATCACTTCGCCCGGGCACTCCGTCGCCATCCAGTCGCGGTGGCCGCTGATCTCGTCGACCTCCTTCTTGGCGCCGCTCAGCGGGTTGGTGTACGTGACCTTGGCCTCCGGGTCGACCCCGTGCATGCGGACCAGGGAGCGGACCAGGTTCGTCAGGGCGTCGCGGGCGGCGGCGGTCGGGCCCTGGTCCACCATGTTGCCGATGAGCGCGATGCCGAGGTTGCCCGCGTTGAACCCACCCGTGTGGAAGGCGGTCACGAGTTTGCCGTCCTCGTCGTGGGCCGGGGTGGCGGTCTCGCCCGAGTACCGGCCCTCGTAGATCTCGCCCTTCTCGTCGACGAGGAAGTGGTAGCCGATGTCGCCCCAGTCGTTGGTGACCGCGTGCAACTGGTACATCGCGCGCACCGTGGCGGCCGGGTCCGGGTCGCCGTTCTTCGTGGCGGTGTGGTGGATCGTGAGGGTCTGGAACGGGTGGTACGTCTGCGGCGAGTTCTCCGTGCCGTCCGGCTTGAAGCGGAGTTTCTCGTCCGCGCCCCAGGCCGCCCGCGTCAGGTACGCGACACCGCGCACCCGTGTGGTGTCCACGGGCACGGCGACCCTGCGCAGCGGGCCGTGGGTGGTGTCGATGGCCACCGACCGCAGATCCGTGGCGCCGTCCGGCGCCCTCAGCTCGTAACCGGCGGCCTGGTTCACGGGGATGAGCAGCGCGCCGCCGTCGCCGTCCGCACAGCCGGGCTCGCTCAGGGGCTGCCAGGCGCCCTTGCCGCCGTCGGCGCCGATCAGCCGGATGCCGCCGCCGGTGGCCGCCCGCGGGCCGCTCCAGCGCACCCCCACGTAGCCGATGGGGAAGGCGGGCCGGACGGGTGCCTCGCCGACGGCCGCCTCGGCACGGGTCATGGGGAACGTCCTGGAGGTCGTGCCGGGTCCGGTGTCCCCGTTGTCCGCGTCGGCCGCCACCGGGTCGGTGTCGGCCGTCACGGCGGGGGCGAACACGGCGCCCGCCGCGACCGCGCCCGCGGCACCGAGCAGCCCGCGCCGGGTGACGCGTGACCAGGCGCGGCGGGAGGGCGCAGGCGTGGCGGAAGTGGAGAGGGCGGAGGGAGTGGGAGACGCGGAGGAAGTGGAGGGGCTCGCGGGGGGAAGAGTCATGGGGGTTCCTTCGGTGGTGCTGGTCGTTCCTGACGGCTGCGGGGCCCGCGCGGCGTACGCGACCCACGCTCCCGCCATGCTTGGAGAAGCGGCGGATCATTGCGCCGCGACGCACCGACGCCGTCCGTGACCGTCGATAAAAGCCCCGAATGCACTCCTTCACCCCCTCCAGCGGTGGGAACCCCGGTCGAACGGCCGCCGAACACAGGGCGCGCCGAACATGCGGATGCGGCTCCGGACCTCCCGAAGCGGTTCCGGCCCCGGCCCGGCTCCGGCTCGGCCTAGAGTCGCCTCATGCTGATCGAGCACCGCGGGCAGCGCCCCGTCGTCCCGGCCTCCGCGTACGTCGCCCCGTCGGCCGTCCTCTGCGGCGCCGTCACCCTCGGCGAGCGCGCCCGCGTCCTGCACGGTGCCGTGCTGACCGCGGAGGACGGGGAGGTACGGACCGGCGCGGACGTCGTCATCATGGAGAACGCCCTCGTACGGGGCCGCCGACGGCACCCCGCGATCATCGGGGACGCCGTGCTCATCGGCCCGCACGCCCACATCAACGGCGCCCGCGTGGAGGACGAGGTCTTCGTGGCCACCGGAGCCGCCGCCTTCCCCGGAGCCGTCGTGGGCGCCGGTTCGGAACTGCGGATCAACAGCGTGCTGCACGCGAACTCGGTCCTGCCGCCCGGCACGGTCGTCCCCATCGGCTGGATCGCGGCCGGCGCCCCGCGGGCACGGCTCTTCTCGCCCGACCAGCACGACGAACTGTGGGAGGTGCAGGCGGAACTGGACTTCCCGGGCACGGTCTACGGAGTCCCCCGCGGTACCTCGATGCGGGACATCATGGCCGGACAGGCGGACCACTTCGGCGCCCACCTCGCGGACCGGGTCGTCGAGGACCGGCTCATCGAGGACCGCCCCGCCCAGGACCGGCCGCACGACGACGGCCCCCCGGCCACCTGAGACCCCGCCCCGCCCGGCTCACCCGGCTCACCCACGGGCGTTCCGCGCGAGCTCCAGCGCGTACGACGGCCACCACTGTCCGGCGGGCGGCCCGCCCCGGCAGATGCCGTCCGACTCGCCCGGACGCTTGACCCACAGGTACGCGTCGATCAGCGGCGCACCCGTGACGGTGGTCGGCGCCACGCCCAGAGCCCGGCCCGGGGGGTTGCACCAGGACTCCGTACCGGTGTGGGGGCCGTTGCCGTTGCGGCTGCTGTCGATCACGAAGTGTTTGCCCCCGAGGGCCCCGGACAGCTCACTGCCGTACGTCGAACTGGCGGCGTCCGTCTGGAAGTTGGAGACGTTCAGGGCGAAGCCGTCGGCGCGGGCGACGCCCGCCCGGGTCAGCGGCCCGACCAGCCGGTGCGGGTCCGGGTGCCAGGCGGAGTTGCCCGCGTCGAGGTACACGCGGGTGTTCGGCTGCCGTTCGAGCCGGTCCACGGCGTACGCCAGCAGCGCGTACCGCTCCGCCGGCGCGACCCGGTCGCAGCCGGCGATCGCCTGGGCCACGGCGTCCGGTTCGACGATCACGTACGCGCCCCGCTCCCCGAGCCCCACCGCGAACTCGTCGATCCACTCCCGGTACTCCGTCGCGCTCCGGGCGCCGCCGTCCGAGTGGGAGCCGCAGTCGCGGTGCGGGATGTAGTACGCCACCAGCACCGCCGTACGCCCTTCCCGCGCGGCGGCGGTGGTGCGGGCCTCCACGACGGCCCGCGGGGCGGGTCCGGCCAGCCACTCGGCCTGCGCGCGGGAAGCGATCCGGTCCATCAGCAGGGCATCGGCGACCCGTCCCGCACGACGCCATTCGGCTGCCTGCCGGGCGGCGCCGGAGTCGGGATCGACCCAGAAGGAGACGTCGGGCTCCACCGGCGCGACACCGACACCGACACCGGAACCGGAACCGGCACCGGCACCGATGTCACCGAGGGCGCCTCCGGTGCCGATGTCGATGCCGGAGACGCCCCCGGTGTCCGCACCGGATCCGGCACCGTCGTCGATGCCGCCACCTCGACCCTCGCCTACGCCGGCGCCGCCACCGCGGCCCTCACCGGCGCCGTCACCGATGCCCAGGTCGACACCCCAGTCACGGGCACCCGCCGACCCGCCCGCCCCCGTGGCCCCGCCGCCCCACAGGACGGCCGATGTGGCCGCGGCCAGTGCGACGAGCGCGACGGCGAACGCCCGGACCCGGGCACCGAGAGGTGCGGCCACGACCGACTCCGTTCCCGCCGCCGACGGCAACGGCGGCGACTCGTCCGCGAGGCACCGGCCCACACGCCGGCGGCTTCCTCCCGGAGTCTGCGGTCACCCGCGCCCCGCCGTCGCGCCCACCGCCTGCGCGACACCCGGAATCACTCCGACGGCGGCGGCACCGGCAGCGACGGCGGTAGCGGCGGCTACGACGAGGGCTGTGGCGGAGGCGAGGGCGAGGGCGGTGGCGAGGGCGCCCAGGTCCGCCGCTTCGGCAGCGGCTTCGCGTAACCGCCCGCGCGGCTCGTCGACAGCCCCAGTGACACCAGCGACTCGGCGAGCTTCACCGCCGCGCCCACCCCGTCGACGACCGGCAGGCCGAGCTTCTCCCCCACGGCCCGCTGCAGGCCGGTCATCCCGGCGCATCCGAGCACGAGGACCTCGGCACCGGCGTCCCGGGCGCGTCCGGCCGCGGCGACGAAGGCCGCTTCCGTGCGCTCCGGGTCACCGAGGTCGAGCACACCGAGTCCCGTACCCACGACGGCGGCGCAGTTGCGGCCGACCCCCGCCGTGCACAGGCTGTCCTCGATCTGCCCGGCCGAGCGTTCCAGCGTGGTGACGACTCCGTACCGCCGCCCGAGCAGGCACGCGAGGTGGGCGGCCGCCTCGGTGATGTCGACGACGGGCACGTCCACGAGTTCCCGTACGCCCTCGCGCCCGTGCTCCCCGAAACCAGCCAGGACGACGGCGTCGTACGGACCCTCGTACGTCCGCAGGGTGTCGAGGACGGCGGCCGCCGACAGGTAGCTGTCGAGCCAGCCCTCCGCGGACTCGGGCCCCCACGCGGGGGTGAGCCCGACCACGGTGGTGCCCGGCTCCGCCGCGGCCCGGGCACCTCGCACGATCTCCTCGGTCATTTCCCGCGTCGTGTTGCAGTTGGTGACGACGATCCGCACGCTCAGCCCTCCTGCGGAGCGACGGCCGGGGCCGGCGGGACGGCGGCCGTGTCCGTGGCCGTGCCGGCGGCGGCACGCTCAGAGCGGCACAGCAGCGCGTACAGACCGGCGGCGAGCGCCGTCCCGATGAACCAGGAGTACGGAGCCACGTCGCTGAAGGTCTTGACCAGCGCGAGAACGGCCGAGACCGCCGCCGCGGGCAGGAACGCCCAGAGCGCCTTGGGGTTGACGCCCTTGCGGTAGTAGTAGCGCGATCCGGGGGTCGCGTCGAACAGCTCGTCCACGTCGATACGGCCGCGCTTGACCCAGAAGTAGTCGAGCATGATCACGCCGAACAGCGGGCCTAGGAAGGCGCCGAGGCCGCCGAGGAAATAGTTGACGACCGTGGGGCTGGAGAAGAGGTTCCACGGGGTGACGACCAGTGCGGCGACCGTGCTGATCAGGCCGCCGACCCTGAAGGTGATCCTCTGCGGCCAGACGTTGGCCAGGTCGTACGCGGGCGAGACGAAGTTGGCGACGATGTTGACGCCCATGGTGGCGATGGCGAAGGTCAGCGCGCCGAGGATCAGTACCCATTTGTTGCCGATCTCGGCGACGAGGTGGGCGGGGTCGGTGATGGCCTTGCCGAACACCTCGATGGACCCGGCCGTGACGATGACCGACACGATCACGAAGGCGGTCGAATTGATCGGCAGGCCCCAGAAGTTGCCGCGCTTGACGGTCCGGTAGCTGGGCGCGAAGCGCGAGAAGTCGCAGAAGTTGAGCATCAGCGTGCCGTACGTGGCGAGGATCAGCCCGATCGCGCCGAACCACTGCCGCCACTGCTCGCCCGCCGAGACGGGGTTCGGGGTCGAGGTGAGCGAGATGGTCCAGCCGGCCTTCGCGAGGATCCAGACGGCGAGGGCGATCATCACGAGCCAGATCGCGGGACCGCAGAAGTCCTGGAACTTCCGTACGGACTCCATGCCCTGGCTGATGATCAGCGCCTGGACCAGCCACAGCGAGACGAAGGACATCCAGCCGAGCGCGTGGAGGCCGAGGAAGGAGCTGTGGGTCCAGGACTCCAGACCGGGCCAGGCCGCGAGCAGCATGATGTTGACGGCGACGGAGGCCAGGTAGGTCTGGATGCCGTACCACATGATGGCGATGACGGCCCTGATCAGAGCCGGGATGTTGGCGCCCCAGACACCGAAGCTGATGCGGCTGACGACCGGGAAGGGCACGCCGTGCGCCTGCCCGATCTTCCCCATCCAGTTCATGCCGATGTAGATGAGCACGAAGCCGACGAGCAGGGACGTGAAGATCTGCCAGACGTTCATGCCGAGCACCAGCAGCCCGGCCGCGAAGGTGTAGTTGCCGAGGTTGTGGACGTCGGACATCCACAGGGCGAAGAGGTCGAAGACCTTCCAGTTGCGCTTGCCCGCGGGCGCGAGGTCTTCGTTGGTGAGCCGGGGATCGGGGACGAACGCCGGCGTGCCGGTGGCCGCGGCTGGATCGGCGAGGGACACAGGGCCTCCATGAGCGTGGGGGCTATTTTGGTATACCAAACTGCGGTCATAGTCCCGCTCCCGACGACAGCGGGCCATGTCCGTGCGGTTACAGCTCGGTAAAACAGTCCCGGGGTCGGCGAGGATGGACCCATGAAGACGGTCGAACCGCTGGGGGCGGTGCGTGAGCGGGTCCTCGGCTCGCTGCGGCAGGAGATCATCGCCGGGCGGCTGCTGCCCGGCGACCGGCTGGTCGAGCGCGAGCTGGCCGAGCGGTTCGGGGTCTCCCGGGTGCCGGTCCGCGAGGCGATCCGGGCCCTGGTCGCCGAGGGCTTCGTCCACTTCGAGACCCCCCGCCGAACCGTCGTCCGCCGGCTGACCCCCACGGACGTCACGGAACTCTTCGAACTCCGCGAGGCCCTGGAGGTGTACGCCACCGGTCTGGCCGCCGAGCGCGCCACCCGGGCCGACCTGGCCGAGCTGGAGGAACTCCTCGACCGCGCGGCGGAGGCGACCGCGGCCGACGACGCGGAGGCGATCACCGACATCAACACCCGTTTCCACGACCGGATCCTGGCGATGGCGGGCAACAGCCTGCTGATCTCCGTGATGGACCCGGTCGACGGCCGACTGCGCTGGCTCACCCGCCGGAACGAGGAGTGGCCCCTGCTCCTCTCCGAGCACCGCGAGCTGTACGCGGCCATCGCCTCCGGTGACCGGGAGCGGGCCCGCGCCCACGCCCTGGCCCACGTCCAGGCCAACCACCGCTCGACGGTGCGCCACCTCTTCGGCGACGGCGACGGCGACGCCGGCGACGAGCACTTCGGCCAGAGCAAGGGCGCGGGCACGGGTGCGGGCACGGGCGCCGGTTTCGAGGGAGAAGAGTGACGGCCCGTACGGCGATCGGCGCCGCGAGGACCCGGCCCTGCACGCTCGTCGTCTGCCGCGGCTGCTGCTGCGGTGACGCCCGCAAGTACCCCGGCTACGACCACGCCTGGCAACTGGACCGGCTGCGCGCCGCCGCCGACGCCTCCGGCGGCCGCCTCGCGGTCCGCACGGCGGACTGCCTCGGCCCCTGCGACCAGGCCAACATCATCGTCGTCCAGCCGTCGGGCGAGGGCCGCAGACGCGGCGGCCGGGCCGTCTGGATCGGCTGGGCGATGGGCGACGACTGCACGGACGAGATACTCCGCTGGGCGGAGGCCGGCGGCCCGGGGATCGCCGCTCCCCCGGCGACCCTGGAACTGCAGTTCGTCCGGTCCGCGGGCGAACGGGACCGGGCACGCCGCTAGTCGCTCCGCGCCGGAGCAGTCGCGACCGAGCAGTCGCGAGAGGGCGGTAGCGAGAGGGCGGTCACCCGGCTGCGGGCCGTCGGCGGTCGGCCGCGCAGTTCCCCGCGCCCCTGAGGGGGCGCCTTCGGTGGTCTCTCCTGGTCGTCACGAGGCCGGAGTGGTGGGCAGTCCCGCCGTGCGCGCCGCCGCGCGCAGCACGTCCCGCAGCATCCCGGGAGTCAGCCGACCCGTGAACGTGTTGCGCTGGCTGACGTGGTAGCAGCCGAAGAGTTCCAGCGGCCGGTTCGGACCCTCCAGCACGAGCCGTGCCCCGTGCGCGAAGGCGGGCCTGGGCCGAGGCACCTTCCACCCCGCCCCGGCGAACGCGGGCAGCGCGGCCTGCCAGCCGAAGCCGCCGAGTACGACGACCGCGCGGAGGGTGGGTTCGAGCAGTCGCAGCTCGCTCACGAGCCAGGGGCGGCAGGTGTTCCGTTCCTCCGGCGTCGGCCTGTTGGCGGGTGGCGCACAGTGCACGGGGGACGTCACGCGGACGCCGTACAGCGCCAGCCCGTCACCGGCGCTCTCGGACGTGGGCTGCGAGGCGAGACCCACCTCGTGCAACGCCGCGTACAACACGTCCCCGGACCGGTCCCCGGTGAACATCCGGCCGGTACGGTTCCCGCCGTGCGCCGCGGGCGCGAGTCCGACCACCAGCAGGGAGGCGTCCGGCGGTCCGAAACCCGGCACCGGGCGGCCCCAGTACGTCCAGTCCGCGAAGGCGGCCCGCTTCGTCCTGGCCACCTCCTCCCGCCACTCGACCAGCCGAGGACAGGCCCGGCAGCCGGAGATCCGCCCGTCCAGCTCTGCCAGGCTGTTTTCCCGCTCCATGCCCCCACGGTATGCCCGGCCGCGTGCCGGGTCCGTGACGACGAAAAGGATGCCGACCGCGTTCCCGCCGAGGGCTAAGGTCGGACCATGGCTTCAGGGACTCAGAGGAACGCGGACGACGAGGCGGGGCACGAGGTCGACGGACCGCTCACGGACGGCTCCACCGACGCCGTGGCCGTCGCGAAGGCCGCCGCTCCCTCGAACGGCGAGACCGTGCGCGTCGACAGCTGGATCTGGTCCGTGCGCCTCGTGAAGACCCGCTCCATGGGCGCCACCGCCTGCCGGGGCGGCCATGTCCGGGTGAACGGCGAGCGGGTCAAGCCCGCGTACGCCGTCCGCGTCGGTGACGAGGTCCGCCTGCGCCACGCGGACCGGGAGCGGGTGGTCATCGTGAAGCGCGTGATCCGCAAGCGGGTCGGGGCTCCGGTCGCCGCCGAGTGCTACGTCGACAACAGCCCGCCGCCTCCGCCCCGCGAGGCCGTCGCACCCGCGGGCATCCGTGACCGGGGCGCGGGCCGCCCCACCAAGCGCGACCGCCGCGAACTGGAACGCCTGCGGGGTCTCGGCTCGCCCGACGGCGGCCCGAAGGCACCTTAGGGACTGCGACGGGAGTCGGTGTCCGGCAGGAGCCCTGGAGGTCCCGCCGGACACCGTCCGCGTCCGGGCCCGCGCCCGCTGCTCAGGACCGGCGCCTGACCAGCCGCACCAGGTCCGCCGCCTGCCCGCGTCGCGCCCAGGCGATCAGTGCGAGCGGCAGGATCAGTATGAGGGGGGTCGCCGCGTACTCCCCGTCGAACACGGCGAGCTGTGTGATGAACGCACCCACCATCAGCGCGCCCAACGACACGGCCGCCAGTGAAGCCAGCGCCGGGATCACCAGCGCGATGCCGCCGGCCAGTTCGAGAAGTCCGATGGTGTACATCCCCGCACTGCCCCAGCCGATCTCGTCGAACGACTCGACCGCCGAGGAATGGGCGACGAGCTTGGGAACCGCGCTCGCGATCACGTAGAAGAGCGCGAGCAGCACCTGAAGCCCCCGCAGGGCGAGGCGGGCCCGGCGGCCACGGGCGGTGGCGGACTCGGCGACGACGGTGCCGGACGAGGCGGCGGCGACGGAGGGAACGGCGGTCTCGGACATGAGGATCTCCTGTGTGAAGCGGCTCGCGGTGCTGTCACAGAGGTAGACCGCCCCACCGTCCGAAACTCATCGCCCCAGAACCGGAACCGGGGCCAGGGCCAGGGCCCGGACCAGGATCCGAGCCGGAACCGGGACCCGAGGCCGGACCGGGACCCGAGCCGGGACCGGGACCGGAGCCGGGGCCAGGGCCGAAAGCCCAGGGCTTCACGCCTCCGCAGGTACCGCCCGCACCCACACCCGGTCCTCCGTCAGATACCTGTCGACCTTCAGCCCCGCCTCCGCCAACGCCTCCTCGAACTGCTCCTGGGTGAGCGGCCGGGCCAGGAACGTCTGTGTCCACACGGCATCCGGGAACACGTACTCCGCCCGCACGGAGTTGACCCCGTCCCCGACCGGCTCTGCGGACAGCATCCGCACCGTGAACCCGCTCGGATCGACCCGTTCGCGCGGCAGGTCGCTGTGGTAGTTCTCGCCCTCGCGCTGGATCAGCACACAGCCGCCGTTCGCGACATGACTGCGGCACACGTCCAGCATGCCGCGCCGAACCTCGACGTCGCCGGCGTGCACGAGGAACGACGCGAGCATCACCACGTCGAACTTCTCGTCCAGGTCGAGCGTCTCTATCGCGCCGCATATCGTGCGCGCCCCCCGCACCCGCTCCAGCATCTCGGCGGACTCGTCCACGGCCGTCACCGTGAAGCCCCGCTCCAGGAGCGCGTGGGTCATACGCCCCACACCACTGCCCAGTTCGAGGATGTGCGCCCCCGCCGGCACGGCCGAGGCGATGATGTCCGGCTCGTCCCCGACGGGCAGCCGCGTGTACAGCTCGACCGCGCAGCCGTCCGGCGTGATGGCGCCGGGTCCCGTCCCCTCGTATCCCTCACGCATCTCGATCGTCATACCGGCACAACGGCCCGCGCACGGCGCCTCGTTCCCGCCTCCTCGTGCACCACCCGTTCGAGTGAGACGTGATCCGGCCGGGCGGACGGACACAGCGACTGGCCACAGCAGGTCGATCAGAGCGAACCGGTCACAGCGAGTCGGTCACAGCGAGCCGGTCAGAGCGGGAACCATCCCTGCCCTCCGTACCAGTGGCCGCCCGCCCGCAGGTGGTCCCCCACCGCCCGTTCCACCCCGGTCCGCCGCGGCAGGTCCGCCACAGGCAGCTCGGGGTCGCCGAAGACGAATGCGACGGGGGCCCTGTCGTCCGCCTTCGTCTCCTCGTGGGCGGCCCGGAACCGCTCCTGGAAGCGCACGATGTTGGAGTCGGCGGGCAGATACCGCTTCAGCTGCGGATCGAGCAGCCAGGAGTGGCAGACCGCCACCTCGTAGCGCTCGTCCGGGTAGTGGCGTGCGAAGAACTCCCGTGCCAGGTCCAGCGACTGGTCGCAGGCGTCCGGTGACAAGGGCCCCCGGAAGTCGGCGATGTGCAGGCTCAGGCAGAGGCCGCCGGGGCCCGTGCCGAATCCCGCGGCCTCGGCCGCCCGCCCGGTGTGCCCGCCCAGCCGCGCGCGCTGGAACTGCAGCCGCCCCAGCTGGTACAGCTCCCCGTGGAAGTGCAGGCCGATCCACCACGGCACCAGCAACCCGGTCGTGCCGGTCCGCCGCCGGTGGACGGCCAGGTTCCGGCCCAGGTCGGCGAGCGTGCGCCGGGAGATGTCCGCCGGGATGTCCCGCTGCCGGTGGTAGGCACGCACGTACGGCAGCGCGGCGATGAACACGAACACCTGGAAGGTGCGGCCCAGCGCCCCGGTGGACTCCGGGAACGCCGGTGGTTCCCAGTCGTTGCCGATCTCCCCCATGTCGCTCACGAACCGGGCGACGCACCGCCCGAGCAGCGTCATCGCCTCCGGGTCCGCCACCAGCCGGGCGCGCAGGGCGACGAGTTCGTTGACGCACTCGTGCGGCACGGACAGATCGAGCAGGACGTCGGGCAGCGCGATCGCGTCAGGAAGGGTCGCCTCCGTGCGGGGTCCGTCCTCGCTCTCCAGGTCCCGCAGCCAGCCAGCCAGCTTCTTGTCCGCCCGCAGCTCCTCCACCAGCACAGCCGCTCCCCATTGGTCCGCTCTTGGTGAACCTGCACCATGAACAGTACGTTTTCCGAAGGAGCAGCGGTCCCGATGCGTACGGGCAGTGAACCGAC
The DNA here is from genome assembly GCF_042889045.1 of Streptomyces sp. NPDC002701. Lineage (NCBI taxonomy): Bacteria > Bacillati > Actinomycetota > Actinomycetes > Kitasatosporales > Streptomycetaceae > Streptomyces > Streptomyces sp. NPDC002701. The sequence continues at coordinate 240,582 of NZ_JBIAQL010000008.1, forward strand.
GGATGCGTACGGGCAGTGAATCGGCGAACGCTCGCAGTGCCCTGCCGGCCGGTACGGCTGCGGCTCAGTGTGCGGGGGCCGGTGCGGGCAGGACGGATCGGCTCGGCTCGGCTCAGGAGTCGAACCGCGCCGCTGCCAGGTACTCCGGCTGTGGGTCCAGCGCCGCTGCCAGCCGGAAGTGCCGCTTGGCCTGGCCGGGCTGCCCGGAGCGCTCATAGGTGCGGGCGAGCGCGAAGTGCGCGAAGGCGTTGTCCGGCTCGCGCTCCAGCACGATGGTGAACTCCAGCTCGGCGGGCCGCAGTTGCGCCGCGGCGAAGAAGGCGCGCGCTCGCAGCAGCCGGGCCGCCGTGTTCTCCGGGTAGGCGGCGATCACGTTGTCGAGCAGTTTGACCGCGCCCCGGGGATCCCGCGCGGCGAGCAACTGCTCGGCGGCACGGAAGTCGATGACATGCGTCTCCGGAGTACGTCCGGCGAATCCGCTGGTCTCGGGCACGGCACATTCCTTCCCTCACTGGAGCGGGTCAACGCCTCCAGGGCACCCGCTATTCCGTGGTCGCCGAGGCGGCCCGGGCCCTGCGCCCGAGATCGGCCCACACGTCGCGTACCCGCCGGCGCAGCGTCTCGAGTGGTACGTCGTTGTCGATGACGACGTCCGCGACCGCCCGGCGCTTCTCGCGGGTGGCCTGCGCCGCCATGCGGGCGCGCGCGTCCTCCTCGGTCATACCGCGCAGCCGGACGAGCCGGTCGAGCTGGGTCTCGGGACTGGCGTCGACCACGATCACCAGGTCGTACAGTTTCGCGAGGCCGTTCTCCGCGAGCAGGGGCACGTCGTGCACCACCACGGAGTCCTGCGAGGCGGCCTCTTCGAGCTCACGGGAGCGGGCGCCCACCAGGGGGTGCACGATCGCGTTCAGTACGGCCAGCCTGTCCGCGTCCGCGAAGACGATCGAGCCGAGCTTCGGCCGGTCGAGGGTGCCGTCCGCTGTGAGGATGTCCTCGCCGAAGGCGTCGACGACCGCCGCCAGCCCGGGTGTTCCCGGCGCGACGACCTCCCGCGCGATCCGGTCGGCGTCGATGAGCACGGCCCCGTGCTCCACGAGCAACCGCGACACCTCACTCTTACCGGCCCCGATCCCCCCGGTCAGTCCCACCTTCAACATACCCAGCAGCATAGGCGAGACCCCGACCAGCGACGCGGGGGCGGGCCCCGTCATGGGCGCGCGGGCCGACCCCCGCCAGAGACGCGTGGACCGGGCCCCGTCAAAGACGCACGAGCCGGGCCCCGTCAGGTGCGCACGAGCCGCCCCCGTCAGGGACGCGCGGACCGGGCCCCGTAAGGGGCGCGGGGAACTGCGCGACCAGCCACATCACACCCGCAGCCGACACCCGCACAGCAGCCCTGTCCGCCCCACCCCGTCCCAGCCGACCCTGTCTGCCCAGCCCAGCGGCCAGCGACCCCGCTCAGGAGAGCGAGCTACGCATCCCCCTCCCGCTCCGCGAGAAACTTCTCGAACTCCAGTCCGATCTCGTCCGCCGAAGGAATGTCCACCGGCTCGGCGAGCATGTTCCCCCGCGACTCGGCGCCCGCAGCGGCGTCGTACTGGTGCTCCAGCCCCTGGACGAGCGCGACGAGTTCCTCGTCGCCCTCCTGGATCTGCCGGTCGATCTCGGTCTGCGTGCGATGCGCCTCGGTGCGCAGCCCGTGCGCGATACCCGGCAGGACCAGCCCGGTCGCTGCGGTGATCGACTCCATCACCGTCAGCGCGGCGTCCGGGTACGGGGACCGGGCGATGTAGTGCGGTACGTGCGCCGCGACCCCCAGGACGTCGTGCCCGGCCGCCATGAGCCGGTACTCGACCAGCGCCTCGGCGCTGCCGGGCACCTGTGCCTCGTCGAAGGGGCTGCGGTGGCCGGGAACGAGGTCCGTGCGGTTGCCGTGGGGGGTGAGGCCCACGGGGCGGGTGTGCGGGACACCCATCGGAATGCCGTGGAAGTTCACGGACAGCCGCACTCCCAGGCGCTCCACGATCTGCTGGACGGCGGCGGCGAAGCGCTCCCACTCCACGTCCGGTTCGGGCCCGGAAAGCAGCAGGAAGGGCGCGCCGGTGGCGTCCTGGACGAGCCGCACGTCCAGCGTGGGCTCCTCGTAGTCGGCCCAGCGGTCGCGCTTGAACGTCAGCAGCGGGCGGCGGGCGCGGTAGTCCACGAGCCGGTCGTGGTCGAAGCGGGCGACGACCTGGTGGGGCAGCGAGTCGAGGAGCCGGTCGACGATCTGGTCGCCGGTCTCGCCCGCGTCGATGTAACCGTCGAAGTGGTAGAGCATGACAAGACCGGCCGACTCCTGGGCGAGCGCCACGTCGACGACGGCCAGGCCCTTCGGCTCCCATGCGTACAAACCCTGCGGATCAAGCACTGTGACCGCTCCTCCTCGTGTTCGTCATCGACAACACGGGCCGGGACACGGGCATTCCCGCGCACCGCCAGGTCTCGACGGAACGCACCGAGGGCCCGCACCCAGGTGGGTGCGGGCCCTCGGTTTACCAGCTGCTATCGCTGGCGGTGAGCCGTCAGCTCTGGCCGCCGGCGAGCTTCTCGCGCAGAGCCGCCAGGGCCTCGTCCGACGCCAGGGCGCCGGAGTTGTCGTCCGACTCCGAGGAGTACGAACCGCCGCCACCGCCACCGCTGGAGGCGGCCGGAGCCGCGCCCGGGGTGGTGACACCCTCGGCCTCGGCCTGGGCGTCCGCCTCGCGGGACTTGATGACCTGCGCCTGGTGCTGCTCGAAGCGCGTCTGCGCCTCGGCGTACTGGTTCTCCCACACCTCGCGCTGGGACTCGTAGCCCTCGAGCCAGTCGTTGGTCTCGGGGTCGAAGCCCTCGGGGTAGATGTAGTTGCCCTGGTCGTCGTACGACGCGGCCATGCCGTACAGCGTCGGGTCGAACTCGACCGAGGCCGGGTCGGCACCGAAGGACTCGTTGGCCTGCTTCAGCGAGAGGCTGATGCGACGGCGCTCGAGGTCGATGTCGATGACCTTGACGAAGATCTCGTCGTTGACCTGGACGACCTGCTCCGGGATCTCCACGTGGCGCTCGGCCAGCTCGGAGATGTGGACCAGACCCTCGATGCCCTCGTCCACGCGGACGAACGCACCGAACGGAACCAGCTTCGTGACCTTGCCGGGCACGACCTGGCCGATCTGGTGCGTGCGGGCGAACTGCTGCCACGGGTCTTCCTGCGTCGCCTTCAGCGACAGGGAGACACGCTCGCGGTCCATGTCGACGTCGAGGACCTCGACGGTGACTTCCTGGCCGACCTCGACAACCTCGGAGGGGTGGTCGATGTGCTTCCAGGAGAGCTCCGAGACGTGCACCAGACCGTCGACGCCACCCAGGTCCACGAACGCACCGAAGTTGACGATCGAGGAGACGACGCCGGAACGGACCTGACCCTTCTGCAGGGTGGTGAGGAACGTCTGGCGGACCTCGGACTGGGTCTGCTCCAGCCAGGCACGGCGGGACAGGACCACGTTGTTGCGGTTCTTGTCCAGCTCGATGATCTTGGCCTCGAGCTCCTTGCCCACGTAGGGCTGGAGGTCGCGGACACGGCGCATCTCGACGAGGGAGGCCGGCAGGAAGCCACGGAGGCCGATGTCGAGGATGAGTCCACCCTTGACGACCTCGATGACGGTGCCGGTGACGATGCCGTCCTCTTCCTTGATCTTCTCGATGGTGCCCCAGGCGCGCTCGTACTGGGCACGCTTCTTCGAGAGGATCAGGCGGCCTTCCTTGTCCTCCTTCTGGAGAACAAGGGCTTCGATCTCGTCGCCGACCTTGACGACCTCGTTCGGGTCGACGTCGTGCTTGATCGAGAGCTCGCGGCTCGGGATGACACCTTCGGTCTTGTAACCGATGTCGAGCAGGACCTCGTCCCGGTCGACCTTCACGATGACGCCGTCGACGATGTCGCCGTCGTTGAAGTACTTGATCGTCTCGTCGATCGCGGCGAGGAAGGCTTCCTCGTTACCGATGTCGTTGACCGCTACCTGCGGCGTGGTAGAGGTGGTCTCGGTGCTGCTCGTCATGTGGGAAAGGGCTCCGGTACGGACAGTGAGTCGTAGGTACTGCTTACGCCGGGAGCCCGTTTCGCTCTGTAGAAGGCCGGACAGCCAAGGAAGCGCCAGATCCGGATGATGTTCGTGAGAACACCGCCGGTGGCGCCTCGACAACCGAGGGGTCATACATACAGATGCGAGCGCAGCCTGCTACGTCTGAGGAGCGCAGGCCCGCAGCGCAACTTGTAGCATACGGGGGCAGCCGGACAGGGTCAATGCGCGAAGGCGCACACCCGGGGCGGATCGCCGCATACCCGGCACAGGACCCACACGGCGGCATCCGCACGACGGGCAACGCCACCGGGTCACGCCGACCCTGCGGCACCCCTTTCGTGACCGCCGCCGGAACGGTTCGCACGGAAGAGTCCGCAGATTAATACGAGGGAGCCGATCATCCAAGAGCACGAACAGGCCGAGCCCGAGGCGACCCGGCGGGAGGCGGGGGGCTCCGAGAGCTCCCGGGCCAATCGCGGCTGGTGGGACCGGAACGCGGACGACTACCAGGTCGAGCACGGCACCTTCCTCGGCGACGACCGTTTCGTGTGGTGCCCGGAGGGCCTCGACGAGATCGAGGCGGAGTTGCTCGGCCCGATGGAGGAGCTGAAGGGGAAGGACGTCCTGGAGATCGGCGCGGGCGCCGCCCAGTGCTCGCGCTGGCTGGCCGCCCAGGGGGCCCGCCCGGTCGCCCTGGACCTCTCGCACCGGCAGCTCCAGCACGCCCTGCGGATCGGCGCCGACGGCGTCCGGCTCGTGGAGGCGGACGCCACCGCGCTGCCTTTCGCGGACGGTTCGTTCGACCTGGCGTGCTCCGCTTACGGGGCGCTGCCGTTCGTCGCCGAACCCGTGCGGGTCCTGCGGGAGGTCCACCGGGTGCTGCGGCCCGGCGGCCGGTTCGTCTTCTCCGTGACGCACCCGGTCCGCTGGGCGTTCCCCGACGAGCCGGGGCCCGAGGGGCTCAGCGTGTCCGCCTCGTACTTCGACCGGACGCCGTACGTCGAGCAGGACGAGGCGGGCGACGCGGTGTACGTCGAGCACCACAGGACGGTCGGCGACCGCGTCCGGGACGTGGTGGCCGGCGGTTTCAGGCTGGTCGACCTGGTCGAGCCGGAGTGGCCCGCCTGGAACACCCAGGAGTGGGGCGGCTGGTCCCCGCTCCGCGGAAACCTGATCCCGGGCACGGCGATCTTCGTGTGCGAGCGGAGCGGGACGGGGGCACCCCCGGCGGGAGGCTGAAGGGGAGACTGAGCGGGTGAGCCGTACCGAGCATGTGATCGCGTGATCCGTCACGACGCCCTGGACCTGCTGCCCGTACGCACTGCGCTGCCGGGCCTGGACGACGCCCTGGAGGGCCACGGCACCGCGGTGCTCGTCGCACCCCCCGGGACGGGCAAGACGACCCTCGTGCCGCTGGTCCTCGCCGGGCTGACCGGCGAGGGGCCCGCGCGGCGGGTCGTGGTGGCCGAGCCGCGGCGGATCGCGGCGCGGGCGGCCGCGCGGCGGATGGCGTGGCTGATCGGCGAGAAGGCCGGCGACAGCGTCGGGTACACCGTGCGCGGCGAGCGGGTCGTCGGGCCACGCACGCGCGTGGAGGTCGTCACCACCGGGGTGCTGCTGCAGCGGCTGCAACGCGACCAGGAACTGGCCGGCGTCGACGTGGTCGTGCTCGACGAGTGCCACGAGCGGCATCTGGACGCGGACACGGCGGCGGCGTTCCTGCTGGACGTCCGGGCCGCCCTGCGTCCCGAGCTGCGGCTGGTGGCCGCCTCGGCGACGACCGACGCCGAGGGCTGGGCGCGGCTGCTCGGCGACGCGCCGGTGGTCGAGGCGGCGGGCGTCTCCCATCCGGTCGAGGTGGTGTGGGCGCCGCCCGCGCGCCCTGTGCGGCCGCCCCATGGGATGCGGGTGGATCCGGTGTTGCTGGCACATGTGGCGTCGGTGGTGCGGCGGGCGCTGTCCGAGCGTGACGGGGATGTCCTGTGTTTCCTCCCCGGCGTCGGGGAGATCGCCCGGGTCGCCGGGCAGCTCGGCGGGCTCGGTGCCGTAGAGGTGCTCCAGGTGCACGGGCGGGCGCCCGCGGCCGTGCAGGACGCGGTGCTGTCCGGCGGCGCGGGGCGCCGGGTGGTCCTCGCGACCTCGGTGGCCGAGTCCTCGCTGACGGTTCCCGGGGTACGGGTGGTCGTGGACTCCGGGCTGGCGCGCGAGCCGCGGGTGGACCACGCGCGGGGGCTGAGCGCGCTCGCGACCGTACGGGCCTCGCAGGCCGCCGGGAGGCAGCGGGCCGGGCGGGCGGGGCGGGAGGCTCCGGGTGCGGTGTACCGGTGCTGGGCGGAGGCGGAGGACGGCCGTCTGGCGCGTTTCCCCGCGCCGGAGATCAAGGTGGCCGACCTGACGGCGTTCGCCCTGCAGGCGGCCTGCTGGGGGGATCCCGACGCGTCGGGGCTTGCGCTGCTGGATCCGCCGCCGGCCGGGGCGATGGGGGTTGCGCGGGGTGTGCTGGAGGCCATCGGCGCGGTCGGCCCCGGCGGGCGGCCGACGGACCGGGGGGTGCGGATGTCGCGGCTCGGGCTGCATCCGCGGCTCGGGCGCGCGCTGCTGGACGCGGGGGCCGCTGTCGGAGCCGAGCGTGCCGCGGAGGTGGTCGCCCTGCTGAGCGAGGAGCCGCCGCGGGAGTACGGGGACGACCTCGCGTCGGCGTTGCGGACCGCGCGGCGCGGGGGTGACGGCTATGCCGGGCGGTGGCGGGCGGAGGTGCGGCGGTTGCGGGGCGTGGGGCGAGCCGATGGCGCGCCCGCAGCGCGGAGGTCGTCCGACGACCGCGGGCCGGACGTGGTGGATCGCGCGGTTCCCCGCGCCCCTGGCACCGATGACCGGGTCGTCGGGCTTGTTGCCGCGTTCGCTTTTCCTGAGCGGGTGGGACGGCGGGCCGGGGGGTCCTTTCTCATGGTGTCCGGGACTCGGGCCGAGGTCGGGGAGGGAAGCGGGCTGCGGGACGGCGAGTGGATCGCTGTCGCCGTCGCCGACCGGCCGCTCGGGGCGGGGCACGCGCGTGTGCGGCTCGGCGCCGTGATCGACGAGGGGATCGCCCGCGAGGCCGCGGGGGCCCTGTACGGCGAGGGCGACGAGGTCCGCTGGGACGGCGGGGACGTCGTGGCGCGGCGGGTGCGGCGGCTGGGGGCCGTGGAGCTGGCGGTACGGCCGCTGCGGAACCCCGACCCCGCACTCGTACGCGCCGCGCTCCTCGAAGGGCTGGCGCGCGAGGGGTTCGCGCTGTTGCGCTGGTCGCGGGACGCCGAGACATTGCGGCAGCGGCTCGCCTTCCTGCACCGGCGGCTCGGCGCCCCGTGGCCCGACGTGTCGGACGACGCCCTGCACGCGCGCGTGGACGAGTGGCTGGAGCCCGAGCTGGGCCGCGCGCGACGGCGGGCCGACCTGGCGCGCATCGAGGCCGGCCAGGCGCTGAACCGGCTGCTGCCGTGGGCGTCCGGAGACGCGTCCCGGCTCGACGAGCTGGCGCCGGAGCGGATCGAGGTGCCGAGCGGGTCCAGGATCCGGATCGACTACGCGGATCCCGAGCGGCCGGTGCTCGCGGTGAAGTTGCAGGAGATGTTCGGGGCACAGGAGTCGCCGGCGGTCGCGGGGGTGCCCGTACAGGTGCATCTGCTGTCGCCCGCGGGGCGCCCGGCCGCCGTCACCTCGGACCTCGCGTCGTTCTGGAAGGACGGCTACCGGGGTGTACGGGCGGAGCTGCGCGGGCGGTACCCGAAGCACCCCTGGCCGGAGGACCCGGTGGCCGCGCGGCCGACCCGGCACACGAACGCCCGCCTCAGGCGCTGAGCGGCTCCGGCTCCCGGGTCCTCGCGGTCGCGGGGTCGCGGGGGCGGCGGCTGCGGGCCTCCAGGTACAGGGAGAGCGCGAGGAGTCCGACGCCCAGGACGAGGAAGCCCCAGGGCAGGTACGAGGTCATCAGCAGGACGAGCAGCCGCTGGGACTTCACCAGGTCGACCGTGTGCCGGATGTAGTCCTCGCGCATCTTCACGTGCCCGGAGAAGGCGGTCACCTTGTCGCGGTCGCCGAGGAGGGTGCCGCCGCGCAGCTCCTCCCGGTGGATCTCCTCTCCGTAGACGGGTGCCCCGGTGACGGGCTCCACCCAGAACTTGCGAACGGTGGTGTACCAGCGGGTCGTGCCCGTCCTCGCGACCGACTCCGCGGTGATGCCGTCGACGGGCAGGGTCTTCGGGAGGGGCACCTTCGTCCAGGGGATGGTCTGCTCGAAGTAGTAGACCTCCACGCCCCGGAAGTCCTGGGTGCCCCGGTAGTGGATGGGGGCGGTGAGCCGGGCCTGCGCGTCGAAGTACTCGTAGTCCCGTTTCTCCGTCAGGAAGGGCCACTTGAACTCGATGCCCGTCCGTCTGACCGGGTCGCCGTCGACCATCTCACCGGTGGCGTGGACGGGTTCCTGGGTGTGCGCGTCGAAGATGTACCGCTCGGGGAAGCTGGAGACCATGTCGCCGTCGGGGCCCTGGACGTAGGAGAGGCCGTCCCAGACGACGACGTCCCGGTTCGCGGTCTTCTCGATCTTCTCTGACGCCTCGACGTTGCCCTTGAGGGTCTGCACGACGGTGATCCTGTCGACCTTCTCGGCGGTCATCGTGCCGTAGTCGAGAAGGGTCGCGTCCTTCGCCTCCAGGACCATGTCCTGGTACTGGTCGGCGGGAACCTTGGCCAGGCGCGGGAAGGCGTACCAGCGCGTCAGCGGGGACAGGGCCGCGAAGAACACGGCGAGGGCTAGCAGGATCAGACTGGCCTTGCGGCGCATCTCGGCGGCCCTCCCTGTGCGTCACGGATGGCTGGGGACGGTGGTGAGCAGGGGCTCGGGTGACGTCCCGCCCTCCGGTGCACCCAGCGCGGTGATCGTGAGGACCAGCGCGAACGCGACGGCGAGACCGGTCGCGGCGGCGATCACGGCACGCATGCGGGCCTCCCGGCACAGCGGAGCTGATACATCGTCAGGTCCGGCACCGTAGCAACGCGCGGGCGAGATGAGAACACGTAGCGCACACACGGCGGCGCCCCCTCCCCGGCAGGCCGGGAAAGGGGGCGCCGCTGGTCCGTCTCCGGTGTTACGAGGCGGCTGCCGCCACCGTCAGCTCGACGGTCAGCGTCGCGCCGCCGGTCGTCGTGATCCGCAGCAGGTACGTACCGGCGGTGTCGTCCGCGTACAGCTTCGGCAGCGTCAGCAGGCCGTTCGCGCCCGTCTCGAGGCCCGCGAGGGTGCGTACCGCGCTGCCGTCCGCGCCCTTGAAGTACGGGCCCTTGTCGTTCGCGGTCGCGTCGTCCGCCGCCTTGACGAGCGTGGCGGTCGCGGCGACACCGGCCGCGGCGGCCCCCTTGTAGGTCGCCTTCACCTCGACCTGGTTCGCGAACTCGCCGCCCGGCACGCAGGTCAGCGCGGCGTCGGTGGTGCGGGCGAGGCCGTCGGCCTGGCGGGCGGTGACCGTCGCCGCGTAGTCGAGGCCGGCGACGGTGCGGCCGACGACGGTGGCGCGGACCGTGAACCCGCCGGTCTTCTCGCCCGCTTCGAGCGCGGGGGCCGTCGCGACGCCGGAGCCGTTGGTGACGATGGTCGCGACGCTCTCACCGCCGGTGAAGGTCGTGTCGGTGCCGCCCACGATCGTGAACCGGACCCGGACCTTCCCGACGGGCTTGCCGGCCTTGGTCTCGGTACGGGCGGCGATCCGCTCGGTGAAGGTGCCGCCCGCCGTCGCCGTGAGCTTCCCGGTGCCCGCGTCCTCCAGGTGGTCCACCGTCTGGGTGGGGGTGACCGGGGTCGCCGGCGGTGTGGTGGACGGCGGGGCCGGTGTGGTGGGCGGCTTCGGGCTCGGGCTCGAAGAGCCGCCGCCGCCCGGGGTCTGGCTGCTGGGCGGCGTCGAGGCCGGCGGGGTCGGCGTCGGACTGGTGCTCGACCCGCCGCTGCCACTGCCACTGCCGGTGCCGGCGCCACTGCCGCTGTTGCCGTCGCTGCGGCCCGAGGGCAGCGTGCCCGTGCCGTCCGGGACCTCGTGGGTGCCCTTGCGGTAGTACTCCAGCCACGACAGGACCGTGTTCAGGTAGTCCGTCGAGTTGTTGTAGCTGAGGATGGCGCGCCTGAGGTCGCCGCTGTCGGACAGGTCCCAGCCGAACCGGCACAGGTAGTGGCCGGCCGCGAGGGCCGCGTCGTAGACGTTGTTGGGGTCCTTGCGGCCGTCGCCGTTGCCGTCGCGACCCGACCACTCCCAGGTGGAGGGGATGAACTGCATGGGGCCGACGGCACGGTCGTGCGTGGTGTCCCCGTCGTACGCGCCGCCGTCGGTGTCGGTGATCCGCGCGAAGCCGACGCCGTTGAGGACCGGGCCGAGGATCTGGGAGGTCGTGGTGCCGTTCGCGTCGACGCGGCCGCCGCGGGCGTGCCCGGACTCGACCTTGCCGATGGCGGCGAGGAGCTGCCAGGGGAGTCTGCACCCGGGCTTGGACTCTCCCAGGGACGCCTCGGCCTTCTTGTACGCGTCGAGGACGGTCGCCGGTATGCCCGCTTCGGCGTTCCCCGGGGTGCCGGAGGGATTGCCGCTCGCGCTGGGCGACGGTGTCGGGCTGTTGAGCGGCGGGAGGTCCGTGTAGTAGGGCGAGTTGCCGGTGGCGCTGTCGCTGCCCTTCCCGTCGGGCGAGGGCTGCGAGTTGGCGTTCTGTCTGCCCTGCGGGGTGTCCGTCACGCCCGGGGCCTGGGATGCGGACAGGGCCGCGACCGCGACCGCTGCCACGGCGGTGGTTGCCGCCCCTTTGACGACCCGCCTGCCGAATTGCGCCGCCATTGCGTGAACCCCTCCCGTGAACGATCCCCGTGCTCCGCGCGTTCTCCTGCTGTGCGGTGCCGTGCGGCCACGCTCCCCCATACGGCAACCCAGGCGACCCTACGACAACTTCTGCCGCGCACACACCTGTTCGCGCCCGGTTTTCACCGGTTGGCCACATGCCGTTCGTGGCGACCTGCCGCCCCTGCTGCCCGTGCCGCTCTTCAGCATGCCGGACGGGCGGGAACCGTTCCCGCATACTGGCCGTCCTGATCAAGGGTCGGGCCAGGACCGTGCCGAGGCCCGGCCGGTCCGCCGGGTCCGCCGGACTTTTCGGGTCCGATGGACTTTTGGGTCCGATGGCTCTGTCGCGTCCGGTTGGAGCCACCCGATCCGTCCGACGCCGTTCGCGGGGAGCCCAGTTGCCGTTCACTCTCAGCCATGCCGCGGCGGTCCTGCCGGCCGTGCGTGCCGACGGGTCCGGACGCGGCCGACTGATCCCGGCCGTGCTCGTGGCCGGCTCGTTCGCGCCCGACATGACCTATTACGCGGCGAGTGTCTTTCCGGAGGCCATGGAGTTCGGCGAGTTCACGCACTCCTTCACCGGGGTGTTCACCTTCGACGTCCTGGTCGCCTGGGCGCTCGTGGGCGCCTGGCTGGTGCTGCGTGAACCGCTGGTGGCGCTGCTGCCACGGGGCGGGCAGGGCCGGATCGGGGCCTTCGTGCGCTGCGGTGCGCCGCGCGCCCGCCTCCGGCCCTCGCTCGCCCTGCGGTGGTACGTGTCCGCGGTGCTCGGCTCGCTGACCCATGTCGTGTGGGACGCGTTCACGCACCACGACCGCTGGGGCGGCCGGCTCTTCCCCGTCCTGGAGCGGGACTTCGCCGGTTCCCCCTTGTACTGGTATCTGCAGTACGGCGGTTCGGCGATCGCCGCCGTGGTCATCGCGACGTTCCTGGTGGTGGCCCTGCGGCTGCGACGGCGGCAGGACACCGAACACCAGGGGGCGCCGGGCGGGGCACCCATGGGGGTGCCGGTGGGAGTGCCCGTGCTCTCGGGGCGTGACCGGTGGCTCGCCGCAGTCCTGATCGGCGGCTGCGCGGTGTCGGCGGCCGTACAGCGGGCGACGCGCTGGTGGGACCACTGGGGGTCGCGGGCAGAACCCTGGGAGCTGATCCCCACCGTCTGTTTCGGGGCGGGGGCCGGCCTGGCCGTCGGGTTCGCCGTGTACGCCGTGGCGGTCAGGGTGTGGCGTCCGGCTCCGGTTCGTCCCGGCCCGGCACCGGCCCGTACGGAGCCGAGCCGTCCGGCTCCTCGCTGACCGCCGTCTCCGGGGTGAGGCCGCGACCACGACCGCGGCCGGGGCCCAGATTGCGGTGCACGGCCCTCGCTATCCGCTCGATGGTGCGGACGCCGTACGCCTTCGTCGGGTTGTCGTGGGACAGGACGACGATCCGGTACGCGCGGCCCTTGCCCGTGAAGGCGCCGACGCTGTGGACGCGCCAGCCGTGGGTGGAGCGGGGCAGCCAGCCGTTCTTGACATGGGCCTTCATACCGCGCGGCATGCCTGCGGGGACGCCCCAGCGCTGGTCGGGGCGGACCTCGGCGAGCAGTGCGAGGCCGTACGCGCGGGTGCGGAGGAAGGAGTGGGAACTCGTCAGGACCTCCAGCAGGCGCATCTGGTCGGCGGCCGTCGTACGGGTGAGGCCCCAGTAGCCGCCGTGGCCGAGAACGGTGGCGTGGGTACGGGCCCGGGCGAGGAAGCCGTTCAGATAGCTGTGGCCCAGGGACGTCCACAGGCGCCAGGCGGTGATGTTGTCCGAGTGGACGATCATGGGCCGGGCGTTTCTCGCCTCCCAGCGGGTCAGTCTGCGGCCCAGTCCCTCGGCACGACGCAGCAGTGCCTCCATGATCAGCACCTTCGCGACACTCGCGGAGTCGTACTGGCGCCGGCCGGCGAGCGTGCAGGTCAGGCCGAGGTCGTCGTGCACGACCACGGAGACCGTGCCGGTCCTGGACGACAGCGCCGCGTGGATGTCGTGCGACAGGCGGGCGGCGAGGGCGGGCTGGTGCGGGGCGTGGCAGGTGACGTGGCCGTCCGCCGGCCGGTCGCTCCCGTGACCGCTCCCGTCGAAGGTGCCCGCCAGGATGCGTCTGGTCGGGGCGGGGGCCGGGATGCGAGGGGTGGCGGCTGCTGCGGAGACGGCGGTGACCGGGGCGAGGAGTACGGAGGTCAGGGCTGCGGCGAGGAGGGGGCGGCAGTGTCGTGCGCGTGGACCCATGCCCGCATTTTTATGGCGGGGCCCGCCGGGGGCTTCTGGTCGGGGGCCACGCGGGTGACGGTTCCCTCCGGGGGTTGGCGCGCGATGTGACGTGCGGCCCGTCGTGCCTGATCGCGCAGTTCCCCGCGCCCCTCAGGCGGGTGGGGCTGAGCCCGGTTTCCCAGGCCGGGCCAGACCCGTGCGCGGGTTGCGCAGTTCCCCGCGCCCCTAGGGGGGTGGGGCTGAGCCCGGCCACATAGGCCGAGCCACGCCCCTGCGCGAGTCGCGCAGTTCCCCGCGCCCCTGGGTGGGTGGGGCCCAACCCCTGCTTGATCGCACAGGCCCCAAGCCCCCGAGCCCCGCCAGGGGCGCGAGGAACTGCGCGACCAGCCACGACCGGCCCGGAGTCGACGTACCACCCCAGCCCCTTCAAGGGGCGCGGGGAACTGCGCGACCGACCACGACGGGGCCGGAGCCGATACAACGCACCCCGGTGGAGCCGAGTCGTGTCAGTGGGCTGCCGACTCCCAGTCCGTGCCCGAGCCGACCGAGACGTCCAGGGGCGCCCTGAGCTGCACCGCGCCCGCCATCTCCCGGCGGACCAGTTCCTCCGCCCGGGCGCGCTCGCCCGGGGCGATCTCCAGGACGATTTCGTCGTGGACCTGGAGGAGCATGCGCGACGTGAGGCCGGCCTCCCGCAGCGCCCGGTCCACGTGCAGCATGGCGATCTTGACGATGTCGGCCGCCGTGCCCTGGATCGGCGCGTTCAGCGCCATCCGCTCGGCCGCCTCCCGCCGCTGCCGGTTGTCGCTGTTGAGGTCGGGGAGGTAGCGGCGGCGCCCGAAGAGCGTCGCCGTGTAACCGGTGGCCCGCGCCTCGTCGACCGCCCGGCGCAGATAGTCCCGTACCCCTCCGAAGCGCTCGAAGTACGTGTCCATCAGGCCACGCGCCTCCCCCGCGTCGATGTTGAGCTGCTGGGACAGGCCGAAGGCCGACAGCCCGTAGGCCAGCCCGTACGACATCGCCTTGATCTTGCGGCGCATCTCGGCGTCGACGGCGTCGCGCTCCACGGAGAACACCTGGGAGGCGACCGTGGTGTGCAGGTCCTCGCCGGAGGTGAAGGCCGCGAGGAGGCCCTCGTCCTCCGAGAGGTGGGCCATCACGCGCAGTTCGATCTGGCTGTAGTCGGCGGTCATGAGGGTCTCGAAGCCCTCGCCGACCACGAAGCCACGCCGGATCGCGCGGCCCTCCTCCGTCCGGACGGGGATGTTCTGCAGGTTCGGGTCCTGCGACGAGAGGCGGCCCGTCGCGGCGACCGTCTGGTGGAACGTGGTGTGGATGCGGCCGTCCGCGGCGATCGTCTTGATCAGGCCCTCGACGGTCACCCGCAGTTTCGCCTGCTCACGGTGGCGCAGCATGATGACGGGCAGTTCGTGGTCGGTCTGGGCGGCGAGCCAGGCCAGCGCGTCGGCGTCCGTCGTGTAGCCGGTCTTCGTCTTCTTGGTCTTGGGCAGGCCCAGTTCACCGAAGAGGACTTCCTGGAGCTGCTTGGGCGAGCCGAGGTTGAACTCGTGCCCGACGGCCGCGTGCGCTTCCTTCACGGCCTGCTGGACCGCGCCCGCGAACATCTGCTCCATGGCTTCCAGGTGGGCCCTGTCCGCCGCGATGCCGTGCCGCTCCAGGCGGGCGAGCAGCTCGGAGGTGGGCAGCTCCATGTCCTGGAGCAGGTCGGCCGCGCCGACCTCCCTGAGCCGCTCACCGAAAGCCTCGCCCAGGTCGAGGACGGCGCGCGCCTGCACCATCAGCGCGTCGGCCTCGGCGCCCTCGTCCGCGCCGAAGGCGAGCTGTCCGTCGGCGGTCGCGGCGGGCGCCAGCTCCCGGCCGAGGTACTCCAGGGTCAGCGCGTCCAGGTCGAAGGAGCGGCGGCCCGGCTTGACGAGGTACGCGGCGAGGGCGGTGTCCATGGCGATGCCCTCGACCCGCCAGCCGTGCTCGGCGAAGACCCGCATGACGGCCTTGGCGTTGTGCAGCACCTTCGGCCGGTCGGGGGCGGCGAGCCAGCGCGCGAACGCGTTCTCGTCGCTCTCGTCGAGCGTCGACGGGTCGAACCACGCGGCGGCCCCGCCGCCCGAGGCGAGGGCGATCTCGGAGACCGATCCCGTGCCGAGCGCCCAGGCGTCGACCGTGGCGACCCCGAGGACCGTCGTGCCGTGCTCGGCGAGCCAGGGCGCCAGCTCGCCGGCGTCGAGGACCGTGCCGTCCACGGCCACGCCCGAGGCGACCGGGGCCGCCTCCTCGGCGTCCTGGGCGCCGGGGTCGACGGCCAGCAGCCGCTCGCGCAGCGAGGGGTTACGGATCTCCAGGGTGTCCAGGACCATGGCGACGGCCGTGCGGTCGTACGGGGCGCGCTCCAGGGCGGGGACGGCCTTCGGCAGCTCGACGTCGCGGACCATCTCGGTGAGGCGGCGGTTGAGCTTGACCGACTCCAGGTGGTCGCGGAAGTTCTGCCCGGCCTTGCCCTTGACCTCCTCGGCGCGCTCGACCAGCTCCGCGAAGGAACCGAACTGGTTGATCCACTTCGCGGCGGTCTTCTCGCCGACGCCGGGGATGCCCGGCAGGTTGTCGGACGGGTCGCCGCGCAGGGCCGCGAAGTCGGGGTACTGGGCGGGAGTGAGGCCGTACTTCTCGAAGACCTTCTCCGGCGTGAACCGGGTCAGCTCCGAGACGCCCTTGGTCGGGTAGAGCACGGTGGTGTGCTCGGAGACCAGCTGGAAGGCGTCGCGGTCGCCGGTGACGATCAGCACCTCGAAGCCCTCGGCCTCGGCCTGGGTGGCGAGCGTGGCGATGATGTCGTCCGCCTCGAAGCCCTCGACGGCGAACCGCTCGGCGTGCATCGCGTCCAGGAGCTCACCGATCAGCTCGACCTGGCCCTTGAACTCGTCGGGTGTCTTCGACCTGTTCGCCTTGTACTCCGTGAACTCCTCGGAGCGCCACGTCTTGCGGGACACGTCGAACGCCACCGCGAAGTGCGTGGGCGCCTCGTCGCGCAGCGTGTTGGCGAGCATCGACGCGAAGCCGTAGATCGCGTTCGTCGGCTGGCCCGTCGCCGTCGTGAAGTTCTCCGCGGGCAGCGCGAAGAACGCCCGGTACGCCAGCGAGTGCCCGTCCATGAGCATCAGCCGCGGACGTGCCTGGCCGGAGGTCTTCTCGGTCTTCTTCGATGCTGTCTCTGCCACACCCCCGATCCTGCCACGCCCCACTGACAGTCGGCCCCGCCCCGCCGCCACGACCGGGTACTCGCACGCCCTGCGCCCACTGTGCGGCGGAGCGCACACGATCATTCTTCGTACCGCGGCACGATCGGTGTCACCACCACGTGGGAGTATCGGAGACGTACCTCACACGTGTGCTCGAAGAGGAGGCCGCAATGGCCGGCAAGCCGCCCCAGAGTGATCCGGTCCAGGACGCGCCGCAGGTCGCCGGGCCGAAGCACGCCGCGGCCGGGCTGCCCGCCATCGGGCACACCCTGCGCATCGCCCAGCGGCAGATGGGGGTGAAGCGCACCGCGCTGACCCTGCTGCGGGTCAATCAGAAGGACGGCTTCGACTGCCCGGGCTGCGCCTGGCCCGAGCCCGAGCACCGGCACGCCGCGGAGTTCTGCGAGAACGGCGCGAAGGCGGTCGCGGAGGAGGCCACCCTGCGCCGGGTGACCCCGGACTTCTTCGCCGCGCACCCGGTCGCCGACCTCGCGACCCGCAGTGGTTACTGGCTGGGCCAGCAGGGCCGCCTCACGCACCCGGTGTATCTCGCGGAGGGCGCCGACCGCTACGAGGCGGTGTCCTGGGAGCGCGCGTTCGACATCATCGCCGAGGAGCTCACCTCCCTGGCCTCCCCCGACGAGGCGCTGTTCTACACCTCGGGCCGCACGAGCAACGAGGCGGCGTTCCTCTACCAGTTGTTCGCCCGCGAGTTCGGCACGAACAACCTCCCCGACTGCTCCAACATGTGCCACGAGTCGTCCGGCTCGGCGCTGAACGAGACGATCGGCATCGGCAAGGGCAGCGTCCTCCTGGACGACCTGTACCAGGCCGACCTGATCATCGTGGCGGGGCAGAACCCGGGCACCAACCATCCGCGCATGCTGTCCGCCCTGGAGAGGGCGAAGGCGAACGGCGCGAGGATCATCACGGTGAACCCGCTGCCCGAGGCGGGCATGGAGCGGTTCAAGAACCCGCAGACCGCGCAGGGCATGTTCAAGGGCGCCGCGCTCACCGATCTGTTCCTGCAGATCCGCATCGGCGGTGACCAGGCGCTCTTCCGCCTGCTGAACAAGCTGGTCCTGGAGACCGAGGGCGCCGTCGACGAGTCCTTCGTCGCCGAACACACCCATGGTTTCGAGGCGTTCGCGGAGGCCGCCCGCGCCGCCGACTGGGACGAGACGCTCACCGCGACGGGCCTCTCGCGCGCGCAGATCGACGAGGCGCTGGGCATGGTCCTCGCCTCGGAGCGCACCATCGTGTGCTGGGCGATGGGCCTGACCCAGCACAAGCACTCCGTGCCGACGATCCGCGAGGTCGTCAACTTCCTCCTGCTGCGCGGCAACATCGGCCGGCCGGGCGCGGGCGTGTGCCCGGTGCGCGGCCACTCGAACGTGCAGGGCGACCGCACCATGGGCATCTTCGAGCGCCCCGCGCCCGCCTTCCTGGACGCCCTGGAGAAGGAGTTCGGCTTCGCCCCGCCGCGCGGGCACGGCTACGACGTCGTCCGGGCGATCCGCGCGATGCGCGACGACAGGGCGAAGGTCTTCTTCGCGATGGGCGGCAACTTCGTGTCGGCCTCCCCCGACACCGAGGTCACCGAGGCGGCCATGCGCCGCGCCCGCCTCACGGTGCACGTGTCGACGAAACTGAACCGCTCGCACGCCGTCACGGGCGCGCGCGCCCTGATCCTGCCCACCCTCGGCCGCACCGAGCGCGATCTCCAGGGCAGTGGCGAGCAGTTCGTCACCGTCGAGGACTCCATGGGCATGGTGCACGCCTCGCGCGGCCGTCTGGAGCCCGCGAGCGGGCAGCTGCTGTCCGAACCGGCCATCGTGTGCCGCCTCGCCCGCCGGGTCCTCGGCGACGCGTCCCGCACGCCCTGGGAGGAGTTCGAGAAGGACTACGCGACCGTCCGCGACCGCATCGCGCGCGTCGTCCCCGGCTTCGACGACTTCAACGCGCGCGTGGCCGACCCGGCGGGTTTCGCCCTGCCGCACGCCCCGCGCGACGAGCGCCGCTTCCCGACCGCCACCGGCAGGGCCAACTTCACCGCCGCGCCCGTCGAGTACCCGAAGCTCCCCGAGGGCCGCCTCCTCCTGCAGACCCTGCGCTCGCACGACCAGTACAACACCACGATCTACGGCCTCGACGACCGCTACCGGGGCATCAGGAACGGCCGCCGGGTCGTCCTGGTCAACCCCGAGGACGCCCGCGAACTGGGCCTCGCGGACGGCTCGTACACCGATCTGGTCAGCGAGTGGAAGGACGGGGTGGAGCGCCGCGCGGCCGGTTTCCGGATCGTGCACTATCCGACGGCCCGCGGCTGCGCGGCCGCGTACTACCCGGAGACGAACGTCCTGGTGCCGCTGGACGCCACCGCCGACACCAGCAACACGCCCGCCAGCAAGTCCGTCGTCGTCCGTCTGGAACAATCGGCCACCAACTGAGCGTTCGCTTAGGTGCATGTTCCGGACACGGGCCCCGGACGCACGACTGACGACGTAAGGAAACGGACCCCATGGGCGAGCAGCACCACGTGAAGTTCCCGCAAGAGGTCATCGACGAGTACTCGGCGCTCGGCGTGGACCTGACCGCCATGTTCTCCGCCGGCCACCTCGGCACGCGCATGGGCGTCCAGATCGTCGAGGCGTCCGCGGACCGCGTCGTGGGCACCATGCCGGTCGAGGGCAACACCCAGCCGTACGGGCTCCTGCACGGCGGGGCCTCCGCCGTGCTCGCCGAGACCCTCGGCTCGGTCGGCGCCATGCTGCACGGCGGCAGCTCCAAGATCGCCGTGGGTGTCGACCTCAACTGCACCCACCACCGGGCCGCCCGGTCCGGCCTGGTCACCGCCGTGGCCACACCGCTGCACCGGGGCCGCTCGACCGCCACGTACGAGATCGTGATCAGCGACGAGGACGGCAGGCGGGTGTGCAGCGCGCGCCTGACGTGCATGCTGCGCGATGTGACGCCCGACGACGCGCAGCGGGTCGGCGCCACCGCCTGAACCGGCGCCGAACGGTGTCCGCACCGGCGTTGATCCCGGGCACCCGCGCCGCCTAGCTTCGAGGGATGGGAACGGGTGGAGCGTCCTGGCGAGGGCCGGCACCGGGGGTGGCACTCCTGGCCGCCGCGCTGGTCTGCGGGGTCACCGGCTGCGGCGGGTCGGGCGGACCCGCCGCGCCCCGGTCGGGCCCGGCGGCACCGGTGACCGCGACCCCGCCCGAGGTCCTGTGCGCGCGCGTCGTCGCGTACTGGTCGCGGGAGGTCCTGGACGGCGACACCTACGGGGACTACCAGTCCATGGGCCTGTCCAACAGGCAGTACGAGATCCTGAAGGCCGTCGTGGACACCGCCCGGACCGAGCGGGAGCGCGAGGGCGCACAGGCGGCCGAGCGGCTCATCGACCGCGTCGCGCGCGACCGCTGCGAGGAGCGGTACCGCGACGGCAACCCGAGTGAAGGGCCGTGGAGTTGAGCGGAGTCGGACCGGTCGAACCGGGCGAGGGCACGCGCGCGTGGGACGCCGGCGAGCCGCCCCCCGGATCCCGTCAGGAGCTGCCGCACGAACGCCTCGCGGCGTTCTGCGCCCGTCACCGCCGCGCCGTGCTCGCGTGCACCGCGGCCGCCGTCCTCCTCGCGGGCGGCGGCTACCTCTTCGCGACCCGGCCGCAGTCGCCACCCGACCCCGTGCCGTACCCGTCCCAGGTGATCGACATCCACTACCTGGGCGAGGAGGGCCGCCCAGCGAACGCGTCGAGGGGCAGCTTCACCTTCGCGGTACGGGTCACCGCGGAGTCCGGCCCGGCGGTCAGCGTCGTGGGCATCTCTCAGCCCTACGCCGGCCTCTCCCTGACCTCCGTGCCCCGGCCGCCGTTCCGGACCAGGACGGGTTTCGGCCACAAGATCATTGTCACTATGAATGTCACGGAATGCGCGAATACGCCGCGGAACGCCGGACTTCCTTTCCTGGACGTAACTCTGCGTAATACGCGCGCAATAGAGGACCACAGTTACATCCTGGGAGAGCGCTATGCGCACGACTTCGCCCAGGCCCTCCAAGTCGCCTGCGGCAACGACCACCCGTCACTAGCAAAACGGTAGAACGCTGCTGGAATCCCCGCCGCACGATCTGCGGGTTCTCACAATGTGGACCGGACGAATCGGCTGTAATTCCGCCCATCCACCCACCGAGTACCGCTCTGCATTACCTCGTGTCATAACAAGAGCGTCACAGCCTTCGTCAGACTCTCCTCCACGTTCCCTCCACCCGCTTAGAGTCACGGCCAGTCACCGCGCCATCGGATTCGAAGAAGTTTCGGCCCAGCGCTCGACTCGGCCCGTTCCACGAGGAACCGGCTGTGCCAGGGAAAGGACTGCTGATCGTGCGTCAACGTTCGCTCATCGCCATCACCGCCGCGTTGGCGGCGGGAGCACTCACCCTCACCGCCTGTGGCTCGCGCGACGACGACGGCGGCTCGGACTCCGGCAGCGACGGCACCACTGTCGTCATCGGCGTCGACGCCCCGCTGACCGGCGACCTCTCCGCGCTGGGCCTCGGCATCAAGAACTCCGTGGACCTCGCCGCCAAGACGGCCAACAAGGACAAGACCGTCGAAGGCATAACCTTCAAGGTCGAAGCCCTCGACGACCAGGCGCAGCCCTCCTCGGGCCAGCAGAACGCCACCAAGTTCGTCGCCGACAAGGACGTCCTCGGCGTCGTCGGCCCGCTGAACTCCTCCGTCGCCGAGTCCATGCAGAAGGTCTTCGACGACGCCAAGCTCACCCAGGTCTCCCCCGCCAACACCAACCCGGCCCTCACCCAGGGCACGAAGTGGAACGGCGGCGACAAGGCGCGCCCCTACAAGTCGTACTTCCGCACCGCGACCACGGACGCCATCCAGGGCCCGTTCGCCGCGCAGTACGTCTTCAACGACGCCAAGAAGAAGAAGGTCTATGTCATCGACGACAAGAAGACCTACGGCGCCGGCCTGGCCGCCACCTTCACCGACGAGTTCAAGAAGCTCGGCGGCAAGGTCGTGGGGACCCAGCACATCGACCCCGACACCAAGGACTTCTCCGCCGTCGCCACCCAGGTGAAGAGCTCCGGCGCCGACGTCGTCTACTACGGCGGCGAGTACCCGCAGGCCGGCCCCCTCAGCAAGCAGATCAAGGCCGCGGGCGCCAAGATCCCGCTCGTCGGCGGTGACGGCATCTACAGCGCCGACTTCATCAAGCTGGCCGGCGCCGCAGGCACCGGCGACCTCGCCACCTCGGTCGGCGCGCCCGTCGAGGACCTGCCCTCCGCCAAGGAGTTCGTCGCCAACTACAAGACGGCCGGCTACAAGGAGGCCTACGAGGCATACGGCGGCTACTCCTACGACTCCGGCTGGGCCATCATCGAGGCCGTGAAGAAGGTCGTCGAGGACAACGACGGCAAGCTCCCGGACGACGCCCGCGCCAAGGTCACCGAGGCCATGCAGAACGTCTCCTTCGACGGCGTGACCGGCAAGGTCTCCTTCGACGAGTTCGGCGACGCCACCAACAAGCAGCTCACCGTCTACTCCGTCGAGGGCGGCGACTGGAAGGCGGTCAAGTCCGGCACCTACACGGGCTGACCCACACCCGCACCACCACTTGAGCCGCGCGGGGCGCTGCAGGACAAGCGCCCCGCGCGGACCCACATCCGGTCACATCCCTCGACTATCCGAACGCTCGGAGGACATGCGGTGAACGAACTGCCGCAGCAGCTGGTCAACGGCCTGCTACTGGGATCCATGTACGGGCTGGTCGCCATCGGCTACACGATGGTCTATGGCATCGTCCAGCTCATCAACTTCGCCCACGGCGAGATCTTCATGATCGGAGGCTTCGGCGCGCTCACGGTCCACCTGTACGTACTGCCCGACGGCACCGCCATGTGGATCGCACTGCCTCTCATGCTCGTCGGCGCCGTCCTCGCGTCCACCACCGTCGCCATCGGAGCGGAACGGTTCGCCTACCGCCCCCTGCGCGGTGCTCCACGCCTCGCGCCCCTCATCACCGCCATCGGGCTCTCCCTCGCCCTCCAGCAGGCGGTCTGGGCCTGGTACCCCGAGGCCAAGTCGGCCCGCACCTTCCCGCAGATCGAGGGCGGCCCGTTCCACATCGGCAGCGTCACCATCCAGACCGGTGACATCTTCCTCTTCGTCGCCGCCCCCATCAGCATGGCGATCCTCGCCTACTTCGTCATGAAGACCCGCACCGGACGCGGCATGCAGGCCACCGCCCAGGACCCGGACACCGCGAAGCTCATGGGCATCAACACCGACCGCATCATCGTCGTCGCCTTCGCCCTCGGCGCCGTGTTCGCCGCCGTCGGAGGCCTCGCCTACGGCCTCAAGTACGGCCAGATCGACTTCCGCATGGGCTTCATCCTCGGCCTCAAGGCCTTCACCGCGGCCGTCCTCGGCGGCATCGGCAACATCTACGGCGCCATGATCGGCGGTCTCGTCCTCGGCCTCGCCGAAACCATGGCCACCGCCTACATCGCCGACGTCCCCGGCATGGAACAGCTCGGCGGCCAGTCCTGGGCCAACGTCTGGGCCTTCGTACTCCTCATCCTCGTGCTCCTCTTCAGGCCCCAGGGCCTGCTCGGCGAGCGCGTCGCGGACAGGGCGTGAGACCTATGACCACACAGACCAACACCCCCCAGACGCCCGCCAAGGAGTCCACCGGCTCCACCACCGGACTCGTCGGCATCCCGCCCCACATCGGACGCGCCCTCGCCACCGGCGGCGGCGTCCTCACCATCGTCTCCACCTTCCTCGCCTGGACCTGGACGGACGCATTCCCCGGCGACCTCACCGTCTACGGCTACCCCGGCGGCCTGCAGGTCCTCGTCCTCATCGGCGGCCTCCTCACCACGCTCTTCGGCCTCTCCTCCTACGGAGTCAAGGGCCTGCGCTGGCTGACCCCCGCCGGCGCCGACAGCGCCGTCAAACTCGCCGCACTCGCCGCGTTCGCGACCACCTGGTACACGGTCCTCGCGATCGCCGTGGACCTCGGCGGCCTCGCCAACCTCGAACCCGGCGGCTGGGTCGCGGCCGTCGCCACCCTCGTGGCGCTGCTCGGCGCGCTCGCCCTGCCGTTCGAACGGCCGGCCCCCGACCCCATCGACCCCGAAGACACCGGCTGGGAGCAGTTCCGCCACAAAGCGCGGCACACCGTCACCGTCGTCAAGGCCGCCTTCGCCTCCGGAACCACCAGGGCCCCGGCCCGCAAGCTCCCCGCGTACGCCGAGATCCTCGTCATCGTCGCCGCACTGGCCCTCGGCCTGACCGTCTTCACCTACGGCATCGGCACCGAGTACGACGAACAGTTCATCGGCTTCCTCATCACCGCGGGCTTCGGCTTCGCCGCCGCCGCCAAGGCCGGACTCGTCAACCGCGTCTCCGCCCTCACCGCCAAACACCGCAACATCACCATGCTCGGCGCGTTCGTCGCCGCAGCCGCGTTCCCCTTCACCCAGTCCGACGACCAGTACGCGACCATCGGCGTCTACATCCTGATCTTCGCCACCGTCGCCCTCGGCCTCAACATCGTCGTCGGCCTCGCCGGCCTCCTCGACCTCGGATACGTCGCCTTCCTCGGCGTCGGCGCCTACACCGCGGCCATGGTCTCCGGCTCCCCCTCCTCACCCTTCGACATCCACCTGCCGTTCTGGGCCGCCGCCCTCCTCGGCGCAGCCGTCGCCATGGTCTTCGGCGTCCTCATCGGCGCCCCCACCCTGCGACTGCGCGGCGACTACCTCGCCATCGTCACCCTCGGCTTCGGCGAGATCTTCCGCCTCGCCGTCCTCAACGCCGACGGCACCAGCGGACCCGACATCACCAACGGCTCCAACGGCATCTCCTCCATCCCGAACCTCAACATCCTCGGCTTCGACTTCGGCCAGGAACACACCGTCGCCGGCTTCACCATCGCGCGCTTCGCCAACTACTTCTTCCTGATGCTCCTCATCACGCTGATCGTCGTGGTCGTCTTCCGCCGCAGCGGTGACTCCCGCATCGGCCGCGCCTGGGTCGCCATCCGCGAGGACGAGACGGCCGCACTCGCCATGGGCATCAACGGCTTCCGCGTCAAACTCATCGCCTTCGCCCTCGGCGCCGCCCTCGCCGGCCTCGCCGGATCCGTCCAGGCACACGTCACCTACACCGTGACCCCCGAGCAGTACCAGTTCGCCCACGTCGTACCGCCCAACTCGGCCTTCCTCCTCGCAGCGGTCGTCCTCGGCGGCATGGGCACCATCAGCGGCCCCCTCGTCGGCGCCGCACTGCTCTACCTCATCCCCGCCAAGCTCCAGTTCCTCGGCGACTACCAGCTCCTCGCCTTCGGCCTCGCGCTCATCCTGCTGATGCGCTTCCGACCGGAAGGCCTCATCCCGAACCGGCGCCGCCAGCTCGAATTCCACGAGGAAGCAGAAGCGCCCACAGTCCTCAGCAAGGCAGGGGCCTGACCACGATGACAACCGACACCACCACCAAGGGCGCCCACCCCGGCGCCACCGCCCCCGGCGAGACCGTCCTCGACGCACGCGGCGTCACCATGCGCTTCGGCGGACTCACCGCCGTGCGCAACGTCGACCTCAAAGTCAACAGCGGCGAGATCGTCGGACTCATCGGCCCCAACGGCGCCGGCAAGACCACCTTCTTCAACTGCCTCACCGGCCTCTACATCCCCACCGAGGGCGAAGTCCGGTACAAGGGCACGGTCCTGCCGTCCCAGTCCTTCAAGGTCACCGCCGCCGGCGTCGCCCGCACCTTCCAGAACATCCGCCTCTTCTCCAACATGACCGTCCTGGAAAACGTGCTCGTCGGCCGCCACACCCGCACCAAAGAAGGACTCTGGTCCGCACTCCTGCGCGGCCCCGGATTCAAGAAGGCCGAAAGGGAATCCGAAGAGCGCGCCATGGAACTCCTCGAGTTCATCGGCCTCGCCGCCAAGCGCGACCACCTCGCCAGGAACCTCCCCTACGGCGAACAGCGCAAGCTCGAGATCGCCCGCGCCCTCGCCAGCGAACCCGGACTCCTCCTCCTCGACGAGCCCACCGCCGGCATGAACCCCCAGGAAACCCGCGCCACCGAAGAACTCGTCTTCGCCATCCGCGACATGGGCATCGCCGTCCTCGTCATCGAGCACGACATGCGCTTCATCTTCAACCTCTGCGACCGCGTCGCCGTCCTCGTCCAGGGCGAAAAACTCGTCGAGGGCGACAGCGCCACCGTCCAGGGCGACGAACGCGTCGTCGCCGCCTACCTCGGCGAACCCTACGAAGATGCACCCGGCCAGGCCGAGGTCGCGGAGGTCGAAGCAGCCGAAGCACAGGCCGACGCCGCGCCCCGCAAGGAGACCGACCGATGACCGCACTGCTCGAAGTCGAGGACCTCCGGGTCGCCTACGGCAAGATCGAAGCCGTCAAGGGCATCTCCTTCAAGGTCGACGCCGGCCAGGTCGTCACCCTCATCGGCACCAACGGCGCCGGCAAGACCACCACCCTGCGCACCCTCTCCGGCCTCCTCAAGCCCGTCGGCGGCCAGATCAAGTTCCAGGGCAAGTCCCTCAAGAAGACCCCCGCCCACCAGATCGTCTCCCTCGGACTCGCCCACTCCCCCGAGGGGCGGCACATCTTCCCCCGCATGACCATCGAGGACAACCTCCGCCTCGGCGCCTTCCTCCGCAACGACAAGGCAGGCATCGAAAAGGACATCCAGCGCGCCTACGACCTCTTCGCCATCCTCGGAGAACGCCGCAAGCAGGCCGCCGGCACCCTCTCCGGCGGTGAGCAGCAGATGCTCGCCATGGGGCGCGCCCTGATGTCCCAGCCGAAACTGCTCATGCTCGACGAGCCCTCCATGGGCCTCTCCCCGATCATGATGCAGAAGATCATGGCGACCATCGCGGAACTGAAGTCCCAGGGCACCACCATCCTGCTCGTCGAGCAGAACGCCCAGGCGGCGCTCTCCCTCGCCGACCAGGGGCACGTCATGGAGGTCGGATCCATCGTGCTCTCCGGCACCGGCCAGGACCTGCTGACCGACGAGTCCGTCCGCAAGGCGTACCTCGGCGAGGACTGAGTCCCGCCCCGTACGGTTGAGGCCCGCACCCCGAGCTCGGGGTGCGGGCCTCAACCGTACGAAGGGGTGTGGTGGCCGATCAGCCGTTCTTCGCGGCCTTCTTCTCGTCGGCGTCCTGGATGACCGCCTCGGCGACCTGCTGCATGGACATCCGCCGGTCCATCGACGTCTTCTGGATCCAGCGGAACGCGGCGGGCTCCGTCAGGCCGTACTCCGTCTGCAGGACCGACTTCGCACGGTCCACCAGCTTCCGGGTCTCCAGCCGCTGGGTGAGATCCTCGATCTCCTTCTCCAGCGCCTTCAGCTCCGTGAACCGCGAGACGGCCATCTCGATCGCCGGAACCACGTCGCTCTTGCTGAACGGCTTCACCAGGTACGCCATCGCGCCGGCGTCCCTCGCCCGCTCGACCAGGTCCCGCTGCGAGAACGCGGTCAGCATCAGCACGGGGGCGATGGACTCCTCCGCGATCTTCTCCGCGGCGGAGATGCCGTCGAGCTTCGGCATCTTCACGTCGAGGATGACCAGGTCGGGACGGTGTTCCCGGGCGAGCTCCACGGCTTCCTCGCCGTCACCGGCCTCGCCCACGACCGTGTATCCCTCTTCCTCCAGCATCTCCTTGAGGTCGAGACGGATCAACGCCTCGTCCTCGGCGATGACGACACGGGTCGTCAGCGGAGGCACGTGCGACTTGTCGTCGTCGGGCGCGTCCACGGGCTGGGGCGACTCGGGGGCGGTCACGGTTGCTCCTTGTTCCGGGGCAGGCAAGTACTGCTCCCTCAGCAGCCTACCTAGGGGCGTCGGCCTGCGGTGAACCGGTACACTTCCGTGTGTGCCTGGCCGGGTTGGTGGAAGGGTATACACGGAGGTCTCAAACACCTCTGCCTGAGAGGGCTTGCGGGTTCGAATCCCGCACCCGGTACATGTTCGGCTCTGAAGCGGATGTTCCCGTTCTCGTGAACATCCGCTTTTTGCTGCGTGTCGTCACATCCGGTTACGCAGAGTGTTCGTATGGACTTCCACGGCACAGAGGTGCGACAGAGGGCGATCACGTTGCTGCGAGGCGGTGCCAAGAACGCCGACGTCGCTCGTACGCTCGATGTCCCACTCGGCACGATCGGCTACTGGAAACACATGGACCGCGCGAAACGCGGCGAGTGCCCGGGTAAGCACGACCCGCCGTGCCATCGGTGCGACGGGCGTGAGCTGGACGAGTCCGCGTACAGCTACCTGCTCGGTCTGTACCTCGGAGACGGGCACATCAGTCACTACTCCGAGCACCGTGTGCCCAACCTCATGATCACCTGCTGCGAGTCATGGCCCGGGCTCATGGACGACTGCGAGCAAGCCATGCGCTCGGTGTTCCCCGGCAACTCGGTCTGCCGGGTCCGCAGGACCGGCTGCCGCAACGTGAAGGTCTACTCGAAGCATTTGCACTGCCTTTTCCCTCAGCACGGTCCGGGCAGGAAGCACGAGCGCGTCATCGCCCTCGAACCCTGGCAACAGGAGATTGTTGATGCCCATCCCTGGGAGTTCGTCCGGGGGCTCATCCACTCCGATGGGTGTCGGATCATCAACTGGACGACCCGGATCGTCGCCGGTGAGCGCAAGCGGTATGAGTACCCCCGGTACTTCTTCACCAATGTGTCCGACGACATCCGACAGCTCTACACGGACACCCTCGACCAGCTGGGCGTCGAGTGGACGCACTGCACCCGGCACGGGAACCCGTACAACATCTCCGTCGCCCGCAAAGCCTCCGTCGCCCTCATGGACGCCCACGTGGGTCCCAAATACTGACGCGGTCTACTTCGGGGTGTCGTCCTCTCCGATGTGGTGGACGCGGACCAGGTTCGTCGAGCCGGAGATCCCGGGCGGGGAGCCGGCCGTGATGACGACGATGTCGCCCTTCCGGCAGCGGCCGTACTTGAGGAGCAGCTCGTCGACCTGGTCGACCATCGCGTCCGTGGAGTCGACGTGCGGTCCCAGAAACGTTTCCACGCCCCAGGTCAGGTTCAGCTGGGAGCGGGTCGCCGGGTCCGGGGTGAAGGCCAGCAGCGGGATCGGCGAGCGGTAGCGGGAGAGGCGGCGGACCGTGTCGCCGCTCTGGGTGAAGGCGACCAGGAACTTCGCGCCGAGGAAGTCGCCCATGTCGGCGGCGGCGCGGGCGACGGCGCCGCCCTGGGTGCGGGGCTTGTTCCGTTCCGTCATCGGCGGGAGGCCCTTCGCGAGGATGTCCTCCTCCGCCGCCTCGACGATACGGGCCATGGTGCGGACCGTCTCGACGGGGTATTTGCCGACACTCGTCTCGCCGGAGAGCATCACGGCGTCCGTGCCGTCGATCACGGCGTTCGCGACGTCGGACGCCTCGGCCCTGGTGGGGCGCGAGTTGTCGATCATCGAGTCGAGCATCTGGGTGGCGACGATGACCGGCTTGGCATTGCGCTTGGCGAGGGTGACCGCGCGCTTCTGGACGATGGGGACCTGCTCCAGGGGCATCTCGACGCCCAGGTCGCCCCGGGCGACCATGATGCCGTCGAAGGCCGCGACGATGTCCTCGATGTTGTCGACGGCCTGTGGCTTCTCCACCTTGGCGATCACGGGGAGGTGACGGCCTTCCTCCTTCATGATGCGGTGGACGTCGTCGATGTCGCGTCCGCTGCGGACGAAGGAGAGGGCGATGACGTCGCAGCCCGTGCGCAGGGCCCAGCGGAGGTCCGCTTCGTCCTTGTCGGAGAGGGCGGGGACGGAGACCGCGACACCGGGGAGGTTGAGGCCCTTGTTGTCGGAGACCATGCCGCCCTCGATGACGGTGGTGTGGACACGGGGCCCGTCGACGGAGGTGACTTCGAGGCAGACCTTGCCGTCGTCGACGAGGATGCGTTCGCCGGTGGTGACGTCGGCGGCGAGGCCGGAGTAGGTGGTGCCGCAGGTCTGGCGGTCGCCCTGGGCACCGTCCTCCACCGTGATGGTGAAGGTGTCGCCCCGTTCGAGGAGTACAGGCCCTTCGGTGAAGCGGCCGAGTCGGATCTTCGGACCTTGAAGGTCGGCGAGGACGCCGACGCTGCGGCCGGTCTCGTCGGCGGCCTTCCGTACGCGCTGGTAGCGCTCCTCGTGCTCGGCGTAGCTGCCGTGACTGAGATTGAAGCGGGCTACGTCCATTCCGGCTTCGACCAGTGCCTTGATCTGGTCGTACGAGTCGGTGGCGGGGCCCAAAGTACAGACGATTTTTGCTCGGCGCATGATACGAGCCTAAGTCTTACCGGCGGGTAGGAACTCGGCCCTGCGTGGCTGCCCAACAACCTTTGCGTGAAAGGTTGTTGACAGATGTTCGGGCGTGCGCGAGGGCGCTCCGATGAGCACCCGACCTGCCGGACGGACGTCGCGGAGGGTCAGCGTTCGAGTGCCGGCGGTGTCATGGTGAAGCGGGCGTTGACCTGGGCGTACACGTGCTGTCGTTCGGGTTCGAGGTCCAGGGCCTGGGGGTCTTCCGGAGCGGCGGCGTCGAAGCCCTTGGTCCGCATGGAGCGGGAGTAGGTCTCCATGCCGTAGGGCTGGGCGTTCTCGGCTCCGACGTCGGCGAGTTCGACGAGGGCGGCGAGGGTGGCGCCGAGGGCCTCCGCGTATTCGCGGGCTCGCTGGACCGCTTCGCGTACTGCCTGCTGCCTGGCCCGGCGGTGGGTGGGCGAGTCGGGGCGCAGGGCCCACCAGGGTCCGTCGACCTGGGTGAGGTCGAGGTCGGCGAGGCGGGTGGTGAGTTCGCCGAGGGCGGTGAAGTCGGTGAGTTCGGCGGTGATGTGGACGCGGCCGTGGTAGGCGCGGATGCGTTCGCCGCGGCCGTGCTTGGTGAGTTCCGGGGTGATGGAGAAGGCGCCGGTCTCCAGTCTCTCGACCGCTTCGCCGTATGTCTTGATCAGGTCGAGGGCGCCGGTGTTGCGGCGGGTGAGGTCGGCGAGGGCCTCGCGGCGGTCGGTGCCGCGGGACTGGACGGTGACGCCGATGCGGGCCGTCTCGGGGTCGACTTCGAGGTGGGCTTCGCCGCGGACGGCTATGCGGGGGGCTTCGGGGGTGCCGTAGGGGGTGGCGGGTCCGGGGTGTCCGGGGGCTGAGGTCATACGTCCCACTCTGTCACC
The DNA here is from genome assembly GCF_042889045.1 of Streptomyces sp. NPDC002701. Taxonomy (NCBI): domain Bacteria; kingdom Bacillati; phylum Actinomycetota; class Actinomycetes; order Kitasatosporales; family Streptomycetaceae; genus Streptomyces; species Streptomyces sp. NPDC002701. Next base: position 271,279 of record NZ_JBIAQL010000008.1, read on the forward strand.
GGCGGGCGGGCCATGGTGTCTGCCGGTCATCAGATCGAAACCTTCGGGGGGTGTTGCCGCATGGCGTGGCCGGGTCAGAATCTACGCGCGTTGTTGACATTCACGTCCACATCTACGCGCGTTGTTGAACGTCCCTTCGAGGAGTAGCCCGTCATGCCGTTGAACCGTCGGAAGTTCCTGAAGAAGTCCGCTGTGACCGGGGCCGGTGTCGCCCTGGCCGGTGCGGCGGTGGCGCCGAGTGCGGAGGCGGCGGCGGTGACGGGTCGCGGAAAGCCGAAGCCCAAGCGGTACTCGCTGACGGTGCTGGGCACGACCGACCTGCACGGCCATGTCTTCAACTGGGACTACTTCAAGGACGCGGAGTACCAGGACGCGGCGGGCAACGCGCAGGGGCTGGCGCGGATCTCGACGCTGGTGAACGCGGTGCGCAAGGAGAAGGGCCGCGACAACACGCTGCTCCTTGACGCAGGCGACACGATCCAGGGCACACCGCTGACGTACTACTACGCGAAGGTCGATCCGATCACCGCCAAGGGCGGTCCCGTGCACCCGATGGCTCAGGCGATGAACGCGATCGGGTACGACGCGGTGGCGCTGGGCAACCACGAGTTCAACTACGGCATCGAGACGCTGCGCAAGTTCGAGCAGCAGTGCCGCTTCCCGCTGCTGGGCGCCAACGCCCTGGACGCGAAGACGCTGAAGCCGGCTTTCCCGCCCTACTTCATCAAGAGGTTCCACGTGAAGGGTGCGCCGCCGGTCAAGGTCGCGGTGCTGGGGCTGACGAACCCGGGTATCGCGATCTGGGACAAGGCGTACGTGCAGGGCAAGCTGGTCTTCCCCGGTCTCGAGGAGCAGGCGGCGAAGTGGGTGCCGAAGCTGCGGTCGATGGGCGCGGACGTGGTGGTCGTGTCGGCGCACTCCGGTTCGTCGGGCACGTCGTCGTACGGTGACCAGTTGCCGTACGTGGAGAATTCGGCGGCGCTGGTGGCGCAGCAGGTGCCGGGGATCGACGCGATCCTGGTCGGGCACGCGCATGTGGAGATCCCCGAGCTGAAGGTGACGAACGCGAAGACGGGGCGGACGGTGGTCCTGTCGGAGCCGCTGGCGTACGCGGAGCGGCTGTCGCTGTTCGACTTCGAGCTGGTCTTCGAGAAGGGCCGGTGGACGGTCGAGTCGGTGGCGGCGTCGGTCCGTAACACGAACACGGTGACGGACGACCCGAAGATCACGAAGCTGCTGAAGGACGAGCACGACGTGGTCGTGGCGTACGTCAACCAGGTGGTCGGCACGGCGACCGAGACGCTGACGACGGTCGACGCGCGCTACAAGGACGCGCCGATCATCGACCTGATCAACAAGGTGCAGGAGGACGTGGTCAGGGCGGCGCTGGCGGGTACGGAGTACGCGTCGCTGCCGGTGCTGTCGCAGGCGTCGCCGTTCTCGCGGACGTCGGAGATCCCGGCGGGGGACGTGACGATCCGGGACCTGTCGAGCCTGTACGTGTACGACAACACGCTGGTCGCGAAGTTGCTGACGGGTGCGCAGGTGCGGGCGTACCTGGAGTTCTCGGCGGAGTACTTCGTACGGACGGCGGCCGGTGCGCCGGTCGAGGTGGAGAAGCTGACCAACGCGGGCAACCGGCCGGACTACAACTACGACTACGTGTCGGGGCTGACGTACGACATCGACATCGCGCAGGCGGCGGGGTCGCGGATCAAGAACCTTTCGTACGACGGTGTGGCGCTGGACGACGCGCAGCAGTTCGTGTTCGCGGTGAACAACTACCGGGCGAACGGTGGTGGCGCGTTCCCGCACGTGGCGTCGGCGAAGGAGCTGTGGGCGGAGTCGACGGAGATCCGTACGCGGATCGCGGAGTGGGTGACGGCGAAGGGTTCGCTGGACCCGAAGGAGTTCGCCTCGGTGGACTGGAAGCTGACGCGTGAGGGCACGCCTGTCTTCTAGGCGTGTGTTCCCCTTTCCTCCTTTCCTCGTTTTCTCCTGGTGGCCGGCTGTCTCAGTCGGCCACCAGTGGTGTGAGGGTCTTCGGCTGCCTGGCGGGCGGGATCTGGGGCTGCTGGGTGAGTCCGAAGGTGGTGAAGGCGGTGCGGCTCGGCAGGGGGTAGGGGTCCTTGCCGGTCAGGGAGTTGAGGATGCTCGCGCTGCGCCAGGCGGTGAGGCCGAGGTCGGGGGCGCCGACGCCGTGGGTGTGGCGTTCGGCGTTCTGGACGTGGACGGCGCCGGTGACGGAGGGGTCGAGGACGAGGCGGTGCCGGTCGTCGATCCTGGGGCGTTCGGAGGCGTCGCGGCGCATGTAGGGGTCGAGGCCGGCGAGGATCCGGTCGAGGGGGCGTTCGCGGTAGCCGGTGGCGAGGACGACGGCGTCGGTGGTCATGCGTGACCTGTCGGCCTGCTGGACGTGTTCCAGGTGCAGTTCGATCTGGGTGGTGGCGATACGGCCCGCGGTGCGGACGTGGACGCCGGGGGTGAGTACGGTGTCGGGCCAGCCGCCGTCGAGGGTGCGGCGGTAGAGCTCGTCGTGGATGGCGGCGATGGTGTCCGCGTCGATGCCCTTGTGCAGTTGCCACTGGGCGGGGACGAGCCGGTCGCGTACGGGCTCGGGCAGGGCGTGGAAGTAGCGTGTGTAGTCGGGTGTGAAGTGTTCGAGGCCGAGTTTCGAGTACTCCATGGGCGCGAAGGCTTCGGTGCGGGCGAGCCAGTGGATCCTCTCGCGGCCCGCGGGGCGGTTCCTGAGGAGGTCGAGGTAGACCTCGGCGCCGGACTGTCCTGAGCCGATCACGGTGACGTGCCCGGCGGTCAGGAAGCGTTCCCGGTGCTGGAGGTAGTCGGCGGCGTGGATGACGGGTACGCCGGGGGCTTCGACGAGGGGCCGGAGGGGTTCGGGGATGTGGGGGGCGGTGCCGATACCGAGGGCGATGTTCCTGGTGTACGTGCGTCCCAGTGCCTCCGCCTCCCCGTCGGCGTCGAGCTGGGTGTAGTCGACCTCGAAGAGGTCGCGTTCGGGGTTCCAGCGGACGGCGTCGACCTGGTGGCCGAAGCGGAGTCCGGGGAGGCTGTCGCTGACCCAGCGGCAGTAGGCGGCGTATTCGGTGCGGTGGAGGTGGAAGCGCTCGGCGAAGTAGAAGGGGAAGAGGCGCTCGCGGGTCCTGAGGTAGTTCAGGAAAGTCCAGGGGCTGGTGGGGTCGGCGAGGGTCACCAGGTCGGCGAGGAAGGGGACTTGGAGCGTGGTGCCTTCGAGGAGGAGGCCCGGGTGCCAGTCGAACGCGGGGTGCTGTTCGTAGAAGACGGTGTCGAGTTCGGCGAGGGGGTGCGCGAGGGCGGCGAGGGAGAGGTTGCTCGGGCCGATGCCGATGCCGACGAGGTCGCGGGGGGCCTCGGGTTCGTGGTGGGTGGGGGGTGTGGCGGACGGGGGGGGTGGCGTCGACCTCATCGGGCGGTGTGTCCTTCCACGAGTCTCAGGAGCGCGGCGAGGTCGCCGGGTCCGGTGTGCGGGTTGAGCAGGGTGGCCTTGAACCAGAGACGGTCGTCCGCGCGGGCGCGGCCGAGGACGGCGCGGCCTTCGGTGAGGAGGCGGCGGCGTACGGCGGCGACCGTGTCGTCCGTGGCGTGGGTGGGCCGGAACAGGACGGTGCTGATGGTGGGCCGGTCGTAGAGCTCGAAGCAGGGGTGCCGGTCGATGAGGTCGGCGAGGTCTCCGGCGTGGGCGCAGACCTGGTCGACGAGTGTGCCGAGTCCTCGGCGGCCGAGGGTTCTGAGGGTGACGGCGATCTTCAGGACGTCGGGGCGCCGGGTGGTGCGCAGCGAGCGGCCGAGGAGGTCGGGGAGGCCGGTTTCGGTGTCGTCGGCGGCGTTGAGGTAGTCGGCCCGGTGTGCCAGGGCGGTGAGGTCGTCGCGGTCGCGTACGGCGAGGAGACCGGCGGCGACGGGCTGCCAGCCGAGTTTGTGCAGGTCGAGGGTGACGGTGTCGGCGCGGGCGAGGCCGTCGAGTTTCGGGCGGTGGCGGTCGCTGAAGAGGAGTCCTCCGCCGTAGGCGGCGTCGACGTGGAGGCGGGTGCCGTGGGCTTCGCAGAGGGTGGCGATCTCGGGCAGCGGGTCGATGAGGCCGGCGTCGGTGGTGCCGGCGGTGGCCGCGACGAGGATGCCGCCGGGCGGGCCGGGCAGCGCGGTGAGGGCCTGGTCCAGGGCGGCGGGGTCCATGGTGCCGGCGGGGGCGGGCACGGTGACCGGTTCGGGGAGCCCGAGGAGCCAGGCGGCCCGGTGGAGGGAGTGGTGGGCGCCCGCGGCCTGGACGAGTTGTACGTTGCCCTGTTTCTCGCGGGCCAGGAGGAGGGCGAGCTGGTTGGACTCGGTGCCGCCGGTGGTGACGAGGGCGTCGGGGGTCGTGGCGGTGGGGGTGCGGGTCAAAGGGGTGTGGGTGGTGGGGGGATAGACCTCGTCCGCGAGGGCCCTGGTGACGAGGGCTTCCAGTTCCGATGCCGCGGGGGCCTGGTCCCAGGAGTCGAGGGACGGGTTGAGGACGGACGCGGCGAGGTCGGCCGCGGCGGCGACGGCGAGGGGCGGGCAGTGCAGGTGGGCCGTGCAGAGGGGGTCCGCGGGGTCTGCGGCGCCCGCGGCGAAGGCGTGGACGAGGGAGTACAGGGCCTGGCCGTCGCCGTCGTCCGGGAGGGGGTCGCCGAGGGCCTCGCGGAGGCGGGCGGCCACCTGGGCGGGGCCGCCGGCGGGGAGGGGGCCGCGGCGGGTATCGGCGCCCTTCTCCAGCGCGTCGAGCACCGTGTCGAGCAACGGTCGCAGGGTGTGCGGGCCCTGGGGGCCTGATGCGAGCGGGCTCATCTTCTCTCCGGGCGACGAGGCTTCGGCGGCGAGGCGTTGGCGGCTGGGCGTATGGCGGGGCTGCCAGCTTGTCGCGTTCGGGGCCGTGGGTTCCCGGGGGTTCGGTGATCTGCACTCGAAAGGGGTAGCGGGGGGTGTGACGGGACCTCCGGCCGGGGGCGGGGGTGGCCTCCGGCCGGGGGCCCGTGCGGGTGTGTGGGGGTTGGGCGCGCAGTTCCCCGCGCCCCTGACGGGACTCGCCCCTGGAGGGTGGGTGGGGGATGCGGCTGTGGGGTGTGTGCGGCTTTGTGGGGGCTGGGTGCGCAGTTCCCCGCGCCCCTAAAGAACCGGGGGCGGGGGCGCTTTGTCAGGGGTTGCGTACCTGTAGGGCTCTGGACAGGTCGTTCAGTTGGTCGGTCAGTTTGCGGTGGAGGGCGGGGGTCGGGGTGGCCTCCGTCAGGCACTGTTCGCCCAGGGCGAGGGTCTCGGGGGTGATGGCGTACGCGGGGAACGCCCAGCGGCCGGCCGCCTCGGCCATGGCGGGGCCCCGGCGGGCGGCGAGGGCGACCGCGTCCTCGAAGTAGCGTGGGACGTAGTCGCGTACCAGGTCGGTCTGTTCGGGCTGCCAGAAGCCCCGGGCGGTGGCCGTGAAGAGGTAGTTGGACAGGTCGTCGGTGGCGAACATCGCGTCCCAGGCGGCCTGTTTGGCGACCGGGTCGGGCAGCGCGGCGCGGCAGCGGGCGGCGCCCTCCTGGCCGGTGGCGCTGGGGTCCTGGACGAGTTCGGCGTCGATGACGGCGTCGTCGATGGCGCCCAGGACGGAGAGCCGGCCCAGGATGCGCCAGCGCAGTTCGGGGTCGAGTTCGGGGCCGCCGGGAACGGTGCCCTCGGAGATCCAGGCGCTGATGGTGTCGGGCTGGGCGGCGACGTCGATGAGATGGCGTACGGCGACGAGGCGCAGGCCCGGGTTGTCACCGTCCTCGGTGCGGCGGATCAGGTCGCGGCACAGGGAGGTGAGGGTGGCGAGGGCGGCGGGCCGGTCGTGCGCGGGGAGGTACCGGTCGGCGACCTGCGTGGCGGCGAAGGTCAGGACGCCCTGGACGACAGCGAGGTCGGTCTCCGCGGGGAGGTGGTTGCGTGCGGTGTCCAGGTAGGTGCCGGGGTCGAGGTCGCCGTCGCGGACCATGTCCCGCAGGGTGTTCCACAGGACCGCGCGGGTGAGGGCGTCGGGGACCCCGGAGATGCCGCGCAGGACGCTCTTCTCGGATTCGTCGTCGAGGCGGATCTTGGCGTAGGTGAGGTCGAGGTCGTTGGGGACGACGAGGGCGGGCCGCGGGCCGGGGCGGGCGTCGGCGGACCGGCTCTGCGGGATGTCCGCCTCGTAGCGCTCGCGCAGGACGAGTGCGTGGTCGCCGCCGCCGAGGTCGCGGTCGTAGACGCCGACGGTGACGCGGTGGGGGCGGCTCCCCTCGCGGTCGACGGCGAGGGTCCACTCCCCCGGCCCGGTGGTGACGGCCGCGGTGAGGGTGTCGACGCCGGTGGTGCGCAGCCAGGAGTCGGCCCAGGCGTGGACGTCGCGTTCGGTGGCCGCGGCGAGGGACTCGATGAAGTCGGCGAGGGTGGCGTTGCCGAACTTGTGGCGTGCGAAGTGGGTGTTGATGCCGGTGAGGAAGTCCTTCTCGCCGAGCCAGGTGACGAGCTGGCGCAGGGCGGAGGCGCCCTTGGCGTAGGAGATGCCGTCGAAGTTGAGGAGGGCGGAGGCGGTGTCGGGGACGGCTTCCGGGTCGGGGGCGACGGGGTGGGTGGAGGGCCGCTGGTCGGCGTCGTAGCCCCAAGCCTTGCGGACGATGCCGAAGTCGGTCCAGGTGTCGGTGAAGCGGGTCGCCTCGGTGAGGGTCTGGTAGCCCATGTACTCGGCGAAGGACTCGTTCAGCCAGATGTCGTCCCACCAGCGCAGGGTGACGAGGTCGCCGAACCACATGTGGGCCATCTCGTGGGCGATGACCATGGCGCGGGTCTGGCGTTCGGTGTCGGTGACGGCGGAGCGGTAGACGAACTCGTCGCGGAAGGTGACGAGTCCGGGGTTCTCCATGGCGCCGGCGTTGAACTCGGGTACGAACGCCTGGTCGTAGGAGTCGAAGGGGTACGGCTCCTCGAACTTCTCGTGGTAGCGGTCGAAGCAGGCGCGGGTGACGTCGAGGATCTCGTCGGCGTCGGCGTCCAGGTGGGGGGCCAGGGAGCGGCGGCAGTGGATGCCGAAGGGCAGGCCGCGGTGTTCGGTGCGCACGGAGTGCCAGGGTCCGGCGGCGACGGCGACGAGGTAGGTGGAGATCGGCGGGGTGGGTGCGGCCTGCCAGACCCCGTCGTCCGTGCGGGTGGTGACGCTGTTGGTGAGGACGGTCCACTCGTCGGGGGCCGTCACGGAGAGTTCGACGACGGATTTGAGGTCCGGCTGGTCGAAGGCGGCGAAGACGCGCTGGACGTCGTCCATGAACATCTGCGTGTAGAGGTAGGTCTCGCCGTCGGTGGGGTCGGTGAAGCGGTGCATGCCCTCGCCGGTACGGGAGTAGCGCATGACGGCGTCGACGCGCAGTTCGTGCGGGCCCGGGGTGAGGCCGGTGAGGGGCAGCCGGTTCTCGTGGAACGTCCCCAGGTCGAGGTGGTAACCGTCGAGGCTGGCGGAGCGCAGTTCGGCGGGCTTGAGCTCGACGAAGGTGTCCCTGTCACCGAGGTCCCCACGTACCGTGAAGGTGATGGTCGTGAGGGAGTCGAACGTGTCGTCGCCGCGTGTCAGGTCGAGTTCGATCCGGTAGCGGTGGACGTCGAGGAGTGCGGCACGGGTCTGCGCTTCGTCGCGCGTCAGTACGGACATGGGTGCCATGCTGCCTGATGGGCGGGGCGCGGCACAGGGGCGGCCCGGTCTGCCGGTGCTGTGCCCGGTGGTCGCGTGCGCCGTGTCCCGGCGGTCGCGCGCCGTACGGGTCGCGGTGGTGCGCCCGGGGCGGTCAGTCCCGGGTGTGGGTGTCCTCCGCGATGCGTTCGTGGTGGCGGATGACCTCGGCGATGATGAAGGTGAGGAGTTTCTCCGCGAACGCGGGGTCGAGGTTGGCGTTCTCGGCCAGCCGGCGGAGTCTGGCGATCTGCTGGGCCTCGCGGGACGGGTCGGCGGGCGGCAGGTGGTGGGCGGCCTTGAGGTGGCCGACCTGCTGGGTGCATTTGAAGCGCTCGGCGAGCATGTGGACGACGGCGGCGTCGATGTTGTCGATGCTCTCGCGCAGTCGGGCGAGTTCGGCGCGGACGGCCGGGGCGACATCGGACGTGGTGTCGATATTGCCGGTGCTGCCGGTGCTGTTGGGGTCGCCCATGTTGCTGGTGGTCATGGGCGACCACCCTAAGGGGCGTGCCTCAGGCGGTGTGCCTGCTGTTCGCGGAATCGGACGGGTGCCGTGCCGACGCGTCGGGCGACGGCGACGGGGAGACTTAACCTTGTGGACAGGCTGACCATGAACGGGAACTCGCCCTGCCCGGCGGGCGCGCCGCCGACCGGACCCACGGGCATCCGCTCGTGTCCCCAAACGCTCGTGTCCCCGTAAGGTGGGATGAGGTTCGGGGCCTCTCTGGGGGTACGGGCGTGACGAACGGCGGTCCGGTCGAGCACGGCTTTCCGCACCTGGAGACGGTGCGGGCGGCGGTCACCGCGCTGTACAAGCGGCTCTCGTACGACACCATCCACGCGTTCGCCACGAGCGTGCCCCCCGCCGACGTGGCGTTCCGCGACACGGACGACCTGTATCTGGGTGCCCAGCGGGTGGCGCGCGAGCTGGTGCGGCACTTCCGGCTGCCGGACGCCCGCATGATCGTGAGCTTCCGCGAGATGGAGTACGCGGCGAACGTCGAGCTCGCGGCGGGCCCGGAGTACTTCATCGAGCTGAACGACCGCTTCCGCACCCACCGGCGGGACATCGGGGCAGCGCTCGCGCACGAGGTGATGCACGTCTACCTGCACCGCCTCGACCTGTCGTTCCCGGGCACCCGGGACAACGAGATCCTCACGGACACGGCGACGACGTATCTCGGCGCGGGGTGGCTGCTGCTCGACGCGTACCGGGAGGACGCGTCGTCCTCGCAGAAACTCGGCTATCTGACGCCGGAGGAGTTCGGGTACGTGCTGGCCAAGCGTTCGCTGGCCTTCGGTGAGGACCCGGCGATCTGGTTCACGAGTCCGCAGGCGTACACGGCGTACACGCGGGGCATGGCGCGGGCCCGCGAGGACGAGCGCCAGCCGCCGCTGTCGGCGGCCGGCTGGGCGGGGCGGCGGCGGTACGCGAAGGACCGCCGCCATGCGCAGGAGCGTGTGCGGGTCGTTCCGCGGGCGGGCGCCGACGGCACCGCGTACGCGTTCACGCCGGACGGGCGGGGGCCGTTGCGGGTCTCGTTCCCGTGCCCGACCTGTCATCAGCGGATCCGGGTGCCGGTTCGGGGGCGGGTGCGGGCGCGGTGCGGGCTGTGCCGGACGGTTCTGGAGTGCGACACGTGACGGGTGACCGCCGGGGGTCGTCGGTTCGCTGCGGGTGCGTCCTGACTGGTCGCGCGGTTCGTCGCGCCCCTGTTGCGGGTCGCCACGCCCTCGCCGGAAGGTGCGCGCCGAGCGGTGCGGCAGGCGGGCGGGGAGGTGTCAGCGCGTTCCGTGGACCGCGACCGGGGCCGGTGCCTCCGCGAGGAGCCGCAGGGCCGTGTCGCCCGCCTCGGCGGGGGTCCAGCGGGCGCCCTTGTCGGCGGCGGGGCCCGGGCGCCAGCCGTCCATGACGGTGATGCGGCCGCCTTCGGTGCCGAAGACCCGGCCGGTGACCCCGGCGCTCGCGGTGGAGCCGAGCCAGACGACGAGCGGTGACACGTTCTCGGGGGCCATCGCGTCGAAGCCGCTGTCCGGTGCCGCCATGGCCGCCGCGAAGGCGGTCTCGGTCATCCGGGTCCGGGCGGCCGGCGCGATGGCGTTGACCTGCACTCCGTAGCGCCCCAGCTCGGCGGCGGCCACCAGGGTGAGCCCGACGACGCCGGCCTTGGCCGCGCTGTAGTTGCCCTGTCCGACCGATCCCGAAAGACCGGCTCCGGAGCTGGTGTTGACGACCCGGGCCAGCGGCGGGCGCCCCGCCCTCGCCTCGGCCCGCCAGTGCGCCGCGGCGTGCTTGAGCGGCAGGAAGTGGCCCTTCAGATGGACGCGCATGACGGCGTCCCAGTCGTCCTCGTCGAGGTTCACGAGCATGCGGTCGCGCAGGAACCCGGCGTTGTTCACGAGGGTGTCGAGCCGTCCGAAGGTGTCCAGCGCCGTGCGTACGAGGGACGCGGCGCCCTCGGTCGTCGCGATGTCCCCGGCGTGCGCGACGGCCTCGCCGCCCGCCGCCGCGATCTCCTCGGTGACCTGCCCGGCCGGACTGTCGGGCCCGGGCGAACCGTCGAGCCCGACACCCAGGTCGTTGACGACGACCCGCGCCCCCTCGGCCGCGAACGCGAGCGCGTGGGCCCGCCCGAGGCCGCGTCCCGCCCCCGTGACGATCACCACGCGCCCGTCGCAGAGACCGGCGCCCGTGCCGTCCCGGGCACCCCTGCCCGCGCCCTCTCCGGCGCCCGCGTCCCTGCCCGCGCCTGTGTCCGCGCCCGTGTTCCCGCCCGTGCCTGAGGCCATGTCACTGCTCCTTGTTGACGGTCGCCGCCTCCAGGAAGGCGGGGCGCTCGCCGCCGCCGTGCACCTGGAGGCCGGCGCCCGTGATGTAGGCCGCGGCGTCCGACGCGAGGAAGACGGCGGCCCGGCCGACGTCCGCGGGCAGCGCGAGCCGTCCCAGCGGGACGGTGCGGGAGACGGCCTCGATGCCGTCCTCGCCGCCGTAATGGAGGTGGGACAGCTCGGTGCGGACCATTCCGACGACGAGCGTGTTGACCCGCACGTCGGGCGCCCACTCCACGGCCATCGAGCGTGCCAGGTTCTCCAGTCCGGCCTTGGCCGCCCCGTAGGCAGCCGTGCCGGGTGAGGGCCGGGTGCCGCTGACGCTGCCGATCATCACGACGGAGCCCCGGGCGCGCTTCAGCAGTTCGTACGCGGCAAGGGAGGCCGTCAACGGCGCGACGAGGTTGAGGTCGATCACGCGCGCGTGCCGCTCGGCCTCCGTCTCGGTCAGCAGCCGGTAGGGGGCGCCGCCCGCGTTGTTGACCAGGACGTCGAGCCGGGGCAGCCGCCCGAAGAAGGCGCGCACGGCCTGCCGGTCGCGCAGATCGAGGGGGGCGAACGCGGTGCCGTCGAGCGGCACTTGCGGTGGTCTGCGGGCGCAGACCACGACCTCGTCGCCCTGCTCGGCGAAGGCGCGGGCGATTCCGGCACCGACGCCCCTGGTCCCGCCGGTGACCACCACGAGCCGCTTGTCCACAGGGCCTCCCGCTCGTCGGTGTTCGCTGTTACCTTCGGATCAGATCGCACCTAACAAACGTTTGGTGGAAAGGTAGCTGATGTGCCCATGGGTGTCTCCACCTCGTCCCCGGAAAAAGGGATCGCCGTCGTCACGGTCGACTTCCCGCCGGTGAACGCCCTGCCGGTGCGTGGCTGGTCCGAGCTGGCCGCCGCCGTGCGCACGACGGGCCTCGACGCCGGGATCCGCTGTGTGGTGCTGGCCGCCGAGGGGCGGGGGTTCAACGCGGGCGTGGACATCAAGGAGATACAGGCGCAGGGCGACAGCGCCCTGCTCGGCGCCAACCGCGGGTGCGCCGAGGCTTTCGCGGCCGTGTACGAGTGCGAGGTGCCGGTGGTGGCGGAGGTGCACGGCTTCTGTCTGGGCGGCGGGATAGGACTGGTGGGCAACGCGGACGCGATCGTGGCGAGCGAGGACGCCACCTTCGGTGTGCCCGAGCTGAACCGGGGCGCGCTGGGCGCGGCCACGCACCTGTCGCGGCTGGTGCCCCGGCATCTGATGCGCGCGCTGTACTACACGTCGCGCACGGCGACCGCGGCCGAGCTGCACGGGCACGGGTCGGTGTGGCGGGTCGTGCCGCGTGCGGGACTGCGCGCCGCCGTGCTGGAGCTGGCCCGTGAGATAGCGGACAAGGACGGACAGCTGATCCGGCTCGCCAAGGCCGCGATCAACGGCATCGACCCCGTCGACGTCCGCCGCGGTTACCGCTTCGAGCAGGGCTTCACGTTCGAGGCGGCCCTCGGCGGCGTGGGCGGCCGGGTCCGCGACACCTTCGGAGAGGCCGGAAAGGCCCGAAAGGCCGGAAGGACCGAGAAGACCGGAAAGGGGGACGGGTGAATGGGTGACAAGACGATGACCGCCGACGAGGCCGTCGCCCGGCTGGAGAGCGGGATGACCCTCGGCATCGGAGGCTGGGGTTCCCGCCGCAAACCGATGGCGCTGGTGCGGGCACTGCTCCGCTCCCCGGTCACCGATCTCACGGTCGTCTCGTACGGCGGCCCGGACGTCGGCATGCTCGCGGCCGCCGGGCGGATACGGAAACTGGTCGCCCCGTTCGCGACGCTCGACTCGATCCCGCTGGAACCGCACTACCGGGCGGCCCGGGAGAGCGGCTCCCTCGGCCTGATGGAGATCGACGAGGCGATGTTCATGTCGGGGCTGCGGGCAGCCGCCGGCCGGCTTCCGTTCCTGCCGGTGCGGGCCGGCCTCGGCTCGGACGTGATGCGGGTCAACCCCGGTCTGCGCACGGTCACCTCTCCGTACGAGGACGAGTCGACGGGTGTGCACGAGACCTTCGTCGCCATGCCGGCCCTGTCCCTGGACGCGGCGCTGGTCCATGTGAACCGCGCCGACCGTGCGGGCAACGGCCAGTACCTGGGCCCCGACCCGTACTTCGACGACCTGTTCTGCGAGGCGGCCCGGACGGCGTACGTGTCCTGCGAGCGGATCGTCGACACGGCGGAGCTGACGAAGGCGGCGCCCCCGCAGACCCTGCTCGTCAAGCGGCTCCATGTGAGTGGTGTGGTGGAGGCGCCGGGCGGGGCGCACTTCACGTCGTGCGCCCCCGACCACGACCGGGACGAGGCGTTCCAGCGGCTGTACGCGTCGACGCCCTGGCCCGAGTTCGCCGACCGGTTCCTCTCGGGCGACGAGCACGCCTACCGGACCGCCGTGGGGGCGTGGCACGAGGAGCGGCGATGAGCACGGCGTCGGGCACCTCCCCGGCTGGTTCCCGGCCGCGCGTCACCCGTGCCGAGTACTGCGTGATCGCCTGCGCCGAGGCGTGGCGGGGCGACGGCGAGGTGCTGGCCAGTCCGATGGGCCTCATCCCGTCGATCGGCGCCCGCCTCGCCAGGCGCACCTTCTCGCCCGACCTGCTCCTCACCGACGGCGAGGCGCTGCTGGTGGATCCCGACGGCACGGTGGAGGGGTGGTTGCCGTACCGGCAGCATCTGGCGCTGGTGACCGGCGGGCGTCGGCACGTGATGATGGGCGCGAGCCAGCTCGACCGCTTCGGCAACCAGAACATCTCGTGCGTGGGCGACTGGGAGCGCCCCGCCCGCCAGTTGCTCGGAGTGCGCGGCGGTCCCGTCAACACGCTGAACAACCCGGTCAGTTACTGGGTGCCGAAGCACTCCCGGCGGGTCTTCGTGGCGAAGGTCGACATGATCGGCGGGGTGGGGTACGACAGCGCCGCCACGGCCGGGCCCTCGGCGACCCGCTTCCACCGCATCCCGCGGGTGGTCTCGAATCTGGGGGTGTTCGACTTCGCGACCCCGGACCACTCGATGCGGCTCGCCTCCCTCCACCCGGGCGTGACGGTCGAGGAGGTCGTCGCGGCGACGGGCTTCGAGCCGGCCGTCCCGGACGACGTCCCGTACACCCGCGAGCCGTCCCCGGCGGAGCTGACGGCGATCCGCGAGGTCATCGACCCGCGGGGACTGCGCGATCGTGAGGTCAAAGGCTGATGGAGACCGCGCTGACCAGGCTCGTCGGTGTCCGGCACCCGATCGTGCAGACCGGGATGGGCTGGGTCGCGGGCCCGCGCCTGGTGTCCGCGGTGGCGAACGCGGGCGCGCTGGGCGTCCTCGCCTCCGCGACCATGACGCCCGACCGGCTCCGGGCGGCGATCCGCGAGGTGCGGTCCCGTACCCGGGCGCCGTTCGGGGTGAACCTGCGCGCGGACGCGGGGGACGCCCGTGACCGGGTACGGATCATCGTGGCGGAGGGCGTACGGGTCGCGTCCTTCGCGCTCGCACCCTCCCGTGAGCTGATCGCCGAGCTCAAGGACGCGGGCGTGGTCGTGATCCCCTCCATAGGTGCCCGCCGCCACGCCGAGAAGGTCGCGGCCTGGGGAGCGGACGCGGTGATCGTGCAGGGCGGCGAGGGCGGCGGCCACACCGGCGAGGTGGCGACCACCGTGCTCCTCCCCCAGGTCGTGGACGCCGTGGACATCCCGGTCGTCGCCGCGGGGGGCTTCTTCGACGGCCGGGGTCTGGTCGCGGCGCTCGCGTACGGCGCCGCGGGAGTCGCCATGGGTACCCGTTTCCTGCTCACCTCGGACTCGACGGTGCCGGACGCGGTGAAGGCCCGCTATCTCACGGCCACGGTGAACGACGTCACGGTGACGACCGCCGTGGACGGCCTGCCGCACCGCATGCTCCGTACGGAGCTGGTCGACTCCCTGGAGGGGGCGGGCCGTACGAGAACGCTGGCCCGGGCGGTGCGCCGGGCCGCCGCCTTCCGCGAACTCTCGGGTCTCACCTGGTCCCGGATGGTCCGCGACGGCCTGGCGATGCGGCACGGCAGGGACCTGACGTGGAGCCAGGTCCTGTTGGCCGCCAACACCCCGATGCTGCTGCGCGCGTCGATGGTCGAGGGCCGCGCGGACCTGGGGGTGATGGCGTCGGGCCAGGTGGCGGGCGTGATCGAGGACCTGCCGTCGTGCGCGGCGCTGGTGGACAGGGTGATGGCGGAGGCGGAGCACACGCTGCGCACGCTTCCGGCCCCCGGCCCGCCCTCTTAGGGGCGCGGGGAACGGCGCGACAAGCCCCCCACCCCCACCCGCACCCGCACCCGCACCCGCACCCGCCTGCGACAACGCGACACCCGCCTAGAGCCGCTCGATGATGGTCACGTTCGCCTGCCCGCCCCCCTCACACATCGTCTGCAGCCCGAACCGCCCCCCGCTCCGCTCCAGTTCGTGGAGCAGGGTCGTCATCAGCTTCACGCCCGTGGCGCCCAGCGGATGCCCGAGAGCGATCGCGCCCCCGTTGACGTTGACCCGCTCGGGATCCGCCCCGGTCTCCTTCAGCCAGGCCAGCACGACGGGCGCGAACGCCTCGTTGATCTCGACGAGATCGATCTCGCCGATCGACATCCCGGCCTTCTTCAGGGCGTACGCGGTGGCGGGGATCGGCGCCGACAGCATCCGTATCGGGTCCTCCCCGCGTACGGAGAGGTGGTGCACGCGCGCCCGGGGGGTGAGCCCGTGCTCACGGACGGCCCGCTCGGAGGCGAGCAGCATCGCGGCGGCACCGTCGGACACCTGCGAGGAGCACGCGGCGGTGATGGTGCCGCCCTCCACCACCGGTCGCAGACCCGCCATCTTCTCCAGGGACGTGTCGCGTCGCGGCCCCTCGTCGACCGCGGCGTCCCCGAGCGGCTCGATCTCCCGCCGGAAGCGTCCCTCGTCGATCGCGCGCAGCGCCCGCCGGTGGGACCGCAGGGCGAACTCCTCCTGGTCCCGCCGGCTGATGCCCCACTTCGCCGCGATCAGTTCGGCGCCGTGGAACTGGTTGACGGGCTCGTCGCCGTACCGCGCCCGCCACCCCTCGCTGCCCGCGAACGGTCCCTGCGTGAGCCCGAGCGGCTCGGCCGCGCGGCGGGAGGCGAAGGCGATGGGGATCTGCGTCATGTTCTGGACGCCGCCCGCGACCACGAGGTCCTGTGTGCCGGAGAGCACGCCCTGAGCGGCGAAGTGCACGGCCTGCTGCGAGGAGCCGCACTGCCGGTCGATCGTCACCCCGGGCACCTCCTGGGGCAGCCCGGCCGCCAGCCACGACGTCCGCGCGATGTCGCCGGCCTGCGGCCCCACGGTGTCCAGGCACCCGAGGACGACGTCCTCGACGGCGGCCGGGTCGACTCCGGAGCGCGCGACCAGGGCCTTCAGCACATGGGCGCCCAGGTCGGCCGGATGGACCCCGCCCAGGCGTCCTCCGCGACGCCCCACGGGCGTACGGACCGCTTCGACGATGTATGCCTCGGCCATGGTGACTCCCTGGGATCGACAGCTCTCGTCACTGGTCCCGTACGGCGATCCCGTCCAGCACCATCGACAGGTACTGGCGGGCGATCTCGTCCGGGCTGTGCTGTCCGCCGGGCCGGTACCAGGACGCGGCGACCCACACGGTGTCGCGCACGAACCGGTAGGTGAGCCGGATGTCGAGGTCGTCCCGGAAGACCTCGGCGGCCACGCCCCGCTCCAGCGTGGACAGCCACGCCTTCTCGAACTTGCGCTGCGACTCGGCGAGGAACGCGAAGCGCTCCTGCACGGCGAGCTGCCGGGACTCCTTCTGGTAGATGGCGACGGCCGCGCGGTGCCGGTCGATCTCCCGGAACGACTCGGTGACCAGGGCCTCCAGCGTCTCGCGGGGGCCGAGTCCGGCCTCCAGGACGGTGTCGTACCCGTCCCAGAGCTCGTCCAGGAAGGTCCGCAGGACCTCTTCCAGCATCGATTCCTTGGAGTCGAAGTGGTAGTAGAGGCTGCCCGCGAGCATGCCGGCGTGGTCCGCGATCTTACGTACGGTGGTGGCGTTGTAGCCCTGCTCGGCGAACACCTCGGCAGCGGTGCCGAGAATCTCCCGCCGCCGCACGGGCGAGGCAGTCACCTGGGACTTCTTCTGACTGGTCACGACCCCATTCTCCCGCCCAAGCCCTCAAACCCCGAGGCCGCCGAAGGCGCCGAAGGGGCGCGGGGAACTGCGCGCCCAGCTACGACGCTCCCGCAGACACCTCCCCACCTCCCCACTTCCCCACCCCCTCCGCTCACTCAGCCCACCCCGCCCAGACCAACCCACCACGCCCAACCAGCGGAGCGCTCACGCATGTTGGCTGCTGACGGAGACCACCTCACCCGTCAGATACGACGAGTAACCCGAAGCCAGGAACACGATCACATTGGCCACCTCCCACGGCTCGGCATACCGCCCGAAGGCTTCGCGTGCCGTCAGCTCCGCCAGCAGTTCGGGAGTCGTCACCTTCACCAGGTGCGGGTGCATGGCGAGGCTCGGCGCGACGGCGTTCACCCGCACCCCGTACCCGGCCGCCTCCATCGCCGCGCAGCGCGTCAGCGCCATCACGCCCGCCTTCGCGGCCGCGTAGTGCGCCTGGCCGGCCTGGGCCCGCCAGCCGACGACGGAGGCGTTGTTGACGATCACACCGCCGTGGCCGCCCGCCCGGAAGGCCCGCAGGGCCGCGCGGGTGCAGCGGAAGGTGCCGTTCAGTGTCACGTCGAGCACCTTCGACCACTGCTCGTCGGTCATGTCGACCAGGTCCGACGTCCCGCCGAGACCGGCGTTGTTGACCACGATGTCGAGTCGCCCGTGCATCCGCAGGGCCGCCCCGAAGAGCGCCCGCACCTGGGTCTCGTCGGTGACGTCGCAGGTGAGCGCCGCGACGCCCGCGAACTCCCCGGCCAGCCGCGCCTCGTACTCCTTCAGCCGGCGCTCGTGCGCGTCGCTGATCAGTACGCGCGCGCCCTCCTCCAGGAAGCGCCGGGCCGTGGCACCGCCGATGCCGGCGCCCGCGGCGGCCGTGACGACGGCGGTGCGTCCCTTCAGCAGCCCGTGCCCGGGCTCGTACACCGGGCCCTCGACGTCTGTCATGGGCCCACGCTAACCTACCAAACACTTGTTAGGGAAGGCTGCTCCGAGGAAGGCCGGCGCCCGTGGATCTCACACACTCCCCCGCCGACGAGGCGTTCCGCGCGCAGGCCCGGACCTGGCTCGACGCGCACGTGCCGGCGGTGCCGCTGCCCTCCCTGGAGACCGAGGAGGGCTTCGCGGCCCACCGCGGCTGGGAGGCCGAACTCGCGGCGGACCGCTGGTCGGTGGTGTCCTGGCCGGCCGCGTACGGGGGCCGGGACTCGGGGCTCGTCCGGTGGCTGGTCTTCGAGGAGGAGTACTACGCGGCGGGCGCCCCGGGCCGGGTCGGCCAGAACGGCGTCAGCCTCCTCGCGCCGACCCTCTTCGACCACGGCACCGAGGAGCAGCGTGCGCGGATCCTGCCGCCGATGTCCCGGGGCGAGGTCGTCTGGGCGCAGGCGTGGTCCGAGCCGGAGGCCGGGTCCGACCTCGCCTCGCTCAGGTCCAGGGCGGTGCGTACGGACGGCGGCTGGCTGCTGAGCGGGCAGAAGACGTGGTCGTCGCGGGCCGCGTTCGCCGATCGCGCGTTCGGCCTGTTCCGCAGCGAGCCGGACCTGCCGAAGCCGCATCAGGGCCTCACCTACCTGATGTTCGACCTGCGGGCGCCGGGGGTGACCGTCCGTCCGATCGGCCGGCTGGACGGGAAGCCGGCCTTCGCCGAGATCTTCCTCGACGAGGTGTTCGTGCCGGACGAGGACGTGATCGGGGAGCCCGGCCAGGGCTGGCGGGTGGCGATGTCCACGGCGGGCAACGAGCGCGGTCTGACGCTCCGTCCGCCGGGCCGCTTCCTGGCGTCGGCCGCCCGGCTGGCCGCGCTCTGGCACGAGCGCGGCCGGGATCCGGTCACCCGCGACCGGGTGGCCGACGCGGTGATCGGCGCCCGCGCGTACCAGTTGTTCACGTACGCGGCCGCGTCCCGCTTCCTCGACGGCGAGCCCTTCGGGCCGGAGTCCAGCCTGAACAAGGTCTTCTGGTCCGAGTACGACATCGCCCTGCACGAGACGGCGCTCGATCTCCTCGGCGCCGACGGGGAGATGGCGGACGAGGGCGGAGGGGGCTGGTCCGAGGGGTACGTCTTCTCGCTCGCGGGACCCGTCTACGCGGGCACGAACGAGATCCAGCGGAACATCGTCGCCGAGCGGCTCCTCGGTCTGCCGCGGCTGCCGGGGGGGCGCCGGTGATGCGCTTCCTCCTGGACGACGAACAGACCGCCTTCGCCCGTTCCCTGGACGCGCTCCTGACGGCGGCGGACACGCCCGCGGTCGTACGGTCCTGGAGTGCCGGGGACCCCGCGGCCGGGCGTGCGCTGTGGTCGCGTCTCGCCGACGCGGGGGTGTTCGCGCTGGCGGTCCCCGAGGCGTACGAGGGACTCGGCCCGCGGCCCGTCGAACTCGTGGTGGCGTTCGTCGAGTTGGGGCGGCATGCGGTGCCGGGGCCGCTGGTGGAGACGGTGGCGGCGGCCGCGCTGCTCTCCGGGCCGGGTCCCGCGAAGAGGTTCCTGCCGGGGCTGGCCCGCGGCGAGACGGTCGCCACGGTGGCGCTGCCGGGCGGGGGGCCGTACGTCCTGGACGGGGACGTGGCGGATGTGCAGCTGGTCGTGACCGTGCCGGAGGCGGAGCCGGCCGGGGGCGGGGTGTCCGCAGATGCGGCATCCGCGGCAGGGGCCGGGGACGTGGGCGGGGGCGGGGTTCCCGAGTTGTGGGTGGCGCGGGCGGGGTCGTTCCGTGGCGGGGACGGGGCTGGGGTCCGCCGGTCTCTGGATCCCGCTCGCCGTCTCTGTCTCCCGCGCCCGGGAGGTGAGCTGCTGGCCGCCGGGCCGCGGGTCGCCGCGGGCGCAGCCGACGCTCTGCTCCGGGCGCGTCTGGCGACCGCCGCCCAGGCCCTAGGGGTGGGTCTCGCCCTGCTCGACCGGACCGTGGCCCACGTCAAGCGGCGCCACCAGTTCGGCGTGCCCGTCGGTTCCTTCCAGGCGGTCAGGCACCGGCTGGCCGACGCGAAGATCGCGCTGGAGTTCGCCCGCCCGCTGCTGTTCGGCGCCGCGCTGTCGATGGACCCGGCGGACATCGCCGCCGCGAAGGTCGCGGCGTGCGAGGCGGCGTACGCCACCGCCCGCACGGCCCTGCAGTTGCACGGCGCGATCGGCTACACCGCGGAGTACGACCTCTCGCTGTGGCTGACCAAGGCGCGGGCGCTGCGGTCCGCCTGGGGCGGTCCCGCCGCCTGCCGGGCGCTGGTGCTCGGCACTCACCCGGACCCGTTCAGTGGTGGTCGTCGCTGCTCGTGAGTTCGCGGTACTCCTCGGCGGTCGGCTTGGGAATGTGCGCGTTCTGCCCGTACATGGCCCGGGCGAGGCGGGCCCGCAGGCGCTGCGAGGTCCTGGCCTTCCGTTCGACGCCGTTCGCGTCGACGAGCGGGCCCACGTCGTAGGGCGGCGCCTGTTCGTGCTGGGTGAGGGTGAACCGCTGGGCCTGGGAGAGGGGTTCGTGCACCTCGACGTACTCCCCGTGCGCCAGCCGCTTGATGGTGCCGGACTCCCTGCCGTGCAGCACCTTGTCCCGGTCGCGGCGCTGGAGGCCGAGGCAGACGCGTCTGGTGACGACGAAGGCGAGCACCGGCACCACGAAGAAGGCGATCCGGACGAACCAGGTGATCGCGTTGATCGACAGGTGCAGGTGGGTCGCGACGATGTCGTTGCCGCCGCCGATCAGGAGTACCCCGTACAGGCTCAGCCAGGCCACGCCGAGCGCGGTGCGCGTGGGAACGTTGCGGGGGCGGTCCAGGATGTGGTGCTCGCGTCTGTCCCCGGTGATCCACGCCTCGACGAACGGATAGACGCCGATCGCCAGGAGGATCAGCGGGAAGAGGGTGAAGGGGATGAAGACGCCGAGCGCCAGGGTGTGGCCCCAGGCGTTGATCTCCCATCCCGGCATCACCCGGATCAGCCCCTCGGAGAAGCCGAGGTACCAGTCCGGCTGGGCGCCGGTGGTGACCAGGTCCGGGCGGTAGGGGCCGAACGCCCATACGGGGTTGACGGTGGCGATGGCGCCCATCATCGACAGCACGCCGAAGACCAGGAAGAAGAAGCCGCCCGCCTTGGCCATGTAGACCGGCATGAACGGCATGCCGACGACGGACTTCTGGTCGCGGCCGGGGCCGGGGTACTGCGTGTGCTTGTGGTAGAAGACCAGGATCAGGTGGGCGACGATCAGGCCGAGCATGATGCCGGGCAGCAGCAGGACATGGATCGGGAAGAGCCGGGAGATGATGTCGTGGCCCGGGAACTCCCCGCCGAAGAGGAAGAACGAGAGGTACGTGCCGACGACCGGCACGGACAGGATCGCGCCCTGGGCGAAGCGGATGCCGGTGCCGGAGAGCAGGTCGTCGGGGAGCGAGTAGCCGGTCAGGCCGGTGAGGATGCCGAGGAACAGCAGCGTCCAGCCGAACACCCAGTTCAGCTCGCGCGGCTTGCGGAACGCGCCCGTGAAGAACACGCGCATCATGTGCACGAGCATGCCCGCGACGAAGACGAGGGCTGCCCAGTGGTGGATCTGGCGGATGAGCAGTCCGCCGCGGACGTCGAAGCTGATGTCGAGGGTGGACTCGTACGCCCTGGTCATGACGATGCCGTTGAGGGGCTCGTACGAGCCGTGGTAGACGACTTCCACGCCGCTCGGTTCGAAGAAGAGGGTGAGGTAGACGCCGGTGAGGATGAGGATGAGGAAGCTGTAGAGGCAGACCTCGCCCAGCATGAAGGACCAGTGGTCCGGGAACACCTTGCGCATCTGGTTCTTGGCGAGGGTGTGGATGCCCAGTCGGCCGTCGGCCCAGTCGGCCAGCTTCTCGCCGTTGCCCGCCCGTTCAGGGCGTGTGCTGCTCCGTCCGTTGCTCCGCCCGTCCATGTGCGGCCCTCCCCATAGGCTCAGTTCAGAGTGGCACGGGGCACTGCGAAGCCAAAGGGGTGTGCACGGCGGCTCTCCGGCCGACGGCCGGCGGGGACCGGCCACGCCGTTCCTCGCCCCCTGGGGGTGTGGATGGGGCGGGGGCGCGCCGGAAGTCCGGCCGCGGCCCGGAGTCACCGCGCGCCTGTCACGACAGCATCCCCGACGACGGGGGCCCAGTCGGTTACTGACGGGGCGCGGGGAATCTGCGTAGCCGCCCCGACTCGGTGGCGAACGCGGCTCGTTCCAGAAGGCGTCGGGCGGTTGTGTCGTCCATGAACTCGGCGAGTGGGAGCACCAGTTCCCACAGGTCCTCCTTGTCGACGCCGCGCGCCAGCGCGTCGAGTCCGGCGTCGTCCAGCGCGCCAGCGGCCCTCGCCACGACCCGCCGGGCCGTGGGCGGCAGCACCCGCACCATCGGCAGGAAGTCGCCCCACAGCCCGGTGGCCACCACCCCCCGGACGAGGCCGTCGAGCACGACCGGGTCGCGCAGTGCGGGCAGCGTGGTGACGGTCCGCAACTCGTCCTCGCTCAGGAGGGACACGATGGGCAGCAGTGACTCCCACAGGTCCTGCTCGGCGGTGACGCGGATCAGGGAGTCGAGCCGGGCCTCGGGCTGGGCGGCGGTCAGTGACGCGATCCGGGCCCGCTGTTCCGCGGTCGCCATGCTCGCGACGGCGATGGCCTCCGGCCACAGGTCGTGGTCGGCGGCGGCCCCGATGACGGCGGAGAGCCGCTCGTCGTCCAGCAGGGCGACGATGTGCCCGAGCCGTTCGGGATGGTCGATGACGAAGCCCGTGCGCAGCAGAGTCGTTTCCGCGAGCTGCGGCAGAACGCTCTTCAGCGCCGAGTCCCGCAGGTGGCCGACGAACCGGCCCATCGTGAGATGGTCGCCGCGTTCGGCGAGGACGAGGGCGATGCGTACGACGATGTCGTCGTCCAGCCGGCCCATGATCCCGGCGATGCGGCGGGGGTCGACGTGGTGGCAGCAGCGGGCCGTGAAGGGGGCCGGGAGCCGGTCGATGATGTCGGCCGCGCGCGCCGGTTCGAGGCGCCCGGCGAGCGCGGCGGCCAGGCGCGGGCCCAGTGCCTTCTGCGCGATGCCCGCGGCGACCCCGGCGGGCAGCAGTCTCGTCACGGCGGCGATGCGGTCGAGCAGCCCGGGGTCGTCGTCGAAGAGCGCGGCGACGGTCCGCTCACGGAAGAGGCGTACGTCGTCCACGGGCAGTTCGTCGAGGAACGCCAGGTGCTGTGGCTCGGCGTCCAGCAGCCGTGCGAGCTTCAGCCTCTCGGCTCTGCCGCGCAGTGTGTCCACGCGGGTCATCCGTGACGGAAGAGCATCCGGCGGACAGGTTCCCTGGTCAGGGCAGGTACGAGGGTGAGGGCGTCCTCGACGGCCTCGTTCAGTCCGGACGCCCGGCGCTCGCGGGCCCGGTGCAGCGCGTCGGTCAGCAGCAGGGCCTGCGCGCTGTCCAGCGAGGCGAACCCCTCCGGCAGCGGAGCGCCCAACTCCGCCCGCAGCAGCGTCAGTTCGTCCGCGCTCACAGGTCCTCCCCCGACGCTCACCGATACTCCACCCGATGCGGCACGGCACCCTGGGCCGATCGTACTCTTTGCGCATGAAACGCGCTGGCCGTCTGCTGTTCGTCACCGTCCCTCTCGTCGCGGTGGCGGCGTGCTTCGCCGGGCCCGACGGCAGCGGTGACGGCGCGCGCCCGGACGCCCGGACCTCGGCTCCGGCCTCGTCCGCGGGACTGGACGCGCCGGACAAGAAGGACCTGGCGCAGCAGATCGTGTCCAGCGCGGAGAACTCCAGTCTCGACTGGCGCGCCCAGTACGACTACGTCGAGGACATCGGCGACGGGCGCGGGTACACCGCGGGCATCATCGGCTTCACCACCGGTACGCACGATCTGCTCGTCCTGGTCGAGCGGTACACGAAGGACCGTCCGGGCAACCGGCTGGCGCGCTATCTGCCCGCTCTCCGCGAGGTGGACGGATCCGCGTCGCACGACGGACTGGGAGCAGGGTTCGAGGCGGCGTGGCGGGCGGAGGCCGGGAAGGCGGCGTTCCGACGGGTCCAGGACGCCGAGCGTGACCGGGTGTACTTCGACCCCGCGGTCCGCCTCGCGAAGCGCGACGGGCTCGGTGTGCTCGGGCAGTTCATCTACTACGACGCGATGGTCATGCACGGGCCCGGTACCGATCCCGGCTTTTACGGCATCCGTGAGCGGGCCGTCGCCCAGGCGGACACTCCCGCGGAGGGGGGCGAGGAGGAGGCGTACCTCGACATCTTCCTCGACACGCGGCGCCAGACGATGAAGGACGAGGGCCGGGACACGTCCCGCGTGGACACGGCCCAGCGGCGTTTCCTCTACGACGGGAACCTGGACCTCCACCTCCCCCTGACATGGAAGGTCTACGGCCAGCCGTACGAGATCGACTGAGCTGGCGCCTGAGGTACCCAGGGGCGCGGGGAACTGCGCGACCAGCCCCCACCGGCCCGCAGACGCACACGCACGCACACGCACCCCCACACGCACCACGGCGCCCACCAGTGTCCGGTCGGGGACAAAGGGCAGGCGCCGCGCTCAGTTCCGTACGCCGTTGTACGGGACGTCTTGGGGGTGGAGCGTCAGACCATCAGGGAACGGTCCGTGGGGCGGACCGGAGCCGGCAGCTCGCTGGTCCCGGTCAGGAAGCGGTCGACCCCGCGGGCGGCCGAGCGGCCCTCCGCGATGGCCCACACGATGAGGGACTGCCCGCGCCCGGCGTCACCGGCGACGAACACGCCGGGCACGTTGGTCGCGTAGTCGCCGTCGCGCGCGATGTTGCCGCGCTCGTCGAGTTCGAGGGCGAACTGGGAGACCAGCCCGTTCTCCTGGTCGGTGCCGGTGAAGCCCATCGCGAGGGTGACCAGCTGGGCGGGGATCCTGCGCTCCGTGCCCGGCTTGGGCGTCAGCTTGCCGTCGATGAACTCGACCTCGCCGAGGTGCAGCCACTGCACGTTGCCGTCCTCGTCGCCCTCGAAGTGGGTGGTGGAGACGGAGTAGACCCGCTCGCCGCCCTCCTCGTGCGCGGAGGTCACCTTGTAGAGCATGGGGAACGTCGGCCAGGGCTGGTGCGGGGCCCGGTCCTCGCCCGGCTGGGGCATGATCTCCAGCTGCGTGACGGAGGCCGCGCCCTGGCGGTGGGCGGTGCCCACGCAGTCGGCGCCGGTGTCGCCGCCGCCGATGACGACGACGTGCTTGCCCTCGGCGGTGATGGGGGGCGCCACGAAGTCGCCCTCCTGCACCTTGTTGGCGAGCGGCAGGTACTCCATCGCGAAGTGGATGCCGTTCAGTTCGCGTCCGGGGACGGGCAGGTCGCGGGAGACGGTCGCGCCGGCCGCGATGACGACGGCGTCGTACCGCTTGCGCAGGTCGGTCGCGTTGAGGTCGCGGCCGATCTCGACGCCGGTACGGAAGCGTGTGCCCTCCGCGCGCATCTGCTCGATACGGCGGTTGATGTGCCGCTTCTCCATCTTGAACTCGGGGATGCCGTAGCGCAGCAGGCCGCCGACGCGGTCGGCGCGCTCGTAGACCGCGACCGTGTGGCCGGCCCGGGTCAGCTGCTGGGCGGCGGCCAGGCCCGCGGGGCCCGAGCCGATGACGGCGACCGTCTTGCCGGACAGGCGTTCGGGGGCCTGGGGAGCGACGTTCCCGCCGTCCCACGCCTTGTCGATGATGGAGACCTCGACGTTCTTGATGGTCACGGGCGGCTGGTTGATGCCCAGCACGCACGCCGACTCGCAGGGGGCGGGGCACAGCCGCCCGGTGAACTCCGGGAAGTTGTTCGTGGCGTGCAGCCGGTCGGAGGCGGCGGACCAGTCCTCGCGGTACGCGAAGTCGTTCCACTCGGGGATGAGGTTCCCGAGCGGACAGCCGTTGTGACAGAACGGGATGCCGCAGTCCATGCAGCGCGATGCCTGCGTGGGGATGATCGGGAGGAGGGAGCCCGGGACGTAGACCTCGTTCCAGTCCCTGACGCGCTCCTGCACGGGGCGGGTCCTGGCGACCTCGCGGCCGTGGTTGAGAAAGCCCTTGGGATCAGCCATTGGTCGCCGCCTCCATCATCTTCTCGGTGATCGCGGACTCGTCGAGTCCGGCTCGCTCGGCGGCGTCCTTGGCGGCGAGCACTGCCTTGTACGTACTGGGGATGATCTTGCTGAAGCGGGCCGCACCCCCATCGGGGCTGTCCCACTCGGCGAGGAGCTTCTCGGCGACGGTGGAGGCCGTCTCCTCCTGGTGGCGGCGCACGACGTCGTGCAGCCACTGCTTGTCGGTGTCGTCGAGGGCCTCGATCGCGCCGAGGTTGCCGGCGTTGACGTTGTCGCGGTCCAGGTCGACGACGTACGCGATGCCGCCCGACATGCCGGCCGCGAAGTTGCGGCCCGTCTCGCCGAGCACGACGGCGTGACCGCCGGTCATGTACTCGCAGCCGTGGTCGCCCACGCCCTCGGCGACCACGGTCGCGCCGGAGTTGCGGACGCAGAACCGCTCACCGGTGCGGCCGCGCAGGAACAGCTCGCCGCCCGTCGCGCCGTAGGCGATGGTGTTGCCCGCGATCGTGGAGAACTCGGCGAGGTGGTCGGCGCCCCGGTCGGGGCGGACGACCACACGGCCGCCGGAGAGGCCCTTGCCGACGTAGTCGTTGGCGTCGCCCTCCAGGCGCAGCGTCACACCGCGCGGCAGGAACGCGCCGAAGGACTGGCCCGCGGAGCCCGTGAAGGTGATGTCGATCGTGTCGTCGGGCAGGCCCGCGCCGCCGAACTTCTTCGTCACCTCGTGGCCGAGCATGGTGCCGACCGTGCGGTTGATGTTGCGGATCGCGACCTGGGCGCGCACCGGCTGGGCCTCGGTGGCGCTGGACGCGGCGAGGGCGTCGGAGGCGAGCTTGATCAGCTCGTTGTCGAGCGCCTTCGCCAGGCCGTGGTCCTGCTCGACGGTCTGGTGGAGGGCCGCGCCCTCGGGCAGCTCGGGCACGTAGAAGAGCGGGGACAGGTCCAGGCCCTGCGCCTTCCAGTGGTCGACGGCACGGGCGACGTCGAGCGCCTCGGCGTGGCCGACGGCCTCCTCGATGGAGCGGAAGCCCAGCTCGGCGAGGATCTCGCGGACCTCTTCGGCGATGAACTTGAAGAAGTTCACGATGTACTCGGCCTTGCCGGTGAACCGGTCGCGCAGGACCGGGTTCTGTGTGGCGATGCCGACCGGGCAGGTGTCCAGGTGGCAGACGCGCATCATGACGCAGCCGGAGACGACGAGCGGCGCGGTCGCGAAACCGAACTCCTCGGCGCCGAGGAGCGCGGCGATGACGACGTCACGGCCGGTCTTCAGCTGGCCGTCGGTCTGGACGACGATGCGGTCGCGCAGGCCGTTCAGGAGCAGCGTCTGCTGGGTCTCGGCGAGGCCGAGCTCCCAGGGGCCGCCCGCGTGCTTGAGCGAGGTCAGCGGGGAGGCGCCCGTACCGCCGTCGTGGCCGGAGATCAGGACGACGTCGGCGTGCGCCTTGGAGACACCGGCGGCGACCGTGCCGACGCCGACCTCGGAGACCAGCTTCACGTGGATCCGCGCCTGCGGGTTCGCGTTCTTCAGGTCGTGGATCAGCTGGGCGAGGTCCTCGATGGAGTAGATGTCGTGGTGCGGCGGCGGGGAGATCAGGCCGACGCCCGGGGTGCTGTGCCGGGTCTTCGCGACCCAGGGGTACACCTTGTGGCCGGGCAGCTGGCCGCCCTCGCCGGGCTTGGCGCCCTGGGCCATCTTGATCTGGATGTCGTCCGCGTTGACCAGGTACTCGGAGGTGACGCCGAAGCGGCCGGAGGCGACCTGCTTGATCGAGGAGCGGCGCGCCGGGTCGTAGAGGCGGTCCGGGTCCTCGCCGCCCTCACCGGTGTTGGACTTGGCGCCCAGCTGGTTCATGGCGATGGCGAGCGTCTCGTGGGCTTCCTTGGAGATGGAGCCGTAGGACATGGCGCCGGTGGAGAAGCGCTTGACGATCTCGCTGACGGGCTCGACCTCGTCGAGCGGGACCGGCTCGCGGCCCGAGGCGAAGCCGAACAGGCCGCGCAGCGTCATGAGGCGCTCGGACTGCTCGTTCACGCGGTCCGTGTACTTCTTGAAGATGTCGTAGCGGTTGCTGCGCGCCGAGTGCTGGAGGCGGAAGACCGTCTCGGGGTCGAACAGGTGCGGCTCGCCCTCGCGGCGCCACTGGTACTCGCCGCCGATGTCGAGGGCGCGGTGCGCGGGCGCGATGCCGCTGGCCGGGTACGCCTTCGCGTGGCGGGCGGCGACCTCCTGGGCGATGACGTCGATGCCGACGCCGCCGATCTTGGTGGCGGTGCCGCTGAAGTACTTCTGTACGAAGGCCGCGTCGAGACCGACGGCCTCGAAGACCTGGGCGCCGCGGTAGGAGGCGACGGTCGAGATGCCCATCTTGGACATGACCTTAAGGACGCCCTTGCCGAGGGCGTATATGAGGTTGCGGATGGCCTGCTCGGGCTCGACGCCCGGCAGGAACGTGCCCGCCCTGACCAGGTCCTCCACGGACTCCATCGCCAGGTACGGGTTGACGGCCGCGGCGCCGAAGCCGATGAGGAGGGCCACGTGGTGGACCTCGCGGACGTCACCGGCCTCGACCAGCAGTCCCACCTGGGTGCGCTGCTTGGTGCGGATGAGGTGGTGGTGGACGGCCGCGGTGAGCAGCAGCGAGGGGATCGGCGCGTGCTCGGCGTCGGAGTGCCGGTCGGAGAGGACGATCAGCCGGGCGCCGTTCTCGATGGCGGCGTCGGCCTCGGTGCAGATCTCCTCGATGCGGGCGGCGAGGGAGTCGCCGCCGCCGGAGACCCGGTACAGGCCGGAGAGCGTCGCGGCCTTCATGCCCGGCATGTCGCCGTCGGCGTTGATGTGGATGAGCTTGGCCAGCTCGTCGTTGTCGATCACCGGGAAGGGCAGGGTGACGCTGCGACAGGACGCGGCGGTCGGCTCCAGGAGGTTGCCCGCGGGGCCGAGCGAGGAGCGCAGCGAGGTGACGAGCTCCTCGCGGATGGCGTCCAGCGGCGGGTTGGTGACCTGGGCGAACAGCTGGGTGAAGTAGTCGAAGAGCAGCCGCGGGCGCTCGGACAGGGCCGCGATCGGCGAGTCCGTGCCCATGGAGCCGAGGGGTTCGCCGCCGGTCTTGGCCATCGGGGCGAGGATGACGCGCAGCTCTTCCTCGGTGTAGCCGAAGGTCTGCTGGCGGCGGGTGACCGAGGCGTGGGTGTGCACGATGTGCTCGCGCTCGGGCAGGTCGGACAGTTCGATCTCGCCGGCTTCGAGCCAGTCGGCGTACGGGTTCTCGGCGGCGAGGCCGGCCTTGATCTCGTCGTCCTCGATGATGCGGTGCTCGGCGGTGTCCACGAGGAACATGCGGCCGGGCTGCAGGCGGCCCTTGCGGACGACCTTCGCGGGGTCGATGTCGAGGACGCCGACCTCGGAGCCGAGGACGACGAGGCCGTCGTCGGTGACCCAGTAGCGGCCGGGGCGCAGGCCGTTGCGGTCGAGGACCGCGCCGACCTGGGTGCCGTCGGTGAAGGTGACGCAGGCCGGGCCGTCCCAGGGCTCCATCATCGTGGAGTGGAACTGGTAGAAGGCGCGGCGGGCGGGGTCCATGGAGTCGTGGTTCTCCCACGCCTCCGGGATCATCATCAGCACGGAGTGCGGGAGGGACCGGCCGCCGAGGTGCAGCAGCTCCAGGACCTCGTCGAAGGAGGCGGAGTCGGACGCGTCGGGCGTACAGACCGGGAAGATCCTCTCCAGGTCCTTGTCGGCGCCGAAGAGGTTCGAGACGAGCTGGGACTCGCGGGCGACCATCCAGTTGCGGTTGCCCTTGACCGTGTTGATCTCGCCGTTGTGCGCGACGAAGCGGTACGGGTGGGCGAGCGGCCAGCTCGGGAAGGTGTTCGTGGAGAACCGGGAGTGCACGAGCGCGATCGCGGAGGCGAAGCGGCGGTCGGACAGGTCCGGGAAGAAGGGCTCCAGCTGGCCGGTGGTCAGCATGCCCTTGTAGACGATGGTGCGGGCGGAGAGCGACGGGAAGTACACGCCGGCCTCGCGCTCGGCGCGCTTGCGCAGCACGAACGCCTTGCGGTCGAGGTCGATGCCCTGGCTGGAACGGTCGGTGACGAAGACCTGGCGGAAGAGGGGCATCGTCGAGCGGGCGGTGACGCCGAGGAGTCCCGGGGCGACCGGCACCTCGCGCCAGCCGAGGACCGTGAGGTCCTCCTCGGCGGCGATCGTCTCGATCCGTGAGACGGCCTCGTCGAGGCTCTCCTCCGGGAGGAAGGCGATGCCGACCGCGTACGAGCCCGCCTCGGGCAGCTCGAATCCGGCCACCTCGCGGAAGAAGGCGTCGGGTACCTGGGACAGGATGCCCGCGCCGTCGCCGGAGTCGGGTTCCGAGCCGGTCGCGCCGCGATGCTCCAGATTGCGGAGCACGGTCAGCGCCTGCTCGACCAGCGCATGGCTCGCCTCGCCGGTGAGGGTCGCCACGAAGCCGACGCCGCAGGCGTCGTGCTCGTTACGCGGGTCGTACATCCCCTGCGCGGCAGGGCGAGCATCCATGAAGGACCACTTCTGGCCATTCGCGGAGTGCTGGGACGGCTGGCGCGGCGTACGCATCGGCTCTCCCGTCGTCGTCGTGGCATATGCAATGGCAGAGGGACGACGTTGGCCCTGAGCGAGGAGTGCAAAATTTCGTGCAGGTTACATGATGGAGCGGTTCTCGTGAACCGGATACCGCGTTTCACCATGCGGACGCCGCGGGGTGCGACGGCGGGCCGCTCGTGGCGGCTGGAGAAGGGGACCTTTTCGGACAGATCAATGACCGTCGGCCCGATCGCGGCGGGCAACGTCACCCACTGCTTGATGGTGCGGCGCGGGCGTCATTGCCCGCAGCGCTTACGGGTCATGCCCCGTGGTCATGGAATCGAAACCGCCGAGTAACGGCTACTTATACGGGGTCCCGCATAGGTGCTCGTTCCGGCGGTGCGCGTCATCCTACGGCCGTTCCGAACAGGCTGCCCAGGGCGTATGTCACACCGGCGGCGGCGCCGCCCAGCGCGAGCTGCCGGAGCCCGCTGAACCACCAGGACCTCGCTGTCACCCTGGCCACGATCGCGCCGCAGGCGAAGAGCCCGAGGAGCGCGAGCAGCACAGCGGGCCAGAGGGTGGTCGCTCCCAGCAGGTACGGGAGGACGGGGAGCAGGGCGCCCAGGGCGAACGCGCCGAAGCTCGACACGGCGGCGACCGACGGTGAGGGCAGGTCGCCGGGGTCGATGCCCAGCTCTTCCCGCGCGTGGATCTCGAGCGCCTGCTCGGGGTCCCGGGAGAGCTGGCGGGCGACTTCGCCGGCGAGGTCGCTGTCGACGCCGCGAGCCTCGTAGAGCTGGGCGAGCTCGCGCTCCTCGTCCAGCGGGTGCCTTCGCAACTCCCGTCGCTCGACGTCGAGTTCGGCCTCGACGAGTTCGCGTTGCGAGGCGACGGAGGTGTATTCGCCGGCGGCCATGGAGAAGGCGCCTGCGGCCAGTCCCGCGAGTCCGGTGATGACGACGGTCCGGTGGGTAACGTCTCCGCCCGCCACACCGGTCATCAGCGCCAGGTTGGAGACGAGGCCGTCCATCGCGCCGAAGACGGCCGGGCGCAGCCACCCGCCGTTGACGTCCCGGTGGGTGTGGTTGTCACGGTGCGCCTCGTGGAGCGCCGCCTCGGTCTCGATGATGGCCATGCCAGGGATCTCCCGTGCTGTGCGACCGACATACTCGGTCGAGTACTTCTACTTTTGGACAACGTCTAAAGTACGCCGCGCATTCCGCGTCCGCCAGCAAGGAAGGCCGTACTTACCTGCGCTTTTGGCGGCCACTGCTCATCCGTGGCGACGAGCGCCCAGATGTCGACCGGGTGACGCTGAGGCGCCTGAGGCTCCGGTGAACCGCTCCGTGGGGACACATGCGCAAAGGGGCCCCCGATCGCCCGGGCCCCCGCGAAGGAGAGGCACCGCCATGGCTTCGATCGCCTGCGTTCCGCCCGTACCGGCGCCCGGGGACGCGCCCGCCCGCCGCGCACGTGCGCGCGGCGCGCTCCTTGGCCTGGCCGTGGGGGACGCGCTGGGGGCGCCGGCCGAGAACATGAAACCGTCCGAGATCCGCGCCCGCTGGGGCCGCATCACGGGGTACGTGGCCGAGAGCCCGGCCGGGACGGACGACACGGAGTACGCGATCTTCTCGGGGCTGCTGCTCGCCCGCCATGGTTCCGCACTCACGGTCGCGCACGTGGAGGCGGCCTGGCACCAGTGGATCGCGGACCGGGACGAGGGCCCGTTCCGGGGCGCCGGCTTCAGCGAACGGGGCACGCTGGAGAACCTGCGCCGGGGGCTCGCCGCTCCCATCTCGGCGCAGCACCGGCACGCCTGGAGCGACGGGCTCGCCATGCGGGCGGCCCCCTTCGGGGTCTTCGCGGCGGGCCGCCCCGCGGAGGCGGCCCGGCTGGTGGCGATCGACGGTTCGGTGAGCCACGACGGCGAGGGCATCTACGGCGGCCAGGCCGTCGCGGCGGGCGTCGCCGCGGCGATGGCCGGCGCCCCCACGATCGCGGTCGTCGCCTCCGCCCTCGCCGTCGTCCCCGACGACTCCTGGACGGCCCGCTCCCTGCGGCGGGCCGTGGCCTGCGCGCACCGGGGCGAACGCGCGGTCCGTTCGGCGGTCGTCATCGGCGGCTACCCCTGGACGGACCTGGCCCCCGAAGCCGTGGCCCTGGCCTTCGGCGCGTACGCGGCCGCCGACGGCGACTTCGAGCAGGCGGTCCTCACCGCCGTGAACATGGGCCGCGACGCCGACACCACAGCAGCGGTGGCGGGCGCTTTGGCCGGCGCCACGCGCGGCGCCGCCGCGATCCCCTCCGCCTGGGCGGCGGCGATCGGCCCCGCCAAGGGCAGCTGCCTCCCCTCCATGCAGGGCCACCACGTCCTGGACGTGGCGGACCTCCTGACCCCGGACGAGGACCCACGGTGACCCCTGAACTGACAGACCCCCACACGCCACCACTTTCAGGGGCGCGGGGAACTGCGCGACCGGCCCCCACCGACCCGCACACGACACACCACCCTCCACCACCACTTTCAGGGGCGCGGGGAACTGCGCGACCGGCCACGACGCACCCGCACTCCCCCACTCACCCCGCCGACCCCCGCCCCCGCCGCGTCAAGGGCCGCATCGAGGGCCTCCTCCTGGGCCTGGCGGCCGGCGACGCCGCAGGCTGGCCGGCCGCCAGACACCGAGCCACCCGCATGCCCGAATGGACAAGACGCCTGACCCGCGAACTGGACACCTTCGCCGAACAGAACGCGACCACCACCCTCCCCGTCCCCATCGCCCTGAACCAGCCACCCGAACCCCTCAGACTCGGCCCCTCGGACGACGCGGAGTGGGCGGCCTTCGCGGCGGAGGCGGTCCTGCGCGCCGCGGACACCGCCGCGCTGGGCGACCTGAGCCGGGACCGCCGGATGCGCGCAGCCATCGACCTGTCCTGGAACGCCGTGGCCAGTGAGGTCGCCGCGGCAGCGGACCGCGCCCCCGAGGTCGAGTCGGCCGTCCTCCCGCTGCGCGCCCGCATCTCCGTACGGGCCGGTCTCGGCAACCTCGCCACCGGACTGCGCCCGCCCGCCTCCGGCCACGACAACCCCCACTACTTCGACGACGCGGCCTGCGTACGGGCCTGCGTCCTGGCCGTCGCCCACGCGGGAGAGCCCGCCGCCGCCGCGGAACTCGCCGAGTTCGACGCCCGCTACACCCAGGACGGCGACGGCGTGCACGGCGCCCGCGCGATGGCCGCGGCCGTGGCGCTCGCCCTGGGCGGCGCCGACGTGCACGCCTGTGTGGCCGCGGCCCTCGCCGAACTCCCCGAGGCGACGGAGATCGGCCGCAACACCCGCCACGCCCTCGCGCTCGCCCGCGACTCCACGGCGACGGGGGAGGGAGCCTTCGGTCTCGTCCCCCTCCTGGAACACCAGATCGTCGACCACGTCTACAGCTACGGCATCGCCGCCGCCGAGACCGTCCCGGTCGCCCTCGCGCTCGCCGTCGCCGCGCACGGCCGGATCGCGGAGGCGGTACCCGCGGCGGCCTGCCTGTCCCGGGTCGCGGACTCGGCCCCGGCCCTCGCCGGCGCCCTGACCGGCGCGCTCGGCGGCGGCGCCGCGATCCCCGCCGCCTGGCGGGACGCCTGCCGCACCCTCTCGGGCTGCGCGCTGCCGCGCCTGACCGGTACGGACCTCATCGGACTCGCCGATCTGCTGGAAGCCACGGAACTGGCCCTCCCGGAGGGATGATCCGGGCATGAAGTCTCAAACCGCCAGAATCCAGGAAACGGGCACCCTCGACGAACGGATCACCGGAGCCCTCGTCGGAGCCGCCGTCGGCGACGCGCTCGGTGGCCCCGTGGAGGGCTACTCCCCCGACCAGATCCTCGAACGCCACGGCGGCCGCGTCCACGGCATCGTCGGCCCCTGGCACGGCGACGACTGGCGCACGGCCCGCCCGCTGGCCCCGTACCACAAGGGCGACGGACACGTCACCGACGACACCTTGATGACGCACGCGCTGGTACGGGTCTACGCGACCGTCCGCGACCACCTGGACGCGTACGCCGTCGCCCGGCACCTGGTGCCCGACCTGATGACGACACCCCGCTGGATCCCGGAACTGGAGGCGGAGGCCCTCCCCCTGCACCGGGTCTTCCTCGCCGAGAAGTGGCTGGTGACCCGCATCCACCACGCGCACGTGGACCCGCGCGAGGCCGGCACCGGGAACATCGTCAACTGCGGCGCCGCGATGTACATGGCCCCGGTCGGCCTGGTCAACGCGGCGAACCCGGCGGGCGCGTACGCCGAGGCCCTCGACGTCGCGGGCGCCCACCAGTCGTCGTACGGGCGCGAGGCGGCCGGTGTCTTCGCGGCGGCCGTGGCGGCGGCCTGCTCCCCGGGCGCCACGCCGGACTCGGTGGTCGAGGCATGCCTCGCCGTGGCGAAGGACGGCACGCGGGCCGCGATCGAGACGGTCTGCGACACGGCCACGCGGTACTCGGACTTCGAGTCGGCGCTGCGCCCCCTGCGCGCGGCGGTCGCGCCCTACGACACGGTCGGCCCGGACTACCGCAGCCCGTCCCTGGGCGCCCGCCGCCCCTCCCGCATCCACGCCGTCGAGGAACTGCCCGTCGCCCTCGGTATGTTGCTGGTCGCGCGTGGCGACTACCGGCACACCGTGCTGGGTTCGGTGAACTACGGCCGCGACTGCGACTCCATCGCCACCATGTCCGGCGCCCTCGCGGGGGCCCTGGGCGCGGAGATCCCGCCGGACTGGGCGAAGACGGTCGCGGAGGCCAGCCGCCTGGACCTGCGGGCTCCCGCGACGACGCTCACGGAGGTGACCCGCGAGATCTTCGCCCGTGACGTCACCCGCCGCCGCGCCCACGAGACGGCGTACGCGGAGCTGTCATGACACCCCTGCGCCTGACCTGGGTCCAGCCGGAGGACCTGCTGGGCCACGAACTCCGCCAGGCGGGCCAGGACGGCCGCGAGCCGTCGTCCGTCGCCGCCCGCTGGCGAAGGGCCGCCGGCCCCGAGGCCCCACCCCGGGCGGGCGCCTCCCCCGTGCCGGCCTCCCCCTACCTGCGGTCCCTGGCCCTGGACCTCCTGGACGAACTGGCGGATCTGCCCAGCGGCCTGGCGGACAGCGAGCCGACGGACCTGGTGGCGATCCGGTCCCTGTGCCCGGCCTGGCCCGCCGCGCCGGGAACGCCGGCGGGGGCGCAGCCCGCACCTTCGGGAGGGGGTGGGGGCGGGGAGGAGACCGCCCTGGAAGCAGCCTGGCTGGGCAGGGCCGCCGGCTGCCTGCTGGGCAAACCGGTGGAGAAGCTCCCCCTGGACGGCATCCGCCGGCTCGCCCGCGCCACCGGCAACTGGCCCCTCACCAGCTGGTTCACGGCACGGGGCCTCCCGGCCGAGCTGACGGCCGCGTACCCCTGGAACCGTCGCTCCGCCCCCACCTCCCTCGCCGAGAACATCGACGGCATGCCCGAGGACGACGACCTCAACTACCCGCTGCTGAACCTCCTGTTGCTCCAGCGCCACGGCAGGCACTTCACCACCACGGACGTGGCCCGCCTCTGGCTCGACGAACTCCCCGCGGGCCGCACGTTCACCGCGGAACGCGTCGCCTACCGCAACCTCCTCGACGGCATCGAACCCCCGCAGACGGCCCGCCACCGCAATCCGTTCCGCGAATGGATCGGCGCCCTGATCCGCGCGGACGTGCACGGCTGGACCAACCCCGGCGCCCCCGCGGCCGCCGCGGAACAGGCGCACCGGGACGCCACCCTCACCCACACCGCCAACGGCGTCTACGCCGCGATGTTCACGGCGGCGGTCATCGCCGAGGCGGCCACCGGCACGAGCGACATCCACACCTGTCTCCGTACGGGCCTCACCGTCGTCCCCGCGGGCTCCCGGCTGGCCAGGGCGATCCGCCACGGCATCCGACTTGCGAATGAGCACCGCGACTTCGACCACGTGGTCGACGAGCTGCACGCCGCCCACTCCTCCTACCACTGGGTCCACGCCGTTCCGAACACGGCCCTGCTCGCCGCCGCCCTCACCCACGCGGACGGCGACTTCACGGACTCCATCTGCCGTGCGGTGTCGGGCGGCTGGGACACCGACTCGAACGGCGCGACGGCCGGCTCGGTCGCGGGCCTGCTCGCGGGCGCCCCGGAGGCGCTCCCGCCCCGCTGGACGACCCCCCTGAAGAACCGACTGGCCACGTCCGTCGGCGACTTCAACGGCACCGGCTTCGACACCCTCGCCCATCTGACGGCCCGCCTGGCCACCCGCTCGCGCACCCGGCCGGACACCCGCCCCCTGGAGGCCATCCACCCATGACCGCGACCACCCCACCCTCCAGTACCCCGGCCCCCCTCGCCGGCCTCCGCGTCCTCGACCTGGCGACCCTCTTCGCCGGTCCCCTCGCCGCCACGATGCTCGGCGACTTCGGCGCCGAGGTCGTCAAGGTCGAGCACCCCCGCAGGCCGGACCCGTCCCGCGGCCACGGCCCGTCGAAGGACGGCATCGGCCTCTGGTGGAAACTGCTCGGCCGCAACAAGCGCACGATGACCCTGGACCTCTCCACGTACGGCGGCCGCGACACCCTGCTGCGCCTGGCCGCCTCCGCCGACGTGGTCGTCGAGAACTTCCGGCCGGGCACGTTGGAGAAGTGGGACCTCGGCTGGGAGGAGCTCTCGGCCGCCAACCCCCGTCTGGTGCTCGCCCGGGTCACCGGCTTCGGCCAGTTCGGCCCGTACGCGCGCCGCCCCGGTTTCGGCACCCTCGCCGAGGCGATGAGCGGGTTCGCCGCGATCACCGGCGAACCGGACGCCCCGCCGACCCTGCCGCCCTTCGGGCTCGCCGACTCCATCGCGGGCCTCGCCACGGCGTACGCGGTGATGACGGCACTGGCGGCCCGCGACCGCACGGGCCGCGGGCAGGTCGTGGACATGGCGATCATCGAGCCGATCCTGACGGTCCTCGGCCCGCAGCCGCTCTGGTACGACCAGCTGGGCCACGTCCAGCCCCGCACCGGGAACCGCTCGCAGAACAACGCGCCGCGCAACACCTACCGCACCGCCGACGGCGGGTGGGTCGCCGTCTCGACCTCCGCCCAGTCGGTCGCCGAACGCGTGATGCGGCTGGTCGGCCGGCCCGACCTGATCACCGAACCGTGGTTCGCCACCGGCGCGGACCGGGCCCGCCACAACGACGTCCTCGACGAGGCGGTCGGCACCTGGATCGCCCGGCACACCCGTACCGACGTCATCGACGCCTTCGAGAAGGCCGAGGCGGCCGTCGCCCCCGTCCAGGACGTACGCGACGTCATGGCGGACCCGCAGTACGCGGCCCTCGACACGATCACCACGGTCGACGACCCCGAACTGGGCCCGCTGCGCATGCAGAACGTCCTCTTCCGCCTCACCGAGACCCCCGGCGCGATCCGCTGGGCCGGCCGCCCGCACGGCGCCGACACGGACGCGGTCCTCACCGAACTCGGCCTGACGGACGACGACATCGCCAAGCTCCGGGCGGAGGGAGCCCTGTGACGACCCGGGCCCCCGACCCCACGGACCACCCCGACGAGACGACAGCCGCCCCGCTGACCTGGCTGTACGTTCCCGGCGACCGCCCCGGGACGATGGCGAAGGCCCTGGCCGCGGGGGCCGACGTGGTCGTCGTCGACCTGGAGGACGCCGTCGCCCCCGACCGCAAGGAGTACGCCCGCGCCGCCACCGCCGACCTCCTCTCCGAGCGGCCCCCGGTCCCGGTGCACGTCCGCGTCAACGCCCTGGACGGCCCCGAGTCCGCGGCCGACCTCCATGTCCTCGCCGCGCTCCCGGCCCTCGCGGGGCTGCGCCTGCCGAAGGTCTGCTCACCCGCGCAGGTCCGCCGCACCGCGCACAACGCGCCGCGCCTCCCCCTGTACGCCCTGCTGGAATCGGCCCTGGCCGTCGAGCACGCCTACGCCATCGCCACGGCCCATCCCGCCCTGCGCGGCATCGCCCTCGGTGAGACCGACCTCCGCGCCGACCTCGGCGTACGCGAGGACGCGGGCCTCGACTGGCCGCGCTCCCGAGTGGTCCTGGCCGCCCGGGCGGCCGGTCTCGCCGCACCGCCCCAGTCCGTCCATCCCGACGTGCGCGACCTCGCCGGGCTGGCCGCGTCCTGCGCCCGCGGCCGCGCCCTGGGCTTCTTCGGGCGCGCGGCCATCCACCCGCGCCAGCTCCCCGTGATCGAGGCCGCCTACCTCCCGACCCCGGAGGAGATCGAGAGGGCCGAGTCGGTCATCGAAGCGGCAGCCGTCCGTCCCGGCGCCCAGGCTCTGCCCGACGGCCGCTTCATCGACACGGCGGTGGTGGCGGGGGCCCACCGCACCCTGGCACTGGCCCGCCGCACCTAGCCGGTGGGGAGTAGAGAGGGCCGGTACGTGGCAGGGGGCGCCCCGAGTGCTCGGGGCGCCCCCTGCCACGTACCCGCGCGGATCAGGACTTCTTGGCCGACCCGGCCTCGTCCTTGACCTCGGCCTTGTCCTCGTCGGCCGCCGCCTTCGACTCTTCCTTCGCCTCGTCCTTCTTCGCTTCCTTCGCTTCGGCGGAGTCGGAATCGGCGTCGGCGGTTGCTGTGTCGTCCGCGGACTTCTTGTCCAGCTTCACCGCGGTGGCGTCCTCGTCGGTACCGCCCTCGGTGGCCTCGTCGCTGTCCCCGTCGGCGGCGCCCGGTTCGACGACCTCCTCGCGGCCCGGCCTGCGCCGCGCCGACAGCACGATGTAGAGCACGGCGAGGAGGAAGACCACGATCGCGGTCCAGCCGTTCAGACGCAGGCCGAGGATCTCGTGTGCCTCGTCGACACGCATGTACTCGATCCAGAAGCGCCCTACGCAGTACGCCGCGACGTACAGCGCGAAGGCCCGCCCGTGGCCGAGCGTGAAGCGGCGGTCGGCCCAGATGACCAGGACCGCGACACCGATGCACCACAGCGACTCGTACAGGAACGTCGGGTGGTAGTAGCCCGGCTCGCGGCCGTCCGTCACGGACGTGATGTGCAGCGCCCACGGCAGGTCGGTCTCGCGCCCGTACAGCTCCTGGTTGAACCAGTTGCCCCAGCGGCCGATGGCCTGCGCGAGGGCGATGCCCGGGGCGAGGGCGTCGGCCCACGCGGGCAGCGGGATGCCACGGCGGCGGCAGCCGATCCAGGCGCCCACCGCGCCGACCGCGATGGCCCCCCAGATACCGAGTCCGCCCTCCCAGATCTTGAAGGCGTCGACCCAGTCCTGACCCTCGCTGAAGTACAGCTGGTAGTCGGTGACGACGTGGTACAGCCGCCCGCCGACGAGACCGAACGGCACGGCCCACACGGCGATGTCCGCCACGGTGCCCGGCCGGCCGCCGCGCGCGACCCACCGCCTGTTGCCGAGCCAGACGGCTACGAAGACGCCGATGATGATGCAGAACGCGTAGCCACGCAGCGGAATGGGGCCGAGGTGCAGCACACCGCGCGAGGGGCTGGGGATATAGGCAAGTTCCATGGCGGAGTCGACGCTACCCTGCCGGGCGGCACGTACGGCAACCCGCTCGGGCTACGGGTCCATAACGAGACCGGCGGAACCACCGGGGTGTCACGAGCGACCCCCGTGACACCCCGCATTCACCGTCGGCACCGCACCCGCACCCGGCGGGCCCGTCTCTCACGCCTCGGCGGCCCGCTGCACCATCTGCTTCAGCTTGGCCGGGGTCATCGTGCGGTCCTCGTAGATGTTCTTGCCGTTCAGCAGGACCGTCGGGGTGCCGCTGAAGCCGCCGCCCTGGAACGCCTTGTGGGACTTGGCGACCCAGCTGTCGTGCGTCCCGTCGCCGACGCACTTCTCGAAGGCGGCGGTGGTGAGTCCGTCGACCTTGCCGGCGAGCTCGATCAGCTTGCTGTTCTTCGCGTACGCGTCGTCCGTCTCGGCGGGCTGGTTCTGGAACAGCACGTCGTGGTACGCGGGGAACTTCCCGGCGTCCTGGGCGCACGCGGCGGCGTTGGCGGCGCGCAGGGAGCCGCTGCCTCCCATGTTCCCGTCGATCAGGGTCGCGAGGTGGTACTCGACCTTCAGCTGTCCGGCGTCCGTCAGTTCGTGGATCGTCGCGCGGTAGCCGTCCTCGAAGCTCTTGCAGGCCGGGCAGCGGAAGTCCTCCCACACGGTGAGGGTCGACTTCGCGCTCTCCTTGCCGACGGGGATGGCGAGGCTGTCCTCGCCGCCTGCTCCCGAGGGTGCCGTCAGCGGGCCCGCGGTGTCCCCCTTGTCGTCGCCCGAGTTCGCGGCCAGGACGCCGATCACGGCGGCCAGGGCCAGCACGCCGACGACCGCCCCGCTCACGACCAGCACCCGGCGGCGCCTGTCCGACGTCTTCTGTCTGTCTCGCTCTTCCGCCAGCCGCTCGCGGGCGGTGCGCTTTCCCTCACGGTTCTTCTCGCTCACATCCCGCAGAACGAACCGGGGAGGCGCACCGCGCCTCCCCGGCCCCAGGTCCACCCGTTCGAGTGAGCGAACCGTCCGTCACACCGTGTCGCGCACGCCCTTGGCGAGGTCGGCGGCGAGTGCGCGTACGGCGTCCAGGCCGGCGGCCTCGTCGGGGGCGTCCAGCATCAGCTTCACGAAGGCCGAACCGACGATGACGCCGTCGGCGAAGCCGGCGACCTCGCGCGCCTGTCCGGCGTTCGAGACGCCGAGGCCGACGCAGACCGGGAGGTCGGTGGTGGCCTTGGTGCGCCGGACGAGGTCCTGCGCCTGGTTGCCCACGGACTCGCGGGTGCCGGTGACGCCCATCAGCGAGGCCGCGTAGACGAAGCCGGAGCCCGCCGCGGTGATGTCGGCGAGCCGGGCGTCCTTGCTGCTGGGCGCGACGACGAAGACGGTCGCGAGGCCGTGCTTCTCGGCGTGCTCGCGCCACAGCGCGGACTCCTGCACGGGGAGGTCCGGCAGGATGCACCCGGCGCCGCCCGCCTCGGCCAGCTCGGCGGTGAAGCGCTCGACGCCGTAGCGGTCGATCGGGTTCCAGTACGTCATCACGAGGACGGGCTTGCCGGTCGCCTCGTACGCCTCGCGGACCGTGCGCATCACGTCCGCGATCCGGACGCCGCCGCGCAGGGCGATGTCGTCGGCGGTCTGGATGACCGGCCCGTCGAGGACGGGGTCGCTGTGCGGCAGCCCCACCTCGACGACGTCCGCGCCGCCCTCGAAGACGGCCTTGACGGCCGCGATCCCGCCGTCGACGGTCGGGAAGCCCGCGGGAAGGTACGCGATCAGGGCGGACCGCCCCTCGGCCTTCGCCCCGGCGAGCGTCTCGTTCAGCAGGTGTACGTTGCCGCTCACTTGGCGTCCCCCTCGATCTCGGCGGTGTCGCTGCCGGCGTCCGCCTCGACGACGGCGTCCGCCCCGGTGTCGTACAGGCCGAAGTAGCGGGCGGCCGTGTCCATGTCCTTGTCCCCCCGGCCGGAGAGGTTGACGACGATCAGCCCGTCCGGGCCGAGTTCCCTGCCGACCTCCAGGGCGCCGGCGAGCGCGTGGGCGCTCTCGATGGCCGGGATGATGCCCTCGGTGCGGGAGAGCAGCCGCAGGGCCTGCATGGCCGCGTCGTCGGTGACGGCTCGGTACTCGCCGCGCCCGCTGTCCTTGAGGTGGGCGTGCTCGGGGCCGATGCCCGGGTAGTCGAGTCCGGCGGAGATCGAGTAGGGCTCGGTGATCTGGCCCTCGTCGTCCTGGAGGACGTACGAGCGGGAGCCGTGCAGGATGCCGGGCTCGCCCGCGGTCAGGGTCGCCGCGTGCTCGCCGGTCTCGATGCCGTGTCCGGCGGGCTCGCAGCCGATGAGGCGGACGTCCGCGTCCGGGATGAAGGCGTGGAAGAGGCCGATGGCGTTCGAGCCGCCGCCGACGCAGGCCACGGCCGCGTCGGGGAGGCGGCCCGCGCGCTCCAGGATCTGGCGGCGGGCCTCGACGCCGATGACGCGGTGGAAGTCGCGGACCATCGCCGGGAAGGGGTGCGGGCCGGCGACCGTGCCGAACAGGTAGTGGGTGCGGTCGACGTTGGCGACCCAGTCGCGGAACGCCTCGTTGATGGCGTCCTTGAGGGTGCGGCTGCCGGACTTCACGGCGATGACCTCGGCGCCGAGCATCCGCATCCGGGCCACGTTCAGGGCCTGGCGCTCGGTGTCGATCTCGCCCATGTAGATGGTGCATTCGAGGCCGAACAGGGCGCAGGCGGTGGCGGTGGCGACGCCGTGCTGGCCCGCGCCGGTCTCGGCGATGACGCGCGTCTTGCCCATGCGCCGGGTGAGCAGCGCCTGGCCGAGCACGTTGTTGATCTTGTGGGAGCCGGTGTGGTTGAGGTCCTCCCGCTTCAGGAACACCCGGGCGCCCCCGGCGTGTTCGGCGAAGCGCGGGACCTCGGTGAGGGAGCTGGGCCGGCCGGTGTAGTGGACGAGCAGGTCGTCCAGTTCGCGGGCGAACTCCGGGTCGGACTTCGCCTTGTCGTACTCGACGGCGACCTCGTCCACGGCGGCGACCAGCGCCTCCGGGATGAACTTGCCGCCGAACGCGCCGAAGTACCCCTCGGCGTTCGGGACGTGACCCTCCGGGTCGGGAATGAAGAACTCGCTGGACATACGGTTACCTCGCAGGGGCGTCGGCCTCGGGATGGGGAGGAATGGGATCACGTGGATCGCATGTCACCTTCGGTGAGGCAGCGCCCCTTCAGGGGCGCGGGGCCGTGACGTACGCGGCTCCGCCGCGGGGCGCGACAGGCCCCCACCGGCCCGCGGGTTCACCACGGGCATCCGGCGGAACGCCCGGACGCGGCTCAGCTCACCGCAGGTGACACGCGCCGGCGCCATCGCATGCCGTTCACCTGGCCGGGCTCGTCCCCGATGACGTACCGCACGCGGCGCCCGTGGACGCGCCGCGCGGGCGCCCGGCAGCCGCGCGGACGGCAGCCGCGGGCGAGCCCGGCGTAGGGGTCGCGGGCAGCCGAGGGGCTCTCGGCGGCGGACCGCACGCACGCCG
The DNA here is from genome assembly GCF_042889045.1 of Streptomyces sp. NPDC002701. Lineage (NCBI taxonomy): Bacteria > Bacillati > Actinomycetota > Actinomycetes > Kitasatosporales > Streptomycetaceae > Streptomyces > Streptomyces sp. NPDC002701. The sequence continues at coordinate 314,634 of NZ_JBIAQL010000008.1, forward strand.
GACCGCCGTCGGGGCGGGAGCCCCGGCGGGTGGTCGCGGCGGCGCAGCGGTCGGCGGGCATCGCTGGGGTCAGCCCCGTCCGTGCCGCAGCGCGGGGTGTGCGCCCGCGGCGACCAGGTCGGAGACGGCGGTCCTGGGGTCCCGGCCGGTCACCAGGGACTCGCCGACCAGGACGGCGTCGGCGCCGGCGTTGGCGTAGGCGATGAGGTCGTGCGGGCCGCGGACCCCGGACTCGGCGATCTTCACGATGTGCGCGGGGATCTCGGGGGCGACGCGCTCGAAGGTGCCGCGGTCGACCTTGAGGTCCTTGAGGTTGCGTGCGTTGACGCCGATGACCTTCGCGCCGGCGTCCACCGCCCGGTCGACCTCGTCCTCGTCGTGCACCTCGACGAGCGGCGTGAGCCCGATGGACTCGGCGCGCTCGATGAGGGACTCCAGGGCGGGCTGGTCGAGGGCGGCCACGATGAGCAGCGCGAGGTCGGCGCCGTACGCGCGGGCCTCCCACAGCTGGTACGACGTGACGATGAAGTCCTTGCGCAGCACCGGGATGTCGACCCGGGCGCGGACGGCCTCCAGGTCGGCCAGCGAGCCGCCGAAGCGGCGCTGCTCGGTGAGCACGGAGATGACGGCCGCACCGCCCGCCTCGTAGTCCGCGGCGAGGGCGGCGGGGTCGGCGATCGCGGCGAGGGCGCCCTTGGACGGGCTGGAGCGCTTGACCTCGCAGATGACCTTGACGCCGTCGCCGCGCAGGGCCGCGACACCGTCCTTGGCGGGCTGAGCCTTCGCGGCGCGCTCCTTGAGCTCGTCGAGGCTGACGCGCGCCTGCCGCTCCGCGAGGTCGGCACGGACTCCGTCGATGATCTCGTCGAGCACACTCACGCGAGCGGCCCCCTTCCCTGACGGTGAACGGTTGAAGCGGTTCTGCGGTGGAGCGGTACCGAGGTGAAGCGGTTCTTCGGGTGCCCCGGTTCCGTCGCTCCGGACGGGACAAGTGGTCACTGCGATGGTATCCGCAGGAGGGCTCGGCCCTCACATCCGGTTGACGCCGGTCCCACTACCTGGACGTTCATCAATTGATCAAGGGTGGAGCCAGCCACCGAACGGCAGGTTCCGGACAACCGTGAAGACCAGCAGCAACGCGCCCAGCGCCCACAGCAGGGGCGGCCTAGGTTCGACGCGCAGCGGCCGTCCCTGGACCGAGCGGACCACCCAGACGGTCCACACGGCGGCGAGGACCAGATAGCCGAACACGGCGACCGCGTTGGCTCCCAGCGCCGTCCCGAGGTCCCCGTGCGCGACGGCGTACGCGCTGCGGAGTCCGCCGCAGCCCGGGCAGTACAGGCCCGTGTACCGGAACAGCGGGCAGGCGGGGTAGTGGCCCGGTTCGTTGGGGTCGACGGTTCCCACGTACGCGAAGGCGCCGGCGACGGCCACGAGGAGCCCGCCGGGCACGGCGAGGCGTCGTGCCACGGAGCCGGGGGCCGGCGTCACCCGCTGGGAGTCGGCATTCACCTCTCGCATTGTGCCGCACATGACGGAGGCGGGCCCGGCGCTCGAAGAGCCTGGCCCGCCTCCGGTCGGGCCTGGGTCAGCTCTCGGCCGACGCCACGTCGTGGGTCGGGTGCGTGCCCTTGGGCTGGCCGAGGCCCGCCGCGCGCATCGCCATGCCGACCACGCCACCGAGGGCGACGATGACCATGCCGGCCCAGAAGCCCAGCGGGCTGGCCATCACCATGAAGGCACCGGAGACGCAGAAACCGATGAAGGCGATGGTGACACCGGTCCAGGCGGCCGGGGTGTGACCGTGGCTGCTGCCCGCCATGACTTGCTCCTCGTTGCTGTGTGTGGATGAGCCGGACGCTCACTCCCATTGTCCCGCACCCCCACCGGTGCCCCGGCCCGGGGTGCCCCCGAAGGGGCGCGGGGAACGGCGCGGCCGGCCCTCGCCCGCCCGCACCCGGGAAACCGCCCGCGGCCGACAACCCGCCCCCCGGTGGAACGCCTACGCGCTGGTGGGATCCTCGCCCCGGTCAAGGGCCTTCCAGATCTCCTCGGGCCGCTCGGGGTCCACCGGAGCCCGGCTCCGGCGAGGACGCGGCGCCCCCTCCCGCTCGTACCGCCCCGACATCGTCGGCCACGACCTCCCGTACCGCAGCGCGAGCAGCCCGGCGAGCAGCAACAGCGCACCCCCGGCCGCGGCCACGTACGGCCATGCGGTGTGCGTCATGGCGTCCACCGTCGCGGACGTGTCACCGGTGGCCGCCGCGGCCTTCTCGTCGAGCGCTGAGCTGTCGGAGGCACCGAGGAGCGCCGAGACGACGATGCCCGCGCCGGAGAGCGCGAGGAGCCCGGCGACGATCCACCGCCCGGCCCGCTTGACGGCGAAGACGGCGACGAGCGAGGCGAGGCCCACTATCGCCAGCGCGGCGGGGACGCCCGTGACGTCACTGCCCGTGGCGCTCAGCGGAAAGTCGCCGCCGGCCACGGTCGCGGTGCCGTCCGACCAGCCGCGCCGGGTGGCGAGCAGCACCACGGCCGCGCCGAGTGCTCCCGACAGCAGGGCGAGGGCGAGGCTTCGACGGCCGGCCCGGGCGGGTCCGGAGGCTTCGGATCGGGGGTGCGGAACAGCAGTCACGTACCCCACTATTGCCTGAACTCCGGGCGAACCGTCACCCGGACGCACGTGAGCCACGTCGCACCGGGCCGGTATGCCCGGTTTACACCCCCTGAATCGTCACCTGTCCGGGTGCGCGTCCGGGCGGGCCTGCTTTCCGAGCCGGTTGGCCGTGTGGACGGCCCGCAGGACCGCGGCGGCCTTGTTGCGGCACTCGGTGTCCTCGGCGACGGGGTCCGAGTCGGCGACGACCCCGGCGCCCGCCTGTACGTACGCCGTGCCGTCGCGCAGCAGGGCCGTACGGATGGCGATGGCCGTGTCGGAGTCGCCCGCGAAGTCGAGGTAGCCGACGCAGCCGCCGTACAGGCCGCGCCGCGAGGGCTCCAGCTCGTCGATGATCTGCATCGCGCGGGGCTTGGGGGCACCGGAGAGGGTGCCCGCGGGGAAGCAGGCGGTGAGTACGTCGAAGGCCGTACGCCCCTGCGCGACCTTGCCGGTGACCGTCGACACGATGTGCATGACGTGCGAGTAGCGCTCGATGGACATGAAGTCGACGACCTCCACGGAGCCGGGTTCGCAGACCCGCCCCAGGTCGTTGCGGCCCAGGTCGACGAGCATCAGGTGCTCGGCGCGCTCCTTGGGGTCGCCGATCAGCTCGTCGGCGAGGGCCTGGTCCTCCTGGACCGTGGCGCCGCGCGGCCGGGTGCCCGCGATGGGGTGGACCATCGCCTGCCCGTCCTCGACCTTGACCAGGGCCTCCGGCGAGGAACCGACGACGTCGAAACCGTCGAAGCGGAAGAGGTACATGTACGGGGAGGGGTTGGTCGCCCGCAGGACCCGGTAGACGTCGAGCGCGCTCGCCGTGCACGGCGTCTCGAACCGCTGGGAGGGGACGACCTGGAACGCCTCGCCGGCCCGGATGCGTTCCTTGATGTCCTCGACGGCGAGCTGGTAGTCGGGGCCGCCCCACAGCGCGGTGAACTCGGGGAGTTCGGAGGGCGGGAGCGCGGCCGGCGGCTGCGAGACGGAGCGCGAGAGGTCCGCCTCCATGGCGTCGAGGCGGGCCACGGCGTCGTGGTGAGCCTCGTCGACGCCCGTGTCGAGGTCGTTGTGGTTGATCGCGTTGGCGATCAGCAGGACCGAGCCGTCCCAGTGGTCCAGGACCGCGAGGTCGCTGGTGAGCAGCATGGTGAGCTCGGGCAGTTTCAGGTCGTCGCGCTCGCCGGGGCCGATCTTCTCCAGGCGGCGCACGATGTCGTATCCGAGGTAGCCGACCATGCCGCCGGTGAACGGGGGGAACGCGGTCGCGTCGGAGCCGTGGGTGAGGTCGTGCGGGGTGTGCAGGGCCTCGATGGTGGCGCGCAGGGCCGCGAGGGGGTCGCCGTCGACCGGGACGCCGACGGGCGGGGTGCCCAGCCAGTGCGCCCGGCCGTCGCGCTCGGTGAGGGTGGCGGCCGAGCGGACGCCCACGAAGGAGTAGCGCGACCAGGTGCGGCCGTTCTCCGCGGACTCCAGGAGGAAGGTGCCGGGGCGCTCGGCGGCGAGTTTGCGGTAGAGCGCGACGGGCGTGTCGCCGTCCGCGAGGAGCTTGCGGCTGACGGGGATGACACGCCGGTCGGTGGCCAGCTTGCGGAAGGTCTCGAGGTCCATGGCCGCTGACCCTACTGATCCACGGCCGGTACGCCGGAACCGGCGCCCCCCGCGTCCCCGGCGCCCCCCGTGTCCCGCGCGTCCCCGGCGTCCTTCAGGAGCACGTCGGCGTCGAAGCAGGTGCGGTCCCCGGTGTGGCAGGCTGCGCCGACCTGGTCGACCTTGACCAGCACGGTGTCGGCGTCGCAGTCCAGGGCGACGGACCTGACCCACTGGAAGTGGCCGGAGGTGTCGCCCTTGACCCAGTACTCCTGGCGGCTGCGCGACCAGTAGGTGCACCGGCCGGTCGTCAGGGTGCGGTGCAGCGCCTCGTCGTCCATCCAGCCGAGCATCAGCACCTCACCGGTGTCGTACTGCTGGGCGATGGCGGGTACGAGCCCGTCGGCGCCGCGCCTGAGGCGGGCGGCGATCTCGGGGTCCAGGCCGCTGGGTGTGCCGGGCGTGGGCGTGCTGGTCATGCCGACCATTGTGCCGCGCCGGCCGCCCGCACCCGGACGGCGTCCACTGGCTGAGAGAGGCGGCGGGGCCCACCGGCCGAGAGGGGCGACGGGGCCCGCACCGAGATGGGTGGCCGGGAGAAGTGGGCGGACGGCCGGTGCGGTCGTAGGCTGGCAGACATGTCGACCCATGCGAAGCGTGAACGACTTCTCCTCGCCGATCTGTTGGAGGCCGAGGGACCGGACGCCCCCACTCTGTGCGAGGGCTGGAACACCCGTGATCTGGCCGCCCACGTCGTGGTGCGCGAGCGCCGCCCCGACGCCGCCGGCGGCATCCTGATCAAACAGCTCGCGCCGCGCCTGGAGCGGGTGATGGCGGAGTTCACCGCGAAGCCGTACGAGGAGCTGATCCAGCTCATCCGTACGGGACCGCCGCGGTTCTCGCCGTTCTCCCTCAAGCAGGTGGACGAGGCGTCGAACGCGGTCGAGTTCTACGTCCACACCGAGGACGTGCGCCGCGCCCGGCCCGACTGGGTCCCGCGCGTGCTCGACCCGGTGTTCCAGGACGCCCTGTGGTCCCGTCTCGAACGCGCGGCCCGGCTGATGGGGCGTGGCGCGCCCACCGGTCTGGTCCTGCGGCGCCCGGACGGGCAGACGGCCGTCGCACACCGGGGCACTCCCGTGGTGACGGTGACGGGCGAGCCCTCCGAGCTGGTGCTCTTCGCCCATGGCCGTCAGAGCGCGGCCGATGTGGAGGTGGAGGGCGACAAGAACGCGATCGTCAAACTCCAGGAGAGCAAGCAGCTGGGTCTCTAGGACCCTGCTCGCACGCGGGCCCGCACCCCTGAAGGCGGGCCCGCCCCCCGTCGTGCGCGGAGCGGTCACACCCGGCCCTGGCCGGGAAGCTCCGCGTGGCGCAGCGCCGGGGAGGCCAGGCCGAGCAGCCCGCCGAGCACGCACACGGCCGCGCTCGCGACGAAGACGGGCCCGGTGCCCCACAGCGCGATGGCCGCACCGGTCACCGGGAACGTGAGCGGGGCGAGCCCGAGGCAGTCCGACGGCGGTTGCCACCCCGACGGCGGCGGCGGCGACCGTCGGCACGTGGGCGAGCGCCCCGATCGCGACGGCCCCGCCCGCGATCCCCGACGACAGCACCGGCCCCGAATCCGGCAGTACCCAGCCCATTCAGCGGTTCGACGAAGCCCAAAGTTGCGCAATAAAAACTGCGCAACTTTTCTTTCTCGATCACCTTTCTGCCGTACCGGACCGTGTCACCGCACGGGATGGCCCGCCTCCCGTAGTCCCTGCTTCACCTGGCCGATCCGCAGGTCTCCGAAGTGGAAGACGGACGCGGCCAGCACGGCGTCCGCCCCCGCGTCGACGGCCGGTGGGAAGTCGGCGAGGCTGCCCGCTCCGCCGGACGCGATGACCGGCACCGTGACGTGCTTGCGTACGGCCCGGATCATCTCCAGGTCGTAGCCGTCCTTGGTGCCGTCGGCGTCCATCGAGTTGAGCAGGATCTCGCCCGCGCCCAGTTCGGCCGCCCGGTGCGCCCACTCGACGGCGTCGATGCCGGTGCCCTTGCGGCCGCCGTGGGTGGTCACCTCGAAGGACCCGGTGTCCGTCCGGCGGGCGTCCACCGACAGGACGAGCACCTGCCGTCCGAACCGCTCCGCGATCTCCCGGATCAGGTCGGGGCGGGCGATGGCGGCGGTGTTCACACCGACCTTGTCCGCGCCGGCCCGCAGCAGCTTGTCCACGTCCTCGCCGGTGCGTACACCGCCGCCCACGGTGAGCGGGATGAACACCTGCTCGGCAGTGCGGCGCACCACGTCGTAGGTGGTCTCGCGGTTGCCGGAGGACGCGGTGATGTCCAGGAACGTCAGCTCGTCGGCGCCCTCGGCGTCGTACACCTTGGCCATCTCGACGGGGTCGCCCGCGTCACGCAGGTTCTGGAAGTTGACGCCCTTGACGACCCGGCCGTTGTCGACGTCCAGGCAGGGGATGACGCGTACGGCGAGGGTCATGACGCGGGAGCCTCCCGGTACGCCTCCACCTCGACCTCGACCACCAGACCGGGGTCCACGAAACCGGAGACGATGACCAGCGACGAGGCGGGCCGGACCTCGTCGAACAGCTCCTTGTGGGCGCGGCCGATGTCCTCCACGTCCCGGGCGTGCGTGAGGTACATCCGGGTGCGGACGACGTGCTCGCGGCCGAGGCCGAGCTGCTTCAGGGCGGCCAGCGCGACGTTGAACGAGTTGACGGCCTGCTCGTACGGGTCGCCGCCGGCGATCTGGCCGTCCACCACGGAGGTGCAGCCGGAGACCAGCACCAGCCCGTTCGGCAGCTCCACCGCGCGGGAGTAGCCGAAGGCTTCCTCCCAGGGCGCGCCGGTCGTGACGCGTCGTACGGCGCTCATGCGGACACCGCCGCGAGTGCCTCTTCCAGGGTGAACGCCTTGGCGTACAGGGCCTTTCCGACGATCGAGCCCTCCACACCGAGGGGGACGAGCTCGGCGATGGCGCGGAGGTCGTCCAGCGAGGACACGCCCCCGGAGGCGACCACGGGACGGTCCGTCGCCGCGCACACGTTCTTCAGGAGGTCCAGGTTCGGGCCCTGGAGGGTGCCGTCCTTGGCGATGTCGGTGACGACGTACCGTGCGCAGCCCTCCTTGTCGAGGCGCTCCAGCGTCTCGTAGAGGTCGCCGCCGTCGCGGGTCCAGCCGCGGCCGCGCAGCGTGGTGCCGCGTACGTCGAGGCCCACCGCGATCTTGTCGCCGTGCTCGGCGATGACCTCGGCGACCCACTCGGGGGTCTCCAGGGCCGCGGTGCCGAGGTTGACGCGGGTGCAGCCGGTGGCGAGGGCCGCGGCGAGGGTGTCGTCGTCGCGGATGCCGCCGGACAGCTCCACCTTGATGTCCATGGCGCCGGCGACCTCGGCGATCAGCGCGCGGTTGTCGCCCGTGCCGAACGCGGCGTCCAGGTCCACCAGGTGCAGCCACTCGGCGCCCGACCGCTGCCACGCGAGGGCCGCTTCGAGCGGGGAACCGTACGAGGTCTCCGTGCCGGACTCGCCGTGCACGAGCCGGACGGCCTGGCCGTCACGGACGTCGACGGCGGGGAGGAGTTCGAGCTTGGCCATGGTCTACAGGGTTCCGATCCAGTTGGTGAGCAGCTGGGCTCCGGCGTCGCCGGACTTCTCGGGGTGGAACTGGGTGGCCCACAGGGCGCCGTTCTCGACGGCCGCCACGAAGGGCTTGCCGTGCGTGGACCAGGTGACGAGCGGTGCGCGCATCGCGGGGTTCGCGGTCTCCAGGGCCCAGTCGTGGACGGCGTAGGAGTGCACGAAGTAGAAGCGCGCGTCCGCGTCGAGGCCGGCGAAGAGCTCGCTGCCGGCCGGTGCCTCGACGGTGTTCCAGCCCATGTGGGGCACGACGTCGGCCTGGAGCGGCTCGACCGAGCCGGGCCACTCGTCGAGGCCCTCGGTCTCGACACCGTGCTCGATGCCGCGCTCGAAGAGGATCTGCATGCCGACGCAGATGCCCATGACCGGGCGGCCGCCGGCGAGGCGGCGGCCCACGATCCAGTCGCCGCGTGCCTCCCTGAGGCCGCCCATGCAGGCGGCGAAGGCGCCGACGCCCGGCACCAGCAGCCCGTCCGCGTTCATGGCCTGGTCGAAGTCGCGGGTGATCTCGACGTCGGCGCCCGCGCGCGCGAGGGCGCGTTCGGCGGACCTGACGTTCCCGAAGCCGTAGTCGAAGACGACCACGCGCTTCGAAGGGGTGGAGGACGTACTCAATTCCACACCTCCAGTCGGAGGATGCCCGCCACGAGACACATCGCCGCGCCGATCGACAGCAGGACGATCAGGCTCTTGGGCATCTGTTGCTTGACGAAGGAGTAGACCCCGCCGAGCAGGAAGAGCCCGACGACGATCAGTACGGTGGAGAGGCCGCTCATGGCTTTACAGCGCACCCTTCGTGGAGGGAAGGATGCCCGCCGCGCGCGGGTCGCGCTCGGAGGCGTACCGCAGGGCCCGGGCGAGCGCCTTGAACTGGCACTCCACGATGTGGTGGGCGTTGCGCCCGTACGGCACGTGCACGTGCAGGGCGATCTGCGCCTGGGCGACGAAGGACTCCAGGATGTGCCGGGTCATCGTCGTGTCGTACTCGCCGATCATCGGCGCCATCTTCTCGGGCTCGGTGTGCACGAGGTAGGGGCGCCCCGAGAGGTCGACGGTGACCTGGGCGAGCGACTCGTCCAGCGGGACGGTGCAGTTGCCGAAGCGGTAGATGCCGACCTTGTCGCCGAGCGCCTGCTTGAAGGCGCCGCCCAGTGCGAGGGCGGTGTCCTCGATGGTGTGGTGCGAGTCGATGTGCAGGTCGCCCTCGGTCTTCACGGTGAGGTCGAACAGACCGTGCCGGCCGAGCTGGTCGAGCATGTGGTCGTAGAAGCCGACGCCTGTCGACACATCGACCTTCCCGCTGCCGTCGAGGTCGATCTCGACGACGACGGAGGTCTCCTTGGTGTTCCGTTCGACACGGCCTGTGCGGCTCATGCGTTCTGCTCCTTCGGGGGTGTGGAGGTGGCCGCCAGGGGTTTCGGCAACTCACGGACCGCGTCGAGGAACGCGTCGTTCTCGGCCGGGGTGCCGGCGGTGACCCGCAGCCATCCCGGTACGCCGTTGTCCCGGACCAGGACGCCCCGGTCGAGGATCCGCCGCCATGCCTCGTGCGATCCAGCGGCGCCGTCGAAGCGCCCGAACTGGACGAAGTTGGCGTCGGACTCGGTCACCTCGAAGCCGAGTGCGCGCAGTTCGGTGACCAGCCGGTCCCGCTCGGACTTCAGCTGTTCGACATAGCCGAGCAGCGTGTCGGTGTGTTCCAGGGCGGCCAGCGCGGTGGCCTGGGTGACGGCCGACAGGTGGTACGGCAGCCGGACGAGCTGGACGGCGTCGACGACCGCCGGGTGGGCGGCGAGGTAGCCGAGGCGCAGCCCGGCCGCGCCGAACGCCTTGGACATCGTGCGCGAGACGACGAGGTGCGGCCGGCCTTCGAGCAGCGGCAGCAGTGAGTCGCCATGGCTGAACTCGACGTACGCCTCGTCGACGACGACCATCGCCCCGCCCGTCGCGGCCCTGGCCGTCTGCGCCGCCTCGTACAGCGCGCGGACCGTGGCGGGCGGGACCGCGTTGCCCGTGGGGTTGTTGGGGGTCGTGACGAACACGACGTGGGGCCGGTGCTCGGCGATCGCCTCGACGGCGGCGGCGAGGTCGATCGTGAAGTCCTCGTTGCGGGGTCCGGAGATCCAGCCCGTGCCGGTGCCGCGCGAGATCAGGCCGTGCATCGAGTACGAGGGTTCGAAGCCGATCGCGGTGCGGCCGGGACCGGCGAAGGTCTGCAGCAGCTGCTGGATGACTTCGTTCGAGCCGTTCGCCGCCCAGACGTTCTCAACGCCGAGCACGTACTTGCCCGTCTTGGTCAGATAGGCGGCCAGTTCGGTGCGCAGCTCGACCGCGTCCCGGTCGGGGTAGCGGTTGAGGGTGCGGGCGGCCTCGCGCACCCGCTCGGTGATCCGCTCGACGAGCGGTTCGGGCAGCGGGTACGGGTTCTCGTTGGTGTTGAGCCGTACGGGGACGTCGAGCTGGGGCGCGCCGTACGGGGACTTCCCGCGCAGCTCGTCACGGACGGGAAGGCCGTCCCGGCGGGACTCGGGGACATCGGCGGAGGAGCTCACTTGCCGGGCACCTTCCAGCCGAACCGGGCCTTGATCGCCGCCCCGTGGGCGGGCAGGTCCTCCGCCTCCGCGAGCGTCACCACGTGGTGGGCGACCTCGGCGAGCGCGTCGCGCGTGTAGTCCACGATGTGGATGCCGCGCAGGAAGGACTGGACCGACAGACCCGAGGAGTGGCACGCGCAGCCGCCGGTTGGCAGCACGTGGTTGGAGCCGGCCGCGTAGTCGCCGAGGGAGACGGGCGCCCAGGGGCCGACGAAGATCGCGCCGGCGTTCCTGACCCGGTCGGCGACCGCGGGCGCGTCGGCGGTCTGGATCTCCAGGTGCTCGGCGCCGTACGCGTCGACGACCCGCAGGCCCTCTTCCACTCCGTCGACCAGCACGATCGCGGACTGCCTGCCGTTCAGCGCCGGGACGATCCGGTCGTCGACGTGCTTGGTGGCGGCGACCTGCGGCTCCAGCTCCTTGGCGACGGCGTCGGCGAGCGCGGCCGAGTCGGTGACGAGGACGGCGGCCGCGAGCGGGTCGTGCTCGGCCTGGCTGATCAGGTCGGAGGCGACGTGCACCGGGTCGGCGGTGTCGTCGGCGAGGATCGCGATCTCGGTCGGACCGGCCTCGGCGTCGATGCCGATGCGGCCCGCGAAGTAGCGCTTGGCGGCGGCGACCCAGATGTTGCCGGGTCCGGTGACCATGTCGGCGGAGGCGCAGGACTCGGTGCCGTACGCGAACATCGCCACGGCGGTCGCGCCGCCGGCCGCGTACACCTCGTCGATCCCGAGCAGCGCGCAGGCGGCCAGGATCGTCGGGTGCGGCAGGCCGCCGAAGTCGGACTGAGCCGGCGAGGCGAGCGCGATCGACCCGACGCCGGCCTCCTGCGCCGGGACCACGTTCATGATCACGGACGAGGGGTAGACGGACCGGCCGCCGGGTGCGTACAGCCCGACGCGCCCGACCGGCACCCACTTCTCGGTGACCGAGCCGCCGGGGACGACCTGGGTGGTGTGCGTGGTGCGGCGCTGCTCGCGGTGGACGATGCGCGCGCGGCGGATGGACTCCTCGAGAGCCGCGCGGACAGCCGGGTCGAGCTGGTCGAGCGCGTCGGTGAGGGCCTGCGCGGGGACCCGTACGGACGTGAGGCGTACGCCGTCGAAGCGCTCCGCGTAGTCGATCAGCGCCGCGTCGCCCCGATGATGCACGGCCTCGCAGATCGGACGCACCTTCTCCAGGGCGGCCGAGACGTCGAAGTCGGCTCGGGGCAGCAGGTCGCGCAGGGCGGAACCCTCGGGGAGGGCGTCGCCGCGCAGATCGATTCGAGAGATCACATGGTCAATTCTCTCAGACGGCCGCCGGGCCCCGGACGGCTGTATCAATCGCTGATACGCGCCGTGGTCCCCGGTCGGCGGATGGCCCGATTTCGCCGCTCACGGTCACACAGAGCGACGATCGTCACTCTCAGTTTTCAACGGGTCACCCAGCGGGCATCACAGGAACGACTGTACGAAACCCGCGAGTAGCAGGGGAGAAAGAGGAGACCGTGACCGACGGGGCCGGCCGCAGCGCCGGAGAGCTGCCCGACGACCTGAGCGGTGCCGAGGCCGGCATGTGGCAGGCGTTCCGCAACGGCAGTGTGTACGACCTGCGAGCCGGGGACGCCGTGGTGGACGATCCGCACGGCGGCCTCCCCTGGGGCCCCGAGCGCACCGTGCGGGCGCGGATCGTGTGCTGGCTGCTGCTGGACGGGCCGCCCGCGCTCGACGGCCGGGTGGCCTCCCTCAAACTGACGGGGGTGCGGATCGCCGACGCCCTCGACCTGGCGGGCGGCACCGTCGAGCCGTACCTCGAACTGAAGGGCTGCCGCTTCGACCGGGAGGTCCTGCTGCCCGAGTCCCGGTTCACGACGGTCCGGCTGGTGGACTGCGCGATACCGCGGCTGGAGGCGGCCCGGCTGCACACCGAGGGCGATCTGCACCTGCCGCGCTGCCGCTTCCACCGCGGGATACGCCTCACCGACGCGCAGATCGGCACGGACCTGCTGCTCAACCAGTCGGTGATCGACCGGGACCGGCGCGGCAACTCCCTGGTCGGCGACGGGCTGACCGTCGGACAGGACCTGCAGGCCGAGATGATGGAGTCGCACGGCGAGCTGAGCCTGCGCGGCGCGAAGGTGGGCGTCTCGCTCAGCCTGCGCGGCAGCCGGCTGACCAATCCCTACGGGCGCCGGGCACTGAACGCGCCCCAGCTGACCGTCGAGCGCACCATGTACCTCACCCCCGCGGGCCTCCTCGACCCCGTGCAGACCAGCGGCCGGACCCCGGCGCGCGGCACCCGGGTGCAGCACTTCGAGTGCGAGGGCGGGATCCGGCTCGACGACGGCCGGTTCGGCGACGCGGTGGACTTCGAGCAGGCCCGCCTCACCCTCCGCGACGACCAGGAGATCTCGCTGCGCCGCGTCCAGGTGCCCGAGCTGCGCTTCCTCGGCCGCCGGCCGCAGCGCGGACGGATCGTGCTGAACGGAGCCCGGGTGGTCACCCTCATCGACCAGGCGGCGAGCTGGCCGGGCGCCGGCCAGCTGCAGATGGCCGGCTTCCAGTACGAGTACCTGGTGCCACGCGGCCCGTTCCCGCTGGCCGGGCGCCTGCAGTGGGTGGCCGCGGCCACTCCGGAGTACAACCCGGAGCCGTACGAGCGCCTCGCCACGGTGCTGCGCAACGGCGGCGAGGACGAGGACGCGCGGGAGGTGCTGCTCGCCAAGCAGCGTCACCGCCGCGAGAACCTGCCGATCGCGGCCAAGCTGTGGGGGTACGCGCAGGACTGGACGGTCGCCTACGGGTACCGGCCGGGGCGGGCGGCCGTGTGGATGGCCGTGCTGTGGGCGGCGACCTCGATCGCCCTCGCGCACGCCGACCATCCGCCGCTCAAGCGCGGTGAGCATCCGACGTGGAACCCGTCCCTGTTCGCCCTGGACCTGCTGCTGCCGGTCATCGACCTGGGCCAGGTCGGCTTCTGGCAGCTGCGCGGCGGCTGGCAGTGGCTGGCCGCGGCGGTGATCCTGCTCGGCTGGATCCTGGCCACGACGGTGGCGGCGGGCGCGACCCGCACGCTCCGCAGGAACTGAGCGGTCCGCCCTCGCGGGGCCGCCGGACAGGCGCCCGGCACCTGAGAGGCAGTCACCTTTTACCCGCTCTTGACCCTCGCCCGGGCAACCGAAACACGGTTACGAAAGCGTCACCGCACACCCTCTGGCACACGTCCGACCTGCGGAATTCAATGGACGGCACCATGGCACTGCTGCGAGCGCTCCTCCGTACGGTCCGGATGGCGCGGAACACTTCGAGTCTCGCCGCCGGTCTGCCCGACGACGACGAGGTACTGCTCGACGCCCCGGACGAGCGGCTCGGTCCGGCCCTGGTCGCGGCGGGCCGCGGGGAGTACGGCACCGCGGGCAAACTGCTGTCCACCACCCGCGAGGCCGCCGAGTGGGAGAACCGGGACCGGTACGCGACCCGCCTCGCCGCCTTCGCCCTCTCCCGCGGCGAGTGGTTCGACGACTGGCGCTCCGCCGCTCCGCGCGACCCGGACGCGGCGCTGATCAGGGCCGAGCTCGCGGTGTGCCGGAGCTGGCGGTCACCGGCCCGTGCCGAACTGCTGCGGCAGGTCGCGCCGCTGATCTCCGCCGCCGCAGAGGGCGAGCCCGGCGATCCGGTGCCGTGGCGGATCGCGCTGGACCACGCCCGGGGCACGAACGCCCCGCACACCGAGTTCGAACAGCTGTGGGCGCAGGCCGTACGCCGTTCCCCGCACCACTACGGCTGCCACGTGGCCGCTCTGGAGTACCTGTCCGCCGCCTGGTACGGCTCGCACCGCGAATGCTTCGACTTCGCCGAGCGGGCCGCGCAGGACGCCCTGCCCGGCTCCCTCGTCCAGGCGCTGCCCGTGCGGGCCGCCTTCTCCTGTCTGCTCCAGGACGGCGAGGCCGCCGTGCCCCGCCGGCGCCTCGACTCGGCGGCCGACCTGGCGATCGCCCTGTCCGCCCGGTACGCGGACGCCGACCCCTGGCCCGCGGAGGTCCGCAACCTGCTCACCTATGTACTGATCCGGCTCGGCCGCTGGGAGGACGCGCTGGAACAGCTGCGGCGGATCGGCCCGTACGCCACCTCCTTCCCCTGGGACCGCGTCTGTGACGATCCGCTCGGCCAGTTCCTCGAACTGCGCGACGGGATCCGGCTCCAGGTGGCCGCGGACAGGCCCCTGCGGACACGGAACAGGGATCTCCCGTATCCACGGAGTGAGCACGCAGACCCCGCACCCTCGGGTGACCACTAGGATTTCGCGTCGTGACCACCGTCCGGCTTCCCCTCTTCCCCCTGAACTCGGTGCTGTTCCCCGGGCTCGTCCTCCCCCTGAACATCTTCGAGGAGCGCTATCGCGCGATGATGCGCGATCTCCTGAAGACCCCCGAGGACGCACCGCGCCGGTTCGCCGTCGTCGCCATCCGCGACGGCCACGAGGTCGCGGCCACCTCGCCCGGCATGCCCGACCAGACGGCCCTGCTGCAGCGCGGCCCCTCGGCGGGCTTCGGCGACGAGCCCCTGAAGGCGTTCCACGCGGTGGGGTGCATCGCCGACGCCGCGACCGTCCGCGAACGCGCCGACGGCAGCTTCGAGGTGCTGGCCACCGGGACGATCCGCGTCCGGCTGCTCTCCGTGGACGCCTCCGGGCCCTATCTGACGGCCGAGCTGGAGGAGCTGGCGGAGGAGCCCGGCGAGGAGGCGGGCGCGCTGGCCGAAGGGGTGCTGCGGGCCTTCCGGCAGTACCAGAAACGGCTGGCGGGGGCGCGGGAGCGGTCCCTGTCGACCGGGGCCGACCTGCCGGACGAGCCGGCCGTGGTCTCGTACCTGGTCGCGGCGGCGGCGATGCTCGACGTCCCGGCGAAGCAGCGGCTGCTCCAGGCACCGGACACGGCGTCCCGGCTGCGCGAGGAGCTGACGCTGCTGCGGGCGGAGACCGCGATCATCCGCAACCTGCCGTCGCTGCCCGCCTCCGAGCTGACGCGCGGACCGACGAGCCTCAACTGACCCGAGCCCGGACCGCAGGTCCCTTGGTGGGGAGGACCCCTTGGCGAAGAAGCCGAAGAAGCAGCAGCCGGGCGGAACGCCGGCGACCGTGGCGCTCACCGCGGCGGGCACCGCGTTCACGGTGCACGCCTACGAGCACGACCCGGCGCACCCCTCGTACGGCGAGGAGGCGGCCGAGGCGATGGGGGTGTCTCCCGACCGGGTCTTCAAGACGCTGGTCGCGGACGTCGACGGGGACCTGACGGTCGCCGTCGTCCCCGTGGCGGGCTCCCTCGACCTGAAGGCGCTGGCGGCGGCGGTGGGCGGCAAACGCGCCGCGATGGCCGATCCGGCGGCCGCGGAGCGCACCACGGGCTATGTCCGCGGGGGCATCTCGCCGCTCGGGCAGCGCAAGCGGCTGCGTACGGTGCTGGACGAGTCCGCGCGCGGGCACACGACCATCTGTGTGTCGGCGGGGCGGCGAGGGCTTGAAGTCGAGCTGGCTCCGGACGACCTCGTGAAGCTCACGGACGCGGTGGTTGCTCCCGTCGGGCGTGCGTGACCCCTCGACGGGAGCGGGGTTCTCGGTTAAGTACCGAGGGCATGTCGAAGAAGACGCGCAAGCGGAAGTGGCGGGTCCGTAAGGGGCGGGCGAACCACGGGCGCCGGCCCGCGTGAACGCTCCGCCGGATCGGTGAGCCGCCCGCGGGCCGGTGAGGTTGTCACATCTTGGGGGCCTGCGGGTGGTACGGGTCCGGGAAGGGGTCCGGGTCCCTCGGGGCGAAGAGGGCCGTCAGGCCCAGATGGGCCAGCAGGGCCGAGACGGACCAGGCGAGCAGGGCACCCTTGGCGCCGAGCTCCAGAGGGGCGTCGAAGGTGACGCCCACGCCCGCCTCCTTGGCGCGCCCGACCACGTCCTGGCTGGGTCCGAGCCATATGCCGAGACGCCAGGCGAGCAGGGAGCCGAGCAGGCCGCCGACGGTGAGCGCGACGACGAGCGCGATCCCGCCCCGGCGCCGCAGGAGGAACACAGCCAGCGCGCTGACCAGTCCGAACGCGAGCGCCAGCAGGGTGAAAGTGCCGTCCACGGCGACCGCCTGCTCGCCCTCCGTGTCCTTGAGGTAGACCGTGGTGCTGTCCGAGACGAGCGGCACGTGCGGGGCGAGCCACCACCACAGGAAGCCGAGCAGCGCCCCGCCGACCGCCATCGCGACCGCGACGACCGCGGCCTCGCGCAGCTCTGTCCTCATCCCCGGGCCGTCCTCCTCATGGCCGAGCCCGTACCCGGCGGGCGGCGCCTGCCAGGCGTCGTGCTGCGGCTGGTGGTTCGGCGGCGGAGGCGGAGTCAGCGGTGCGGTCACACCGACATCGTGCCAGGCCCGCCCGTCGGCCGCGTCACCGGACGGCCGCCCGGCGGTAGGCCCAGGTCGCGACCGCCAGCGAGGCGACGCCGACGCCCGCGCACACGGCGAGGTCGAGCAGGACGACCCCCCAGTCCGGGTCCGGCCCGAAGGTCAGCGCGAGTGCCTCCACCCCGTAGGTGGAGGGCAGCAGGTCACGCGCCCACTGGATGTACGTCGGCAGCCGGTCCGGCGGCAGCACGCCGAGCAGCAGCGCGGCGGACATGCCGAGCTGGCCGAGCAGCGTGGCCAGCTCGGGACGCGGCGCGAGCAGCCCGAGCGCCGCGCCGAGTCCGGCGAGGGCCGCGCCCGCGAGCGGGATGACGGCGACCAGGATCCACAGGTGCGTCAGCGGCAGCTGGAAGAGCACGCTGCCGACGACGGCGGTCACCAGCGTTCCCGGCACGGTGAAGGAGGCGTACGCGGCGGCCGCGCCGAGCACGACGGCGGCGGGCGGCACGGGCAGCGTCGCGTAGTGGTCGAGACCGCCACTGGCGCGCAGCTGGCCGAAGTACTGGGCGAGCAGGTTGAGCGCGACGAACGCGACCACGAGGACCGACGAACCGGCGACCACGGCCCGCGCCTCGCCGCCGCCGTCCACGACCCCGCGCATCAGGACCATGATCCCGACGGACTGGAAGGTCGCCACGAACAGCAGGGGGATCCGCGCCACCCTGGCCCGGGAGAGCTGCGCGCGGTAGACGGCGGCCAGCGCCGGCCACATCCGCGCGCGCGGACCGAGCGTGGCCACGGCACGGGCACCGCCCTCGGTGCCGAGGGTGTCCACGACCCGGTTCCCGTCCGCGCGGGCTGCGCCGGGCAGGACCTCGGCGGGTACGACACTCACGTCGAGCGGCTCCTGTTCGCTTCGGCTGTCGTCCTGTACCTGTTCCGTACGGCTGCGAAGGCCGTCGTGCTCATGCCTTGACCAACCCCCGTACGCTTCCGGCACTGCCGCCCAGTGCCAGGTACACGTCCTCCAGGCTCGGAGTGGCGAGCGTGAAGTCGTCCAGGGCGGCGAAGGCGGCGCCGCCGGTCACCGCCGCGACGGCGGCACGGGCCTCCTCCGGGGAGAGCCGCAGCGACCAGCGACGGCCCGACTCTACGGCGCGGTCGCGCAGGGCCGCGACCTCGGGCACGTCGAGCGGGGCGCGCTCGCGCCAGACCAGTTCCAGGCGCACCTCGCCGGCGACCTGCTCCTTCAGCCCCGAGGGGGTGTCACAGGCGATGACGCGGCCCCTGTCGAGCACGGCGACCCGGTCGAGGACCGTCTCCGCCTCGATGACGTTGTGGGTGACCAGGAGGACCGTCGTGGCGTGCTCGGCGCGGCGCCGGTCGACGGCGCCCCAGACGGCGCGGCGCGCCACGGGGTCCATGCCGGTGGTCGGCTCGTCGAGGACCAGGAAGGGCCGCTCGCCGACGAGGGCGGTGGCGAAGCAGGCGAGCCGCCGCTGACCGCCGGAGAGCTTCTTGAGGGGCCGCGAGGCGAGGGCGGTGAGTCCCAGCTCCTCCAGGACCGCGTCGCGCTCGGCCCGGGCGGTGCGCACGTCCAGGCCGCGCAGCCGTCCGGTGGTCTCCGCGGCGAGCGACACGGTCAGCTCGTCCAGCGCGGTGGACTCCTGACCGAGGTACGCGAGGATCCGCGCCGCCCGCTCGGGATGGCGCACGATGTCGTGCCCGAGGATCTCGACGCTGCCGCGGTCGGGGCGCATCAGCCCGGTCAGCTGGCGTACGAGGGTGGTCTTGCCGGCGCCGTTCGGCCCGAGCAGACCGAAGATCTCGCCGCGCCGGATGTCGAGCCGCACCCCGTCGGTGGCCCGCACCTCGGGCGTACCGGGTGCCCCGCGCCGGCCGCGCACCGCCGGATAGGTCTTGGTGAGATCCCGCACCGCGCACACGACATCCCCACCGTGCCCGTCCCGGACTCCCTGTGCGGCGCGCGTACTCACGAGACCCGAGACTACGGGGTCCCACCCCCCGGACAACGCCCGGGGCGGGCATACACCCGATATCACCCGTTCCTCTGCCCCCAGGAACGCAGGGACCCAGGGGCACGGGGAACGTCGCAACCCTCTGGGGGCGCGAGGAACGGCGCAATCTTTCAGGGGCGCGGGGAACTGCGCGACCAGCCCCCACCGACCCGCGGCCGAAAAACAACCGACAAACCCCTACTCCCCCGCAGCCGCATGCTCCGTCGAGGTCCGCACATCGATCTCCCGCCAGAACCCCGCCCGAATCGCATACCGGTCATGCTCGTCGATCTGGTCGTCCTTGTGCGCGAGCAACCCGAACCGCGCCGCATACCGCAGCAACTCCCCGTCGATCCGGTGCGGCACCCGCGGATACATCATGGACAGCTTGGGCAGCTGCGTCTGGTCGGACAACCGCCCCATCCACCGCCGCGCGAACACCTGCCCGACCTCGAACGGGTCACCCCCCACCGTGGTGATGTCCTCCTCCCGGTCGGCCCACCGCTGTTCCGCCGAGGTGAGCTGCGCGAGCGTCGGCAGCAGCGCCGCCTCCGCGCTCTCGGCGGCGCTGCCGGGCCGGTCCCGGTCGACCCAGCCCTTGTCGGACGACCACCGGAGCGTCGCGTTGGCGGGATGCTGGGCCGCCGGCTGCGCCCCGGGCCCGCCGGGCGCCACCGGCGCCCGCAGCGCGGCCAGATCCTTCGGCGTGGGAACGCCCTTCGCGGCGGCCGGCACCCGCGCCTCCGTGCCGTTCTCACCGGGCGCGGCCTGCGCGTGCTCGGCCTCCTCCGCGGGCCGCTCCGCCGTCGAGCCGAGCGCGGAGCTCAGCGCGGACTCGGGCAGCGGCGCGGAGAGGATCGCGGCGATCTCGGGCCGCGGCACGGGCGGCGGCGCGCAGACCCCGCCGAGATCCTTGGCCCGGACGGCCTTGGTGATCCAGATGCGGTCGAGTACGCGCCGCTCGTCGGCCTCGGCCACCAGGTCCTCGGACTGGTTGTAGTCGCCGTCCGCGGCCTGCACGGCCCACAGGTGCACGGCGACCCCGTGTTCCTTCGCCGCCATCATGCCCGGCAGCAGGTCCCCGTCCCCGGTGACGAGCACGACGTCGGAGCAGGCGCGGTTGCGCGCCAGTTCCGTGAGCTCGGCGTGCATGGCGGCGTCCACACCCTTCTGCGCCCACCGCCCGTCGCTGCGGGTCAGCGCGCCCAGGCGCACCGTGACCCGGGGCATCACGCGCAGTCGGCGGTGCTCCGGCTGCGGTACCCGGTCGGGGGCCCCGTCGAACCAGTAGATGCGCAGCAGGGGCCGTTCCGTCTCGGACTCGGCGCGCTCGCGCAGCCCTTGGATGAGGGCGGCGTGGTCAACGGTGATCCGGGATCGCGAGGGTTCCCCGGCGAGGAGACTGGCAGCGGCCCCGAGCAGGTAACCGGCGTCCACCAGGACGATGCAGCGGTCCACGCGATCCACCCTCTTTCCGGGAGGTTTGCTTCGGGCTTGCTTCGAGTCTGCCCGACCACGCGGAGGTTAACGGCCGGAACTCGATCTTCGGCGTGGCGGATCGGGTCACGGCGCTCCCACAGCCCTTGTCACACACGGTAATTCTCCGACATGCGTACCTCCTCAGCCTATGTGAGTCTGAGTCCGGCCCTGGCCCCGAATCTCCCCTAGGAGGCAGCACCATGGCCAAGAACAGGAACCGCAAGCAGGGCGGCGAACAGGAGCGTTCGTCGCAGCCCGAGCGGGCGCAGGAGCAGTCCGAGCGGTCCTCGGCACAGGCGCAGCAGTCGCCGGTGTCGCAGATCCAGGGCAGCCCGGCCGATGTCGCCCGTAAGCACCAGAAGCGTTTCGGCCACAACTGAGCCGGGCGCACGGGCCGTTCGGGCCCAGGCATACGCCGAGGGGCGCACCCGTGCACGGGTGCGCCCCTCGCGCCGGTCCGGCCCGGCGCAGTTCCTGGGAGCCGCAGTTCCGGGAAGCCGTCAGCCGGTGGTGGCCAGGCAGGCCGGGCCCAGCAGTACCTTCAGGTCGCCGAAGAGCGCGGGATCCGGTTTCACCCGGTGCCGGTCGAGCCGCAGGACCGTGGTCTTGCTCGGGCCCTGGAGCCTGATCCGCACCTCGCTCTCGCCCCGGTGGTGGCTGAGGATCTCGCCGAGCCTGCTGACCATGGGCGGGGTGATCTTCAGGGCGGGGATGGTGAGGATCACGGGCGCGTTGGTGCCCGCGTTCGACAGGTCCGGGACCTGCAGCTCCATCGCGACGAGACGGGGGACGTCCTCGCGCTTGTCGAGGCGGCCCTTGACGAACACCACGGCGTCCTCGACGAGTTGCGTCGACACCAGCTGGTAGGTCGCGGGGAAGAACATGCACTCGATGGAGCCGGCGAGGTCCTCGACGGTGGCGATCGCCCACGCGTTGCCCTGCTTGGTCATCTTGCGCTGGAGACCGGAGATGATGCCGCCGATGGTGACGACCGCGCCGTCCCCGTGCTCGCCGCCGGTGAGCTGGGCGATGCCCGCGTCGGCCTTGTCGGACAGCACGTGCTCCAGGCCGAAGAGCGGGTGGTCGGACACGTACAGGCCGAGCATCTCCCGCTCCTGGGCGAGCAGGTACGCCTTGTCCCACTCGTCGGTGGTGAACTCCACGTCGAGTCCGAAGCCGGGCTCGCTGCTGTCCTCCTCGCCCATGCCGCCGAAGAGGTCGAACTGGCCCTCGGCCTCCTTGCGCTTGACCTGCACCACGTTGTCGATCATCGGCTCGAAGTGCGCGGTGAGGCCCTTGCGGGTGTGCCCCATCGTGTCGAAGGCGCCCGCCTTGATGAGGGATTCCGTGGTGCGCTTGTTGCAGGCGACCGCCTCGACCTTGTCGAGGTAGTCCGGGAACGAGCCGTACTTCCCCTTGGCCTTGCGGCTGCGGATGATCGACTCGACCACGTTCGTCCCGACGTTGCGGACGGCCGAGAGGCCGAAGAGGATCACGTCGTCGCCCTGCGCGGCGAAGTTCTGCTCGGACTCGTTGACGTTCGGCGGGAGGACCTTGATGCGCATGCGCCGGCACTCGTTGAGGTAGATCGCCGACTTGTCCTTGTCGTCCTTGACCGAGGTGAGCAGCGCGGCCATGTACTCGGCGGGGTAGTTCGCCTTCAGGTAGGCGGTCCAGTAGGAGACCAGCCCGTACGCGGCGGAGTGCGCCTTGTTGAACGCGTAGCCGGCGAACGGGACCAGCACGTCCCACAGCGCCTTGATCGCCTCGGGGCTGTAGCCGTTCTTCTGGGCGCCGGCCTGGAAGATGGTGAAGTTCTTCGCCAGTTCGTCGGGCTTCTTCTTGCCCATCACGCGGCGCAGGATGTCGGCCTCGCCGAGCGAGTAGCCGGCGATGATCTGCGCGGCCTTCTGCACCTGCTCCTGGTAGACGATCAGGCCGTAGGTGACCGCCAGGACCTCCTCGAGCGGCTCCTCCAGCTCGGGGTGGATCGGGGTGATCTCCTGGCGCTTGTTCTTGCGCTCCGCGTAGTTGATGTGGGAGTTCATGCCCATCGGGCCCGGCCGGTAGAGGGCCGAGACGGCGGAGATGTCCTCGAAGTTGTCGGGCTGCATCTGGCGGAGCAGTGAGCGCATCGGGCCGCCGTCGAACTGGAA